>NZ_JBQEPY010000002.1:0-580161 GCF_052045915.1 Burkholderia sp. 22088
GGGCGGCGGCGTGCGGATTGCGCACTGCCGCCGCCCGGCGCGTGATTCGGTCGCGCCCTCGCGGGTGCGGAAAACCCGTATTTTGCCCTGTGGCGGGCGAACCGGGCAGAAGTTGGGGGACAGAACATCGCGGCGCGACGGTTTCGGCCGCGCCGGCGCGCACGGCGGCCGTGCCCGGCCGCGATGCTGCAGCGCGTCAGCGCGGCTTGCGCCGCCGGGCCGCCTTCGCTTCGAAATCGCGCGACAGCATGCCGAGCGTGACTTCGCCGAAGCGCGCGAGCAGCGTCGTCTCGGCCTCTTTCAGCGTGGCCGACAGGTGCGCGTTGACGGCCTGCTCGACCAGGCATTCGGCCTCGTCGTCGGTGACGAGATCGGAGAACAGCGGCGGCTCGCCCACCGCGCCATAGACGTCGAGCAGCGTGATGTCGTCGAGCGCGACACTCAGCGCCCACCCGCCGCCATGCCCCTTCTCCGACTGCACGTAGCCGTGGTCGCGCAAACCGCCGAGCAGGCGTCGCACGACCACCGGGTTCGTGCCCAGCATCGTCGCGATCGTCTCCGACGTCAGCGGGCCGTCGGCCTGGTCCATGTGGATCAGCACGTGCAGCATGCGCGACAAGCGGCTATCGGTTCTCACGGGCGGCGCCCCTCTCTCGAAACTTTTGAAGTTGCGTGAATGATACCACCGCCCTATCATGCAACTTCTCGTGTTCCATGAGTTGGCCGCCATCGGAACACGTCCTTCAATCACGCAGGTTCAGGAAAGGAGCGGGTGCATGCATGACCATCATGAAGTGATCGTGATCGGCGGCAGCTTTGCGGGGCTGTCGGCCGCGATGCAGCTTGCGCGGGCGCGCCGCCGCGTGCTCGTGATCGACGCCGGCCGGCCGCGCAACCGCTTTGCCGCGCACGCGCACGGCTTTTTCGGGCAGGACGGCAAGCCGCCCGCGCAGATCGTCGAGGAAGCCGCCGCGCAACTCGCCGCGTATCCGACCGTGCAGCGGATCGCAGGCGACGTGCGCACGGCCGAACGCGATGCGGACGGCCGCTTCCACGTGACGCTGGCCGACGGCAGCCGGGCCAGTACCGACCGGCTGATCCTCGCGACCGGCATCCGCGACGAACTGCCCGCGCTGCCGGGGCTCGCCGAACGCTGGGGCGTCAGCGTGCTGCATTGTCCGTACTGCCATGGGTACGAGGTGAGCGGCCGGCGGCTCGGCGTGCTCGCCACGCATCCGCTGTCCGTGCACCAGGCGATCCTGATTCCGGACTGGGGCCCGACGACGTGGTTCACGCAGGGCGTGGTCGAAGCGAACCACGAAGAAGCCGCGTTGCTCGACGCGCGCGGCGTACGCATCGAGCGCTCGCCGGTCGTCGAAATCCTGGGCGACGCGCCGCGTATCGAAGCGTTGCGGCTCGCCGACGGGCAGGTCGTGCCGGTCGATGCGCTGTTCGTCGGCGCGCGTACGGCAATGGCGAACGATCTCGCGCAGCAGCTCGGCTGTGCATTCGACGACGGGCCGCTCGGCCCTGTCGTGCGCGTCGATGCGGGGAAAGAGACGAACGTCGCCGGCGTGTTCGTGGCCGGCGACGCGTCGACGCCGATGACCAACGCGACGTTCGCGTCGGCGTCAGGCGTGATGGCCGGGGTCGCCGCGCATCGGTCGCTGATTGTCGGGCTGCGCGCGTGACGCGGCGCGCAGCCCCGGGGCACACGATCAGGACTTCGCGATGCTCTCGAGCATGTGGCGCGCATCGTTGATCAGCACGCCGAAGTCGACCGTATCCGGCGCGGTTTCGACACCGGTGATCACCGCCGTGATCACCGCCTTCGACCCGTTGTGGTACGGATACACCTGCGTGACATACGTCATGTCGCGACCATGCAGGGTGGACACGAAGTAGCTGCTGTAGATCTTGCCCGTCACGGGATCGGCCCAGCCCTGCCGCGCGGTCATCGGACGCGCGAGACGCATGAAGTTCGCGGTCACCGATTCCGAGTTGTACGGCGAATCCACCTCGAAGCGGTAGACGATTTGCAGCGACGTCAACTGCGTGCGCAGGTCAGCGTCGTTGAAGTTCGGCACCGGAAACTTGCCGATCAGCCCCTGCTGATAGGCGTTGCGCGTCATCGGCTGAAACGCGACCTGATAACCCTTCGGCGATTCCTGCACGTTGAAGTTGACGTCGTACTTCACGCCCGACCCGGCGACCCCGTTGTCCGTACGCGCATGGACAACGAACGATCCGGGCGTCAGGTTCTCGAAGCGAAGCCGGTAGTACTGCGCGTTCGCGATGACCTGCACGCTGCGGCTGTCGTAGCCGACATCGCGGACGATGACCGTCGAATACGGCGCGACCTTGCGCGGCTGGATGCCGGGATCGTTCGGAATCTTCAGGACGACCGGCTTCTGGCTCGACACGTCGGCCCGGCCCGCGTCGGACGTCAGCGCGCCCATGATCCCCTGGCCGGCCTGTTGAAGCGGGTTCGTCGCGCCGCACGCGGCGAGCGAAGCGGCCGCGACGACGATTGCGAGGCGGCCTGCCAGGGGACGGGTAAAGACGGACTTCATAAGGTGAGAGGCTCCATTTTTTCGTTGGAATAGGTCCCGGCCTTCCACGGCATGCACCGCGCTGGTCTGGACACGCTGCACAGAAAGCCGGACGTCGTCTCTATATCGGCGCAACGCGACGGTTCTTTAAGCCGTCGACACCGGCCATGTCGCCCGCGCCGCCGCCTCGATGGCTACGACGCGTGATATGCGGTTTAATGCCCTGCATCGTTCACATTAAGAGACACGAAATGCTCGACCTCGACGACCTTCGGCTCGTACGCGCGATCGGTACGTCGCGCTCGCTGGCCTCCGCCGCCCGGCTGCTCGATCTCACGCCGCCCGCGGTCACGATCCGCCTGCAGCGGATGGAGGCGCGCTTGAACGCCAGGCTCGCGGTGCGTCAGCCGAAAGGGATCGCGTTGACCGACGAAGGGCAACGGCTGTACCAGGAAGCCGTCGACATTCTCGAGCGCGTGGACGCGCTGCCGGTCAGCATTTCAGGCGATCACGGCGACGTGCGGGGCACGCTGCGCGTCGTCGCCCCGCTCGGCTTCGGGCGAAAGTACGTCGCGCGGATCGTGCGCGACCTGCAGCGCGCGCACCCGAAACTCGACATCGCGCTCCACCTGTCGGACAGCCCGTTGACCAGCGCGTCGGGGGCCGACGTGGTCGTGCACGTCGGCAGCCTCAAGTCGTCGTCGTGGATCGGCTATCCGCTTGCGCCCAACGAGCGATTTCTGTGCGCGAGCCCTGCCTATGCCCGTCGCATCGAGGCATTGAACCATCCGTCCGACCTGGCCCGATACGACTGCCTGTGCCTGCGCGAGAACGACGAGGACATCCCGCGATGGCGCTTCTCGTCCGGCGGCGACGTCAAGGGTGCCCCACGCCGGTCCGCCGTGATCCGCGTCACCGGCGCGCTGTCCTCCAACGACGGCACCGTCATCACCGAATGGGCGCTGGCCGGGCTCGGGATCGTCGAGCGCTCCGAGTGGGACGTCGCTCCGCTGCTCGCGAACGGCAGGCTCGTCCGGTTGCTGCCCGACTGGCACCTGCCGCCCGCGCCGGTCACGGCGCTGCTGCCGTCGCGCACCGGCCGTTCCGCGCGGCAACGGGTATTCCTCGAAGCCGCGACGCGGTTGCTGAGCCCGCCGCCGTGGCGCGGCAAGGCATGAGTGGCGCCGAGCCCGGACTCGGGCTCGCGCGATCCGGACGATTAAACGGTGTTTAATGCCGTATTAGCGTTGCGTTAAACACGCGGCCCGTCGACGCGTCTACAGTGCTCGCATCGGCAACATTCCGAGGCAACGCATCGTGGACCTTCAAACCCTCAACACCCCGGCCGCCCTGATCGACGTCGGCCGCATGCGTCACAACATCGGCCGCATGCAGGCACACCTGGATGCGCTCGGCGTCAGGTTCCGTCCGCACGTCAAGACCACCAAATGCACGCACGTCGCCGATGCCCAGATCGCCGCGGGCGCGCAAGGCGTCACGGTGTCGACGCTCAAGGAAGCCGAACAGTTTTTCGCGCACGGTATCCGCGACATCGTCTACGCGGTCGGCATGGTGCCCGCGAAGCTCGGCCAGGCGCTCGCGCTGCGCCGGCAGGGCTGCGACCTGAAGCTGGTCACGGACAGCCTGCCGGCTGCACACGCGATCGCCGAATTCGGGCGCGCGCATGGCGAGCGCTTCGAAGTGTGGATCGAGGTCGACGTCGACGGCCACCGCTCGGGGATCCCGCCCGACGCGGGCCTGCTGATCGACGTGGGCCGCGCGCTGGTCGACGGCGGGCTCGTGCTCGGCGGCGTGATGGCGCACGCGGGCTCGAGCTACGAATACAGCACGCCCGAAGCGCTGGCGGCCATCGCCGAACAGGAGCGCAGCCGCACCGTGCGCGCGGCAGAACGCCTCCGGGCCGCCGGGCTGCCCTGCCCGGTCGTGAGTATCGGCTCGACACCCACCGCGCTCGCGGCGCGACACCTCGACGGCGTCACCGAGGTGCGTGCCGGCGTGTACGTCATGTTCGACCTCGTGATGCACAACATCGGCGTGTGCGACCTGTCCGACATCGCGCTGTCGGTGCTGACCACCGTCATCGGGCACCAGGAAGAGAAAGGCTGGGCGATCGTCGACGCAGGCTGGATGGCGATGAGCCGCGACCGCGGCACGCAGCGTCAGGCGCGCGATTTCGGCTACGGGCAGGTCTGCACCGAACACGGCGACGTGCTCGGCGACTACGTGATGAGCGCCGCCAACCAGGAACACGGGATCGTGTCGCGCGCGAGCGCGCCCGACTCCGGCATCGCGCAACGGTTTCCGATCGGCACCCGCCTGCGCATCCTGCCGAATCACGCGTGCGCCACCGGTGCACAACATCCCGAGTATCAGGCGATCGGCGACGACGGCAGCGCGCGGGCGTGGCCGCGCTTCTACGGGTGGTGAGCCGAACCGCGCGCCCGCACCGTGTCGCCGATGCATTGACTATTTGTCCAAATCTGGACAAAATTTAAACAACTCGTTTTGCATTGCGCCGAAAGCGCTTGCCCGAACATGCCGACAGACGCCCGACTCCTGCTTCTCGACCGCGATGCCGTCGAACCCGCCCTCGAGGCCGCTCAAGTGACGGCGGCGGTTCGCGAAGCCTTCGTGCTGCACAGTCAACGGGCCGGGCGCGTGTTTCCGGTGATTCGCGAGAAGCTGCACACAGGCGGCGTATTCGGGATCAAGTCGGGCGACGTCGCGTGCCAGGCGCTGCTCGGCTTCAAGGCGGCCGGGTTCTGGCCCGGCAACCGGGCGCTCGGCGGCGAACCGCATCAGGCCACCGTCGCGCTGTTCGATCCGGCCACGGGCCGCCCGCTGTGCATCATGGACGGCAATGCGATCACCACCGCGCGAACCGGTGCCGCCGGCGGCCTCGGGCTGCAACTGCTCGCGCGGCGCGACAGCACGCGAATCTGCGTGTTCGGCACGGGCGTGCAGGCGCGCGTCCAGCTCGACTACGCGCTCGGGCTGCTGCCGCAACGGTGCACGGTGCGGTACGTGAACGTCAGCGGCGAGCCCGACCCGGAGTTCGAATCGGCGTTCCGGGAGCGATGCACGATCGGCGTGGCACGCGACCGGAACGACGCGGTGGCCGATAGCGACGTGGTCATCACGGCCACACCGGGCGGCGGCGCGCTGTTCGATGCGGATGCGGTTCGGCCGGGCACCCACCTGACCTGCGTCGGCGCCGACACGGCCGGCAAGCGCGAGCTTCCGGCAGGCGTGCTGGAACGCGCGCGCATCGTCGTGGACGATCACGATCAGGCCCGCAGCATCGGCGAGTGCCAGTGGGCGCCGGATTTGCCATGCACTGAAATCGGTGACATCCTCGCCGGAACCGCGTCGGTCGACCGCGCGCCACACGAGATCACCGTCTTCGACATGACCGGGCTGGCGCTTCAGGACCTGACCGTCGCCCGCTTCCTGTATCGACAGGCCCTCGAAAACGGCACCGGAATTTCCATTCCGTGGCCGTGGTAAACGAAACCCTCTCGTCAACCGCCATGCGTCTCGCCAAAGTTTCCGCCCTCTCGTTCGACCTGGACGACACCCTGTGGCCGTTCGGGCCGGCCGTCGTACGGGCCGAAGCGGCGCTTCACGCATGGTTGATCGAGCACGCGCCCGGTACCGCGCGCGTGCTGTCCACGCAGCAGGCGCTGAGCGGGTTGCGTGAGGAATACGAACGATTGTGCCCCGGGCTCGCCGGCGATTTCCGTGCGATGAGGATCGGATCGATCCGGCTTGCGCTGGAGCGTGCGAACGAGGATGTCGCGCTCGCCGAGCACGCGTACGCGGCGTTCTTTGCCGCGCGCAACCGGGTCGAATTCTATGACGATGCGTTGCCGGCGCTCGCGTGGTTGAGCGCGCGGTTTCCGTTGATCGCGGTGACCAACGGCAACGCCGACCTGCGAATGACCGGCGGCGGCGAATACTTTCGTGCGACGCTCAGCGCGCAGGCGTTCGGGGTCGCGAAGCCGGAGCCCGGGATCTTCCATGCGGCGGCGGAAACGCTCGACGTGCAGCCGGCGGAACTGCTGCACGTCGGGGACGACTATCACCTCGATATCGTCGGTGCGTTGAACGCGGGGCTTCAGGCAGCGTGGGTGGTTCGCGACACGCATCCGGAACCGGAACGTGTGCAGCCGCAGGCCGCCGCGCCGCACCTTACGCTCAACGACCTGTCGATGCTGTGTCGCGCGCTCGGCGGGCCCGACGACGTAGCGTGAGCACAAGCGCCTGCGTGCGCTGCGCGCGCGACGCACGCTTTAACGCCATGACACGCGGCCGGCAGGCATTCGCCCACTGCGCAAACGGAACGGCCGGCCTGGCCGATGCGGCCCATGGCCGGCCGCCGCACGCTCACGCCGCCTTGCGCGCGTCCGCGATCCGCTGCGGCGCCTTCGGCCGCGCATACAGCCGTTCGAGGTACGCCCGCAACTGCGGGAACGATTCGATCAGGTTGCATTCACCGGCCCAGTCGATCAGGTAAGCCGTCACGCAATCGGCCACCGTCAGCGTGTCGCCGACGATGAACTCGCGCCCTTCCAGATGCTTGTCCAGAATCGCGGCCATCGTCCTGAAATCCTCGCGCGCCAGCTCGATGTCGGCCGGCGAGCGCTTTTCCGGCGGATAGAGGAACGAATGCCGCGTGATCCGCCACAGCGGCTGCTCGAGCTCGGTCACCGCGAACATCACCCACCGGTAGGCCTGCGCGCGCAGCGCCAGATCGACCGGCAGCAGCGCCTTCTCCGGGTACTTGTCCGCGAGATACAGCACGATCGCGGCCGATTCGGGGATCACGAGGTCGCCGTCCACCAGCACGGGCACCTTGCCGGCCGGATTGAGGCGCAGGAATTCGGGCCGCTTGTGCTCGCCCTGGAGCAGGTTCACCGAGACGAACTCGAAGTCGGCATCCAGCTCCTTCAGCCCCCACAGCGCGCGCTGAGTGCGGGTGCCGGCAAATCCGTAAAGCTTCATCGCCAGTCTCCATCCAGAATGTCGGAAATTTCCGCATGCCGGCCACGGCGCCTCGCCGATCCGCAACGCCTGGCCTCGCTCGTCTCGTTTACGCGCCGGGAATCGCCAGCACCGGCATCACGTCGATCGCCACGCCCGGGAACAGCGTGAAATGCGGATGGCCTTCGAACAATGCGGCCGCCGCGTCGTGCGACGCCGCCCGCACGACGGTAAAGCCGCTCATCGCGTTCGCCGTGTCGGTGACGCCGGCCGCATCGATCGTCTTCGTCTTGCCGAGCGGCCCGCCCATCTCGACGATCGCGTCGCGATTGCGGTCGACCCAGGCATGCCACGCGGCGATGCCGTCGCGCTCGCGCGTGCGCCGCTCGTCTTCCGGCAACGCCAGCCAGGCCTTCATGGCCGGGCTATCCTTGGCGCCGAGAAATACCGCGAGATACAACTGCTGTTGAGCACTCATGCCGCCTCCTCCGGTGACGGGCACGACGGACTGCCGCGCCTCGACCTTGACACGATAGGTTGATATCAACACAATTGCAACATGGCACGAAAAGAAAAGCTCCCTTTCGAAACGACGCTGATGGTGCGCGATTGCTGCCTGTGCCTGCACATGCAGCGCGCGGCGCGCAATCTTGCGCGGATCTTCGACGATGTGCTGCGCCCGCTGGACCTCACCAACGGCCAGTTTTCGCTGCTGATGTCGTTGAACCGGCCGCAGCCGGCGCCGATGAAATCGGTCGCATCGGTGCTCGCGATGGATCGCACCACGCTCACGGCCGCGCTCAAACCGCTCGAGCGGCGCGGCCTCGTCACGATCGCGCAGGACCCGGACGACCGGCGCAGCCGTCTGCTCGAACTGACGCAGGCCGGCCACGACCTGCTGGCCGAGGCATTTCCGCTGTGGCAGCAGACGCATGCCGAGATCGAACGGCCGTTCGCACCGGGGGAAGTCGATCAGTTGCGCGGCCAGTTGCGTGTGCTGTCCGTCGATCCGGCCGAACGCGGCTGAACGGAACCGGCGCGCGACTTACCGCGGCAGGCCGGCCTGCTTCCGGCCCTTCTTCGGCAACAGCAGTTGGGCGAATTCCTGCAGGAAGGCCACGGGCCCGTGCGCATGCAGCGCCTGCCCGCTGCTCAGCGCGCCGTCGATGACGGTCGCGAGCCGCAGCGCGAAGGTTTCCGGTTCGTCGACGCCCATCGCGCCCGCCAGTTCGGTCAGCCGGCGCCGCAGCTCCTGCTTGTGCGCGACGGCCACCTTGCGGGCCGGATGATTGCCGTCCGCGTATTCGGCGGCGATGTTGATCTGCGGGCAACCGCGATAGCCGGGGCGCGCGATGCGTTCACCGATCCATTGCAGTTGCGCATCCAGTTCCTCGCGCGGCGTGCGCCGGTACTGCGCGGCCACCGCATCCCAATGCGCCCAGAAATCGGCGTCCTCGCGCAGCAGGAACGCTTCGATCAGGTCGTCCTTCGTCGCGAAGTGACGATAGAGGCTCGTCTTCGCCACGCCCGCCTGCGCGACGATCAGGTCCACGCCGACCGCGCGCGTGCCCTCCCGGTAGAACAGCTCGCTGGCCGTTTGCAGAATGCGTTCGCGCGTATCGGGCGCGTTCCCTGGTGTACCTGTTTCCTTTTTCATCCCGACCCGGCCATGCTGGCCGCCCTTGCCGCAACAGTGAGCCGATCATAGCACCGCGGGATTGACGACGATACAGGTCTGTACTATAAAACAGACCGTTCTGTATCGGAGTTGATCATGGACGATCGAATGACGGTTGCAGTCTATGGCGCCACGGGTCATACCGGGCGGTTTGTCGTCGCCGAACTGGCACGGCGCGGCCTGCGCGCGATCCGCATCGGCCGCGATGCGGCGCGGCTCGCGGAAGGCGGCGGCGAAGCGTCGCTCGCGCGCGTCGCCGCGATCGACGATCCGGCCGCGCTCGACACCGCGCTGCGCGGCGCGGATACCGTGATCAACTGCGCGGGGCCGTATCTCGATACCGCGCTGCCGCTGGCCGATGCCGCACTGCGGGCCGGCATCCCCTATCTCGACCTGACGGCCGAGCAGCCGTCGGTGCTGGCGCTGGCCGAACACTGCGATGCCCGGTCACGCGCCGCGGGCGTGACCGTCGTGCCGGCCGCGGCGTTCTACGGCGGCCTGGCCGACCTGCTCGTCACGGCCGTCGTGGACAAGAGCCAGCCGATCGAGCGCGTCGATATCGCGACCGGGCTCGACCGCTGGCACCCGACGCGCGGCACGCGCGTGACGGGCGAACGCAACCGCGCGGTACGGCTCGTGCAGAAGGACGGAAAGCCGACGCCGGTGCCGTCGACCGCACGCGAACGCGCATGGCCGTTCCCGCCGCCGATCGGCCGGGTCGACGTCACGCTGCTGCCGTTTTCGGAAGTGATGACGCTCTCGCGCCACCTGCGCATCGACACGATCGAATCGTGGCTCGCGACGCTCGCGCTGCGCGACGTGCGCGATGCCGCCACGCCGCCGCCCGCGCCGACCGACGCGCTGGGCCGCTCGGCGCAGCAGTTCGCGATGGACGCGATCGTCGTGCAGGGCGGCACGACGCACCGCGCGACCGCGTCCGGGCGCGACATCTACGCGGTCAGCGCACCGATCATCGTCGAGGCCGCCGTGCGCCTGATGACGGGCAACACCGTGGTGTCAGGCGGCGTGCGCAGTCTCGGCGAACTGTTCGACGCGCGCGATTTTCTCGCGGCGCTCGATTCAGTGGCAGTATCGTTCGGCACGACGACCGACCCGGTTTTCCACAAGGAGACTCAAACATGAGCAGCAACGAGAAAGGCGCGTATTTCCGGTCGCTTCACCGCGCGGGCCAGCCGCTGGCGCTATTCAACGTGTGGGACGCCGGCAGCGCGCGCACGGCGGCCGACGCGGGCGCCGTCGCGCTGGCAACCGGCAGCTGGTCGGTCGCGGCGGCCAACGGGTTCGTCGACGGCGAGCAGATGCCGCGCGCGCTCATGATGGAGGTGCTCGAGCGCATCACGCGCGCGACCGACCTGCCCGTCACCGTCGATCTCGAAAGCGGGTACGGCGAGCGGCCGGAAGATGTCGCCGAAACGATCGCGCTCAGCATCGAGGCCGGTGCGATCGGCTGCAACCTCGAGGACAGCTTTCCGGCGACGGGCGAACTGCGCGACGTCGAAGCCGCCGCAGCCCGTCTCGCGGCAGCACGGCAGGCGGCGGATCGCGCGGGCGCCGACTACTTCATCAACGCGCGTACCGACGTGTTCTTCAAGGCGCCGGCCGACACGCACGACGAGCGCCTGCTCGATGCCACGCTGGCCCGCGCACGCGCGTACGCGGCGGCCGGCGCCGACGGGCTCTTCGTGCCGGGGCTGCGCTCGCCGGCGCTCATTCGCGCGCTGACGGCCGCATCGCCGCTGCCGGTGAACGTGATGCGCGTCGCGGAAACGCCGACATTGGCCGAACTCGCGGACTACGGCGTGGCCCGCATCAGTCACGGGCCGTATCCGTACCTGCAGGCGATGAAGACGCTGGCGGAGATGGTCAGGCAGGGCGGCTGACGCGCGTTGTCCCTTGGTACAGGGGGTGGCCGGCACTGCGATGCCGGCCGTACACGACGACGACCATCACAGGTCGCCGGGTTTCTCCCAGACCTTGACACGCGCCATCGCTCGCTCGACGTCATCCATGTCGTCGGCGCCGAGCGACAGGTCGAATTTCCCGGTGATGATCTTTCTGACCTCGGCCAGCCGCCGGGTCACGCCGCCCTCGTCGATGAACCGGTTGGTCTCCCGCGCATACTCCTGATCCGGGCCTGCGGCTGCCGCCGGGCCAGCGTGATAGTAGCGGCCGATATTGCGCAACGAAATGAGGATGTATTCGATCTCCGTGAGCACACGCAACGCCTCGTCGCCGGACAACCCGATCGTTTCGTTTTCCTTCTTCATTTCGCGTTCTGTCGCGCTCATTCGTCGGTTGCCTCACTATTTGCGGACGTTGATTCCGTCAGGCCCGATGTCGTCCACGAGTTCGATCGCACGAACGTCGAACGCGGGATCGGGCGCCCTTCCGGCCAGCGCCTGAAAAAGATCGCGAACATATTTCTCCTTGTCCGTCACGTCGTCCAGCGGAATCGCGTGCGGCACGATGCCACGCCAGTGCGCCAGCCATGAACCCGAAGCCAGCACATACTCCAGTGCGTCGACGACACGCGCCCGGGATTCAGCGCCGTATAGCCCGAACCGGGTCTTCATCTGCCGGAGCAACCACGCCCTCCCGTCATCGGAGTTGATGTAGAAATCGTCCAGCTCGTCATCGGTCATGATGAACAAGCAGCCGTACAACGGCCTCAGATAGTGAAAATCGATTGCCTTCTTCATAGAACCGGGCACTCCACGAACGCAGTTGCCATGTGAAAAAGTCCCGGGAGCCCATCGTGCTGCGCATGCGAACGGCCAATGCGTTCGCCGCGCCCTCTTTGCCGGACCACGATCGCCCGCACTTCCGGCTACGGGCGCCAACACGGGCCACGAATGGCGGCTCATCATACGATCGAATACATGCGCCGGGTGCTCCAGCGCGCTGAACCGCAGCCTTGCGGACCTCGACCGCATCGCGGGCGCCGGCACCGCCTGACGCTCGACGGGCGGACGGCCGCCGGCGGGCCTGCACCACCGCACCACCGCGCCGGCCCGCCGGCCGGTCAGGACGCGGCGACGCCGACCCGCTTCGGCACGCCCGTCACGATCGCCGCGACCGCGACGGCCAGCACGACGGCCGCGCCCACGAACACGCCAGCCGCGCCATTCGCGTCGAACACGACGCCACCGGCCGCCGCACCCGTCGCGATGGCAAGCTGGATCGCCGCGACGATCAGCCCGCCCGCGCTTTCGGCTTCATCGGGCACGGTGCGCGTGACCCAGGTCGACCACGCGACCGGCACGCCGCCGAAGGCCATCCCCCACAATGCGACGAGCACCGCATCGATCATCGGCGCGCGGCCGAGCGCGACGAGCGCGATGGCGAGCACGACCATCAGCGCGGGCATCGCGATCAGCATCGGCCGCAGCCGGTGTTCGAGCACGCGGCCCGCGAGCGACGTACCGACGAAGTTGGCGATACCGTAGCCGAGCAGGATCGCCGACAGGCCGTTCACGCCGACGCCCGCGACCTGTTCGAGGAACGGCCGCAGATACGTGAAGAACGCGAAATGCCCGGTGAACACGAGGATCGTCGCGAACATCCCGAGGCCGACGGTCGGCCGGCGCAGCACGTCGATCAGCGTACGCAGCCGCGTCGTGCCGCTCGGCGGCAGCGACGGCAGCGTGACGAGCTGCGACACGAACGCGATGCCGCCGAGCGCGCCCGCGATCAGGAACACGTTGCGCCAGCCGATCAGGTGGCCGAAGTAGCTGCCCATCGGCGCGGACGCGATCGTCGCGACCGCCACGCCGCTGAAGATGATCGACAGCGCACGCGGCACCATCGCCGTCGGAACGAGCCGCATCGTGGTGGCCGTCGCCATCGTCCAGAAGCCGCCCAGCGCGACGCCGAGCACGACGCGGCCGATCAGCAGCATCGTCAGGCTGGTCGCGAACGCGACCGCGAGATTCGACGCGACGAGCAACACCGAAAACGCGAGCAGCACGCGCCGCCGGTCGATCGTGCGCGTCACCGCGGAGATCAGGAGGCTCGTGACGAGCGCCACCGTCGCGGTGGCCGTGACGGCCTGCCCGGCGACGCCTTCGGTCACGCCGAGGCTCTCGGCCATCGGCGTCAGCAGGCTCGCGGGCAGGAATTCGGCCGTGACGAGCCCGAACACGCCGAGCGCCATCGCAAATACCGCGCCCCAGGCCGGTTCGCGGGGGGCCGCCGTCGCGGCGACAGAGGAAATTCCGGGATTCATGCGTCGTTCCGTGTCGTTTAGGGAAAATACCGATGACGGCGTATCGTAAGGAACCACGGCAGGACGGTCTATGACATACAATCCGCTCTTGTTGATCGATCGTCCGAATCTCGCCATGTCCGAGCCCTTGCCTTCGTCCGCGTCCGACGTACACGACCTCGTCAGCGAACTGCTGCTGGGGATGCGCCTGAGCGGCGTCCAGTACCGCCGCATCCAGGTGGCGCGGCCGTTTGGGCTGAGTTTCGGCGATGCGCCGGGCCGCGCGCAGTTCCATTTCGTCGGGCGCGGGCCCGTGCTGCTGCGCGACGCGAACGGCGAGACGATGCAGCTCGAAGCCGGCGACGCGATCCTGCTGCCGCACGGCGGCATGCACGCGCTGGTCTCCGACCCCGATGCGCCGTGCCGCGAGATCAACGGCTTCGAGGTCGCGAAGATCTGCGATACGGTCGCGTCGGTGGCATCGGCGGGCGCGTCGCCGGCAAGCTGCGCGACAACCGAGCCGGGTGCCGGCGACGCGCTGATCTTCAGCGCGTGCATGGAGCTCGATCTCGGCGGCATGCAGCCGCTCGTCGGCACGATGCCCGAGTTCATGCACGTCGGCACGCTGCTCGCGCGCTACCCGGAAATCCGCCCGATGCTCGATGCGATGGAGCGCGAATCCTGCTCGGCGCGCGCGGGCTTCGCCGGCATCCTCGCGCGGCTCGCGGACGTGGTCGCGGCGTTCATCGTGCGCGGCTGGGTCGAATGCGGCTGCGGCGACGCGACGGGCTGGGTGCAGGCGCTGCGCGAACCGAAGCTCGGCCGCGCAATCGTCGCGCTGCATCGCGATCCGGGCCGCAACTGGAGCGTGGCGGAACTCGCCACCGAAGCGGGCGTGTCACGTTCGGTGTTCGCCGAACGCTTTCTCGCGGCCACCGGGATGACACCCGTGCGCTACCTGACCGAGCTGCGGATGCGGCTCGCCGCGCAATGGATCACGCGCGACCACGAGACGATCGAGGCCGTCGCGTACCGGCTCGGCTACGGCTCGCTCGCCGCGTTCAGCCGTGCGTTCAAGCGCGTGGTGGGCAAGCCGCCGGGCGCCGTGCGCGCGGACGGCGAGGCGCGCGTCGAAGCGTAAGGCGCGACGTGTCACGCACGCGCCATGTATCGCGCGTGATGCCAGCCGCGGCCGCCGGCAGCCGCCAGCGGTCGCCCGAATTGCCGCCACGCGTGATTGCCGCGCTCAGCCGCTGCGCGCTTCCAGCCTGTCGACCAGCGCCGTCGCGCACTGCACGGCAAGCGCCGCGCACTGCTCCGCATCCACCACCGCGCCGCCGGCAACGGTGCCTTGCACGATCCGGCCCAGCAATTCCTTCGAGAGATCGGCGATCTCGTGATCCCGTTCCGTCATGATGTCCCTCCTGCGCGCCGACCGATGGTCTCCACGCGCTCGCGTCCCCTGCCCGATCGACGTTCAGCGCCCTTTCGCCCGCACGACGATCTGCGCCTGCGTGTCGCGCTCGATGCGTTCGAGCGACGCGCGCAACGCCGTGAATTCGTCCGGCGTACACACCTGGCGGCCGAAATCCGCCGTCATCCGCCGCGAGACCTGCACGACATGCGCGGCCGCGTCGAATACGTAATGCGACGTGAAGTCGACGAAGCGGTCGTGCACGGCCGTATCGGCCGGCAGGTCGGTCACCGTGACGTCGGCCGGCAGCGCGATCTGGCCGGTCTCGTCGAACGTGCCGCCGATACAGCCCCACGGCTGCGTGCGCACGGGTTCGGCCAGCCAGCTCTCGACCTGCGTCGCGATGCCGCCCGTCAGGCTCGACAGCGCGGGCAACGCGGTCGTGCCGTCGGGCCATACGAAATGATCGAGCGTGCCGGAAAGCGTCACGTCGAACGGCCCGTCGGTCACGCGCCGGTCGCTGGTCGACAGTTGCGCGCGGCCGCGCAAGCCGCTTTGCCGCAGACGGTTGTTCGCGAGCTGGACGATGGCGTCGGGTGTCGCGCGGCGAAACAGGTTGCGTTCGAGTTCGGCAGTCCAGCCGTCATCCTCGATGTACGCGTGAAACTGCGCGGCGCCCGGCCCGGCCGCATCGATTTCGACGCGCGCGAGGCGGCCGCGCGGCTGCGTGGCCGGGGTGCGCGACAGCACGCCCGAATCGACGAGCAGCGCGGGGCGATCCATCACGATGGGCGGCAGATAGCCGAACGCGATGCCGGACGTCGTCGTATCCGCAAAGCGGGCGAGATCGGGCAGCCACGTGATCGCATGATTGATCGCCCCGCCGCCGTAACCGGGCACCGACGGCAGCGTGTAGACGGACCCGAGATTGATCAGCACCGGTTCGCTGCGGATGCCGACCGCCGCGAGCAGCGCACCGAACAGCGCGACATGATCCTTGCAGTCACCGTAGCGGTTGCGCAGGATGTCGGTGACGCGATGCGGCGCGGCAGCCGTTTCGCCGAGAAACAGCCCGACGTAGCGCACGTTCGCCTGCACCCAGTCGTACAGGATGCGCGCCTTGTCGCGCGGATCGGCGGCGCCCGCGGTCAGCGTGCGCGCCAGTTGCGTCACGGCCGGATCGTCCGTGCCCGGATCGACGGCCGCGTTGCGGTAGCGCGCAGCGAACGCCGCATAGTCGGGCAGCGTCGACACGACGAGCCGGTCGCCGTAGGTCGCGTAGCCGACCGCGCCGTTCTCGATGCGGTCGTACGGGCCGTGCCGGTAGTCGAACTCGTAGCGCGTGCGGCCGTTCGCCGTGACCGGCGGCAGCGCGACGTAGCCGCGCGCATCCGCGTACAGCGGCATGTCGGCCGGCAGGTCGAAGATCAGCCGCTGGTTGTCGACCGGCTCGCGCGACGGCTCCACGGTGTAGCCGAAGTAACCGCGGTTGACGGGCTTCGTGCGGGTCTTGCGGAACGCCACGCGCGTGCTCGACCCGGCTTCGACGCCGGGAAACACGACGGTGCGCAACAGCCCGTCCTGGAACGTCGGCGCGCCGGCCGAGCGCGGTTCCTGCACGTCGCGGATGCCGTCCACGCCGACCGGATGCGCGACACCGTCGCGGTCGATCGTCTCGGCCGCGAGCAGGTCCACCTTCTCGAGATTCTTGTCGAACCACACGTAACGCTGCGCGACGGCGTCGATGCCGTTCGCGTTGTTCGCGCGCAGCGTCGAATCGTCGTGCTCGTCGAGCGAACCGTCGTGCTGGATCACGAATTCATGGACGTCGCTGACGAGCGTGACGGGCGCCGTGCCGGCCGTGTCGTGCGGCGCATCGGCGGCCACGTTCGCGCCCGGGCTCGCACCGGCCGCATGCGATGCGCCGAGCGCAACGGCACATGCCAACATCCAGCCGGCCAGGCCGACAGAAAAGCGCACCACATCGCACCTCGTCGCGGTTCGGAAAACGCGGCCGCGCGGCGGGCAAGGTCACGCGCGCGGCCCTCGTGCCGGCCAGTGTGGGCGACGCATCCGCACGCGTCAAGCCGGTGCAGGCCGACCTACAATGAGTCATCGATGTGTCATCGCGCGCGGCCGGGAGGCACCATGGAAAGCGCAATCGTGGAAGGCGTCGTCCTGCTGGCATTCGCCGCGCTCGCCGCGCTGTTCTTCTTCAAGCGACCGGGGCGCGACCGCGCGAGAGCCAGATTCCATCATCCGCTGCTGCGGCGGCCGAACCGTCCGCATCGGCATCATCGGCCCTGACGGCCGCCAAGGGGCAGTCGCCGGCGGCGCTTGCCGCGTCGCGTCCACGCGGGTGTGCATCGCGGCTGCCCGTCCCGCTGACCGACGTTCATCGGCAGCAGCACCGTCTGCTTGCCATCGACGTGCAGACACGCCTGCAACTCGACAGGCGTCTGGTTGTGCAGCCAGGCCGTGAGGCAATTCACGCGACGGAAGATCAGCTGGCTCGCGAAGCTCGCGGCGTTCGGATACTCGTCGAGCGTCGACGACGCGCGGTTCATGAATTCGACGACGGAGTTCGTGCCGAGCGCGATCCGGTAGTCGGCCGCGATGCCGCTGCGACGGCAATGCGCGACATCGTTGCCGAGCTTCGGTGATCGCGTGACGCAGCCGTTCGAGATGTTCGTGCCCGTCGTATGCCTTCGCATCGACCTCGCCGACCGCGAGGTCGATCACGTTGCGGAAGTGCCCGGGAAACAGCCGGTAACCCACAGCAGCACGCGCATGCTCGCGCCGCGATGCTTGCCGACCAGCAGCACGGCCGGTGGTTGCGACGGATCGGGCCTGCCCGGCGCGGTCGCCTCGTCGGCTTCAGGCGGCTTGCCCGAGAACAGTTCGTCCTCCTTGGCGAGCTGCGCGCGCGTATACGCGTAGCGGCGGTTGATCGTGAAGCACAGCGCGATCACCGCACTCGTCACGCACAGCGACGTCGCGGCGCGCTAGCCGCCGCCCGTCGGAAACAGCGCGATCACCTGGTTGCAGCCGAGCGAGATGATGAACACGGTGGCCGCCGTCGCGAGTGCGAGGAACAATGCGAGCGGCGTGCGGTGTGCCAGCGCGAGGAATGCCTCCTCCGGGCCGTAGCACGCCGACGACAGGCCGTCGGCGCCGAGCCCGCCCCGGGCCAGCAGCGGCGTCACGGCGATCGCATGCCGCGTGCGCGGATCGAGGGGGTCAAACAGCCTGCCGACGAGCAATTGCCACACCCTCCGGAAGGCGGTCATGGTCCCCTCCCGGAACGCCCGGTGCCACGCGCTGCGTGATCCTTCAAGACTGATCGACGCACTGGTACGGCGCCAGTCCACATCTTCCACAGGGGCCGCCCGGCGGCCCGGCACCGCTTTCGGCGTGTCAACGAACGACGCCGGCAGCCACGCGCCGGATCGTCCACCTGCACGCACTCGCGCAACACGACGACCCTGCCCCGGCGACCTTCACGGCGATCTTGCCGGCCGCCTTCCCCCGCCAGCCGGCCTCACACCTCATACCGCCCGATACCGGCCCGCCCCGCTCGCCGCCACTTTCCCCGCACGCCCCGGCGCGACCGGCACCTGCGTCCTGTTCGTGCGTTGTTCCCCGCAATTCGACTTTTGTGCGCGCGCAACAATGGCGATGCCTCGCGCCCGGCGCCCTGCGGGAAACCCGTCTCCCGCTCGGCACCGGGCGCGACGGTCTTCAAAAACCACATCTCTCGAGGACATACCATGCAACTCCAATCCCATCCCGCGTGCCGCCCGTTTTATGAAGCCGGCGAACTCACGCAACTGACTGCCTTTTACGAAGAAGGACGTAATGTCATGTGGATGATGCTGCGATCGGAGCCGCGGCCGTGCTTCAACCAGCAACTCGTTACCGACATCATCCATCTCGCACGCGTCGCACGCGACTCGGGCCTGCCGTTCGACTTCTGGGTGACGGGCTCGCTCGTCCCCGAGCTGTTCAACGTCGGCGGCGACCTGAGCTTCTTCGTCGACGCGATCCGCAGCGGCAAGCGCGACCTGCTGATGGCCTACGCGCGCTCGTGCATCGACGGCGTGTACGAGATCTACACGGGCTTCGGCACCGGGGCGATCTCGATCGCGATGGTCGAGGGCAGCGCGCTCGGCGGCGGCTTCGAGGCCGCGCTCGCGCATCACTACGTGCTCGCGCAGAAGGGCGTGAAGCTCGGGTTCCCCGAGATCGCGTTCAACCTGTTCCCGGGCATGGGCGGCTATTCGCTCGTCGCGCGCAAGGCCGATCGGGGCCTCGCGGAGCAGCTGATCGCGACCGGTGAAGCGCACGCATCCGAGTGGTACGAGGATCGCGGCCTGATCGACCAGACGTTCGACGCGGGTGACGCGTATCTCGCGACGCGTACCTTCATCGACGTGACGAAGCCGAAGCTGAACGGCGTGCGCGCGATGCTGCGCGCACGCGAGCGGGTGTTCCAGCTGTCGCGCTCCGAGCTGATGGACATCACGGAAGCATGGGTGCATGCGGCGTTCACGATCGAGCCGAAGGATCTCGCGTACATGGAACGCCTCGTGATGCTGCAGAACCGGCGCGTGTCGAAGCTGCGCACGGTGTAGTGCGACGGGCGCCGCTTGCGGGCGGCGCCCTTTCATGAACGGAGCTCAGGCGATCAGCCTGAGCTTTCTCGTCTCCGCGAGCCACGCCTCGAACGCCTGTGCCGGCATCGGGCGCGCGTAGTAGTAGCCCTGCGCGTGATCGACGTCGAGCTGCTTGAGGAATTCGGCTTCCGCATGCGTTTCGACACCTTCGGCGATCACCACGAAATTCAGCGCCTTCGCGAGCGACACGACCGAGCGCACCAGCGCCTGCGAGCGCGGATTGCGGTCGATGGCCGTGATGAAGCTGCGGTCGAGCTTGATCGCGTCGAGCGGCAGGCGCGACAACTGCGACAGCGACGAATAGCCGGTGCCGAAATCGTCGAGATGGATCTCCGCGCCGAGCTGGCGGAACTGGCGCATCAGCCCGTTGGCCGCATCCTCGTCCTCGATGAAGCAGCTCTCGGTCAGCTCGATGTCGAGCAGGCCGGGCTTCAGCCCCGCGGCGTCGAGGATCGACGCCATCTGGTGCACGATGTTCATGTCCTGCAACTGCCGCGCGGACACGTTCACCGCGATCCGGATACCGAGCCCCTTCGCCTTCCACGCGGCGGCCTGCGCGGCCGCGGTGCGCATCACCCAGCGCCCGAGCGGCGCGATCAGGCCCGACTCCTCCGCGAAGCGGATGAATTCGATCGGCGCGACGAGCCCGCGATCGGGCGACTGCCAGCGGATCAGCGCCTCGACGCCATGCACGTCGCCGGTCGCGATATCGACGACCGGCTGGTAGTGCAGCACGAACTGCTCCTCTTCGAGCGCCTTGCGCAGGTTCGTGTCGAGCCACATGTACTTCGCGACCTTCTGGTTCATCTCCAGCGAGAACACGCGGTACGTATGCTTGCCCTCTTCCTTCGCGACGTACATCGCGGTATCCGCGCTGCGGATCAGCGTCTCGAGCGAGTCGCCGTGCTGCGGATGCATCGCGATGCCGATCGAGCAGCTCGTGTAGACCTCCATCAGCCCGAGATGGATCGGCGTGCGCAGCCGCTCGAGAATGATCTGCGCGGTCGCTTCGAGCAGCGGCCGCGTGCCGTGCTCGAACAGCACGAGGAATTCGTCGCCGCCGAGCCGCGCGAGCGTCGCGCCGGACGGCAGGCAGCCGCTGATGATCGCCGACACGTCCTGCAGCAGCCGGTCGCCGGTGATGTGCCCGTAGTGATCGTTGACGCGCTTGAAGTTGTCGAGATCGAGGAACAGGATGCCGACCTGCCCGCGCGTCGCGGCGGTTTCGGCGGCGATCGCCGCGTGGATGCGCTCGCTGATCGCATGGCGGTTCGGCAGCCCGGTGAGCACGTCGGTGTTCGCGAGTTCGGTGAGCCGCTGCTGCGCGCTGCGCTCCTCGGTGATGTCGATGCCCGAGCAGATCAGGAACTGCTCGTCGACCCCGCTGCCGCTCTGGACGAACTTGTTGCGGAACTGGAACAGGCGCGGCCCGTTGACCGTATTGATGTAGCGCTCGACCGCGAACGACTGGTTGCTCGCGAAAAAGCCGGTGATGTTGCTGCGCGACTGCGCGCCCTGCTCCGGGCTCATGAACAGCTCGAACGCGCTGCGGCCGATCACGTCGACCTCCCGCTTGCCCGTCACTTCCTCGCACAGGCGGTTGAAGCGCTGCACCATCCCGTTGCGGTCGAGGATCACGACGAGCGAGTTCACCTCCGACACGACCTGTTCGGCGAACGCGAGCCCGTGCGCGAGATCGATCGCGACGGACTCGGCATCGGAATAGGCGGAGGCGGTGCCGGCCCAGTTGCTCGTGTCGACCTTCCGGCCAACGAGATGGAGCCTGACCGGTTCGCCGAACAGCGCGATGTCGAGCACGAGGTGCGACGTGACGCCGGTCAGCGCGCGGATGCTCGCGGCCTGTTCGGCCGTCAGCGCGACGGCGACGTTGGTCAGCCCGCGGACGGCCGCCAGTTCGAGTGCATTGCTGTCGCTGCCGAGACGCCAGCAGGGGCTGCGCGTACCGACGTGCGCCTCGAGCACCGCGCTATCGTTTTCGTCATCCATGGAGACGCCCCGATCCAGAAAAAACGCACAGTGTAGACGGAGGCGAGTCGGCCGACCGCCCTTCCGGGCCGCGCAGCGCGCGCTCCCGGAAGGGCAACCGTGGTTGCCGTGATGATGGGCCTCGTCCCGTACTTGTTTCCAGCTAATGCGACCCGGCGTTCGCGCATGATGCGCGCAGGTTGTGCCTAACGAATGATGAGAGCCATCTTATCAAATGACGATCGAGAATGGCACTCACATTTAGAGCGGAGTGTCAAGGAATTGGGACTCGATTGGCAAGCCGGATTTTTCATGATTGGCAGCCTGCCTGAACGCGGGTGCGACGGTGCGCAACGAGTCTGGCGCGGCAGGCTGAACGCCCCGCCGGGCGGGCGTTTGCGGCCGATTTCGGAATACCGGGACAGCGATGCGGCGGGATCGTGGCGACAGGGTCGGATCGCGTTCCTGCGATCCGATTTCCCGTATTTTTTGATTCCGTTCGGGCATTAATGCACGGCTTTATTCCACAGTCCGTTGCAATGTTATCCGCGCACCGGCGCGGGGCTCCCACGCCGGTCGCCCACGCCGGTCGCCCACGCCGGTCGCCCACGCCGGTCGCCCGGCTCAGCCCGCCGCGCCGTATCCGCCGCCGCCCGGGGTTTCGACGACGAACACGTCGCCCGGCGCCATCTGCGCACGGCCGATATGCTCGAGCGCCTCGACCGTGCCGTCCGCGCGCTCGATCGTGTTGCGGCCGAGCGCGCCGGCCTCGCCGCCCGCCGCGCCGAACGGCGCGTGGATCCGGTTGTTCGACAGGATCGACGCGGTCATCGGCTCGAGGAAGCGGATCCGCCGCACCGCGCCGTCGCCGCCGCGCCAGCGGCCGCCGCCGCCCGACCCGGCGCGGATGCGGTGCGAATCGAGTCGCACCGGGTAGCGCCATTCCAGCACCTCCGGATCGGTGAGCCGCGAGTTCGTCATGTGCGTCTGCACCGCGCCGACGCCCGCGAAGCCGTCGCCGGCACCGCTGCCGCCCGCAATCGTCTCGTAGTACTGGTAGCGATCGTTGCCGAATGTGAAGTTATTCATCGTTCCCTGGCTCGACGCGACGCAGCCGAGCGCGCCGTACAGCGCGTTGGTGATGGCCGACGACGTCTCGACGTTACCCGACACGACCGCCGCCGGATACTCGGGATTCAGCATCGAGCGGGCCGGCACGATCACCGTGAGCGGCTTCAGGCAGCCGGCGTTCAGCGGGATGTCGTCGCCGACCAGCGTGCGGAACACGTACAGCACGGCGGCCATGCATACGGCCTTCGGCGCGTTGAAGTTGTTGTCGAGCTGCGCGGACGTGCCCGTGAAATCGATTTCCGCGCGCCGCGCGGCCCGGTCGACGCGGATCGCGACACGAATCTCCGCGCCGTTGTCGAGCGGGTAGCGGTACGCGCCGTCCTGCAGCGCGCCGATCACGCGCCGCACCGCTTCTTCCGCGTTGTCCTGCACGTGCCCCATGAACGCGAGCACGACGTCGCGGCCGAACTGCGCGACCATCCGGCGCAGCTCGTCGACGCCCTTCTGGTTCGCGGCGACCTGCGCGCGCAGGTCGGCCATGTTCTGCTCGACGTTGCGCGCCGGGTAGCGGCCCGACGCGAGCAGCGCGCGGGTTTCCGCATCGCGCAGCGTGCCGGCCGACACGAGCTGCCAGTTGTCGATCAGCACGCCTTCCTCGTCGATATGCGTCGAATCGGGCGGCATCGAGCCCGGCGTCGTGCCGCCGATGTCCGCGTGGTGGCCGCGCGAGCCGACGTAGAACAGCGGCGCGTCCGAACCGTCCGCGAACACCGGCGTGATGACGGTCACGTCCGGCAGGTGCGTGCCGCCGTGATACGGATCGTTCAGCATGAACACGTCGCCGTCGCGCATGCGGCCGCGGTTGCGCTCGATCACCGTGCGGATGCTCTCGCCCATCGAGCCCAGGTGCACCGGCATGTGCGGCGCGTTCGCGATCAGGTTGCCGTCGCCGTCGAAGATCGCGCACGAGAAGTCGAGCCGCTCCTTGATGTTCACCGAGTACGCGGTGTTCTGCAGCCGCAGCCCCATCTGCTCGGCGATCGACATGAACAGGTTGTTGAAGATCTCGAGCCGCACCGGGTCGGCGTCGGTGCCAAGCGAGCGGCGCGTCGGCAGCGGCGTCGTGCGTGTCAGCACGAGGTTGCCCTGCGCGGTCATCTGCGCGCGCCAGCCGGGCTCGACGACGGTCGTGCCGTTCTTTTCCGCGACGATCGCCGGGCCGTCGATCGCGTCGCCAGCCAGCAGCGTGTCGCGCACGTAGAGCGCCGCGTCGTGCCATTGGCCGCCGGAATAAAAGCGCACCGCGGAATGCGCGCGCAGTGCGCCAGCGCCGCCATCGCTGCCGTCGCTGCCGTCGCTGCCGTCGCCGCGCGGCGCGAGCGGGGCGATCTCCACCGGCGCGTCGGAGCGGCCGATCGCCTCGACCGACGCGAGTTCGGCCACCAGCGGCGTGCCGGGCATCAGGAACGCGTAGCGCTGCCGGTACGCGGTCTCGAATGCCTGCTGCATCGCGGCGACGCTGCCGGCCGGCACGTCGAGCGTCGAATCGGTGCCCTGGTAGCGCAGGTGCACGCGGCGCTCGATCGCGATCCGCGCCTGCGGCACGCCCTGTTCGAGCAGCGCGCCGACGGCCTCGTCGGCCAGCCGGTCGAGCGCCGCGTTCAGCGCCGGCAGCGACGCGTCGGACAACACCGCTTCGACCGCGCGTTCGCGCATCGCGGTCTGGTCGGCGAGGCCCATCCCGTATGCGGACAACACGCCCGCGAGCGGGTGCGCGAACACCTGCGTCATCCCGAGCGCGTCGGCCACGCCGCACGCATGCTGGCCGCCCGCGCCGCCGAACGTCGTCAGCACGTAGCGCGACACGTCGTGGCCGCGCTGCACCGAGATCTTCTTGATCGCGTTCGCCATGCTGCCGATCGCGATTTCCAGGAAACCTTCGGCGAGCGCCTCGGGCGTCTCGCGCCGCCCGGTCGCCGCGTGGATCTCGTCGGCGAGCGCGGCGAACTTCGCGACCACGCCGTCGCGGTCGAGCGGTTCGTCCGCATGCGGGCCGAACACGCGCGGGAAATGATCGGGCTGGATCTTGCCGAGCATCACGTTGCAGTCGGTCACCGTCAGCGGGCCGCCGCGCCGGTACGCGGCCGGCCCCGGGTTCGCGCCGGCCGACTCGGGCCCGACGCGCAGCCGCGCGCCGTCGAAGCCCAGCACCGAGCCGCCGCCGGCGGCCACCGTATGGATGCTCATCATCGGCGCGCGCATCCGCACGCCGGCCACCTGCGTCTCGAACACGCGCTCGAACTCGCCGTGGTAGTGCGACACGTCCGTCGACGTGCCGCCCATGTCGAAGCCGATCACGCGCTCGAAGCCGGCCGCCTGCGCGGCGCGCACCATCCCGACGATGCCGCCGGCCGGGCCCGACAGGATCGCGTCCTTGCCCTGGAACGCGTCGGCACGCGTGAGGCCGCCGCTGCTCTGCATGAACTGCAGGTTCACGCCCGGCATCTCGTGCGCGACCTGCTCGACATAACGACGCAGGATCGGCGACAGGTACGCATCGACGACGGTTGTGTCGCCGCGCGACACCATCTTCATCAGCGGCGACACCTCGTGCGACACCGATACCTGCGTGAAGCCGATCCGGCGCGCCAGCGCGGCCAGCGCGCGCTCGTGCGCGGTGTAGCGATAGCCGTGGATCAGCACGATCGCGAGCGCGCGCACGCCCGAGTCGTACACGCGGCGCAGCGACGCTTCGGCCTGCTCCGCGTCGAGCGGCACGACGACGTCGCCGTGCGCGCCGATGCGCTCGTCGATCTCGACGACGGTTTCGTACAGCGCATCGGGCAGCACGATGTCGAGATCGAACAGGCGCGGCCGGTTCTGGTACGCGATGCGCAGCACGTCGCGAAAACCGCGCGTCGTCGCGAGCGCGGTGCGTTCGCCCTTGCGTTCGAGCAGCGCGTTGGTCGCGACCGTCGTGCCCATCTTCACCATGTCGACGCGCGCGGGCGTGATCGGCTCGCCGGCCGCGAGGCCCAGCAGGTGGCGAATCCCGGCCACGGCCGCGTCGCGGTACTGCTCGGGGTTCTCCGACAGCAGCTTGTGCGTGACGAGCGTGCCGTCGGGCCGGCGCGCGACGATGTCGGTGAACGTGCCGCCGCGGTCGATCCAGAATTGCCAGCGCGCGGCGTCGGAGGAAACGGGGGTGTCGTGTCGGTCAGTCATGATGTCGGGTCGATGCGTCGTGAAATCGAGGACGAGCGCCGCCGCACGGCGCGCGCGGCGCGCCATGTCACGGTGTCGATGAAAGGGGGAAGAAAACGCGGGGCGGACCGCCCCGCCGGTTCAGGCGGCGTCGAGTTCGCGGCCGCGTGTCTCGGGCAGCGTCAGCGCGGCGACGATCACCACGCCGTATGCGGCGACCGCGAAAATGCCGATGCTCATGCCGAGCCCGTATTGCTTGGACAGCGCGCCGATCAGGAACGGGAACAGCGCACCGATCGCGCGGCCCACGTTGTAGCAGAAGCCCTGGCCGGAGCCCCGCACGCGGGTCGGGAACAGTTCGGTGAGGAATGCGCCCATCCCGGAGAAGATGCCCGATGCGAAGAAGCCGAGCGGAAAACCGAGCCATAGCATCGACGCGTTGGTCAGGTTCAGCGACGTGTACGCGAACGCGATCACCATCGAGCCGAGCGCGAACAGGATGAAGTTCGGCTTGCGGCCGAGGCGGTCGGTCAGGTACGCGCTCGTCAGGTAGCCGACCCACGAGCCGAAGATGATCATCGCCAGATAACCGCCGGTGCCCATCACCGTGAGGTGACGCTCGGTCTTCAGGAAGGTCGGCAGCCACGTCGTGATCGCGTAGTAGCCGCCCTGCGCGCCGGTCGTCAGCAGCGCCGCGCGCAGCGTCGTCGTGATCAGCTTCGGCGCGAAGATCTCGGTGAGGCGCGGCGCGTCGGCCACTTTCGCCTGCGCGGCCTTCTCCTTTTCGTAGACGTCCGGCTCCTTCACGTAGCGGCGGATCGCGACGACCAGCAGTGCCGGTGCGAGCCCGACGAGGAACAGCGCGCGCCACGCCTGCTCGGCGGGCAGCACCGAGAACAGCAGCGCATACAGCAGCGCGCACAGCCCCCAGCCGATCGCCCAGCCCGACTGCACGAGGCCGACCGCCTTGCCGCGGTCGCGCGCGCGGATCACTTCGCCGATCAGCACGGCGCCGGCCGTCCATTCGCCGCCGAAGCCGAAGCCCATCAGCGCGCGCGCGGCGAGCAGCTGATGGTAGTTCTGCGCGAGCCCGCACAACGCGGTGAACACGGCGAACCACAGCACCGTGAGCTGCAGTGTGCGCACGCGGCCGATCCGGTCGGACAGGATGCCGGCGATCCAGCCGCCGGCCGCCGATGCGAGCAGCGTGACCGTGCCGATGAAGCCCGCATCCGCGAACGAGATGCCCCAGGTCGCGACGAGCGTCGGGATCACGAACGACAGCATCTGCGTGTCCATCCCGTCGAGCATGTAGCCGACCTTGCAGCTCCAGAACGCGCGGCGCTCGCGCGGCTGCGCGTCGCCGTACCACGAGAACAGGCCGTTGCGCTCGGGGCTCGCGGGCTCCGCGGCGTTCGCCGCGAGGGTCTTGCTTTCCATGGTGATGCTCCTGTCGTGATGCGCCGTCAAACGGCGGTCGTGCGTGCGGTATGTGGTGCGGTACGTCGTGCGATATGTGGTGCGGGCCGTCGTCGCCCCGGATCAGAATACGGCCAGCGACGCGTTCGTGATGTCGGTCATCAACATGTGGCCGGGCGTGTGCGCGATCGCGATCGGCAGCTTCGCGTCCATCAGCGCCGTTTGCGGCGTCACACCGCACGCCCAGAACACCGGCAGCTCGCCGTCGCGGATCGTCACCGCGTCGCCGAATTCGGGCGCGTTCAGGTCGGCGATGCCCAGTTCGCGCGGATCGCCGAGATGAATCGGCGCACCGTGCACGCCCGGAAACCGGCTCGTGACCTGCACCGCGCGGATCGCGTCGGCGCCGCGCATCGGCCGCATCGACACGACGAGCTGGCCACCGAAGATCCCCGCCCGGCGGTTCGGGATCGACGTGCGGTACATCGGCACGTTGCGCCCCTCCTCGACGTGGCGCAGGCCGATCCCTTCGCGGGCCAGCATGTCCTCGAATGAGAACGAGCAGCCGATCGCGAACACGACGAAATCGTCGCGCCACAGCGCGTCCAGCGACTCGACGCGCTCGGTCAGGCGGCCGTCGCGGTAGACGTTGTAGCTCGGCACGTCGGTGCGGATGTCGAGATCCTCGCCGAGCGCGTCGACCCGGAACGCGCCCGGTTCGCCGACGCCCAGCAGCGGGCAGGCTTTCGGATTCGCCTGACAGAAGCGCAGGAAATCGTGCGCGTACGCATCGGGCAGGATCGCGAGGTTCGCTTGCGCGTACGGACCGCAATGGCCCGCGGTCGGGCCGCGGAATGCGCCGCGGCGCACGGACTGGCGGAATTCGGAAGGCGTCATGAGGTTCTGTCGCTTGTCGGTGTGTCGTCGGGATGACGGTGCCGTGTCATCGGATACGGCGAAGAATAGAAAAGAAAAAATTTTGTCGCCAACGAGTTTTTTTGCGCTTCGTGTATAGAATTTCTTTACACGAAGCCGGGTTTTCCCCAGTCCCGTTCATTTTTTCAGCGGGACAAGCTGCGCGCCCAACGCCTTGCCGACCACCATGAACACGCGTTTTCTCGAAACCTTCGTCACGCTCGCGAAGCTGCGCAACTTCCGCACGACGGCCGCCGCGCTGCACGCGACACCGGCCGCGATCTCGCAGCGCCTGAAGGCGCTCGAGGACGAATTGCAGACGGTACTCGTCGACCGCGACAGCCGCGAGTTCCGGCTCACGCCGAACGGCGAATACCTGCTCGGCTACGCGAAAGCCGTGGTCGAGGCGACGCAGGAACTGCAGGCCGCCGCGTCCGGCGAAAGTGCGCTGCGCGGGAAGCTGCGGCTCGGCGTGATCGAGACCGTCGTGCACAGCTGGCTGCCGCACTACATGCGGCGGCTGGCGGCCGACTATCCGCAGCTGGAAATCGATCTGACCGTCGACGTCAGCGTCGTGCTGCAGCGCCGGCTGATGGCCGGCGAGCTCGACCTGATCATCCGCGTGGAAGGCAGCGACGAAGCGTCGGTCGTATGCGATGCGCTCGCGAACTATCCGGTGCGCTGGATCGCGCGGGCGGGGCTGCTGCCGAATACGCGCTCGGGCCTCGCGCGGCAGGTGCTGCGCCAGCCGATTCTCACGTACGGGCGCGGTACGGCGCCCCACCGCGCGCTCGAGGATATCGTCCGTACCCTTGCGCATGCGCACGGCGTGCCGCTGTCGGACACGCGCATCACCGGGTCGCCTTCCATCTCCGTGATCGTTCAGCTCGTGCGCGACGGTTTCGGCGTCGCGGCGATTCCGGTGCTGTTCGTCGATGCGCTGATCGAGAGCGGCGAAGTCGTCGAGCTGCCGCTGCAGCCGTCACCGCCGTCGATCGTCGTGTCGATGTCGCGGCGGGCGGATGCGCCGAGGTTCGTGCACGGCGCGTCGATTGCGGCGCGGGTCGCGTGTCACGAGTATTGCGAGAAGAGTACGCGGCGGTTGGTTGAAGCGCTTTGAGGCGTGGGGCGCGCAAGGCTGTGTTTTTCGGGTTCCTGAGCGGGTATCTCGCTTGTGACCAGGACGGGGGCGGGTTCACTGCCTCACCGAGTTGCCCATCGAAGCGAATCCGGCTTCCTCTCACCGCTCGACGTTTCTGGTGCGAATCTTGAGTAATTCAATAAACGCACGAACGGATTCGACATGACGCTTTGCCTTGGCGCCAATTTAATTTCCCGGTGCAGGAGGCCTCTCTATAATGGCGTCGACATAAATGGATAGCGGTAGGTTTCTGATGACAAACGGCGACAGGGCTGCCGTATAGCACGTGGCAGGTTGCCCTAAGCCCGGCAAATCATCGCGACACAACACACTGTCAACTCGTGCACATCGAACTGTCCCAGCCTATTGTGCTTCGTTGGATAGAGCCAACCATAGGAACCACCCATTACATAAACATACGTTTCCGACGATAACGGGTGTACTCAACCCATTTATTAATATGAAAGATTAGAGTATTTTTTAAAGTTATTTTCGCCGGCATAATTTCGGCATTTCATTCAAATATAGGTTTCGAAAATTTTTAAATTAATACAATCATCAAAAATACAATAAAACGTCGCCACCCCGAAATTTACTCAGCCCCCTCAACCCCAACCACCCATTTATTGGCATAGATTATATTGGCACATGCCAAAAAATAGATTTTATCCGTCGCCCCTTCCAACCTCGATACGCGCTCTCTAACTGAGCGAACATATTTATTCATCAAATCCACCGCCTCATCAAATTCATCCTCATTAGCCAATACAACGACCTGAGCTTCTCATGAAACCCCGCCCTTCAAAAGATTGCGTACAAACCTGACGAAAACTTGGCGCGCAAACCATTTACCGCGTCAACCTACCCTTCAGGATAGGCACCCGACGGCGAATCTTCGAGACGTTCCCCGCACGATCGGTATAAGTAATCACAAATCGGTGATCTTCGACCACAACCTCTTTAATGGAGGCAAAAGCATCCATCCCTTGGGGTATATCCAACGCAATCTCCCCAACGACTCGAGATTGCTTTGAGAACATGGCGTACATAGGGAGAGGATTCCGTTTGCTGAGCAAAACAACGCCACGCTCCACGTCATAAGCTTCGACGAAGGGGAACGGACCACCCAGCCCTTTCCTCTCACTATAGAAGTAGGTTGACGAACACTGTGTTCCACAAGGAAGGTCAATAACAAAAACTCCGGAAGTCATCGATATATTCGTTGGCGCACTAGGGTAATCGATGATCTTCTTCTCGCCGGCTGAGCCGGATGCATAGATCCCGCAATTCGCACCGCTGCCGAATTCCTGGCATCGCACCTTGATCTGACTAGAACCATCAGGAAAGTTCGTTGATTCATCTAGTGCGACAGCTAAGGCACCGTCCGCAATCGCAACAAGACAACTACATACGATAAAACTGATAATCCTCATCGCTAACACCCTCCGGATTTTTGACTCGCTTCTCCGGAACCGCAAATAGAGGCGTGTTCGGATATAGGGTCGGATTTTTGGCGTGCAACTGCGCTTGAGCCCGCGGGCTATAGTAGTGAGTCGCTCCTGGGAACACATTCTCCTCATCTCGCGCCAACATCACCTTCAATGCTGCCTTCTTGCAGTCCTTCCAAGGGTCACCCTGGGGATTGTGAATCGCTTTTTACCCGTCGGGATCAATCCGTTCGCTCCAGCACGTGAATTGGAGTCGTGCAGTCACGACATCCTTGTATGTATCTCCCCACGTCCCACGCTCCAATCGATTTCGGATAATCCACGCAACAGCGACCTTGGACTCAAAATTCTGCCCGCGTGCCTCCCCATATAGTGTCCGTGCCATGTACATCCATTCATCAAAATCTGGCCAATTGAAAATTTCGACAAGCGAGACGGGGTGGATATGAAAGACGGAGGGATCTACAGGGAAATCCTTAGCCTTGCCGGCGACGTTCTCCCACCATACAAGTTGCACAATTCGAGTTTTCTCCGACTCCCAGACCATCTTCGACGACGGTGGTATCAACGCATCGTAGGCATCCCACGCCTTCTTGTCTGCCTTCCATTCACTCGGATAGCGCAGGATGACGCGAGACAGTTGGTAGATGGTGTCACGATCGCGCTGCGCCGCCTTCACTTCGGCCAAGGTGAGCTGACCGTCGTGATTGGCATCGAGCAGCGCTCGCACTTCGCGCAGCGGCACGTCGAGGTCGGCGTCCTTCAATCCCAATCGCCCGCGCTGAAACTCCTCCATCTGCTTGAAGTCGGCAAAATAGCTGCCGTAGGCGGCCGTGGTTGGCTTGGACTCAATCAGTTTGAAGTCCACCCACTCATACGGCGAGTGCAGGGAAACACCAGCATGGCCCGCTTCGCCTACCCAGCCGATGGCGGTGGTGCCAACGGTTTTCAGTCGCACCTGCCACCATGCGTTACCCGCTTCATCCAGGGCAAACACCTTGGGCAGCTCCGTGGGGATTTGTTTGTCCGGTCTCGATTGCTGCAACATGAGCCGCGACACGTGCTGCGGCTGCGCACCGTTTTTGGGGCCGTTGGCTGCGAACGTCAGTGGAAAACTTACCCACCCTTGTGCCAAGTCCGCTGTCAACAACTTGCCTCCTTGGACACTGACCAGCGCAGTGTATGCATCTTTGGTGATCCAGACAGGTGTTTGGCTGGCAGTCCCGACGAAAACCCCGCGGAAGCGCGTGGCTCCAGGTTGACCGACCGTCCCCTGCCGAGGCACGCGGACGATATCCGCTGCCGTGTACACGGCCCCATCGTTGAGACGGAACAGATTGGCCTCCTTGGCGCCCGTCGGCAACTTGGCTTTGCGGTCGATCCACTGCATAACCGCCGTTGGCTTGACTTTGACGTACAGGGCATCGTCAGGCGGCGTACCGTCCAAGGCGACAATGGTATTCACCGGCAGCAAACCGGCCTGCGGCGGCGCGAGTACCGGGTTATGCAATTGGGCATCTGGCGCCACCCGCAGCAGAGTTTTCTGCTGAGGCGTGGCCCTTGCCGCAGCAGCACGACTCTTTTCCAGAAAGGCTCGCAGTTCCGGGCCGACGATGATCTCGTGATGCATCAGCCTGCGGCTCTGCCCCGGATCCTGTACTCGCCGATACTCACCCATGTGGCCCAACAGTTCGCCAGCTTTGACCGCCGGCGGGCTCGCTGGCGTAACCACGACATCAAAGTCCTCCGGCGCCTGGCCTCGTGCTTCCAGCCAGCTCATCGAGACCCATCCGCTATGCGCGGCGGCAGGCACCTCCGTCTGCGCGGTCGATGGCGGCACGATCGCTTTCTCGATCACGCGCTTAATCTTGACCCACTGTTTGTCGCGCTGGAGCACCGTAAAGCGAGCACCGTGTGGCAGGTAGCCAAGGACGGGCGAGTCTTTGGCAAACGAAGGCTTTGCACGCACGCTCAGTCCGATGACCGGCTGATCCGTGGCCCCTTTCGGTACAGTTTGTTTCTCTTTGGCGGTTTCCTTGACGCGACAGATCTTGGCCGGCCAGTACGCGGGACGCTTGACCACACTCCCCATGCGTTCGTAATCGCCAAACGAGCGCAGGTGCATTGCCAGGCAGAAGTACGTGAGCTTATTGCCGGTCGGGTATTCCAAGGTGTGCCGGGTCAGGACAAAGCCGGTACTAAAGGCGGCCGAGGTAGATTCGGCGGTCGTCGGTACTTTGGCCGCCCCGGGGGAGGTGGGGTATTCGCGATTGATCCGATAGGCGACCACTTCGCCTTTGGTCATGGCGCCGATGCCCTCGTCGAGGGACAGCAGGTTGGCCATCGCCGACTCATAGTGAATGCCACTATGTACGCCCGACGGTCCGAACACGTAATAACCACCGCTGGCCATACCGAGCGCGCTGTAGTAAACATCGGCGTCGACCACGTCCTTTCCGGCCTTGTCCTTGAAGGGGTATTTGTAGTTAGCCATAAATGTCCGTGTGCTTAGGCATCGCCCGAGAAGGTCAGGTAGAAAGCGTCATCCGGCGGATCACCGAATACCGAGTCGCCAGATAGTGAGAGCACATTCCCTGCACCCTTACGATCCTGAACCATTGGGCCCTTCACGCGGATGGCGACGGCTTCGATCTCCACGCCGCAATCGTCCAGCGTGATCGTGCCGCCGGGGCCGCGCAGGCGGATTACCTCGCCGGCTTGCAACTCAACGACCTTGGTGCGATGCCGAATGGCTTGCCCGGCCTCCAACTCGGCACGCCCCTGCACGCGCTGCGTCAGATGCCCGCCGATATCCATCGTGTGGTCGGCTGCGGTCTTGTCGCGCCGATGGTTGCCAACTTCCTCCGTGCGGTCCTTGGCCGTCGTAATGGTGTGGTTGCGACCAATGCTCAGGAAGTCGTCCTGCCCGATATCGTGGCGTCGGTCCTGCCCGATGGTGACCTGCTCGTCGTGGCCGACGGTCTCTTTGCGATCGTTACCGATGGCGATGGTTTCGTCGTGTTCGACCTGCTCGCTGCGGTCATGCCCGACGAACGTGGTTTCGTCGTGGTTGACGTGGATGTTCTGGTCCTTCTGCGCATGGACGTAGATTTCCTCTTGATCCGCCTCGTCCTCGAAGCGCAGTTCGTTGTAGCCCTCGCCCTTGTGCGTCTGACTTTTGATCGTCATCCGCGTTTTGTGCCGCGGCAGTTCGTACGGCGGCAACTGCAAGCGGTTGTACGCCCGCCCGATGATGAGAGGCTGGTCCGGATCGCCATCCAGGTTGACCACGATCACTTCCTGCCCGATGCGCGGGATCGCCATATGTCCCCAAGTCGCACCGGCCCAGTTCTGTGCGACCTGGATCCAGCACGAGCTGTGCTCGTCGTACTTGCCTTCGCGATCCCACGGGAACTGCACCTTCACCCGGCCGTACGCGTCGGTGTAGATCTCTTCGCCTTCCGGACCCACCACGGTTGCCGGCTGCGGGCCGTCGATGCGCGGGCGCGGCAGCGGCTCGGCGCGCCACTCGGCATCGTCGGGCACCAGCGCCGCTTCGTAACGGTAGTGCGTGCCTTGTTGCGCGTCAGCGCCCTCCTCCGCCTGGCTGGTGTATTGCTTGCCGTGATGCACGAGGCTCACCGGACGCCAGCCGCGGTTCATGTCCTCGCGCGGGTGGCCGGTGAGGTCGAACGCGATGCCGGGTTGCAGGCGCGCATCATCGCCGTTCACCCGCGCGATACGCGCATCGCGACGGTGACCACGCAGGCGATCCTGCGTAAACGCCTTGCCACTGCCCTCGTGCTTGTAGCGGCCCGGATAGTCGTAACGCGCGTAGCCACGGCCCTGGTGATCGAGGTCGGTGCCCTCGCGCGGGTACTCGTGCGGAAAGCGTGGGCTCTTGAACGTGTAGTCGCGCTGCACCTGACGCGCGGTGCGCACGTTCTCCGTGTAGGCGAAGGTGCGCAAACTGGGCTGCGGCTGGTCGCCGCCGGGCGTCGGGTTATACAGCACCGGCTCCCCCTGCTGCCGGCCGAAGATGAACAGCCGGTCGCAGTGGATCAACCGATGCCCATCGGCCTTGTGCTGGAAGGCGTAGAAGAAGCCTTCCTCGCGCAAGATACGTTCGATGAAATCGTAGTCGGTGTCGCCTGCCTGCACGCAATACTCGCGCGCTAGATGCTCGTTGGTGACACGCTGCTCGTAGTCCAGCGTTTGATGGTGTGCCTTGAGCACGGCCGTGGCGATCTCCGGCACGCTCAAAGTCTGGAAGATGCGCCAGTCGGAGGACAGCTTCAGACGCGCCAAACGCGGCTCGACCACCGCGGAATAGCGAGTACGTCGAAAGCCCGTGTCACGCTGAACGAATGATGAGATGGCGCCATGCACGTAACGCACCGGCTGCCCGCCCTGCCAAATCGTGAGCAGGCCGTTACGATCGAGCACCTCGCCAAAGTCGATGGCCGGATTCGCGCTGGCCAATTCGACCTGCAAGAGAAAGGTCTCGGACAGGCCCTCGTGCAGAGTGAACTCGACGACCTCGAACGATTCGTCGCCGATAGTGAAAGTAAAGTTCAAGTCGGTTCGATCAACCATGAGCGCCCCTTGCCGGCCCGTTACCGGGCCGGCGATCTACATGCTGAGTTGAGCGACCGGCTCAAGCGCCGGTCACACGGGTGACCCGACCTCAGGCTTCCTGGGGCTTGCGCCAGTCGTCCGATGCTTCGGTGCCGGCGATGGCGTGCGTCCAGGTAATCTTGCGGTAGGCCATGGCGACCTTCACCAGCTGGGTGTACTCAGCCTTGGTTGCATCCTGCGCATGCGGCAGCACGGTGTTGATGTTGACGATGGTGGCGTCTTCGAGCTTGGTGGTGAAGAAGTGCTCCTGCTTGCCCTCGGTCGACGTGCGATACCACTTCACTTCCACTTCGGGGAGCATTTCACCGGAGGCCAAGGCTTGGTACAGCAGCGGCGTGGCCTTGTTGAGCGGCGAGGTGAAGATGAACGGCTTGTGCACACGCTGGCCCGACGGCTGGCCGCTCTGCGGGTCGGTCGGCGTGGCGATCAGGTGTTCGACTTCCTGGACCAGGATCTGGTCCTCGTGACCTTCCTGATAGACGTTGCCGACGGAGTCGGCCGTGAAGGCGCCTTGCGTGATGTTGCCCTGGGTCTTGCCCTGGATGCTGATATAAGCGGGAGTCGGCATGGATGCAGTCCTTGTTGTTGGAATCGACACGGCCCTCCGACCGTGTTGCCATCGGCGATGACTGCTTACGTAACGCAATGCCCGTGCCAATTTTCTCAAATCGGCATTTAATCCTTTGATATCAGCGCATTAGTGGGGATGCGCATCGTTCCGCACAGACGACGGGGAACGTGAAGCCACGAAAACTGACTTTTTCGAGTGGAAATCGGGCCATTCGTGGCCCACTCAACACCAATCGCTTGAAAATAAAAGGGATTTACCGGGCCATTTTTGGCCCGACCGAGCCAAAAATGGCCCGATCGCCAAAGCGAACGACAATCCATACATCGCTGAAGATATGGAAGCCCCGAAGGCCACCCTGCATTCAGGGCTTTTTGCGGCGGTTCGCGAGCGTACGGGCCACTTGCACGCATGCGGCCACGCTCTTCGCTTCAGCCGGGTTTCACCCGCCTCAGTGCGACCGCCCCGTCTCCGTACCCGGCGCGAACTCGATACCCCGCAACACTTCCGCAAACTTCGCAGTCCGCAGCACGGCAAACTGCTCGTGCGCCGCCGTCGTCGCGCTCGTACTCTTCAACACGTCACGCACGGCAACCAGCCGGTTCGGATCGGCACCGACATCGTCGTTGACGCTGACCGTCGACGTAATCGCCCAGATAGTCATCGTGCCGTCGCGTTCGACGCGGCCCATCAGGTTACGCAGGCCCGTCACCGAATTGCTGCCCGCCGGGCAGCCGGCGACCGAATACGGCTGACCGAGGTTCAACCCGCTCTGCCGCGTATACGCGAGCTTCCACTGCATCGCGCCCGCGTCGTAGACCCACTTCTGCAGGCCCGCCGTCGTCTGCGCGGCCGTTATTACCGCTGTACGCATTCGTCTCGGTGAAGCGGAAGTGTCCGCGGCAATCGACGCGCGCGATCGCGCGATAGAAGTTCTGCTCGTCCGGGTCCGTCGCATCGACCGCGAGCGGCGCGTTCGAGTTCGACACGTCGATCGCGCTGACCGGCGCGACGTAACCCATGAACGTCAGATAGCTGCCGTCGAGAGACAGGTGCAACTCGAGTTCTGACTTCGAGCTGAAGCTCGTCACCATCTGGTCGTGCGCGAAACCTTTCTGCAGGCTGTTCGGCACTTCGAGCGTGCCGACGACGCCGCCGGCCGGCGTGATCTGGTCGAGGAAGATGCGGGACGTGATGCCGAAGCTGCCGCCGTAGCGGCCGTTGTTCCACACGTACGGATAGGTGCCGTCGTCCGGCGCGCCGGCAGCCGTGCCGCAGCCGACAGTGGTCTTCGTGCAGTTCGGCGGCAGGATCGCACCGGTCTGGGGATTGCCCGACACGTTGTCGTACACGCCGGCCCGGCACGAAACCCGGCGCAATACGGCTGTCGCCATTGTTGCCGTGCGGGGCGGCCTGCGCGCCGATGCTCGCGGCAATCAGCGTCAGTGCGGGAACGGGAACGGTACGATCGCGCAGCGCGCGGCGGCGCTTCGCGAGCAAGGCGACATTCGACATGGACAAGGCTCCGAACGACATCGAGTGAGGACCTTGTTGGTGGACAGACTGGCGACGTGAAGCCCCGCCATCCTAGCCATGCTTGACGAAGAATTTGCACGCGTTACCGCGAAAACCCGCGTCCCAACACGGGCTTCCGAGCACGGCGCGCCGCTACTTATCCGTCACACGAAATAAATGATTCAGACAGCCATTCACGCGGATTGCCCTGCATGCGGCTGCGTCAGCTTGCCGTCGCCGTACTCGCGCAGCACCTTCGAAATCACGACGCGATAGCCGTCCAGCCAGCGCGCCTGCTTCGCCTTTGCCTCGCGATGCGCCGGATGCTGCATCAACTGCTGCAGCGCCGCCTCCGACTCCCAGTAATAGACGTTCTGGATCAGCCCCGATTCGGCGTTTTCCCACGTCTCCTCGCCGAGATAGCCGGGTGTCGCGCGCGCCATGTCGGCGATCTGCCGGTCGAGCCGATGGAATTCGTCGTCGTATTGCCCGGCGCGAAAAATGAAGGTCGACGCGTACATGCCAGCTCCATCGAAAGCGATTGAAAGAGCGGCGATTGTAAGGCACGCGCGGCGTGCCGCGATCGTCACGCGGCTAGCGGATCGGCACCGGCCTGGCCGGTGAGCCACGCGTCGATGCGCGGCGCGTCTTCACGCATGCCGGCCGCGGGCGCCGGCATCGCGGCCAGCGCGTGCCGTGCACGTTCGAGCGCCTCCCCGAAGCCGCGCAACTCGCGCGTCGCGGGCCGGTCGCCGGCATGGCGGCGTGCGAGTGCCGCTTCGATGTTCGCGGCGATCAATGCACGCTGAGCGTCGATGAAGTCGATGCACAGCGTGCGGCAATGCGCGGATACCGACGCAACGGCGAGCAGGACGGGCACGATCGACACGGTCAGGTACCCGCCGGGCGCGAGCCGCGACAGCGCACGATGCCCCTCCTGCCCGCCGCCGGTCAACGATGCGAACACCGCATCGCGCCACACCGCGCGCTCGAACACGAGCGCATCGCGATACGCATCGAGCGCCGCACGGTCTGCGACCTGTCCGGCCGTCACCAGCGGAATCGGGAAAGAGGATTCGACGGGAGCCTGCGCGCCCGCGGTGTCGACAATGCAGTTCGCGCCAAGCCATTCCGCATCGTCGCGCCGCGCGGCCAGCACTCGGGACTGCAACCGGTCGGGCAGCATCGGATCGAGCGGCACCGCGCCGCAGATCGACGGCTTGTCCGCATGCACGCCGCAGCGGCCGTCGTCGGCCAGTGCCGCGCAACGACCGAGCGACGGATAGTCGTAGCCCTGCAGCGTCAGCGCGATCCATTCGCTCCCCGCGCCGCCGGTGCGATGAAACAGCTGCCCGGCCAGCGCATCGGAAGCCGCGACATCGTCGGCATCGAGCGCGTATTCACGGCCGCCCGCGCGCCAGCGCTCGCCGATCCGCCGCTTCGGCACACGACGGATCGTCAGCGCGCCGACGAAGCGATGACGATGCCGGAACAGTTCGCGCAACGACAGCGTCGGCGCACTGTTGCAGCAGCGTCCGCATGCGTTGCACGCGAGCAGGTAGGTGTCTACCACGGCCGTCGCACCGAATCCTGGTAGCGCGTGAGAATGAAGCGCGCGACGTCGTCCGAGTGATAGGCGGCGACGAGTTGCGTCACCCACGGCTTCGCGCGATCTGCGTCGCGCACCGTCAGCACGTTCGCATACGGCGAGCGCGCGTCCTCGAGGCTGATGCTGTCGCGCGCGGGTTGCAGCCCGGCGCGCGCGGCATCGTCGCTGTCGATTGCAACGAACGCGGCCTTGTCGAGCGCCGCGTAAAGGCGTTCGCGGCGCAGCGCGACGAGCTTCAGCCCGAGCCGGTTGCCGGTCACGTCGCGCAGCGTCGCATGCAGGCCGGCCTGCTCGCGCAGCGTCACCAGCGTGTCGTTCTGCAGCAGCACGAGCGCACGCGCCATCCCGCGCGGATCGTCGGGAATCGCGACCGTCGCACCGGGTTGCAGTTCGTTCAGGTTCTTGAGCTTGCGCGAATACAGCGCCATCGGCAGCGTGACGGTCGGCGCGATCCCGGTCAGGGCGTAGCGTTTCCGCGCGCGCGTCGCGGCAAGCTGTTGCGCGTCCTCGAAGCTGGCCGCGTCGATCCGGCCATCGGCCAGCGCCGCGTCGATGCGCGACGCATCGTCGAATTCGACGACGTCGATGCCGAATCCTCGTGACGCCGCGACCCGCTTCACTTCGTCGAGAATCTGCGCATGCACGCCGCGCGTCACGCCGACGCGGACGGCCGCAGCAGTCGCTGCAGTCGCCGCAGTCGATTCAGCGGCGACGGCCAAAGCCGGATGAACAGCCCCGCACGCAACCATCAGCCACGCGCCCAGGTAGTGCACGACGCGCTTCATGACGCATCCCTCAGAATCGTGCGAAATCCGATATGCGACGCGCCGAGATCGGCTTCCTGCTGTTCACGCGACGACGCGCGATAGCGCACGCAGTAATCGCGCGAGCACAGGAACGAGCCGCCCTTGATGACCATCGGCGTATCGTGCCGGCGCGTCGGCGGCGCGACGGCCGCCGTGTCGCCGTTGGTATGCGACTGGTGCGGGCCCGTGTATGCGTCCCGGGTCCACTCCCACGCATTGCCGATCATGTCGTAGAGCCGGAACCCGTTCGCCGCGTAGCAGCCGACGGGCGCGAGCCCCGCATGGCCGTCCTCGGCCGTGTCGAGCACCGGGAACGCGCCCTGCCAGTAGTTCGCGGCCGGCTTGCCCTGCGCGTCGCGCGGCGCCGCGTCGAGCGACGCGTCGTCGCGGCCGGCCTTGCCCGCGTATTCCCATTCGGCCTCGGTCGGCAGGTCGCGGCCGAGCCACCGCGCATACGCGAGCGCATCGCGCTGCGTGACGAGCGTGACGGGCAGGTTGCCGATCCCGTCGACGCCGCTGCCCGGCCCGCGCGGATGACGCCACGACGCGCCCTTCACCCACGACCACCACGCGAGGTCGCGCGCGTTCATCTCGTCGCGTGTCGGCACATGGAACACGGCCGCCCCGCCCTGCTGCTCGGCCTCGGTAACGTAGCCGGTCGCCTGCACGAACGCGGCGAACTGCGCGATCGTCACGTCGGTCTGGTCGATCCAGAACCCGCCGACGCGCGTGCGGCCGTCGCCCACCGGGCGCTCGTCCGCGTAGCCACGCGTGCTGCCGAACACGAACGCGCCGCCGCGCAGGTGCACCATCCCGGCCTTCGGGTCGTCGCGCCACCCGGCCGGCAGCCCCGAATAGCGCGCGCACTGCCGCTCCGAGCCGAGCGGCGCGAGCGCGCGGCCGCGATTCGCGTCGTCGAATGCGTCGCCCCCCGGCGCGACGGGATTCGCATAGCCGGCCGCGAACGCGGCGGCGAACAACGTGGCAGCCAGCGCCGCGCCGATCGTCCAGAACCGGAACCGCATCGTGTCGCCCCGGTATCAGTAGTAGCCGCGCGGACGCAGCGGTTCGACACCGCCGACGTTGCTCATGTAGGTCTTCCACTGGTCGACGAGCGTGCCGATCACCGACGGGTTTTGCGCCGACACGTCGGTCGTCTCGCCGCGATCCGACGCGAGGTCGTAAAGCTGCCAGTGCCCGTCGAGCGGCCCGAGCGGCGGTTCGGTCCACAGTGCCTTCCAGCGGCCGTCGGCGCTGCGCAGGTAGGCGCGGCCGTAGGCTTCGTCGCCGAACGGCGTCGTATGCACCTCGCCCGTCGCCGACCCCGTGAGCACCGGCAGCAGCGACTGGCCGGTGACCGGATACACGTAGCGGTTGTTGTAGATCACCTTGCCCTTGTTCTGGTCGACGCCCGTCAGCGTGTTGACGAGCGGCGGCGCCGGCTGCGACGGCGGCGTGACGCCCGCGATCGCGAGGAACGTCGCCGTGTTGTCGGTCACGTGCGTGAACGCGCGCAGCGTCGGCAACTGCTGCGTCTGGCCCGGCAGGCGCACGATCGTCGGCGTCGATACGCCGCCTTCGGCCGAATACCCCTTCGTGAGCCGGAACGGCGACGCGCTCACCTCGGCCCAGCGCAGCCCGTACTGCAGGCGCTGCGCGTTCTGCTTGCCGTTGTCGGTGCCGAGGGTCGAGTAGACCGGGTCCTGCCCGTTCGCGGTGTCGGTCGCCGTCGGGTCCGCGCCCGAGTCGATCGGCCAGCCTTCCGAGCCGTTGTCCGACTGGAACATGATGAACGTGTTGTCGTATTCGCCGATGTCCTTCAGGTGCTGGATCAGGAGTCCGATGTTGTAGTCGAGGTTCTCGACCATCCCCGCATAGATCTCCATGTAGCGCGCCTGCGCCCGACGTTCGGCCGGCGACAGGCTCGACCACAGCTTGTCGACCTTGCCGGGGCCGTAGTCGCTGTAGCCGTCGGCGGCCGAATGCACCGCGCTGACGTATTTCGCGTTCGCGGTGCCGTTGTTCGCGGTCGCGGGCGACGCCGCCGTCGTTTCGGGCAGGCCGTCGAACGGCTTGAAATCGGCGGGGATCAGGCCGAGCGCCTTCTGCCGTGCGATCCGCGCATTGCGGATCGCGTCGTAGCCGGCGTCGTACACGCCCGCGTACTTGTGCAGCCATGGTTCGGGCACCTGCAGCGGCCAGTGCGGCGACGTATACGCCGCGTACGCGAAGAACGGCTTGCCGTCGCGCTTGTTCGAATCGATGTACGAGATCAGCTTTTGCGTATAGAAATCGGTCGAATAGAACACGGCCGGGCTGCCGCCCGCGCCGCCCGGCTGCCCGGGCTGGCCAGGCTGCACGTAACGGCCGTCTTCCGTGTAGTTCGACGAGCCGGCCGGCTCGTGCGCGAAGTGGTTGGTCGCCGCGCCGCCGAGCAGCACGTAGCTGCGCTCGAAGCCCCACTGGTCCGGCGTCTGCCCGCTGCCCGTCGCGCTGCCGACGATCCCCGAGCCGATATGCCACTTGCCCGCGATGTACGTGTGGTAGCCGGCATCCTTCAACAGTTGTGCGAACGACAGCGCGCGGTCGTTCAGGTAGCCCTCGTAGCCGGGCAGCCCGCGCCGTTCGTCGGTCGGTACCCCCATCGTGCCTTCGCCGACCAGATGGTGATCGGTGCCGGACACCAGCATCGCGCGCGTGATCGCGCAGACGGTGCCCGTGTGATGGTTCGACAGGATGCGGCCCGACGCGACGAGCGCGTCGAGGTTCGGCGTGTTGATCTCGCCGCCGAATGCATGGATGTCGGAATAGCCGAGATCGTCGGCCATGATGTACAGGACGTTCGGGCGTTTCGCCGCCAGCGGCGGCGCGGGGTTCGTCGATGACGACGGCGGATCGCTGTCGACGCCGCCGCACGATGCGAGCGACAACGCGCCGGCAATCGCGGCGCAGACGACACGGAAACGAAAAGCATGCAACGGCGAAGCGGACTTTTTCATCGTTCTGGAACGCGCGATCTACGGGATCGGCGATCTTAGCGTCGCGCGCGCGGCACCCAAAGTCTGATTCGTCACATGCTAACGGGACGGCGGAATATGCACGCAAGCCGAATACCGGCCATCAGCACGCGCGTATGCATGCGCCCGCGCCGCGCGCCGAAGCCGGCCCCCGCCGGGCCGCGCGCGACGGCTCGGCGGCGCGTCGTGCTTCAGCTGCGTCCGCCGAGGCTGCCGCCGCCGTCCACGGCCAGCACCTGCCCCGTGACGAAGCCGGCCTCGTCCGACAGGAAGAACGCGATCGCGGCCGCCACATCGTCGGGCGTGCCGAGCCGGCGCGCGGGAATCGTCGCGAGCACCTTGCGTTCGGCTTCGCTGCCGACGGGCCGGGTCAGCCGGAACAGTTCCGTCTCGATCGGCCCCGGCGCCACCGCGTTGACGGTCACACCATGTTCGGCCAGTTCGAGCGCCCACGTGCGCGTGCAGCCGACGAGCGCGCTCTTCGCGGCGGAATACGCGGTGCGGTCGAGACTGCCGAAAATCGCCCGGCTGCAGATGTTGACGATGCGCCCGTGGCCGCGCGCCTTCATCGCGTCCGCGAAGTGCTGCGTGACCTGGATCGCGGCCCGCACGTTGAGATCGAACACGGTCTGCAGCGACCGGAAATCGATCTGCCCGAGCGGTTGCGGCATCACGATGCCCGCATTGTTCACGATACCGTCGACAGCGTGCTCCTCACCGATACGGGCAAGCGTTGCCGCCGTCTGTTCGATGTCGGCGAGATCGCACGCGCGCAATTCGCCGGGAAAGTCGATGCCCTGCACATTTCGCGCGAGGCCGATGACGTGATGACCGTGCCGTGCGAGCAAGGTGCTGACCGCAAGGCCGATGCCGCGCGATGCGCCGGTGACGAGATAGGTGCGAGATGACATGCGTGCTCCCGAAGTTCGTTCACGTGAGTAGCGTGGAGAGAGGTTTCCAGGGTGGAGGCCCGGAACCGGTACTTTGGTCAGACGATTCTACGTGCGTAACGGAAGTTACGTCGTGTCGTTACGGGCGTGTCCGTGGCAACACGGTACGTTTACTGCGCATGAGGTGCGTCAGGAATTTCCAAATCACGACTGGTGGGAATTATCGTCTGATTTAATCTTGATGCGCCGAATATAAAAGAAAGCTTGTTAATCAAATATCGAACCCGCAAACGTTTTACGCGAATGAATTACGCACCCGAAAAATTAGACTAATAACGAATTTAAAATAGATTCCGCTTGAAACGACAACAGGCACGCCTCTTGCTGACTCCTCTCACCATGTGCTGCGTTCGGCAAGGAACGAATAACCCGAAAATCGGGCGCAGCCATATTTCGCACAAGTGGATCCGGGCTACGTGACGCAGACCGGCTACAACAACGCCACGCTGGTGCAACAAGGAAACGCCAACTACGCGAACACCAACCAGAACGGCTTCAACAACACCGTTTCGGTCAAGCAGCATTAAGTGCCGCCGGCGTAACGGAAAGGCCGGACGGATACACGTTCGGCCTTTTTTTATTCGACAGGGGACGATCATGGTTGGCATTCACGATCTCAGCGCCTATTTCGACATCGCCGCCAGTGCCGGCGGCGTGAATATCGTGCCGCACGTGCGGGCGGCTGCACCGGTCGACGTGTCGTACAGCCTGCGCATCACCCGAACCGGCGGCGCGGGCTCGGCCTCGCTGACGCGCTCCGGCGAATCGCGGCTCGCTGGCGGCGAGGACCAGCCGCTCGCGACGCTGCTGCTGAGCGTCGATTCGAGCGATATCTGCAAGGCAACGCTGGTTCTGCACGTCAACGGCGAGCACGCGGAGTATTCGGCGGACTGCAATCCGCATCGGACGGCGGGTTGATACGGCGCGGCCTGGGCGCCGTCGCGCCGCATGGCAAGCGCCTGCCGCGCGGCGCGACCGGCATCGGCGCGCGCGGCGGTCAGCCGGCCCGCCCCTCCGCCATCGGCATCGCGCGCCGCTACGCGATCCGCCACGCACGAATCGGCCGGCATCGACACGCCGCCCCGCATCCCGCGCGCGTTCGGTATTCAGTAACGCATCACGAGAAACAGGCCGGCAGCCGCGAGCGCCATCCCCGGCCATGCGAGCGCGCCGATCGTCTCGCCGAGCGCCACGAGCGCGATCAGCGCGGTCGCGGGCGGGATCAGGAAGAACAGCGCCGACACGCGCGACGCCTCGCCGTACCGCACCATCGCGAGCAGCAGCGAGATCGCGATCAGCGAGTTGCAGATGACGAGGTACGCGAGCGAACCGGCGAGTCCGGCGGTCCATTGCACGTGCATCGGTTCGAGCGCGAACGCGAGCGGCGCGGTGACCGCGAGGCCGACCGCGTACTGCACGAGGTTCGCGGTGACCGGATGGACGTCGGTGCCGAAGCGTTTTTCCCACAGCGTGCCGCCGGTGATGCAGGCGAGCGCGAACAGCGCGAACGCGAGCGCCCAGGGCGACGCGACATCGACCGACGAACGCGCGAGGATCACCAGCACCGCGCCCGCGGCGCCGAGTGCGAGCCCGATCCAGCGCAGCACGCCGACGCGTTCGCCGGCAATCATCGGCGCGAGCAGCCCGACGAGGATCGGCTGCTGCGACGTGACGAGCGCGACGGCGCCCGCCGACATGCCGAGCTTCAGGCTCAGGTACGTACACGCGAAATAACCGGCCTGCAGCAACAGGCCGACCACGACGAGATCGCGCCATGCGCGCCCCGTGCGCGGCAACGCAGGGCGCAGCCACAGGAACGGGCCCGCGAGCAGCGCGACGACGCACGCATAGCGCAGTGCGAGGAAGGTGAGCGGATCGGCATAGCGCAAGCCGAGCTTCAGGAACACGAAGCCGCTTGCCCACAGCAGCAGGAACAGTGCGGGCGCGATGCGCAGCCAGCCGGGTTGCCGTGCGGCCTTCGTGGTATCGATCGTCGTCATGTACGCGCGCGCCGGGTTGTCGCAGGGAGGTCTGCCCCGTGCGCACCGGGGCTGCATGCCGGCCCGTGCATCACCGAAGAACCGTGTAACGGGTGAGGTTCGGAACGGACGCTGCGATAGCGATGGCGACCTGCGGTTCGCGCTTCATCACGTCGTGCCCCCGGCGGATTGGGTGTGCGACGATCATACGCCGCACCGGCCGACCATGCGTCGCGGGGATGCCGCGACCGACGCGCCCGCCTCAACCATCCGACGCGAGCATCTTCGGTATCTCGTCGACGAGCGCATCGATGACGACACGCACCTTCGACGGCACGTGGCGCGATGCCGGCCGCACCGCGAACACTTCGGCGCCCGACACGCTGTTGCTGTCCATCACGAGCGCGAGGCGGCCGTCGCGCAGGTAAGGCGCCATCAGCCAGCAGGGGAGCCACGCAAGGCCCGCGCCGGCGGCGGCCGCATCGGCAATGGCCTGCAGGTCGTCGAGCCGCAGGCGCCCGGCCGGACGATGGTCGTGCACCGCGCCGTTTGCGCCGACTATCGGCCACGGCGTCGGCTGCCCGCCGCGCGAATACGCGATGCCGACGTGCGACGCGAGTTCGTCGAGCCCCGCCGGCCGGCCATGACGTTCGAGATACGCGGGCGATGCGCAGATGCCCATGCGCTGCACGCCGAGCTTGCGGCCGACGAGCGCGCTCGTATCGGCGAGCTCGCCGATGCGCACCGCGATGTCGAAGCCGTCGTTGACGAGGTCGGCCACGCGATCGCTGAACGACACGTCGATTTCGAGCCGCGGATGGCGCTCCACGAGGCGCCGCATGAGGGGCGCCACGCATTGCCGCCCGAACAGCACCGGCACGCTGACGCGCAGCCGCCCCGCTGGCTCGCGCTGGCCCGCGTCGAGCGCGGCCTCAGTCTCGCCGAGTTCGGCGAGCAGCCGCCGGCACTGTTCGTAATAGACGAGCCCCTCGTCGGTCAGGCCGAGCTGGCGTGTCGTCCGCTGCAGCAGCCGGGTGCCGAGACGGCGTTCGAGCCGCGCGACGACCTTCGCGACCGCCGAGCGCGTAACGCCGAGCCGCAGCGCGGCCGCCGCGAAGCTGCCCGAATCCACCACGTCGACAAATTCGGCAACGCCTCTCAGCCGCTCGTCCATGCCATTTCGCTCCGGTGGGGTAACAGGTTTGTGTCCATGCAGGCGACAGTCATCGGCCGAATTATCGTCAATGCGTCCCTGCGCGCAACACTATGATAGTCCGCACTATCTCGAAAAAGGAGTCGACATGCACGCATGGCAAGTGAAACCGGGCGACGGTGCGGCCGGGCTTCGGCGCATCGACGCGACACGCCGCGCGGTCGGGCCGACCGACGTCGTCGTGAAGATCCATTCGGCCGGCCTGAACTATCGCGACCTGATGTTCGCGCGCGGCGACTATCTCGGCATCGGCACGGAAGCGCTGATTCCGGTTGCCGACGGCGCCGGCGAAGTCATCGAAACGGGCCGCGACGTCACGCGCTTCAAGCCCGGCGATCGCGTGATCAACACCTACTTCCCGCGCTGGATCGAAGGGCCGCCGACGCCGCAGAAAACCTCGGGATCGCCCGGCTCGCATTTCGACGGCGTGCTGGCCGAGCACTTCGTGTCCGACGAAGCGGCGCTGGTCGCGATTCCCGCGCATCTGGACTACGACGAGGCGGCGACGCTGTCGTGCGCGGGCATCACCGCATGGAACGCGCTGTTCGCCGACGGCGGCCTGGGGCCCGGCGCGACCGTCGTGCTTCTCGGCACGGGCGGCGTGTCGATCGTCGCGCTGCAGCTCGCGCATGCCGCGGGGCTGCGCACCATCGTCACGTCGTCGAGCGACGCGAAGCTCGAACGCGCCCGCGCGCTCGGTGCGGACGCAACCATCAACTATCGCGCCACGCCCGAATGGCAACACGACGTGCTGCGGCTCACCGGCGGCGCGGGTGCGGATCTGGTCGTCGAAGTCGGCGGCAAGGATACGCTGCCGCGCTCGGTCGCCGCGACGAAGATGGGCGGCACCGTGTCGGTGATCGGCGGCCTCAGCAGCTTCGGCGGCCCCGAGCTCGGGCTGCTGTCGCTGATCGGCGGGATCCGGCGGCTGCAGGGGATCATGGTCGGCAGCCGCGCGATGCTCGACGACGTCGTGCGCCTCGTCGACGCGAAGCGGATCAAGCCGGTGGTCGATCGCGTGTTCGGCTTCGACGAAGCGCCGCAGGCGTATGCGTACCTGCAGTCGGGGCAGCACTTCGGCAAGGTCGTGATCCGCGTCGCGCAGTAAGCGCATCGGGGCGACGGGCAGCGGGCGGCCTCGCCCGCTGCATCCGGCGTCAGAACCTGTGACGGATCCCCGCGTGAATCATCAGCTGCTTCGAGGTCGACGACAGGTCCGCCGCGCCGGGAACATAGGCCTGGTCGAGCGACGAGCCCGTCGCGTCGCCCGCGATCCGCTGGTAGGCGCCCATCAGGTACACGTCCGTGCGCTTCGACAGCATGTAGTCGGCCATCAGCCCGAGCGAATGGATCTTCGGCTTCGCGGTGCCCGTCGTTGCGTCGTAGCGCACCGTCGTGTACACGTACTGCGCCCCGACGAACAGCGCGGGCGTGAACTGGTATTTGCCGTTCACTTCGAAGTTCTGGTATTTGATCGACGTCACCGTGCCGCCTGCGAGCGGGCCGGTCACGGGCTCGATCGTTTCGTCGCCGAACAGGTAACCGACGTTCGCGGTGGGCCGCGTGACGTTGCTGTTCGTGTACGCGAACCCGACCGTCGCGGGCCCCGCCGTGTAGTTGATGCCCGCACCGAAGATCCGCAGCCGCGCCGACGCGAAGTTCGCATCGGCGCCGACCGATCCCGAGCCCGCGATCGCGCCACCCGATGTCGCACCCGGGTTGTCCGCATTCAGGAAGGCCACGCCGACGAGCCACCCGCCCTGCTCGTACTGCGCGCCGACGCTCCACTGCCGGTTGTTCGCGAAGCCCGTGTCGTTGCTGAAGCTGTACGTGCCGCCGAACGAGAAGCCGGCGAAATCCGGGCTCGCATACTTGACCGTGTTGTTGACCCGAAACGTATTGCCGGTGTTGTCGTTGTCGAGCGGATGCGAGAACGGATAGACGCCCCAACTGCCGTTCGCGGTGGTCGGCGCGAGATAGTCGACCACCGCATCGTATTGCCGGCCGAGCGTCAGCGTGCCGAACCGCGCGCTGCCGAGGCCGACGTACGCCTGCCGCCCGAACATGCGGCCGCCCTGCGCGAGCGTGCCGCTGTTCACGTTGAAGCCGTTCTCGACCTGGAACAGCGCGCTGTAGCCGCCCCCCAGATCCTCGCTGCCCTTCAGCCCCCAGCGGCTGCCCTGCGCGAAGCCGCTCGCCATCTGCCACGCGCCGTGGCCGCCGACATTGTTCGTGTAGTCGATGCCCGCATCGACGAGGCCGTACAGCGTGACGCTGCCTTGCGCGAACGCGGGCGCGGCGCACAGTGCCGGCATCGCGACGAAAATCAATCTCCAGTTCATCCGTCATCCTTATTTGTTTTGTCGTTACCGCGCCATGCATGGCGCCACCGCTTACTTCGTGCCGTAGATATCGAAGTCGAAATACTTCCGGTTGATCCGCTGGTACGTGCCGTTCGCGAGGATCGTCGCGAGCGCGCGGTTGAAGGCGTCGCGCAGGTCGTTGTCCTGCTTGCGCAGCCCGAGCCCGTCGCCCTGCCCGAAATACTTCGCGTCGTCGATCGCCGCGCCGACGAACGCAAACTCCTTGCCCTGCGGCTTCTTCAGGAAACCGTCGCTCGCCGCGATCGATGCCTGGAACGCCGCGTCGAGCCGGCCCGTCACGAGATCGGCATAGACCTGGTCCTGGTTCGGGTACGACACAATCTGCACGCCGGCCGGCTGCCAGTTCGCGATCGCATAGTCGGCCTGCGCGGAGCCCTGCTCGACGCCCACACGCTTGCCCTTCAGCGCGTCGGCCGTCGGCAGCAGCGGCGAACCCTTGCGCGCGACGAGGCGCGCCGGCGCATTCGAGATCCGGTTCGTGAAGGCGATCTGCTGCTGCCGCTTCGGCGTAATCGTCATCGACGACGCGATGACGTCGAACTTGCGCGCGAGCAGCCCCGGAATCATCCCGTCGAAACTCGACTCGACCCACACGCAGCGCGCATGCAGCTCCGCACACAACGCATTCGTGATGTCGATCCCGAAGCCCGTCAGCGTGCCGTCGGGCAGCTTGTACTCGAGCGGCGGGTAAGTCGGATCGACCGCGAGGCGAATCTCCCTGCCCGCCCAGTTACCCGCATGCGCCGCCCCTGCCGCCAGCGCCAACGCGAGCGCCGCCATCCGCTTACATTGCTTCCACTGCTTCATTGCCAGTCTCCTTCCTCGTGTGAATCGTCAGTCAAAACCATGCGGGTGCGTCACGCGAGATAGCGCTCCGCCAGCGCAATCCAGTAGCTCGCGCCGGTGGCGAGGCACGCATCGTTGAAGTCGTAGCCGGGATGGTGCAGCCCGCATCCGGCGCCGCCGTCGCCATTGCCGTCACCGTTGCCGATCGACAGGTAGCTGCCGGGGCAAACGTTCAGCATGAACGCGAAGTCCTCGCTTGCAGCGATCGGCCGCAGATGGGGGATCAGCGCGCCGTCACCGCCCCATTCGCGGGCGACGTCGCGCGCAAAGGCGGTTTCCGCCGCGTGATTGACGAGCACCGGATAGTCGTGGCGGTAATCGATCTCGGCCGTCGCGCCGTAGCTCGCGGCCTGCCCGTGCACGATCTCGCGAATGCGCCGTTCGAGCAGCGCGCGCACGTCCGGCGACAGCGCGCGCACGCTCAGCGTCAGTTCCGCGTGCGGCGGGATCACGTTCGACGCGGTGCCCGCGTGGATCGAGCCGGCCGTCACGATCGCTAGGTCCTGCGGGTTCACGTTGCGCGACACGACGGTCTGCAGCGCCATCACGATCGACGCGCAGACGACCACCGGATCGATCGTCGTATGCGGCGCCGCGCCATGCCCGCCGCGCCCGGTCACGCGCACGCGCACCTCGTCGGCCGATGCCATCGCCGGGCCGTCGCAGAAACCGAGCACGCCGGCCGGCAGGCCCGGCACGTTGTGCATCGCGAACACCGCATCGCACGGAAACTGCTCGAACAGCCCGTCGTCGATCATCCGCTTCGCGCCGCCGAGCCCTTCCTCGGCCGGCTGGAAAATCAGGTTCAGCGTGCCCGTGAAGCGGGCGCGCTCGGCCAGGCACCGCGCCGCCGCCAGCAGCATCGCCGTATGGCCGTCGTGGCCGCATGCATGCATCACGCCGTCGCACCGGCTCGCATGCGGCAGCCCGGTCGCCTCGCGGATCGGCAGCGCGTCCATGTCGGCGCGCAGCCCGAGCCGCTTACCGGCGCCTCGCGTCAACGTGCCGACCACGCCCGTGCCGCCGAGCCCGCGCGTCACCCGATAACCCCACGTTGTCAGGAAGCCGGCCACGAGGTCGCTCGTCGCATGTTCCTCGAAGCCGAGCTCCGGATGCGCGTGCAGCCGTCGGCGCAGCGCAATCATCTCCGTCTCGATGGCCGCCAATTCCGGCTGGACTGATCTGTGGTTCAACCCCGATTCTCCTCGATGTACGCCGGTTGCCGATCGCCCAAATGACCGATCGTGGCCGCATCGTAGGCAGCGAAAATCCCGGCGAACAGCCGCGGTTTCGTTATGATGACAACCTTTCGTTGTCGGGTATCGCACCATGGGTACGATCAGGCTGCATCAGCTTCAGGCGCTCGTCGCGAGCGCGGAGGCCGGGAGCATCCGCGGCGCGGCGCGCACGCTCGGGCTGTCGCAGGCGGCCGTCACGCGCGCGCTGCGCGAACTGGAGGCCGGCGAGCGCCTGCCGCTGCTCGTGCGCGCGCCGGAGGGAATCGGCTTCACGGAATACGGCAAGACGCTGCTCACGCACGCGAAGCTCGTGCTGAAGCAGCTCGAACACGCGCAGAGCGATCTCGAGCGCATGCGCGGCCGCATCGAGGGCCGGCTGAGCATCGGCGTGACGCCGTGGCTCACGATGACGTTCCTGGCGGAAACGGTGCTGCGCTTTCGCGAGCGGATGCCCGACGTGCGCCTCGAACTCTACGAGGCGCTGATGGCCGTCGCGCAGCCGCTGTTGCGCGACGGCAGCATGGATTTCGCGCTCGGGCACGTGCAACCGGGTGGCACGCAGGAATTCGCGTTCGAGCCGATGCTGCGCTACGAGACATCGGTGATGGTGCGCGCCGGCCATCCGCGCGAACACGCGCGATCGATCCACGACCTGCTCGAGAACGACTGGGTGCTGAATTTCGCGGCCGACGGGCAGGCCGCGCTCGTCGACTACCTGTTCACGCGCCACGGTGCCGACATCGACGAACGGCGCATCGTCCGCGCGCAGTCGGTGGCGATGCTGCAGACGATGCTCGAACAGGCCGACATGTGCACGTGGTGCCCGACGATTCTCGCTGCGGTGCCGCCGTTCGGCGAACGGATGCGCGCGTTGCAGCTGAAGGAGACGTTCGAGCCGCGCGACCTCGGGATCGTCACGCGGCGCAGCAGCACGCTGAGCGACGCGGCGCGCTGCTTCATCGACTGCCTGCTGCACGTGATCCGCCGGCACGCGCGGTCGGCACGCAAGGCGGATCTCGCGCTGTTCAGGACGCTGTCGCTGCTGATCTGACGCGCGGCGAACACGGGCGGGCCGCCGCGTCGCCGCATGTGTGTCGTGCTCGTGCCCGTGCCGCCCGTCAGATTTTCGCGGTCAGCGTGATCCCGACCGTGCGCGGATCGCCGTACAGCACCGGATACGCGCCATACGACGGCAGCAGCTCGAGCTTCTTGTAGACCTTGTTGGTCAGGTTCGTCACGTAGCCCGTCACGATGTACTTCTGGTTCGGCGTCGTGTAGGAAACGTGCGCGTTCAGCACCGTGTAGCCGCCCTGCCAGAGCTGCGGCATCGTCTGCCGGGTCGCGCTGAAGTATTCGCGGCTGCGGTAGTTCACGTCACCGCCTGCGATCAGCGTGCCGAACGACACCGGTACGCGATAGTCGAAGCCCGCATTGATCGTCGTATGCGGCGAGCGCGCGAACGAGTTGCCGACGGCGGTCGGCACGTAGCGGAACTCCGTGTAGCGCGTGTTCAGCATCCCGAGGTTCGCGAACAGGTAGAGGCTGTTGACCGGCTGCGCCTTCAGCTCCAGTTCGAAGCCGTCCGCGCGCCCCTGCCCCGCATTCGACAGCGTCGACACCGGCGGGCCGCCGAACGGGTTCGGCGCGAGCGCGAACACCTGGATGTCGCGATAGTCGTAGTGGAACACGCTCGCGTTGACGATCAGCCGCTTGTCGAACCACTCGCTCTTGATGCCGACTTCATAGTCGGTCAGGTACTCCGGCGACACGGTCGACACCGTGCTCTGCGTATACGCATTGCCGTTGTAGCCGCCCGAACGGAAGCCGCGCGCATAGCGGAAGTACGCACGCACGTTGCTGCTGAGCGCGTATTCGGGCGTGAGGTCCCAGGTCGGCGCGCGCCAGGTGTTCGTCTGGTTCTGCCGCGCGCTGACCGCCAGCGGCGACGACACCGACGACGGCTCCCACCAGCTGCCCGGATTGTCGAACGTCACGTTGCCGGTGCCCTGCAGCCCGGTCAGGTTGATGTTCTTGCGCTCGATCGTGTAACGCAGCCCGCCCGTCACGTTGAAGCGGTCGGTAAACCGGTACTTCACGCTGCCGAAGATCGCCGCGCTCTGCGTGTGCTGCGTGAGGTCGGTCAGGTGGTAGAACGCGGGTGACGGCGAACCCGGCAAGCCGCCGCCGGCGCCCTGCTCGGCCAGCTGCTCGGTGAACAGGTGGGTGCCGACGAGCCAGCTCAGCCGGTCGTTCTGCGGCGATTCGAGCCGGAATTCCTGCGAGAACTGGCGGCTCGACAGGCGATCGTGCGAGCGTGCGGCGTCGAACGCCGAATAGTCCTCGTCGTCCTGGTACCAGCGGTGCAGCCCTTCGAACGCGGTGATCGACGTGAGCGTGACTGCCGGGTTGATGCGCCAGTGCGCGGTGAGCGACGTGCCCCAGGTCGAGATGTGATCGCTCGACGGCGCGTTGAGCGACACCGTGTACGGATCGCTCGAGCCGACGAAGCCGAACTGGTTTGCGCCGCCCGGCCCCGCGCCTTGCGCGTGCCACGCATTGCCGCCGCCCGTGTAGTTGCGGCCGTGGATGTTGAACAGGAAGTTGGTGTCCGACGTGGGCACGGCGAGCACCTGGAAGCGCACCGCGTTGTCGTGGAAGCCGCCGAAGCGCCCTTGCTGCACCGTATTCGTGTAGAAGCTGTCGGCGTTCTCGTGATACACCGACACGCGCGCGGCCAGCACGTCATTCTTGCCGATCGGCCCGCCGATCGCGGCCTCCGCGAGCCGGCTGTTGTACTGGCCGAGCCCGATCTTGCCGTAGCCGCTCACGTCGAAGGTCGGCTTCTGCGACGTGATGCTGAGCGCGCCGCCGACCGTGTTCTTGCCCCACAGCGTTCCCTGCGGGCCGCGCAGCACTTCGATGCGGTCGAGGTCGAACAGCGGGAACCCCTGCCCGAACACGCTGTTGATGTACACGTCGTCGAAGTACACGCCGATCGGGCTCAGCGACAGGTCCGACGGATCGTTGCTGCCGACGCCGCGCAGGAACCAGCGCGGCCGCTCGCGGCCCTCGGTCGATTGCCCGGTGAAGTTCGGCACGTACTTCGTCACGTCGTTGACCACGCGCAGCTCGTTGTTCCTGATCGCGTCGCCGCTCAGCGCGCTCACCGCGACCGGCACGTCCTGGATGCTCTCCTTGCGCCGGCGCGCGGTCACGGTGACCGTGCCGAGGTTCGTTTCGCGGATGGCCGTGCCGCGGGTCGCACGGGCCGCCGTCGGTGCAGCCGCGGCTGCATCGTCCGTGCCCTGTTGTGCCGGCTTCGCGTCCGGTGCCGCCGTCACCGCACCTTCTTCCGCCCACGCGGGCAACGATACGGCTCCGCCCGTCAGCAGTCCCCCCAGCGCGGTGACGATTAGTTTTTTCCTGAACATCGATGAGTCATCCTGTTTGATCGGTTGAACGCACGTGCGTGCGCGACGCACGGGTTCCCTGTTGCAATTCGGATGCCAGCCTCGAGAGGCCCGTCGTATCGGGCTTCCGGCAGGTATGCGGGGTGCGCGTTGCTGCATGCGCATCTGTGAACGGAAGCAAACTGCTTGTCACGCAACACTGCCGGATCGCGCGACACCCGCTCCGATGGTCGTCAGGAGAGCTTCGCAGTCACGGGCCGCGACGCATCGCGCCGCCCATGTGCGACGCGCAACGCGCACGCGACCAGCACGACGACGGGCAGCCAGCACAGAAACACGGCCTGCAACCCGACGGCCGGCACGAGCGCACTGCCGGCCAGCGGGCCGCAGAACGCGCCCGTCATCGACGCGAGGTTGTAGAGGCTCGACACCTGGCTCTTGTCCGCCGGGTGACGGCCGAGGCGCTGCATGTTGACGAGATGCAGCAGCGACGAGCCGGCGCACAGCAAAGCGAGCCCCGCGCCGACGATCCACGCGTCACGGGCGAGCCCGAGCGCGAGCAGGCCGGCTACGGCGCCGGCCAGGCTGAGCCCGTGGCAACGGCGCGCGCTCAGCCGCTGCGCGACATGGCCGAGCCCGAACAGCGCGATCACCGCGACCACGGCCTGCAACGTCAGCAGCGCGACGGCGTGCGCCTGGGACAGCCCGAGCGACTGGATCGCGAGCACGACCGTATACGCGCCGGCAAGCGAACGCGTCGCACTGTTCACGGCCTCCAGCACGAGTTGCTCGCGCACGTCGTGATTCCATGCGAGCGCCAGCAACGCGCGCAGGCCACCGGCTTCCGGTTGGGCGCCGCGCGGCACGGCCTCGGCGTCGCCGAGCAGCGTCCGGCTGAACAGCGCCATGCCCGCGAAGCTCGCCGACGCCGCGCAGAACGTCGCGACCGCGCCATGCGCGCCGATCAGCCAGCTCGCGAGCCACGGCCCGACCATGCCGGTTCCGACCGACATCGCCGCGCGGTACCAGCCGGCGCGCGCGAGGCCGATCTGCGCGAGACGCGCGAGAAACACGCCGTTGATGGACACGATCCGGAACGGGATGCACAGCCCGATCAGCACTTGCGTGAGCGCGATCAGCGGCCATGCGCCGGTATACGGCACGACGAGGTTGAGCAGCATCGGCCCCATGCTCGCGGCGAAGTACACGCGCCGCGCGCCGTAGCGCGCGACGAGCAGCCCGGCCGGCAGCGTCATCAGCGCGATGCCGAGCGGCTCCATCGCGGCGATGATGCCGAGCCGCGCGCTGTCGACGCCGAGCGCGAGCGCATACAGCGTCGTCGCGAGCTGCGCCATGCTGATCGTCGTGCCGCTCGCGAGCGCCAGCAGCATGAAGCCGCCGGTGAAGCGCTCGCGCCGCCATGCGTCGGCGACGCGTGCCGGCGCGCTCACCGCGCGACGTCGCGAGACAGCGGTGCGATGCCGTCGAGCGCGCGCCGGTCGATCCACGCGCGCACGTCGAAGTCCGCAGGCAGGAACCGCCATTCGACGAGGAAGCGCTTGAAATCGTCGAGCGCGGCGATCGACGCTTCGTCGAGATCCGTGCGCAGCCGCCGGTGCACGTCGGTGCCGTACGCGAGCCGCAGCCAGTCGTGACCCGATCCCGTCTCGCGGCCGAGATAGCCGAGCACTTCCTGCTCGTGCTCGCGCGCCCAGCCTTCGACATCGGTCACGCGCGCGAGGAAGCGGCGAACGATGTCGGGATGGCGTTCGAGCGTCGATGCATTGACGGTCAGCGGCCGAGGCGAGCCGTTGTTGATGCGGATCTGCGGATCGGGATGAAAGCCGATGTCGACGACCGTCTGCGCGCCGATCAGGTGCGCGGTCTCGAGCCCGAGCGAACCCTTCACGTAGATCGCGTCGACCTCGCCGCGCACGAGCGCGGCCGCTTCCGCCGCATAAAGGCGCCGGCTGGACAGGCTCGACGGATGGCTGAATGCCGCGTCGCGCGTCAGCGGCGTCGACACGGGCGCGCGCAGGTTCGACGCGGGCACGTCGACCCATTCGACGTCGGCGGGGCCGAGCCCGTCGAGCGACAGCGCGCTGACGAAGCCGCGCAGCGCCGCCGCGCGGAAGATGTCGATACGTTCGCCGTCGCGGCGCGGCAGCCCGATGCGGCGCCCGCGCAGGTCCCTCGGCCGCTTCAGGCCGGTTTCCGGCAACGCGACGATCGCCTGCGCCTCGTCGACCCAGGTCAGCGCGACCACCCGGGTATCGGCGCCGGAGGCGCGCGCCCACAGCGCGGGAATGCTGCCGCCCTGCCGGAACGTGTTGTCGAGCGAATGATCGACGTGCGCGCGATGCAGCGCCGCATGCTGGTTTTCCTGCAGCGCGCGGACGGTGATGCCGTCGCCGGCGAACTCGCTGTCGAGCCAGCCGAGATGCGCGGCGATGCCGAGCGGTGTCGGCACCGGACAGCGCGTGTACCAGATCGACTGGACGTGATGGGAAGCCGTGATGCTCATGGATGCGTTCGGAAAAGGAGTCGTGAACCGCGCATCAGCCGCGCGGCGCAGTGAGCACCGACAGCCGCGTGATGCCCGCATGCTCGATCGCGGCCATCAGCTTCGCGACGGTGCCGTACGGCACGTGCTCGTCGGCCTGCAGGTCGAGCGCGACGTCGGGCCGCCCGGCCTTCAGCGCGGCGAGCTCGGCCGGCACCGCGGCGAGCGCGACCGCGCGCTTGTCGAGATACACGACGCCCTTGTCGTCGACGCTCACGGTGACGTTCGGCTTGCGGTCGGCCGGCGCCGTGGCGACGGTGTTCGGCAGGTTCACGTGCACCGCGTTGTTGAGCAGCGGCGCCGTGACGATGAACGCGACGAGCAGCACGAGCATTACGTCGACGAGCGGCGTGATGTTGATTTCACTGAGCACGTCGTCGTTGTCGGAAGAGGACGAGAAGGCCATTATGCGAACGCCTCCTGACGGGCGCCGTCGGCACGGCGTGCCGGCGCGGGCGCGGTGGCGGCGGCCGGCACGCGGAAACCAGCCTTCTGTGCGAGCGTGACGAAATCGGTTGCGAACGCATCGAGATCGGCCGACGCGGCCTTCACGCGGCGCACGAAGAAGTTGTACGCGAGCACGGCCGGCACCGCGACCGCGATGCCGATCCCGGTCGCGACCAGCGCCTCGCCGATCGGCCCGGCGACCACATCGATGCTCGCGGACGCACTGTGCGTGATCGCGGTCAGCGCATGGATGATGCCGAACACGGTGCCGAACAGGCCGACGAACGGCGCGGTGCTGCCGATCGACGCGAGCACGGCGAGCCCCGCTTCCGCGCGCCGGCGCGCGTTGTGGATCTGCTGGCGCAGATGGCGTTCGAGCAGGTCGTGGCGGCTCCAGCTGTGTTCGAGATCGTGCGCGCTGCTTTCGTCGGCGCGCCGCAGCGCGTCGAAACCCGTCGCGGCGAGTTCGCCCACGGGGCTGTCGGCGCCGTCGAGCGCGGCCGCCTCGTGGAAACTGTTCGCGGCCCAGAACGCGCGCGTGTAATGCCGGTTGCGTGCGCTCGCACGCAGGCTCTGGATCGCCTTCACGACGATCAGCGTCCACGTGACGACGGAAAAGACGACGAGCAGCCAGAGCGCGCCCTGGACGATGAAGGTGGTCGGGATACCGTTCATGATGTGAGTTCCTTGAAAAATGTGGCGGGCCGCCCGGTCGGTCAGCCCAGCTTGAAATCGATCGGCACGTTGACCCAGCCGTCGACCGCTTCGTCGCCGCGCTTCGCGGGCACGAACGTCCAGCGCTTCACGGCGGCCACCGCCGCGTTGTCGAGCATGCGGCGGCCGCTGCTCGTGCGGACATCGACGGCATCGGGCGTGCCGTTCGCGAGCACGTGCACGCGCAGCACGACGCGCCCTTCCCAGCCCTGGTCCTGCGCAAAGGCCGGGTAGTCGGGCGCCGGGTTGCGCAGGTAGGCCGCGTCGCCGATCGGCGCGGTTTCGCGCACGGGCGCCGCCGGCGCGGCGGGTGCGGGAGACGGTGCGGCCTGTGCGGCCATGGCCGGTGCCGTCGGCGCGGGTGCCGCCTCGCGTGTGACAGGCTGCGCGGCAGCCGGCGCAGGCGCCGGATGCGCGACGGCCGCACGCGGCTTCGGCGGGGTCGGCGCCTGCTTCAGCGGCTGCTGCTTCGGCACCACCGGTGGCGGCGGATGCGCGGCCTGCGGCAACGGTTCGGGCGGCCGCGTCAGTTCGACCGTCATCGGCAGCGGCCGCGGCGGCTGCACGGGCGGCGCGGCGGGGGCGCGCGCGGCCAGCAGCGCGACGCCCGCATGCAGCGCCGCTACGGCAAGTGCAATCGCACCCGTGACGCGCCACCGCCCCGGCTTCGCCGCGCGCGCATCCGGCCGTGCGGCAGGCGAAGCCGACGGCGGCCATGCAGCAGCCACCGCGGCGGCCGCACCCGCGCCCGTGCGCGGTGCCGCACGTGCCGCATGCCGGCGCGCCGGCGGCACGCCGTATTCGATCGTCAGACCTGTCATGCTCGACTCCTTGCAATGACGCGCCGCGGCGCGCTACGCGACCCACGCATGGCGTTGCCGGTCGATGCGCGTGAACGGCGCCGGGTCGATCCATGCGCGCGCATCGAAATCCTGTTCGAGAAAGCCCCACTCGACGAGGAAGTCCTTGAACGCCACCAGCCCGTCGATCGACGTCTGCGCGAGCCCCGTCTCCAGATGGCGGTGCACGTCCGCGCCGTACGCATAGCGCACCCATTCGTCGGACGCGCGCGTTTCGCGGCCGATATAAGCCACCGTCTCCGCCGGATGACGCGCGGCCCAGTCGCCCGCACCCACCACGACCGACAGGAAGCGGCTCACGAGATCGGGGCGCGCGTCGATCAGTGCGCGATCGACGGTCAGCGTACGCGGCGTGCCGTTGCCGATCCGCACCAGCGGATCGGGGTGCGCGCCGAGATCGATGACCACCTGCGCGTCGATCAGGTGCACGGTTTCGAGCCCTTCGACTCCTTTCACGAACACCGCGTCGACCTCGCCGCGCACGAGCGCCGCGATCTCGATCCCGTACTCGTGCGGGCCGCGCGTAAACGATGCCGGCCCGGTGCGGCGTTCGCGTTCGTCGGGCAGGTCGACCCATTCGGCGTCGCCGTGCCCGAGCCCCTCCAGTTCGAGCGCGCTCAGGAAGCCTTTCAGCGCGGCCGCGCGCCAGAAGTCGATGCTGATCGGATGGCGCGGCAACCCGAGCCGCCGGCCGCGCAGATCGCGCACGGTGCGGATGCCGCGATCGGGCAGCGTGACGATCGCCTGGAACTCGTTGGTCCACGACAGACCGATCACGCGCGTATCGGCGCCGCGTGCCCGCGCCCACAGCGCCGGAATGTTGCCGCCCTGCCGGAACGAGGACGGGAGGCTGTGATCGAAGTGCGATTCGCGCTTGCCGGCGTCGGCCGTTTCCTGCAGCGAATGCAGCGCGATGCCGTCCGGCCCGAACTCCTCGTCGAACCAGCCGCGGTGCACGGCGATGCCGAGCGCGGTCGGCACCGGGCAGCGCGTGTACCAGAGTGCGTCGCGGGCCGTGGCCTGCGCAGCGAGTGTCGTCATGGTGAATGTCCTTGTCGTTGGAATGCGGGGGGATGCCGTTGCGCTCATGCGCCGGCCACGCGCAGCGCCGCCTGCGTGCCGCGCGCGTTCAGCGCGCCGTCGACGAGCGGCAGCACTTCCTCGCCCACGCGGTACGCCTCCTCGAGATGCGGGTTGCTCGCGAGGATGAACGTCGACACGCCGATGTCGACGTATTCCGCGAGCCGCTCGGCCACCTGCTCGTGGCTGCCGACGATCACGCAGCCGGGGCCGCCGCGAATCTGCGACATCCCGGCCCACAGGTTCGGGCCGACGATCAGGTCGTCGAAGTGCTGCGTGTTGCCCTGGTGCAGCGCGAACTGGCGTTTGGCACCGACCGATTCCGACGACTCGCCGCGCCCGCCGAAGCCGTTGCGCGTCGCGTCGCCCACCGTCGCGAACATCTGCCGCAACTCGGCCCACGCCTGCTCCTCGGTCTCGCGCGCCAGGATGTCGATGCGCATGCCGAAGCGCAGGTCGCGCTCGGCGTTCTGGCGATCGAGCGCGCGGCGGGCCGCATCGATCACCTCCTTCTGTTTCGCGAGCGGCTCGCCCCAGCTCAGGTGCACGTCCCCATGCTTCGCGGCGACCGCGAGCGCGGCATCGCTCGCGCCGGCCAGGTAGATGCGCGGCGGTTTCTGGCCGCTCAGCGGCGGCAGCAGGCCACCGCCTTCGACGCGGTAGAAGCGTCCGTCGAACGTGAACGGCTCGCCGGCCGCGACGCCCTTCACGACGTCGAGGAATTCGTCCGTACGCGCATAACGGCTGTCGTGGTCGATGAAGTCGCCGTACGCGCGCTGGTCGGGGCCGCCGCCGCCCGTGACGACGTTCCACTCCACGCGGCCACGGCTGATCCGCTGCAGGCTCGCGGCCATCTGCGCCGCGTAGACGGGATGCACGAAATGCGGCTGCAGCGCGATCAGGAGCCGCAGCCGGCGCGTCTCGCGCGCCAGCGCGGCCGCCACGACCCACGGCTCCTCCGTGAAGCGGAAGATCGGGATCAGCGCGCCGTGGAAGCCGGCGATATCGGCCGCGCGCGCGACCTGCGACAGATAGTCGATGTAGCCGAATTCGTCGTCGTCGACTTTCGGCGCGACGCGCGATCCGCGCTGGCGGTTCCATTCGCCGCGTGTATGCAGGTCGTGTGCGCGCCTGCCGTCGCCATGCATCGGCAGGCGCCACAGAAATTCAACAGCCATCGGGGTTCTCCTGGTCGGGCCATTCGGATTGCGTGCGGCATCGGCGTGCCGCCCGTGTGCTGCGCTGTAAAGCACGCGGTGTGCCAACCCGCCCGACGCGACACCTGCGCGGACGCCTGCAAACCTGCGCGGCGCCTTGCACGCCGGGCGTCGACGGCAACCGGATCGCACCCGCCCGGCCGTGGCCGGCGCGGTCGCGACAGGCCCGTGCCGTGCTGCTGCATCGGCCGCACCGCTGCTGCGCGCGCAACAGCGGCCCACGCGACTGTTGCTGGCGCAACAGGCCACGCATCGACACACGCATCGCCCTTTCCGCGCGACGCCCGCACCGCGTGCGGCCGCGCCGTTTCCGTTCACTGGCCCGGAACTTGCAACGCTGACCGGCCCGCGCGTGCGCACCGACACCGGGCGGCACCGCGCGCGACCGCGCTTCGACCATGCTTACGCAGAGAGGGAATCTCACACATGACAGACAGGCCCGATTCGTCATCGGACAAGCAGCAGACGTTCTGGTACGCCCGATCGCCCGTGCCGACCCCGCTCGGTATCGCCGTGCATCTCGGCTGGCTCAACGGCGAGACGTCGGCCGACGGCGTCGCGATCCGCTCGCCGCGCGGCGCCACGCGGCACGACGTGTCGTCGATCAGCGACCACACGCTGACGCAGTCGTTTCGCCAGGGCGGCAGCATCCCCGCGATGTGGGCGCGCTCGAACGGCGCGAACACGCGCGTGATCGGGCTGTCGTGGGTCGACGAATCGCAGTTGATCCTCGCGCGGCCCGAGTCGGGCATCCGCTCCGTGAAGGCGTTGCGCGGGCGCCGCGTCGCGATCCCGAGCCGCCCCGACGACCGCATCGACATCTTTCGCGCGTCGGCGCTGCGCGGCTTCGTGAACGCGCTGAGCCTCGACGGGCTGACCACCGCCGACGTCGAACTCGTCGACGTGCATGCACGCACGCTGCAGGCCGTCGGGCCGGCGCGCGCGGCGGACCTGTTCGCGTCGCCGCACGGCTTCTCGAGCCGTGCGCTGTACGCGGCCGAAGCCGGCGCGCTGCTGCGCGGCGAGGTCGACGCGATCTACGTGAAGGGCTCGACCGGCCTCGAGATCGCGCAGCTGATCGGCGCGCACGTCGTGATCGACATCGGCTTTCATCCGGAGCGCTCGATCCGCAACAACAACGGCACGCCGCGCCCGCTGACCGTCAACGCGGACGTGCTCGCTAACCATCCGGACATCGTCGCCGGCTTCCTGAAGCTCGTGGTCGCGGCCGGCGAATGGGCCGGCACGCATCCCGACGAAACCGCGCACTACGTGGCCGGCGAAACCGCGTCGTCGATCGACTGGGTTCGCGCCGCATACGGCAACCAGCTGCACCGGCACCTCGGCGTCAACCTCGACGACGAATCCGTCGCGGCGCTCGACGAGTTCAAGACGTTCCTGCACGACCGGGGTTTTCTGGAAGCCGACTTCGACGTCGCCGACTGGATCGACCCGCGCCCGCTCGCCGACGTGCTGCGGCCGTCGCGGCAGAAACGCGCGTGAGCCTCTTTTCCGCCCACTGATCCCGACCATCATGAAACACATGCTCTCCCTCGCTTCGCTGCGCCGCCCGCTGCGTGCGCTGTTCGCCGCGCTGCCGCTTGCCGCGGCATCGCTCGCCGCACCGGCCGCGCATGCGGACGATGCGCCCAAGGTGGTGCGAATCGCCGTCGTCGCCTATTCGGGCGGCGGCAAGACGCAGTACGCGGGCGCCTCCGCGCTGATCGACGCCGACAAGTCGCTCGAGAAGGCGCTCGCCGCGCGGCACGTGAAGCTGCAATGGGTACCGGTGTCGACCGCGGCGGTCGGCACACTCGTCAACGAGGCGTTCACGAACGGCAGCATCGACTTCGCGGGCTACGGCGACCTGCCCTCTGTCGTCGTCAACGCATCGGGCACGCATACGCGCCTGATCGTGCCGGGCGGGGTCGGCAGCAATACGTATCTCGTCGTGCCGGCCGGCTCGAGCGCGAAGTCGATCGTCGACCTGAAAGGCAAGCGCATCGCGCTCAATCGCGGCCGGCCGTGGGAAGTCACGTTCAGCAAGCTGCTCGCCGAGAACGGGCTGAAGCTGTCCGACTTCAGGATCTACAACCTCGACCCGCAGGCCGGTGCGGCAGCGGTCGCGGCCGGCCGCGTCGACGGCTTCTTCACGCTGTCCGACGCGTATTCGCTCGTCGACAAGAACGTCGGCAAGATCATCTGGTCGACCAAGACCGCGCCCGACGACTGGAAGATGCGCGCGGAACTGTGGGCATCGGACGATTTCGTGCGGCGCTACCCCGACATCACGCAGCTCGTCGCGACCGCCTACGTGCGTGCCGCGCACTGGATCTCGCAGCCGCAGAACCGCGATGCGTACGTGAAGATCCTGAGCGCGTCCGGCCAGCCGGAAAGCGTCGTGCGCCGCGAATACGCGGACGAATCGACGCCGTGGAAGGAGCAATGGACGCCGCTCTTCACGCCCGCGCTGACCGGTCACTACCGCGATGTCGTCGCGTACAGCCGCCAGGCCGGCCTGACGTCCGCGCCGGTCGACGTGAACGCGCTGCTCGCGCCGACGTTCGTCGCGACCGCGCTCAAGCAGCTCGGGCTCGACGGCTACTGGCGCGCAGACACGGCGCGCGTCGCGAGCCGCTGATGCCGATGCACGCCCTCGCGTCGAACGGCGCACGCGCGATCCGCCTGCCCGGCATCGCGCGGCTCGGCGGGCTCGCGCTGTGGTGGGCCACGCCCGTCGCGTTCGCCACGCTGTGGTGGCTCGCGAGCGCGCAGCGCTGGTTCCCGCCGCAGCTCGTCGTGCCGCCCGGCCGGCTCGCGGCGACGCTGCGCACCCTGTTCGACACCGGCGAACTGCGCGACAACCTGCTGATCACGCTGCATCGCCTCGCGCTCGGGTTCGCGATCGGAGCGACGGGCGGGGCCGCGTTCGGCATCCTGCTGGCGCGCAGCCGGCTGTTCTCCGACTACCTGCGGCCGACGTTCGACCTGCTGCGGCAAGTGCCGACGCTCACGCTGATTCCGCTGCTGATCCTGCTGATCGGCGTCGACGAGCCGCTGAAGCTCGTCGTCGTCGGCAAGGCCGTGTTCTTCCCGGTCGCGCTGGCCGCGTACACGGGCGTGCACGACGCGCCGCGCGACCTCGTCGAGATGGCGCGGCACTACGGGCTCGGCCGCTTCGCGCTGCTGCGCGACGTGCTGCTGCCGGCCGCGCTGCCGCCGCTGCTGACCGGCGTGCGGATCGCGCTTGCACGGGCGTGGCTCGCGCTCGTCGCGGTCGAGCTGCTCAGCGCCGACAGCGGGATCGGCCAGATGATGGAACTCGCGCGGCAGATGCTGCGGCTCGACGTCGTGCTCATCGACGTCGCGGTGATCGGGCTGATCGGCTTCGCGATCGACCGGTCGATCGCGCTCGTGCAACGCTACGCATTGCGCTGGCAAGCGCCCTCGCGCTGACCTGACTGGATACGCTTCGAAATGACGCTCGCCATACGCTCTCTCTCGCTCGCCCCGCTGCGCCGCCGCGCGCGCGGCCTCGTCGTGCCGGCCCTGCTGGTGGCCGCATGGCAGTTCGCGTCGTCCGGCGACGCGGCCCATCAATACGCGTTCGTGCCATTGCAGCAGGTGGGCGCCGCACTCGTTGAACTCGCCCGCAGCGGCGAACTCGCGACCGATCTCGGCGCGAGCCTGCGCCGCACGACGCTCGGGCTGGGGTTCGGCGTCGCGTTCGGGCTTGTATTCGGCGCGGCGATGGCGCGCTCGACGCTCGCGCGCAAGCTCGGCGAGCCGGCGTTCCAGGCACTGCGCTACGTGCCGCTGCTCGGGCTGATTCCGCTGCTGAGCCTGTGGGCCGGCACCGGCGAATTCGCGAAGGTGCTCATCATCGCGCTCGCCGCGTTCTACCCGATGACCACCGCCAGCTTCGACGGGCTGCGCCGCGTCGATCCGCGCTACGTCGAACTCGCGCAGTCGTATCGCCTGACGCGCATCGGCCTGTGGCGCGACGTGCTGATTCCCGGCGCGCTGCCCGACCTGTTCGCGGGCGTGCTGCAAGCCGTGCCGTTCGCGTGGATCACCGCGACCAGCAGCGAGCTGCTGTTCAACGCGGGCGCGGGGGTCGGCAGCCTGATGCAGAACGCGCAGGCCGGCGCGCGCGCCGACGTGCTGCTGGTCTGCGTGCTGGGGGTGACGGCGCTCGCCGTCGGCATGAGTGCGCTATGCGAGCGGATCGCGCAGCGCGCGCTGCGCTGGCGCGATCACGCCTGACGGCGCAACCGCGCGTCGGCGTCGCCTCCGTCACCCGCATCGCGCGGCTTCAGGATGCCGAGCTGCGCGAGCCGCGCACGCACGATGTTGCGCGATTGGTCGAGCAGGCGCGACATGCGCAGCTGGTTGTGCTCGCTGTAGTCGAACACGCTGCGGTAGACGGTGTCCTCGATGTGCTGCCAGAGCGACGGCGTGCCGAGATCCAGCAGCTCGATCACCGCATGGCGCAGCGCATCGGTCGCCTCGGCCACATCGCGCGCACGGCGCGGCGGTGCCGCCGCCGGGGCGCGCGGGTCGTCGGCATCGGGCGCGAGCGACAGCGCGGAGAACTGCAGGTCGCCCACATCGATCGCACCACCCGCGCAGATCAGCACCGCGTGGTGGATCACGTTCTCGAGTTCGCGGATATTGCCCGGCCACGCGTGCGCGTGCAGCCGTGCGCGCGCGGCCTCCGTGAGCGTCGGCGCGGCGACGCGCAGCCGCTTCGCATAGGTGTCGATGAAGTGTTCGATCAGCGGCGCGATGTCGCCGAGGCGCTCGCGCAGCGGCAGCAGGCTCAGCTTCACGACGTTGAGCCGGTAGTAAAGATCCTCGCGGAAATTGCCCGCGCGCACCGCGGCTTCGAGATTCACGTTGGTCGCCGCGACGAGCCGCACGTCGATCTTCACGGTCTTGCGCGAGCCGACCGGCGTCACTTCGCGCTCCTGCAGCACGCGCAGCAGCTTGACCTGCGCGGATAGCGGCAGGTCGCCCACCTCATCCAGAAACAGCGTGCCGCGATTCGCGGATTCGAACCAGCCGGGCTGGCTGTTGATCGCGCCGGTAAACGCGCCGCGTTCGTGGCCGAACAGCTCGCTTTCGATCAGCGTCTCGGAGAAGGCGCCGCAGTTGACCGCCACGAACGGGCCGTCATGGCGCTCGCTCAGCGAGTGCACGAGGCGCGCGATCAGCTCCTTGCCGGTGCCGCTCTCGCCGGTGACGAGCACGGTCGCGTCGCTCGGCGCGACGAGCTGGATGCGCTCGAGCAGCACCCGCGATTTGGGATCGTCGAACGTCAGCGCCTTCGCACGGATCGTGATCGCATGCGAATTCGGGTCCGGCAAACTGAAGATGGCCATGGCACGACCGGCGTGTTGAACGGGGAAGGTTCGACGATAGCAAGGCGCGCGCCGGGGATGAACCAATTCATCGAGCTATCGGTATGACGGCGGCCGGATTGCGCCGGCCGCCGCGCGAGCGCACACGATGTCACGCGAGACCGGTCATCTTCCATTGCTGCTCGAGCGCGCCCGGCCCGAACTCGAGCGAGCCGCCGAGCGGCTCCGCGAGCGCCTGGAAATACGCGGCTTCCTCGAGGATCAGGATGTACTTCGACACGTCGAGGATCGATTTTCCCCAGAAGGTTGCGCCGCCGTTCGCCTCGATGATCGCCGGTACCTCGGGGTCGCGGCGGATCGTGTCGACGATGAAACGCGGCTCCCCGGGACGACGATCGACGTACACCGGAATCTCGCGGGCGCGCGTGTAGCGCGCAGCCGGCGCATAGCGGATCGGCAGCGGGCGATGCGCGCTCGCCCATGCGCCGAGATACGGGCCGTGCACGTGGATCACGACACCGACGTCCGGCGCCTCGCGGAACACGTCCGCATAACGCGGCCCGTTGCCGCCCGCGCGCGCGTCGCCATGCAGCACGTCGCCGTCGAACGTCACGACGACGGGCTGGACTTCCTGCGAGGCGGCCCACGGACTCGGCGCCGACAGCGCGACGACGAGCTCGGTGCCCGGCACGCGCTGGAACGCCTGGAACGTGTTGGTCGCGGACAGCGTGCGCGTGTCCTTCAGCACGCGTGCGGCCTGCGTGAATTCGCGCGCGGCACGCTCGACGAATGCCACGAGTTCGCCGCTGTCGATGGTTGGGGTGACGGACATGAGGATGGTTTCCTTGATCGGGTGGACGGAGGGGATCGCAACGCAACGTCGCGACACACGCCGACCGGATCAGCAGCAATCGTGCCAGCCGGGCGCGCACGCATCGAACGCCCGCGCCGCGGTGCGGGCCGGTCATGCACGACGCCCGCGGCACGATCCGTGCCCCTGCGTTTGTTGCGGGAGCAACAGCCCGCCGGCCCGGACTGCTGCGCGACGCGCAGCCGGCGCATGCGTGCGGCACACGCGGTACGACGCAACGGCCCGTCGCGCCGCGCGCCGCACCCGCAACGGATGCGCTGGTTCGAAACTTGCGTCGTGCTCGGCCCGCGCCATGCACCGTCCGGCGCTTCCGATCCGATCTCATCGACCTCCATCCGACCATGACGCTCCTCCCCCTGCGCGGCTGTGCCGCGCGCGCACTGCTGGCTTCGGCGCTCGCCGTATCGTCCTTCCCCTCGCACGCGGCTTCGCCCGGCCGCGTTCCCGCGCCCGACCCGCTGCAGGGCGACGGCCGCGTGTCGGCGTTCTACACGTGGGACCGCGACATTCCGGCGACGCCCGGCGCGCTGCTGCGCACCGAGCCGCTGCCCGCGACGCTCGGGCTCGCGAGCGCAGCGCGCCAGTTGCGGATCCTCTATGCGTCGACCGACGGTGTCGGCGGTCACACGCCGATCGCCGTGTCGGGTGCGCTGTTCGTGCCGCGCGGCACGCCGCCCGCCGGCGGCTGGCCGATCGTCGCGTGGGCGCACGGCACGTTCGGGATGGCCGACATCTGCGCGCCGTCGTGGTTCGGCCGCTCGTATCGCGACGTGCGCTACCTGAACGCGTGGCTTCAGCAGGGGTTCGCCGTCGTCGCGACCGACTATCAGGGGCTCGGCACGCCGGGCCCGAATCCGCAGCTCAACAACCGCTCGAACAGCTACACGCTGCTCGACAGCGTGCGCGCGGTACTCGGCGGCGTGCCGGGCCTCGCGAACGAAGTCGTGCTCGTCGGCCAGTCGCAAGGCGGATCGGCCGTGTTCGCGGCGGCCGGCTACGCGCCCGCGTATGCGCCCGAACTCGCGATCCGCGCGACCGTCGCCACCGGGACGATCTACAACGCATCGCCCGCCACGCTCGCGTCGCTGCCGAAGTTCGACAGTGCTTACCGACGCGATCTTGAGCGCGTCGATCCGACACTCGCGTACCAGTTCTACTCGGTGCTCTCCGCCCAGCAGATCGACCCGTCTCTGCGCGCCGACGAAGTGCTGACCGACCAGGCGGTGCCGATCCTCGAACAGGCGCGCATCGGTTGCCTCGCGTCGCTCGAGGACGATGCGGCGCTCGCGCACCTCACGCATGCGAACACCGTGAAGCCCGGCGGCGATGCACGGCTGAAAGCGTGGTGGGACGCGTACCTGACGTACCCGACGCTGAAGATCGCGACGCCCGTCTTCATCGGCGCGGGCGCGGACGACGGGCTCGCGCCGCTCGAACTCGCGCTCGCGAAGGACGCGTGCGCGGCGGGCACGACCGTCGAGGCGCACCTGTATGCGGGCCGCGAACACAACGGCACCGTGAACGCGTCGCTCGCCGATTCGATCCCGTTCGTGAAGCGCGTGCTCGCCGGCGAGACGATCCACCCGGTCTGCACGCCCGCCGCGCAGCAGGCCGTGTCGCGATAACGCGCGCCGCGCGCTTTGCACGCCGGCGCGAATGCATTTCCGAATCCGTTATTGGATCGCGCCGCCGCGCATTTTTATACTCGTCAGCACTCTCTTCCAAAGAGTGCCAGCCAATCTCGACAGAACAGCACAGGACGAACCTATGAGCCTACGCCCCTTGCACGACCGCGTGATCGTGAAGCGACTCGACCAGGAAACCACCACCGCGTCGGGCATCGTGATCCCCGACAGCGCCGCGGAAAAACCCGACCAGGGTGAAGTGATCGCCGTTGGCCCCGGCCGCAAGGATGCGGACGGCCAGCGCATCGTGCCCGACCTGCAGGTCGGCGAGCGCGTGCTGTTCGGCAAGTACGCGGGCCAGGCCGTCAAGCTGGACGGCACCGAGTTTCTCGTGCTGCGCGAGGAAGACATCGTCGCAGTCGTCAACCAGTAACGGAGCGCAATCATGGCAGCGAAGGAAATCATTTTCAGCGACGTCGCACGGGCCAGGCTGACCGAAGGCGTGAACATTCTCGCGAACGCGGTGAAGGTCACGCTCGGGCCGAAGGGCCGCAACGTCGTGCTCGAACGCAGCTTCGGCGCGCCGGTCGTCACCAAGGACGGCGTGTCGGTCGCGAAGGAAATCGAACTCGCGGACAAGCTGCAGAACATCGGCGCGCAGCTCGTGAAGGAAGTCGCGTCGCGCACCAGCGATGCGGCCGGCGACGGCACCACGACGGCCACCGTGCTGGCGCAGGCGATCGTCCGCGAAGGCCAGAAGTACGTCGCGGCCGGGCTCAATCCGCTCGACCTGAAGCGCGGCATCGACAAGGCCGTCGCGGCGGCCGTCGACGAGCTGAAGAAGATCAGCCGTCCGACCACCACGAGCAAGGAAATCGCGCAGGTCGCGACGATCTCCGCGAACGGCGAGGAATCGATCGGCCAGCGCATCGCGGAAGCGATCGACCGCGTCGGCAAGGAAGGCGTGATCACCGTCGAGGACGGCAAGTCGCTCGCGGACGAGCTCGACGTTGTCGAGGGGTTGCAGTTCGATCGCGGCTACCTGTCGCCGTATTTCATCAACAATCCCGACAAGCAGATCGCCGAGATCGAAAGCCCGTACATCCTGCTGCACGACAAGAAGATCTCGAACATCCGCGACCTGCTGCCGGTGCTCGAACAGGTCGCGAAATCGGGCCGGCCGCTGCTGATCATCGCGGAAGACGTCGAAGGCGAAGCGCTCGCGACGCTGGTCGTCAACAACATCCGCGGCATCCTGAAGACGGTGGCCGTGAAGGCGCCGGGCTTCGGCGACCGCCGCAAGGCACTGCTCGAAGACATCGCGATCCTGACCGGCGGCCAGGTGATCGCCGAGGAAACGGGCCTGACGCTCGAGAAGGCGACGCTGGCGGAACTCGGCCAGGCGAAACGCATCGAGGTCGGCAAGGAAAACACGACGGTGATCGACGGCGCGGGCGATGCGAAGAACATCGAGGCGCGCGTGAAGCAGATCCGCGTGCAGATCGAGGAAGCGACGTCGGACTACGACCGCGAGAAACTGCAGGAACGCGTCGCGAAGCTCGCGGGCGGCGTTGCAGTGATCAAGGTCGGCGGTGCGACCGAGATCGAGGTGAAGGAGAAGAAGGACCGCGTCGACGATGCGCTGCACGCCACGCGCGCGGCCGTCGAGGAAGGCATCGTGCCGGGCGGCGGCGTCGCGCTGATCCGCGTGCGGCAGGCGATCCGCGAACTGCAGGGCGTGAACGCCGACCAGAACGCGGGCATCAAGATCGTGCTGCGCGCACTCGAGGAACCGCTGCGCCAGATCGTCACGAACGCGGGCGAGGAAGCAAGCGTCGTCGTCGCGAAGGTGGCCGAAGGCTCGGGCAACTTCGGGTACAACGCGCAAACGGGCGAATACGGCGACCTCGTCGAGTCGGGCGTGCTCGATCCGACCAAGGTCACGCGCACGGCGCTGCAGAACGCGGCGTCGGTCGCGGGGCTGCTGCTGACGACCGATGCAACCGTCTTCGAAGCACCGAAGGATGCGGCACCGGCGGCTGCGCCGGGCGGCCCGGGTGCGGGCGGGCCGGGTTTCGATTTCTGATGACCCGACGCGTATGCCGGTTCGCCGGCATGCGCGACCGGCACGCACAGCGAAACGCAGGCAACGCGTGGCGACGAAAGTCGTCACGCGTTTTTTGCATGGGGCTGCGAAAACGGGCGGCGTGCCGGCCCGCTGGCGCGCTCGGGTAAGATGAACGCCCGTCCGCCGCCCCGCCGCCCACGCCATGCCGACCGTACAAACCATTCTCGACGACTACGAACGCCTCGGCTGGACCGGCAACGATCCGATGTCGCAGATGCTGGCGCTGCGACGCGACAATCCGGCGGCACTCGCCGACCTCGTGATCGCTTCGTTCGATCGCGAGCTGTCGCATGCGACCTTCCTCGACGCCGCACTCGACCTGATGGACGACACCGCTTTCGCGAACGTCACCGCCGCAGCGTGGCAACGCGTCCGCGACGGCGCATGGAACACGCGGCTCGCGAGCGTGTTGTCGAGCGCGGCAATACAGGCGCCGCAGGTATTTGCCGGTCACTGGGACGTGTTTCTCGACGTTGTGACCGCGAAGCGGTCGCCGCACCTGTACTACGAGGACAACGCGTGGCGAATGCTCGATCCGGCGACGATCGATGCATGGCGCGGCCGGCTTGCCGAGCCCCCCTCCGGCGACGACGCGATGCGCGAACGCGCCGTCGCGCTGCTTCATTCGCGACACCCCGCGGCCGTTCGCGACGCGGCGGCGCGGCTGTTTTCCGACGATCCGGGCAAGTACGCCAACTGGCTCATGTCTGCCGGCTATGCGCAGGAACATGACACGTTGTGCGCGCTGCATGGCGAGTCGCCGCTACACATCGACTTCGGCCCGACGCTGCGTGCGCCGAGGCTCCGCGAGATGCCGAAGTGGAAACGCGAGATTGACGCGCATCACCCGACCTGGCACGCACGCGATTCGCATCGATCGGGCGCGCGCTTCGGCGGCGTGTCGACGCATCGATGCGGCCTGTGTCACGAGCCGCTGCATCGGTTGCTGACGCTACCGCAACCCGCGGCAGCCGGCATCGACAGCGCGACGCCCGTATCGTTCGACACCTGCCTGTCGTGCGTCGGCTGGGAGAGCGACGGCCCGCTGTTCCACCGGCACGACGACGCAGGCAACGCCTGCGCGCACCCGTCGCAGCAACGCGACATCGCGATCCAGCCCGAGTATCCGGCGGCCGCGTTCGTGGAGGCCGACGTTGCGCTCTTCGCCGCACCGGCACGCTGGACACGGCAGGACTGGGGCGAATCGAACGGCCGGCAGAACCTGAGCCGTGTCGGCGGCGCGCCGTCGTGGGTACAGTCCGCGTGGTATCCCGACTGTCCGGATTGCGGCCGCAAGATGTCGTTCGTCATGCAGCTCGATTCCGGCCTCCCGCAAACGGACGGCGGCGAATGGCTGTGGGGTAGCGGCGGCGCGAACTACACGTTCTGGTGCGCGCCGTGCCGCACCAGCGCGCACCTCTGGCAGTGCACGTAGCACGCACCGGCCACGCAACCTTTACGACCTTTTTACTTGCGGACGCGCGTGCGTTCACTAGAATGTGTTCGCCATCCATCACCGAGTACGCACCATGCGCATCCGAAGTCCTCGCCCTCCGAGTTGCTTTTCTGCCTGACAGGCAGGACGCCTGCGTCTCTCTTTTCCCGAGCCACCGTCCTGCCAGCAGGCGGACGGTGCGCGCCGTAGTCATTCCCGTGCACGCTTGAACACGACGTCGATGCGTTGATCGCGCGTCGTGCGGGCAAGCGTGTTCCCGCGGAACATCCCTTGCAACGTCGCGCCATCGATCCGCCAGCCCGGCAACGATCGCCTGGCATGCCCGCATCCGGCATGTCGATCCGGTCACATTGCTTTGCATCCCTGATTTAACCCACTGAAGTTCCCGATACCGGAGCCCGGTCATGTTCGAGATCGACAAGCAGTACACCCGCGAATTCATCCACACCGCCTGCGGCGGCAGCAAGCAGGCGTTCCTGCCGACGAAGAGCGGCAAGGTCGTGGCCGCCTGCCTGCGCACGGACCTCAACCCGCATGCGCCCGACGTGATCCTCTGCGACGGCAGCGCGTCCGCGCGCGCGGCCGGCAGGACGCTCGCCGCGCAACGCGATGCGATTCCGGTGTTCATCCGCATGGCCACGGACGCGTACCGCTTCGTCGGCCGGTACGTCGTCAGCGAATCGCTCACCACACCGCTCGACTGCGCGCCTTACGTGCGCAACAGCGGCTTCACGCCCGGGCAGATCTCGCGCGTGCTGAAGCTCAAGCGCTGCTGACGCGCGCAGCGCACGCCCTCCCGGTCGCCTTTCATCAAGGAGCAATCATGCTTGGCCTGACGTTCTGGAAACACGTGATCGGCACACGACCCGATGCCGCCCGCGACGATCGCGCAACGGCACTCGGCCGGCACCGCGTGCGCTCGAGGACGCTGGTGCTGACGAGCGCCGCGGTGGCATTTGCGGCGATCGCGTTCGGTGCGCCGGTCGTCGGCATTTCCGTGTTCTTGCTGACGACGTTGCCGTTCGTGCTGTCGGGTACCTGACGATGTCCTTGTCGGGCATGCGGCGGGCGCCATCGCAATCGATACGAAATTTTAATGCGGCGCCCCCGCGTCTCTGACACCGTCTTTACACGCTTTTGTCTAGGATTTCCCTGTCATCCCGACACGGAGAGATCCGCATGCAAACGCAGCAGGCCGCCGCCGGCGGCCAACCCGACCTTCCCTACCGACGCGGCGGCGCAACGTTCGCGAACCGGCTGGCCGACGCCTGCCCGCCGGATAACATCCTGCTCGACGTACCGGTCGAAAGCGCGATCCAGTTGTTCGACCTCGTCGCGCACTATATCGAGCGCAGCAGCGGTGTGTCCGCGGAACGGATCAGGACCGAACTGACGAAGCGCGAGCAACTCGGCTCGACCGGCCTCGGCCAGGGCGTCGCGATTCCGCATGCGCGTGTCGCCGGCCTCCGCTCGGCCATCGCGCTGTTCGTTCGCGCGCAGTATCCGTTCCCCTTCGACGCACCGGATCGCAAGCCCGTGCGCGAATTCATCGTGCTGGTGCTGCCGCAGGAAGACAACCGCGCGCACCTCGAACTGCTCGCCGACGCGGCGCGCTGTTTCAGCGAACGCCCGTTCCGGCAGTCGTCGCGCGACGCGCTGACGCCCGACGAGATTCACCGGCTGATGCAACGCACGTATTGATGCCGTCGTGATGCCGCGTCGTGCGGCAACACGCACTCCCTTCATCCATCCGGATTCCCATGTTCCCAGACCCTGAAAGTCCCACCCCGACGTCGCGCCGCGTAGCCGGCCTGGCGCGCTCGCTGCCGTTCATGCAGGCCCTGCACGGGCAGACCGTCGTCATCGTCGAAGGCGGCGCCGCGAGCGACGCACGCGCCCGCCACGCATTCGCGCAGGATGTCGCGCTGCTCGCACTCACCGGCGTTCGACCGATCGTCGTCCAGGGCTTACCGGCCGCGTCCGGCACGCAATCGGTCGACACCGCGCGCGCCGCGATGACCGAGCGCAACCATGAGCTGGTGCGCCTGATCGGCAGCCACGGCGTGAAGGCGCTCGGCATCGACGGTCACGACGGCGGGCTGCTGATCGCATCCGCCGCATCCGATCGCACGACGAGCGCGGTCGCGCACTTCGACGGCACCGCGTTGGCTGCGTTTCTCGGCAACGGGCTGGTGCCCGTCGTGATGCCGGTCGCCCCGGACGACGCAGGCCATGATCACCTGCTGCGCGCGGAACAGCTCGGCAGCCTCTTCGCGCAGCGCACCGGCGCCGTCACGCTGGTGATGATGGTCGACAGCGCGCTGCTGCGCGAACTCGGCGAGCTCGCCGGGCTCTATGGCATCACGGAACTCGAGCAATGGCTGGCCGAGCATCCGGCCGCAACCGCAGCGCCTTGCGTGCGGGAAGCGCTCGATGCGCTCGCGCACGGCGTGCAGAACGTCCATCTCGCCGATATCGGGCAACCCGAATCGCTGATCGACGAACTGCTGACGGAGGAAGGATCGGGGGTCGTGTTCTGCCGGCGCGGCAACACCGACCTGCTGGCGGAAACCCGCCGCTACTTCGCGGATTCGGCGAGCGTGCTGCGCGACGGCTTCAACGTCGAGCAAAAGCAGGTCGTGCGGTTCTGAATTTTGCAGCAGAACCGCTCGCGGCGCGGTGCGCAGTGCCGTCAGAACATCTGGCGCAGGCCGACGGCAGCCCCGACGTTGTTGGTCCTGCCGATCTGGTCGACCTTGCCGGTGAGCCGGTTGGTGGCACCCGGATAGTCGGCCGCGAACGCACCGTTGCCGCGCGAGAAATCGACCGTGCCGTAGACCTCCGTATGCTTGGACAGCGCATACTCGGCCAGCACGGTCGCCGAGTAGTTGATCCCCGAGCCGAGCGTGCCGTCGAGCCGCTGCGCGTTGCGTGCGTGGCCGTAGTAGCCGGCCACCGTGATCAGCAGCGGCGCGGTGGCCTGCCAGTTGGCGCCGACGTAGAACGTGTCGTCGATGCGGTTCGGGCTCCCGCCGCTCAACGCCGGTGCGCCGGCCTGCTGCATGTTGAAGTCGGTCGTGCCCGTCTTGTCCTGGCCGTGCAGCCAGCCGGCCAGCAGGCGGACGGAGGGCGTAACCTGATACGCGCCGCTCACGTGCAGAAAGTTCACCTTCGCGCCGTTGGTCGCACTGCCGTTCACGGACGATACCGAGGTCTGCTGGAAGCCTGCGTTGATCGACGCGGGCCCTTGCGCGTAGGTGAGCTCGACGCCGTACGTGCTGTCGAGGCCCATCGCACCGGCATGATTGCCGAAGCCGTAGATCGCATCGACGCTGAACCCGTTGTACGTGAATGCGTACTTCACCGAGTTCGGCACCGTCAGGTAGTTGCCAATGCCGTTGTACGCCCAGCTGTCCTGCCAGTAGTCGCCGACGGTCATCGGATCGAATACGTCGCCCATCGTGTCGTACACCGGCGCGTACTGGTTGCCGAACGTCAGCGTGCCATATCGGCTGTTCGACAGGCCCACGTAGGCCTGCCGGCTGAACAGCGTGTTCGCGACGTGCAGCTTGCCGTCGCCCAGCTCGAAACCGTTCTCGAGACGGAAAATCGCCGACAGCCCGCCGCCGAGATCCTCGCTGCCGCGCAAGCCCCAACGGCTGTGCGTTTCCGGGCCGACCGTCATTCCGATCAGGTCCTTGCCGTCAGGGCCGGCATTCGTCTGATAACGGATCGCCGTATCGACGAGGCCATACAACGTAACCGAACTCTGCGCGAACGTGCACGATGCAGACATGGTGAAAGCGGCGCCGATACAACCGGTGACAACGGTGCGTCTCATGAAAGGCCTCCCTGGGCAATTGATTTTGTAAGCAGTCCGATAGCATTCGTGGACGGACGCCATTACTGCGAACGGGAGAATAATCGGCCATATTCGCGGCACCTATTACCGCTTCTGGATTGGACCTTTCCAGCGTCGTCAACAATCGCTGTCGTGCACGATGCAGCGGCCCGGCGCGATCGAGATCCGCCGTCGCGGCCTGCCGGACGGCGGGCAAATCACGTTCCGCCCCAATGATTCACACCGTGTCGAAGCGCGGCACCGATGGTTCGATGCCCGGCTGTCGGAGCATGGCCACGGCGCGCAGAACGGCAACGATCCCGACACGGTGCGTCCTTCGCGACCCGATGCGCCGGCGTCGAATCAGGCTCGGGCGGCATCGATCCGGAATACCGCGATCGTCGCTTCCAGCTGCCCCGCCTGCGCTTTCAGCGCCGCCGCCGCTGCCGATGCCTGCTGCACCAGCGCGGCATTCTGCTGCGTCACCTGATCCATCTGCGCGACGGCCTGATTGACTTGCTCGATGCCCCGCGACTGCTCGTCGGACGCGGCGGTAATCTCGCTCATCAGTACGTCGACCCGTCGCACCGACGCCAGTATTTCCGTCATCGTCCCCGTCGCGCGATCGACCTGCCGTGCGCCGGTGTCGACGCGCCTGAGCGAATCCGTGATCAGTTCCTTGATTTCACGCGATGCCGCGGCACTGCGCTGGGCCAGCGAGCGCACTTCGCCCGCCACGACCGCGAACCCGCGCCCCTGCTCGCCGGCCCGGGCCGCTTCGACCGCGGCGTTCAACGACAGGATGTTGGTCTGGAAGGCGATGCCTTCGATCACCGTGATGATCTCGGCGATCTTGTCTGACGATTCCGACAGCCCCCGCATCGTCCTGACGACCTCTTGCGCGGCCTGATTGCCCTGCTCGGTCAGCAGCGCCGCGTCGCTCACCACCTGGCTGGCCTGCTTCGCGTTCTCGGCGTTCTGGCGAACCGTCGATGTCAGCTGCTCCATGGACGCGGCCGTCTCCTCCAGCGACGCGGCCTGCTCCTCGGTCCGTTGGGACAGATCCATGTTGCCTTCCGCGATCTCCCGAGCGGCGGCGTCGATCGCGTGCGAGCCGTTCTGCACCGCCCGGATCGTCTGGAGCAGTTCGCCCTGCATCGTCTGCAAGCCGGTCAGCAGTTGCCCCATTTCGTCGGTCGAATGAATCTCCACCCGGGTCGTCAGGTCGCCTTCGGCGATGGCGCCGAAATGGCCCAGTGCGTTCGCCAGCGGCGTGCCGATCGCCCGTTGCAGCGACCACCATGTCAGCGTGGCCGCCCCGAGCGCGACCAGGCTCCCGGCGAACGCCATGGCGATGAACCAGTGGAAGCGTGCCTGCGCGGCATCGAACGTCGCCCGCGAAGCCGTGATCTGGAGCTGCCCGAGCGCATCCATGGCGTCGGACGCGTCGATGAACAGCGACGGCGGGATGCGTCGCCAGACTTCCGGAATTTTGGCCGCATCACGGGTGGCTATGACCTCGAACATCGGCTCCAGCCCGTTGTCGACCAGCGCCTTGAACTTGCTGCCGGCGTCGGCCGCGCGGCGGGCCTCTTCGGGGCCGGAGAACGGCAGCGCACGATAGGCCTCCCATGCCTTCCTCGATGCGGCCAGCATGTCGCGGGCCACACCGGTTTCCTGCGGAACTTCGTCGCTGGCCGGATCGAGCGCGATGCGATACAGCCACAGGCGCGTCCTCGACAGCGCGACATTCGCCTGCCCGAGCGCCTCCGACGAAGCGAGCCGTTCGGAATAGAGCGTCTTCACGTCGTTGTTTCCGATTGCCATGCCGACCACGCCGATGATGCCGCCGACGACCAGCAATACTCCGAGAAAACCCATCGCCAGCGCCAGACGGGTGCGAATGCTGAAATTCTTGATCATGGTCAGGAGAGCGTTGAGCACGCCGCCGGTGCATGCGACGCATGCGCGTGAAACCAGTCGGGTACGGCACGTGCAAGGTCGACTTCCCGATAACGACCAAAGTGACGTCGGGATTAACGCAGAATCCGTAACGGACGTTTCCGGAAGCGGCGAGTTGTGATCCGCGCGAGTCCGTGATAGCGAGGTGTGCAACGCTTGCACGCCGAATCGTCCGATGAATATCCAGGTGCCCGGGCGCTGGCGGGCGCACGTGTCGCGTGGTGGCATGCCGATGCGCCCCTGCGCTCACGTCGGGCTGCTTTCGACCGTGCGCGCCGCGTACCGGCTTCCACGCAGATTGATCTGGATAACAAACCATTCAGCCGCGCTGCCCGAAGCGCGCCGATCATGCCTCAGCCGCTCGGCGAGCAATCGACCCGCAGGACCGCTGCTCGCCAGCGTCCTGCTGCGCAGCCCGGCCGGGCCATGCCGGAACTTCGTGATCACCACGTCGACCGCGATCGCGCAGCGCAGCGCAGCGCCGGCGCGATGCCAGGCGCAAGGCACGGCGCAACGGCGCTCCCGTCAATGCGCCGGTTGCCGATCCGGTGCCCGGCCGTGCCCGATACGACGGCCGGGCTGTGGAGGATGGGGCGCGACGGATGGATGCTCACGGAACGTCGAGCGGCGCGCCATGCCCGCATCGCCACGCAAATGAGGCCGCTTGCGACATCCCGTTGCCGGGCGCCACAAGCGGCCTCCTCGCAGACGGCATGCGTCAGCGTCGCGTCGCCAGCCTTCTCACGACGCTCACCAGCGCGTCGACTTCGTCGCACGTGTTGTAGAACGCGAGCGACGGCCGCACCGTTGCCTCGAGCCCGAACCGCCGCAGGATCGGTTGCGCGCAGTGATGCCCCGAGCGCACCGCGATGCCCTCTTCGTTCAGCGCCTGCCCGACTTCCTCGGTCTCGTAGCCCTTCAGCACGAACGACAGCACGCTCGCCTTGTCGCGCGCGGTACCGACGAGGCGCACACCCGGCACCGGTGCGAGCACGCTCGTCGCATACGCGAGCAGGTCGTGCTCGTAGCGCGCGATGTTCTCGATGCCGACGCGGCTCACGTAGTCGAGCGCGGCACCCAGCCCCACCGCATCCGCGATGTTGCCGGTGCCGGCCTCGAACCGGTTCGGCGGCGGCTGGAACACCGTGCGCTCGAACGTCACGTCCGCGATCATGTTGCCGCCGCCCTGCCAGGGCGGCATGTCGTCGAGGATCGCGCGTTTGCCGTACACGACGCCGATCCCGGTCGGCCCGTAGATCTTGTGCCCGGAGAACACGAAGAAATCCGCATCGAGCGCCTGCACGTCCACGCGCATGTGCGAGATCGACTGTGCGCCGTCGACGAGCGCCTTCGCGCCCGCCCGATGCGCAAGCTCGACGATCTCCTTCACCGGCACGACCGTGCCCAGCGCGTTCGACACCTGCGTGACGGACACGATCTTCGTGCGGTCGTTGAGCAGCTTCCGGTATTCGTCGAGCAGCACCTGCCCCGAATCGTCGACCGGAATCACGCGCAGCTTCGCGCCCTTGAGCGCGGCAAGCTGCTGCCACGGCACGATGTTCGCGTGATGCTCGAGGTTCGACACGATGATCTCGTCGCCTTCGCCGACGTTCTGCACGCCCCACGACTTCGCGATCAGGTTGATCGCCTCGGTCGTGCCGCGCACGAACACGATCTCGTCCGGCGACGATGCGCCGATGAAGCGCTGCACCGTTTCCCGCGCATGCTCGTACGCATCCGTCGCGCGGCCGGCCAACGCATGTGCCGCGCGGTGAATGTTGGAGTTCTCGTGTGCGTAGAAGTATGCGAGGCGGTCGATCACGGCCTGCGGCTTGTGCGTCGTCGCCGCATTGTCGAACCACACGAGCTGCTTGCCGTTCACGCGCTCCTGCAGGATCGGGAAATCGCGGCGGATCGCGTTCACGTCGAACGGCGGGTGCGCGCCGCGATACAACTGACCTTGCGGCTCGGCTGCGTGCGTATCGTCGATGAAGTAACGCGGCACCTCGCCGCCCGACGCGCGCGACGCCGGCACGTCGCGATGCACGGCGAGCAGTTCGCGCAGCGCGTCGTCGCCCGGCAGCCCGAACGCTTCCGGCGACGCGAGGCCGTTCGACGGCACGACGATGTCCTGCGGCGTCGCCTGCCAGCCCTGCAGCGAACCGTCGGTGAAGTAGTACGGCGATGCCTTCGCCGCGCCTTCCGGCGCCGGCGCATTCACTTGCGGCACGCCGAGCGCCGCGCCGCCGACGCGCGGTTCGAGCGCGGGCGCGATCGACACGGCGTTGTCGGGCAGCCCGTTCTGCGCGGCCGCATGCGGCGCGAGCGCCGGTGCGCGGTTGCCGAGCGACAGCACGTGGGTCGGTGCGGACGGCGCGAGGTTCGCGCCGGGCACCTTCCCTTGCGGGAGCGCGAGACCGGGCACGCCGGTGCCCGCGCCGCCCGGCCCCGCGAGCGGCGAGCCGCCCGGGACCGGGTTGCTCACCGACGCCAGGATCGGCGCGGCGGCCGGCAACGCCGACGGCACGCCGCCGACCGCACCGCTGCCCGCCGACAACCCGGGCGCGGTGGCCTGCCCGGGCGGCGTCGAGAAGAACTCGGACGCGAGCCGCGCAAGCGTCGCGGGATCGGGCAAGCCGGCCGGCAACGGCGCGTGCGGCAGCGCGTGCGCGTCGCCGCCGGCCAGGCCGGGATTAACGGTAGGTGTCGGGATAGTCATGGAACTTGGCGATTTCGACGTCATCGAGGACAGCCAGCGCATCCGGCGAATGGACCGCGAGCGAGCAATACAGCGAGATCAGGTACGACGCGATCGCCTGGTTGTTGATCCCCATGAAGCGCACCGACAGGCCCGGACCCTGCTCGCCCGCGACACCCGGCTGATAGAGGCCGACCACGCCCTGGCGCTTGTCGCCGACGCGCAGCAGCAGGATCTTGGTCTTGCCGTCCGCGACCGGCACCTTGTCCGACGGGATCAGCGGAATGCCGCGCCACGTCAGGAACTGCGAGCCGAACAGGCTGACCGTCGGCGGCGGCACGCCGCGCCGCGTGCATTCGCGGCCGAACGCGGCGATCGCGAGCGGGTGCGTGAGGAAGAACGCGGGCTCCTTCCACACCTTGGTCAGCAGTTCGTCGAGGTCGTCCGGCGTCGGCGCGCCCGTCAGCGGGAAGATCCGCTGGTCGTCGGTCACGTTCGCGAGCAGCCCGTAGTCGGGGTTGTTGATCAGCTGGCTTTCCTGCAGCTCCTTGATCGTCTCGATCGTCAGGCGCAGCTGTTCCTTGATCTGGTCATGAGGACTGCTGTAAAGATCGGAGATCCGCGTATGCACGTCGAGCACCGTGCTCACCGCGTTGAGGAAATACTCGCGCGGCTGTTCCTCGTACGGCACGAAGGTCTGCGGCAGCACGCTTTCGTCCTCGAGCTGCGTGCATGCGGCACGCACGGCTTCCGGGTTCTTCACCTGGTTCAGGCGATAGATGCCGGCCTCGACCGGTACCCATTGCAGCAGATGGGTCAGCCAGCGCGGCGTGATCGTGGAAAGCTGGGGGACGGTCTTGGTAGCGTTCGCTAGTTGGCGGGCGGCGTGATCGCTCAGCGCAGCCGCGCCGCTTGCAACGGTCGACATGTGTGGCTCCGGGTTCTTAAGATGAAAAACGGGATTGCTTATGACGCTGGGTGATTATCGGAAGCACGCACCTGCCGGCTCAACATGCTATAGCCGTCATGTCGCGTGCGACCGAAAGGGAAAGATGACGAGGCGGCCTCAGGTGACGAACGTGCCCGGCAGCAGCGTCGAGATCGATACGTCGAACGCGCGCGCGATCTTGTCGGCCGTGACGATCGACGCGATCGCCTCGCCGCGCTCGATCTCGCCGACATACGAACGGTTCAGCCCCGCATGCTCGGCCAGCTGTTCCTGCGACCACGTGCGCGCTTCGCGCAGCCTGCGCACGTTGGCGCCGAAGTGATGGATGAGGTCGCTCATCGCGCCTCCTAGGCGACACGCGCCGCCGCGCGCGGCGTGGCGTTCGTTTCGCTGCGCAGCACCGCCTGCGTGATGTTCTCGCCGGCCGGCACGTCCTGCGTGAGCCACACGTTGCCGCCGATCACCGCGCCGCGCCCGATCGTCACGCGGCCGAGGATCGTGGCGCCCGCGTAGATCACCACGTCGTCCTCGACGATCGGATGCCGTGCGAGCCCTTTCTCGAGATGGCCGGCCGCGTCGCGCGGAAAGCGTTTCGCCCCGAGCGTGACGGCCTGGTACACGCGCACGCGCTCGCCGATGATCGCCGTCTCGCCGATCACGACGCCGGTGCCGTGGTCGATGAAGAAGCCCGCGCCGATGCGCGCGCCCGGATGAATGTCGATGCCCGTCTCCGCATGCGCCTGTTCGGCGATGATCCGCGCGAGCAGCGGCAGGCCGAGCCCGTACAGTTCGTGCGCGAGCCGGTGGTGGATCATCGCGAGGATGCCCGGATAGCACAGCAGCACCTCGTCGACGCTGCCGGCCGCCGGATCGCCGTGGAACGCGGCCAGCACGTCGCTGTCGAGCAGCCGGCGGATCTCGGGCAGGCGCGCGGCGAACGCCTGCACGGCCGTCGACGCGACTTCGTCGACATGATCGACCGGCCCGTCGGCATTGCGCTGCCGCGCCGCGTAGCGCAATTCCAGCTTCACCTGCGCGAGCAGCGCGTTCAGCGCCGCGTCGAGCGCATGGGCCACGTGGAAGTTCTCGCTCTCCTGGCGCAGCTCGGGCGGCCCGAGCCGCATCGGGAACAGCACGCCCTTCAGCGCGCCGATGATCTGCGCGAGCGCTTCGCGCGCCGGCAGGTCGCGCCCGCCCGGTTCGAGCGAGCGCCGCTGCTTCTCGCGCCATGCACGGCGTACGGTCTGCAGCGATTGAACGATGTCGTCGATGTCGAATGCGGCCATGCTGCGTTCTCCCTGTCTCGGCCGTGAATCAGTCCTGTGCCCACGGCAGGCCGCGGAAGCGCCAGCCGTTGCTGACGCCGCGATGCTGCCGTTCGTCGAGGTCGCCCTCGAACCCTTCGAGCACGTTGAATACCTGCGTGAAGCCTCCCTTCGTCGCGGCCTCGGCCGCCTGCGCCGAGCGGTTGCCGCTACGGCACAACAGCAGCACGACGGCCGCCTTGCCCGTCTTCGCTTCCAGTTCGCGCACGAAGCGCGGATTGCGCGTCAGGCTCGTGCCGGTCGCCCACGGCACGTGCAGCGACTCCGGCACGTGGCCGACGAATTTCCGTTCCTCGGCGGTGCGCACGTCCACCAGCAGCGCATCGCCGGACGAGAACAGCGCCCACGCGACTTCCGGCGCGACACCGCCCGCATAGGGCGTACCGGCCGCCGCAGCGGCCGCGCGCGCGTCTTCGAGCGCCTGCTGCGCGGCAGTTCGTTCTTCCAGTTCAACCGTCATGACACTTCCTTGTTTTCGCGGATTCGTATGAACAAAAACACCGGGAATTCGGCCGTTGCAGCTTGCGTGCTGTCTATAGCCGTCAGCGCCACTATGCGAGGGCGGCCGGGGAAGCTGAACCAATAAAAATTCATTTCCTAATCAGCGTTGCGGGGAATGCAATTGCGTCGGGAGAGGTCTGGAATGACCGACGCATGACAGTCGGCAAGAATGCGGACCGGCATCGCGGGATGCGTAGCGGGCCGAGCGAACGCCTTGTTCGAACCATGGACAGTCGGAACGCCAATGTGCATGACACCTGGAGGCGCGGGATCACACCGTAGAATTCAGGTTGCAAAACAATACAGAGGGCCAACATGAGCACACCGACATCCGCGATTCCATGGAGCGTTTTCCTGGAACGCTTCAAGACGTTTCTCGATTACGGCAAGGACACCGCCGAGCTGATCGCCAAATTCTCGCTACTGCTGCTCGTCCTTCCGGGACTGACGCTGTGGCTCTACCTCAACCGGATCGGCTGGCACACGTTGTTTCTCGATTCGATCTCGTCGACATCCGGACTGCTCGCACTACTGATCGGCACACTGCTGCTGGTGTCCGCGCTGCTGTTCGCTCTGTGCGCACCATCGATCTTTCTGCTGTTTCTTCTCGTCGTCGACAAAGACGTGCGCGTGCTCTCCCGGAGTACGTCAATCGTCATACTGGCAACGGTGGGGGCCTGGATGGCAATGGTCATCGCGGCATCGATCCTGACCGAGAATTTGCCGATCTGGCTTCTTCTACTGGGAACCTTCGCATTCGGCATCGTAGCGACGCTTGTCGGGTGGCGCCGCGACAAGGTGACGATGGCGAACGGAAAGGGGCGGATCCTGGGTAAAGCCGCGGGACTGGCCCTGTTCATTACCATCGCCGCCATCGCGAGCAGCGGCGGATTCCTGACCATGGAATCGTTCGCCGGCGACATGAGTACGAACGCGAAGGCCTTTTCAGCGCTCGTTGTCCTCCTTCCGCTTACGCTCGCCGGCTTCCTTCCGGGTCTGATGGCGATCGGCATGGCTGCCCGCAACAAGCCGGCGACCATGGCCGTCAAGTATCTCGCCGTCGGCATCTGCTTCGTGTTCTATGTGCTGGTCATGTGGTCCCTGACGTCGTTCTCCACCGGCATCGGCACTCGTGCACTGGAAAAGACCGGCGTTTTCAGCATAGCGCCCCAGGATTTCGAACTGCTCAAGCCGGATGCCCGCTCCAGCCTCGAGCGCGTAGGCATTCCGGTCGCATCGTCTGAACCGAAAATCATCCACGCGTATGTCCGATATGCATTCGGTGATATCCGTCTGCTGTGTGCCGGCGAATTTCGTCCTGGCGTCACCGACGCGCCCGATGACAGGTTCTCAAGCGACCCGAGCGACCTCCAGCGTGCCAGGAACAAGGCCCTCGACGCCGGGCGGAATTGCGTCGTGCTGAAGAAGGACGACGTCCGGCCGGTCCGTCTGAAGCAACCGATCTGACCGAAAATCGCACACGTGGTCGACTCGCTGCGAGTCGACCACGTGCCGTTCGTTGGCCCGCCGAATCAGCGGCTCAATCGTGGCCGATCACGTTCACTGCGCATCCTGCTTCGCGCGTTCCGCCGCCGCGATGATCGCGTCGGCCACGGCCTTCGGCTGGCTCAGCATCGACACATGGCTGCCGTTCACCCGCGCGACCGTCGCGCCGATCCGCTTCGCCATCGCTTCCTGCAGCGTCGGATCGATCATCCTGTCCTGCGTCGCGACGACGAACGTCGACGGCTTCACATGCCACGCAGCCTGCGTGACCTTCTCCGAAATGCACCCGCCGTACCACGGCCCCTGGGTCGCCGCGACGATGCGCTGCTGCGCGGGCGGCAGGTCCGGCGCGAAATCCTGCGCGATCGCCTTGTCCGACAACGTGGCAAAGCCGCCCGCGTCCTTGCGCAGTTCGCCGGCCCATGCGGGTGCCGGCAACCCCTGCGTGACGTCCGCAATCGACTGGCCGTTGTCGGGTGCGAACGCGGCGACGTACACGAGCGACTTCACCTTGTCGTCGTTGCCCGCGTCGCTGATCACGACGCCGGCCCACGAATGGCCGACCAGCACGACCGGCCCCTTCTGTTCGTCGATCGCGCGCTTCGTCGCGGCTGCATCGTCGGCGAGCGAGCTCAGCGGATTCTGCACCGACACCACGTGCAGCCCGCGCGCCTCGAGCAGCGGAATCACGCGGTTCCAGCTCGACCCGTCGGCGAATGCGCCGTGCACGAGCACGACGTTCGTGCCTTTCAGGTCGTCCTTCTGCGCAGCCTGCACCGCGACCGCACCGAACAGTCCGCCGATCACGGCGGCGGACACCAGAACGCGTTTCATCAAACCGGCCATCGTTTTACTCCTTGCTCTGTTGTGTTGTTTGAACGTGCCGCGGTAGCGGCTGCGCCTGCGCACGAGGCAGGCGCGGCACCGGATCACGAATGCGCGTACAGGTCGTCGTATGCGTTGTGCGTGGCGTGCGCTTGCGCCGCGCCGCGATGGCCGGCACGCGTCGATGCGTCGGCCACGTTGTCGCCTTGCGACTTCGACGGGCCGTTCTGGTCGGAACGCGCGACCTGCAGCGCGGCGGCGACGTCTTCCGGGTAATGCGGTTCGCTACGCGCCGGGTTGTAGCCGGCCTGCTCCAGGCGAACGAGTTCGGCGCGCACGTCGGCACGCGTGAGGCCGTGGCCGGTGTCGGCAAACGACAGGGCGGGGATGGCGGCGAGGACGGCAACGGCGAGGATGCGAGCGGCTTTCATGAGGGTTCTCCTTGAAGGAAGTAGGTCGGTCGATCATTCGGCATCCGATCCAGATCGTCTGGCATCGAACGTTTCCTGCATGTCGACAGTAGAACCCGCCCACGTATCCGGCATGTTTCCGGAACCGGGGCTTTCTGCATGCCAGTTTTTCAGGAACGGCCGCAGATACAGTGCGATACAAACCGGGCTACCGCATCGTTCATGGCCCGCTCCGCTGACGTTCTCCACGAAAGCACACCCACCATGAAAAAAGGCGTGCCGCATGGCACGCCTTTCCGTCGAACATATCGAACCGGGTACGTCACGGCGCCAGCCGCGTGAACACGTAGTCGTGATTCTTCACCCGCGCCTGGTGGCACGCAAAGCACGTCTGATGCTGGCCGATATCGGCCGGCACGCCGTTGATGAACCGCCCGAAGCCCCAGCCGCCCGTCGACGCATAGCGGCGCGAGTCCTTCACCATCACCTGCACGGTCGTCGCCTGTCCGGGCACCGTCGCCGGCGCGAACTCGTCGGACTGCTTGCGCTTGTACGCGAGTTTCACCAGGATCGTGCCGTCCGGAAACGGCAGTGTCGCCTGCTCGAGCGCACGGATCGCGACGGGATTGCCGAGCACGACACGCAGTTCATCGAGCGGCGCGGCTTCTTCGGCCGGGGCGACCATTTCCCACTTCCGGTAGCCGGGCGGGATCGTCACGCCGTAAATCGGCGACGCGGCGGCGGCAGCCGGCTTCGGCTGCTCCGCGAACGCGGCCGGGCCGCTCGCCGACCACGCGCCGGCCAGCAGCACGCCCGCGACGAACCCGCGGCGCACGCCGCGGCGCACTCCACCCATGCGCGCCCGCATCACAGGTGCTCCACTTGCAGGATCGCATCCGCGAACGCCTGCGGCGCTTCCTGCGGCAGGTTGTGGCCGATGCCGCCGGTGATCGTGCGGTGCTGGTACTTGCCGGTGAACTTCTTCGCGTACGCGGCCGGTTCCGGATGCGGCGCGCCGTTCGCATCGCCCTCCATCGTGATCGTCGGCACCGTAATCGCAGGGCCGGCCGCAAGGCGCCGCTCGAGGTCGTCGTATTGCGCCTCGCCCTTCGCGAGCCCGAGACGCCAGCGATAGTTGTGGATCACCACCGCCACGTGATCGGGGTTCTGGAACGACGCGGCCGTGCGCGCGTAGGTTTCGTCGGAGAACTGCCATTTCGGCGATGCGAGCTGCCAGATCAGCTTGTTGAACGCGTCGCGGTTCGCCGCGTAGCCCAGCGCGCCGCGCTCGGTCGTGAAGTAGAACTGATACCACCACTGGAATTCGGCCTGCGGCGGCAGCGGCTTGCGGTTCGCCTCCTGGCTGCCGATCAGGTAGCCGCTCACCGACACCAGCGCTTTCACGCGCTGCGGCCACAGCGCCGCGATGATGTCGGCCGTGCGCGCGCCCCAGTCGTAGCCGCCGAACACCGCGCGGTCGATCTTCAGCGCATCCATCAGCGCAACGATGTCGACGGCCGTCACGGCCTGCTGGCCGTTGCGCACCGTGTCGGCCGAGCGGAACGTCGTCGACCCGTAGCCGCGCAGGTAAGGCACGATCACGCGATAGCCGGCTGCGACGAGCAGCGGCGCGACTTCCGCATAGCTGTAGATGTCGTACGGCCAGCCGTGCAGCAGGAACACGACCGGGCCGTTCTTCGGCCCGAGGTCCGCATACCCGACGTTGAGCACGCCCGCGTCGATCTGGTGGATCGTGCCCAGCGACGCGACGCCGGCCGCGCGCTTCGCAGGCGCTGCATCGGGAGCCGACTGCGCGTGCGCCAGGGCGCTGAAGCCGAGGTCGGCGAGGCTGAGGCTCGCCAGCGTCGTACCCAGGATCAGGCGGCGGCGGGTGTTCACGGTTTCGGGCATGACTCGTTCTCCAGTGTCGATCGCTAAGGAAGGTGACCCGCGGCACGTGCGGGTACTCGGGAATCTGCGTTCTCGGCAGCGGCGCATGGCATCGCGCCGCCGTGTGAATCGCTTCACCGGTTTTATACCCGAGCCCCGGCGAGGCTTTGTATCCCAACGTATCTGTCGGCGAACACGACACACGACGATTCAAAAATCGGGCGGGAATCCGGGTTCGCAGGGGGCCATGTGCCACGCGCCGGCCTGCCCCGGCGATGGCGTGGCCACGCACCGCCTCTCGCTTCGGCGCCGAAACGCGGCGATACTACGCCGCTTGCCGTGACAACCCGCCCGATTGCAGGTGACCGAATTGACCAATGCCGACGAACAAGACGCTCCCGTGCGACAGGCGGGCACGAACGGGCCGCCGCTCTGGCTCGCGACCATCCTGACCGCTTTCGGGCTTGCGGCGCTCCTGCTCGCGTGGTTCTCCGGATACGCCACCGCCTACTGCGACACGCTTGGCGGTGCCGTCGTCTGGGTCGTGTTTGTCACGGCGGCTTTCGTTTTTGCCGCCTTCAGGGACAACTGGAACATTTTTCCGGTCGGGCTGGTTGCCTGCATCGCGCTCGCCGCGGTCGTCCGGCGGCTTCCGCGTTTCAAGGTCACGTGGCGTCGATTTTTGATCGTGCTGCCTTGTGTCTATGCCGCGATGACGCTTTTCACGTGGCTGAGGGACGTACACGGCACGTGCCGGATCATCTGAAGGTGACCGCCCCACCCCGCCGATGAACACCGGCCGCATGTCGGCCCGCCCGCATTCACCGCTCGGACCACGCCGCTGCACGCAGCCGTTCAGTCCTTCCGGTCCGGCAGGATATGCGCGCGAATCGAGCGGCCCCGCCACGAGATGTGATCGATCCGGGCGCGCAGCGTGTAAAGCGCCACCGACGACAGCGTGTCGAACCGAAGCAGTGCGATGGGGGTGCCGATCCCGGCCGGCACGCGCTCAATCGCATCGAACAGCGGGAATCCATGCCGCGCCAGGAACGCGCCGACCTCGTCGTCGCGCGCGTGTTCTTCGACATTGACCAGCAGTAGTTCAGCCATGAGGATTCCTTGCTCGTTCGCCCGTCACCCGATCAGCCGGTGCGTATGGCGCGCGATCATCAGCTCTTCGTCGGTCGGGATCACCCACGCCGATACGCGGCTCGATGCCGTCGTGATCAGCGGCCCGTCCGTGCCGTTCGCGTCGACATCGATCTCGACGCCGAGCCACGCCGCGCGGCGCAGCACCCCTTCGCGAACCGCCGCCGCGTGCTCGCCGATCCCCGCCGTGAACACGACGGCGTCGATGCCCTCCATCGCGGCCGCAAGCGAACCGAGTTCGCGCGCGATGCGGTAGACGTACAGCTCGATGGCGAAGCGCGCGTGCGGATCGTCGCTCGCGAGCAGGGTGCGCATGTCGCTCGACAGGCCGGACACGCCGAGCAACCCGGAACGCCGATAGAGCAGATCCTCGACGGCGCGCACGTCCATCCCGAGTGCTTCCATCAGGAAGATCACGACGCCCGGATCGAGGCTGCCGCAACGCGTGCCCATCGGCAGCCCGTCGAGCGCCGTGAACCCCATCGTGCTCGCGACGCTCTTGCCTGCCACGAGCGCGCACATGCTCGCGCCGTTGCCGAGATGGGCGACGACCGTGCGCCCGCGCGCCGCCGCCGGCGCGACGTCGGGCAGCACGCTCGCGATGTACTCGTACGAGAGCCCGTGAAAACCGTAACGGCGCACGCCCCGGCTGGTGATCGACGCGGGCAGCGCGAATGCCTGGGTCACCGCGGGCTGCGTGCAGTGGAACGCCGTGTCGAAGCAGGCCACCTGCTCGACGCCGGGCTGCATCGTTTCGAGGATACGAATCGGCGTCAGGTTGTGCGGCTGATGTAACGGCGCGAGCGGGGTGAGTTTTTCCAGCTCGGCCACGATCTCGGGCGTGACGCGCACCGGGCCGCTGAAGCGTTGTCCGCCGTGCACGACGCGATGGCCCACCGCCGCGAGACGGTGCCCTTCCTGATGCGCGCCCAGGAACGCGGCGATCTGCTCGAGCCCTTCCTGATGGCCGAACGTATCGCCGCCGGCCCATTGCCGTTCGTGACGCTCCGCGTGGCGGTCGACGGCGCTGAAGTGCGCCGTGGCCGTGTACAGGCCCTCGACCTGGCCATGCACGATCAGGCCGAGCGTGTCGCCGTGCACGTCGAATGCGGAAAACTTGATGCTCGACGAGCCGGCATTCAACACCAGAATCACGTCTGCCATGGCGTCACCCCGCGCGCCGGGCCGCTTCGCGCTGCACGTTCGCGACGAGCATCGCGACCGCACAGGAAGCCAGCCGGGTGATCAACGAATCGGCACGACTCGTCAGGATGACCGGCACGCGCGCGCCGAGCACGATGCCCGCCGCATCCGCGCCGGCCAGGAACGACAGGCTCTTGGCGAGCATGTTGCCCGCTTCGAGGTTCGGCACCATCAGCACGTTCGCGTGCCCGGCCACCGGCGAATCGATCTGCTTGATGCGCGCGGCTTCGGGATCGATCGCGTTGTCGAGCGCCAGCGGGCCGTCGACGAGCGCGCCGGTGATCTGCCGCCGATCCACCATCTTGCACAGCGCGGCGGCTTCGAGCGTCGACGGCACTTTCGGGTTGACCGTCTCCATGGCCGAGAGGATCGCCACGCGAACCTGCGGAAAATCCAGCGCATGCGCGAGATCGATCGCGTTCTGCAGGATGTCGACCTTTTCCTCGAGCGTCGGCGCGATATTGATTGCCGCGTCGGTCACGATCAGCGGATCGGCGTGCGCGGGCACGTCCATCACGAAGCAATGGCTGATGCGCCGGCCCGTGCGCAACCCGGAATCGTGCCGCACCACTTCGGCCATGAGTTCGTCGGTGTGAAGGCTGCCCTTCATCAGCGCGGACGCGCGGCCGTCGCGTACGAGCCGCACCGCCGCCGCTGCCGACGCCTCGCTGTACGGCGCATCGACGATCTCGTAGTCGCCGATCGGTAGCTGCAACTCCGCGGCGGTCGCTTCGATACGCGCACGCGGGCCGACCAGGATCGGCTCGATCAGCCCCTTGCGCGCCGCCTCCAGCGCGCCCTCGAGCGAGCTTCGATCGCACGGATGCGCGACGGCCGTCGGCATCGGCGCGAGCGCCTGGCAGTGTTCGATGAGGCGGCGATATTTCTCGTGTCGGGTTTCCATTGCGGTTCCTCGCTGTCCGTCACTGCACGCGTTCGAGTGTCGCCAGCGGCCCCCTGGCCGGTAGCGTGGCAGGCGGCGCACCCAGTACCGCGCGAATGCGTTGCAGCGCCGCCCACTGTTGCTCGCTCACCGACGCGCTTTGCACGCGCGCGTCGCCCAGCAGCTTGTCCAGCAGCGTCAGCAGCCGCTGGCGGTCCTCCGGCCGGGCAAGCAGCACCGGCAGCGCGGCGACGGCCTGTTGGGGCGCGTAAGTCGCGATGATCTCCTGCTCGCCATAGATGCGCCGCCACTGGTCGGGCGGCAGGTTCGGCAGGTATTCGGCGTAGGTTTCGGCAAGCTCGCGCTCGGTCGCAAGCTGCGCCAGCGGAAACGGTTCGCCGCTGCGCTCGAGCAGAAACGCCGCGCGCGCAACCGCTTCGGTGTAGCCGCCACGCTCGATCGAGGCGAGCGCCGCCTTCACGAACGGCAGGTCGCGGGGGTCCGCCGCCGCCGGCGCAGCAGCGTGACGGTCGCGATACTGCTCCCCGAAATGAAGCATGGCCGGCTGGGTGTACAGCGAGAAGAACAGCGACTCGATGCTTGCATCGCGCATCGCGCGGAAACAATCGAGCGACGCGCTGACGATATCCGAGCCACGCCGTTCGAGCTTGCGCCACGGCTCGATATCGTCGGACGGCTGGCGGTGGGCCCTGACCGTGTCGGCGGCGGGCTTCAGCCAGCGAAGCCAGGGATTCAGGTCCGAAAACGCCCAGCGCTGGAAGCGCAGCGGATGAAAGTCGCGCAACAGGTGCGCCGTGGTCTCGTTCGATGCCTGCTGCACGTATGGCTGCATGAACAGTTCATACGCGCGCTGCGTGAATTCGGACAACGCGGCGACGGCCTCGAACGCTTGCTCGTCCTTGCGCCCGAAGCGGTTGAAGTATTGCGCGATCTCTTCCAGACGGTGCTCGGCGAAGGTGACGTCGTACGTGACCTTCCCGTCGGCGCCCTTTACCTCCTCGATCGACATCGCATAGAGGCCGGGCGGCAGCGTTTCGACGGCATCCAGCACGCTGACGATCTGCGCGTGCTCCTTCTTCGCGACCTTGCCGGACACGAAGATGCCGAGATGCCCCACGTCCTCTTCCACCAACCCGATGATGACCTGCCCGCGCGACTTGATCTCCTCCGTGCTGCCGTAGATGTCCGTGACCCAGTTGAACGCCTGCTGCGGCGGCGTGATGTTGTCGCCCATCGACGCGAACAGGATGATCGGCGAGCGGATCTCGCGCAGGTCGAACGCCTTGCCCGATCCGTCTTTCACTTCGCCGGACCAGAGCTTGTTGCCGATGAACAGGTTGCGCGTGATCCATTCGATCTCGTCGCGGTTCATCAGGTAGTAGCCGCCCCACCAGCGCTCGAACTCGAGGAAGCGCGGCGGCTCGGTGTCGATGTGGTCGTACACGTGGTAATACTTGTCCCACAACGTGTTCGCCGGGTTCAGGTTCTCGAAGTTCTGCACGAGATAGGCGCCGTCGAACTTGCCGTTGCCCAGGTCCGACGCGAACGACGCGAGCCACGTGCCGCCGAGTATGCCGCCGGCATAGCGCATCGGATTGTCGCCGGGCCCGTCGCTCCACGCGCCGCTCCAGTACGACATCGGGGCGCCGTTGATGACGATCGGGCCCGTATCGTCCGCCGACGAACTCGCGAGCATCATCGCGGCCCAGCCGCCCTGGCAATTGCCGACGATGGCCGGCTTGAGGCTGTCCGGATGCAGCTCCCGCACTTTCCGCACGAACGCCTGTTCCGCGGCACACACGTCGAGCAACGTCTGGCCGGGCTCGGGCTCCTGGAAGAACACGACGAAATACACGGGATGCCCCGCGCGCAACGCCACGCCGACTTGCGAATCGTCCTTGAAGCCGCCGATACCGGGGCCGTGCCCGGCACGCGGATCGATGATCAGGTAGGGCCGCTTGCCGGCGTCGACGATCACGCCATCCGGCGGCTGGATGTGAACGAGCGCGTAATTGACGGGCCGTGCGAACTGCCGGCCGTCGAGCACGACGTCGTAGTCGAAATGCAGCACCGGCTTGAGCCCCTCGGCCATGCGCTCGACATATTGCGTGCCGCGCTCGCGCAGCGTGTCCCAGAACAGCAGCGCGCGCTGTGCGGCGTCGACCGCGTAATGCCACGCGCCCAGCGGCGAGAACGGCATGGCAAACGGGGCGGCGCCCGGCTCCTGGCCGGGGCCGTCGCTGCCGTCGAGTGCTTCGCCCAACCGTTTCCCGTACTGTTCCAGCGCGTGCTGCGTGCGCTTTTGCAGGACGTGGACAATCTCCGTGGCGATCTCATGACTGCGCGCCAGTTGCGTGGCAGCATCCATAACACTGTTCTCCAGAGGGGCAAGGTGAATCTCGACGCATTCCGGGAGCGGCCGCCTCGCGTCAGCCGAGCACGTGCATCCCCGCGTCGATGTAGTGAATACTGCCGGTCATCGCGCGTGCGGCATCGCTGGCGAGAAAGGTGCACAGCGCACCGACGTCGTCGATGTCGAGCGGCCGGCGCAATGGCGCACGCCGGGCGGTGTCGTCAAGCAAGTGATCGAAGTTCGGCAGCCCGGAGGCCGCCCGCGTGGCCAGTGCGCCGGGCGACACCGCATGCACGCGAATGCCGGCCGGCCCCAGCTCGACAGCGAGGTATCGGACGGTGGCCTCCAGCGCCGCCTTGACCGGGCCCATCACGCCGTACTCCGCGATGACCTGGTCAGCGCCGATATAGGTCATCGCCATCAGGCTTCCACCGGACGTCATCAACGGCTCGGCCAGTTTCGCCATCCTGATGAACGAGTGGCAGGAGGTATCCATCGCGAGAGCGAACCCTTCCGGCGAACTGTCGACGACCCGCCCGTGCAGATCGGCCCTGGGTGCATAGGCAACGGCATGCAACAGAAAATCGAGGCCGCCCCACTGTTCGCCGATCGTGTCGAACACCTTGCGCATCTGGTCGGCCCGGCTCACGTCGAGCGGCATCGCAATCGCCGGCTTCAGCTGGTCGAGCAGCGGCTCGATGTACGGCAACGCCCGGTCGGATTGCCAGGTCACCGCCAGCTCGGCACCCGCTGCATGAAAGGCGCGCGCACATCCCCACGCGATGCTCTGCTCGTTCGCCAGGCCGACGACGATGCCTCTTCGACCTTCAAGCGGGCGCATGCCATCGCAAGCCATGCGTGACTCGCGCACGTCGTTATTCGTCATCGCGAAACCTCGGGTCGTATTTTTTCACCGGGCGAAACCGTGAAAAAGCCGATTCGGCTTTTTGCCGCGTGCCAATAAACAGGATGATCCGTCCGCACTCAGGTGCAGTCGCGAATCATTGTATTGAGGGTTTCAATACATCAGGCAATTCACGCGATATATTTTGATTTTTATCAAAATCGCTTTTTAATCAAATAATTACGATGGAATGTTTCTTCCAGAAGGGGGCTGGTTCATCGATATGTCATTCAATCGTGAACGGAAGCGCCGTGCCGTTTCTGCTGTAAAACGGCCGCTTTGACGGGTAACGCCGGCGGCAATAACGACGCTACGGTGAATTCGGGAACGTGCACGACGGAAGCAAACGCCGGCCGCATCCGCACCGGCCCGCGTTCGCCCGTCCTCCCTCGCTTACACGCGCCGCAACGGCCGGAACCCGGCACGCACTTCACGCGCGAACAACTCCGGCTCCTCCCATGCCGCGAAATGTCCGCCCTTGTCGACTTCGTTGAAGTAGATCAGGTTGTGATAGCTGCGCTCGGCCCAGCTGCGCGGCGCCTGGTAGATCTCGCCCGGAAACACCGTGATCGCGGCCGGCAACGCGATATCCACCGCGTTGAAGTTGTTCGAGTGATCCTCCCAGTAGATCTGCGCGGCGGACGTCGCGGTGTTGGTCAGCCAGTACAGCGAGATGTCGTCGAGAATCTCGTCGCGCGGGATCGAACGCTCGGGCACGCCGCCGCTATAAGTCCACTGCGAAATCTTGTCGTACATCCATGCGGCCTGCCCGGACGGCGAATCGGCGAGTGCATAGCCGACCGTCTGCGGGCGCGTGACCATCATTGCCGAGTAACCGCAGTTGTCGCGATAGAACGTCGCGAGCTTCTCGTACGCGGCCTTCTCCTTCGGCGACAGCGACGCCGGCGCGGGTGCATCGGTCGCGAGCAGCGTCGCGATATCCGGCGGCACCGTCGCCGGCATGTTCACGTGAATCCCGGCCAGCCCCTGCACGCGCTGCATCGCCATCCGGTGCGAGATCACCGAGCCGCAGTCGCCGCCCTGCGACACGAAGCGCGTATAACCGAGCCGTGCCATCAGCTCGCCCCACGCGCGCGCGATGTGGTCGGAACCCCAGCCGGTCTGCGTCGGCCGGCCCGAGAAGCCGAAGCCCGGCAACGACGGCACGACGACATGGAACGCATCGTCGGCGCTCGCGCCGTGCGCGGTCGGGTCGGTCAGCGGGCCGATCGCCTTCAGCAGCTCGAAGATCGAACCCGGCCAGCCGTGCGTCATGATCATCGGCATCGCGTTCTCGTGCCGCGAGCGCACGTGGATGAAATGAATGTCGAGCCCGTCGATTTCCGTGATGAACATCGGGAAACCGTTCAGGCGCGCCTCGCCCTTGCGCCAGTCGTAATCGGTGCCCCAGTAGCGCAGCAGCGCCTGCATGCGCGCCAGCCGCACACCCTGCGATTCGTCGGCGACGGTCTCGCGGCCCGGCCAGCGTGTTGCCGCGATGCGGCGGCGCAGGTCGGCGACGGCTTCGTCGGGAATGTGCGCGGTGAACGGGCGTATGCCGCTCGCGCCGGTCGCGGCATGCAGCGCCGTGGGCAGCATCGCCGAGACCCCTGCGGCCACGGACGTGGCAAGCAGGTGGCGACGCATCGGGGAAAACGGTGTGGAAGACATCGTTCGGCATCTCCTTTCGTGAAGTGGAAAGTGAACATGCCGCGCGCGGGGCCGCGCCTTCGCTTTCAATCCGGCGCGCCCGGCTCACGCGGCGTCGCCCATTTGAAAGGTCTGATGTATCCCGGATTTGTCTGGTTTGTACGCGTTTGTAGCGGCGGCGCGGCGAGCGGCACGGCCGGTGCGGCCGCTCGCCCGCGCGACGCTTACAGCGCCTTGACGATCGCGCCGTCGACGCGAATGTTCTGCCCGGTGATGTAGCCCGCGCCGTCGGACAGCAGGAACGCGACCGTCTTCGCGATCTCGCCGGTCTTGCCGAAGCGGCCGGCCGGGATGCGCGCGACGATCTCCGGCGTTTCCGGCCAGCTGTCGATGAAGCCCGGCAGCACCGCGTTCATCCGGATGTGCTCGGCCGCGTAACGTTCCGCGTAAAGGCGCGTCCATGCGCTCAGCGCCGCGCGCAGTGCCGACGAAACGGGCATCGGCTGCTCGGGCGCGTCCGCCGCGAAGCTCGAGATGTTGACCACCGCGCCGCCGCCCTGCTTCTGGAAGACCGGCGTCACACGGCGCATCACACGCACCACGTTCAGCAGGATCAGGTCGAGCCCCGCATGCCAGTTGTCGTCGGTGATCGCCAGCAGCTCGCCCTTCGGCGGATGCCCGGTGTTGTTCACGACCGCATCGATGCGGCCGTAGCGTGCGAGCGTTTCCTGCACGAGCCGGTCGATGTCGGCTTCTTCCGTCACCGAACCCTGGATGCCGAACCCGCCCAGTTCCTCGCCGAGCGCCACCGCGCTGCCCGACGGCGACATCAGCGCGACGCGATAGCCCGTCGCCGCCAGTTCGCGCGCGATCGCCGCGCCCATGCCCTTGCCCGCCGCCGTGATCAACGCCACTTTTTCTACAGTCACGATCTGCTCCTCATTCGAATCCTGCCGCCGCGCAACCGCCGTTCGGTGCGCCATGGTGGTAATGTAGGCGCATCGATACCCACTGTCGAACCAGTATTTCTGCCTCCAGCCGATAGTTTTTCTACAGTCTGACGATGCCGCCTCGCCCCTCCCGCCTGCCGCCGCTGAATGCGCTCCGCGCGTTCGAAGTGTCCGCGCGGCACCTCAATTTCCGCGCCGCCGCCGACGAGATCGGCGTCACGCAGGGCGCCGTCGCGCAGCAGGTGCGCCACCTCGAGGACGTGCTCGGCCTGAAGCTGTTCGAACGCCTGCCGCGCGGCCTCGCGCTGACGCACGACGGCGCCGCGTATTTCTCCGACGTCCAGCGCGCGCTGCACGCGATCGCCGACGCGACCGACAAGCTCGTGAAGCGGCGCGCCGCGCTGACCATCAGCACGACGCCGTCGTTCGCGTCGAAGTGGCTGATCCCGCGGCTCGCGCAGTTCACCGACGCACATCCCGACTACGACGTGCGCGTGATCGCCGACCCGCAGATCGCGACGTTCCGCCACGACGGCGTCGATCTCGCGATCCGTTACGGCAAGCCGCCGTTCGGCAAGCATCTCGCCACGCATGCGCTGTTCCCGCTCGACGTGTGTGCCGTGTGCAGCCCCGCGCTGCTGGCCGCGCCGGCGTCGCCGCGCGCGCTTGCAAGCCACGTGCTGCTGCACGACGCGCACGACCTGTGGCCCGAGTTCCTCGCCGCGATGCCGGAGCCCGTCGACCTCGATCCGCACAAGGGGCTGCGCTTCAACCAGACGTCGCTCGCGATCGATGCGGCCGTCGCCGGCCAGGGTATCGCGCTCGCCACCGATCCGCTCGTCGAGCGCGACATCGCCGCCGGCCGGCTGTGCAAGCCGTTCGATTTCGCGTTTCCGCTGTCGATGGGGTTCTATCTCGTGTATCCGGCCGAACGGCGCGATGACGACGCCATCGTCGTGATGCGCGAGTGGATGACCGCGCAGGCGGCGTCGGACGGGCGGCCGCCCGATTCACCCGACTCGCCGGGCAGCCGTGGCGCGGGAAGCAGCGCTTAGGCGCCGTGTGCGATCCCGGGCAGCCGGCGGCCAACCCCGCAACGGGCGATATGCCGCGAGGAGATGATCCGATGGGATGGGAAGAAAGATACGGCGGCATCTGGAAGAGCGTGCTGATGCCCGGCGAGCAACCCGTTGCCGAAACGCACCTTGCCGATCGGCATCTGGTCACGCTGATTGCGCAACGGCCCGATGGCCTGTATCGGGCCGTCGTCCTCGGGTATCATCCCGATCCGCAGTGGCGTCTGCCGTTCTGGGGAGAAGTCATCGCGCCCGCGATCGTCGGGTCGATCGATGACGGGGAGCAGCACCTCGCCGCGGCATTGGCCCGTCACGTCGAAAGCGGCGCGTGAGCAGTCCGGCTCAGGGCGCGACCCACCGGCCTTCGTAGCCGCCTTCATGCAGGTCGAACACCGCGCGGCGATGGCCGGCGCGCGCGAGTTCGAGCCAGTCGATGCGCGTCACGCTCACGTGAAGCAGGCAGAAGTTCTCGTAACCGTCGTCGTCGGGATTGGCGCGCGGGCTCGCCGACACATGCGCGGCCTCAGGCGACTCGACCGGCGTACCCGGCGGCAACGGTGCGCGATACAGCAGCAGCGTATGCGGGCGGCTCGATTGCCAGATCGCGCGACGTTGCGCTTCGTCGTCGCAGATCGATGCAACGCCCTCCGCGCGAATCTGCACGAGCGCATCGAGATCGCTGGCGACGAGCGCGATGCGCGGATCGCGGCGCAGCTCCGCGACCTTCTCCGAGCGCGCATCGGTATGAAACGACAGCACATGATCGGCACGGCTCGCCTGACGCAACACGATCGTGCGTACCTTCGGCGCGCCGTCGATACCGAGCGTCGCGGCCTGCAGCATCGTGAACGGCGAACGCTGCGCGCTCACGCCGGATTCGAGGCAGGACCAGAGACGCTCGTACGTTTGCGCGAGCGATTCGGAAGTTGAGTCGGACATGGCGAAGCGGCGATCGTGCGTGTTGCGGTCGCGCAAGCTTAACCGCTTGCGGCGGCGCCGGCACGCGTGCCGCACGCCGGCCGTCGCCGTGCGGCTCAGTTGTAGCCGAGGACGACCGGCGCCGCGTCGCCGATGTCGTCCGCCGGCTGTGCGCCGGCTGTGCGCCGAAGCGGCCGAGCACGTCGGCCACATACTGCGGCCCTGCGCTGATCTGCGACGAGCGGTGCGCCACGGGCCGGTTATCGCCCGCGCGCGGTGCCGCGCCCATCGATACGGTGTCGTTGACGGTGATATTCACGTTGTTGTCTCCTCACGCGGCGAGCGCCGCTCCATACGCGCGCACGAGGCGCGCGACGCCTTCCCGGATCGCATCGACGTCCGGCGCGGCGAACGACAGGCGCAGCGATGCGGCGTCGACGTTGTCCGCGAAGAACGCCTTGCCCGGCACGAACACGATCTTGTTCGCGATCGCCTGTTGCAGCAGCACGTCCGACGACACCGCGCCGATCCGCGCCCACACGAACATCCCGCCTTCGGGACGATGAAATTCGATCGCATCGCCGAGGCCGTCGCGCAATGCGTCGCACATCGCATCGCATTTGCGCTGGTACGCGGCCGTGATGCGCGGCAAATGACGTTCGAGCGCGCCGTCGGCCAGATATTCGGCGGCGGTGGCCTGCGTCCACGGCGTGCTGCACAGATCGACCGTCTGCTTCGCGATCACGCAGCGGCGCGCGATCTCGGCCGGCGCGATCGTCCAGCCCACGCGCAGCCCCGGCGCGACGATCTTCGACAGGCTCGCGAAATGCACGATCCAGTCGCGTGCGCCGTCCACTTCGTCGGCCAGCGCAAGCATCGACGGCACGGCTTCGCCCGCGAAACGCAGGTCGCCGTACGGATCGTCCTCGACGATCAGGAAGCGGTATTGCACCGCGAGACGCAGCAGCTTCAGCCGTCGTTCGCGCGTGAGCGTCGCGCCCGTCGGGTTCGCGAAGGTCGGGACCGTGTAGAGCAGCTTCGGCTGCGCGATCGCGCCGGATGAAAGCTGTTCGCCGAGACGATCGACGTCGAGCCCCGCGCCGTCGACCGGAATCGTCACGATGCGCGCCTGCTGCAGACGCATCGCCTGCAGCGTCGCCGGATAGGCCGGCTGCTCGGTCAGCACGACGTCGCCGGGCGACACCATCACGCGCAGCAACAGGTCGAGCCCCTGCTGCGAACCGGTCGTGACGAGCAGCTCTGCCGCCGTGCACGCCACACCGCGACGCGCCATCAACGCGATCAGCTGCTGCTTCAGTTCGGCGAGGCCATCGGTCGGGCCGTATTGCAGGCAGCGCACCGGCTGCGCATACGCGCGCCCGGCGGCCGCGTTCAGGCCGTCGACGTCGAAGAGGTCGCTGGCCGGATAGCCGCCCGCGAAGGAAATCATGCCCGGTTCGGACAGGTACTTGAACAGTTCGCGGATCGGCGAGCCGGCGGGATTCTGGAATGAAGGGGTGAACGCGTACATGTCGTCGTGAGCTGGATGGTGCGGACGGCCGGGATAGCCGCCAGGTACCGGCCACCGCGGGGCTTCTGGCGCCACGGCGGCGAAATCGAGCCACGATTGTCGATAGTCATTAAGGCCGCGGCAAACGATATCTATGCACTAGGTCTTGCGGTTTGGTCATCAAATGGGGCGCGGGGCGGGAGCAGCAAATCGACGGTCGGCCCCGTACGCCGGCGTGCCGGCACCGGGTGCCGGGCACGCTTTGCCGCCGGAAAGCCAATCCGCCCGATTGTTTCGCCGCCCGCTCCCTTGCCCCGGTTCGCCGGAACCGGGCCGAATCAGTGCGCCGTGCCCACCGGCACGGCCGGCGGCGGCTTCGGCTTCCACGTCGAGAGCGTGCGCGTGAGGTCGTCCGACACATAGTGCGGACCATCGAACAGGTAGACCGGATAACCGCGATACGCCAGCAGTTGCTTGCCCAGCTCGTCGGCGCTGGCCGAACGGAATCCGCCCCGCTCGGCGGGCCTGAACGCCTCGGCGATGACCCGCACGCGCTTTTTTCCCAACTTTGCAACCAGTTCGTCGAGGTAGGCGCGCGCGACATACGGCTCGCGGGCATAGACACCGCAGCCGTCCTGGAAGAACACGCCGACGTCCGCGGGCAGCCACGCCGCGAGCCAGTCCGCGAGCGCCTTTCCGCCGATGTTGGTCTGGTCGTACACGCTCACCCAGAGCGGCCGCGGCAGCCGTTGCAGGACGGCGGCGAGCTTTGGCGCGTCCTGCCAGGTCGGATCGATCTCGACCGGGAAGTAGTAGCCGGCGACATGCAGCGGAACCGGTGCGCGCGCCACTTCCAGCGACTGGTCGGCGAGCGTCGACAGATGGGTGCGCGCCCGTTTTTCGTCCTGGTAGCCGGCCAGCCCCAGGATGACGTTCCTGGCCCACGGCTCACGACCGATGCGCTCCCAGTCGGGAAGGTGCGCGGCAGGCTGGATCGAGGTGCTGGCGATGAACGCGGTATCGTCGACGACGGTCCATTGAATCAGCAGATCGTGAATGCCGAGCATCTGCCAGTTGCCGACCGGATTCGTCGTCGAGTTGTCCACCTGCCAGACGATGCCGTCCGCGTGCACGTCGTGCGCGGTCCAGCTGCAGGCGGCCACGACGAGCGAGGCGCCGATCGCCGCGAGCGTCGCCGCCCGGGGCGAACGCGGCGCGACTGAAAGCGGGCCCGGTCGCGCGGCGAGCCGAAGCCGGCCCATACGCCGTTGAATCCTGCGCCAGGCCGGGATCGCGTATGGGGTCATCGCTGGCTCTCCGGAAGCATGCCTGCGCGTCATCGTAGCCGATCGAACGCAAACGTGCGACCCGCCTTGCCGATGCGGGTCGCACGGGGCTGTCGCTCCGCCTGCGTCACTTGGCCGTCGTGCCGTCCACCCACTTGTAGCCGAGATTCGTAATGCCGGTAATCATGCTCTGGAAGTCCTGGAGCGCCGGCAATCCGAGATCCGGTTCAAGCCAGTACGGATGGAAGAAGAACGACGCGAAACCGTCGCGTACCGCCAGGCCGTACTGGGCATTGGTCACGATTTGCTGCCACGTGTACGTGATGCACGAGAACGGGTCGATATTGCAGATGTTGTACTGCACGCTGCCCAGGTTCTCCGGAACGATCCGCTGCCCGTAGTAATCGGCGTTGATGATGTACGGGAAAAACTGTCCGGCCGAAAAATCCTGGTTGGCGGCACCCGTTCCGAGTTGCGGCTTGGTCGACGTGTAGTACACGGCCCGCTGGAACGTGGTCGGGAACGTGAGGGCTGTCGCCGACGACGCGGCCGGCGACATCTGGTACTGCGGCGCGGCCCAGCCGACGATCTTGTAGCCGTTGAGCGTGAACTCGAGCAGGCCGTCGGCCATCCTGCCTTCCGCCCACGGGATGGAGTCCTCATCAACCGGCCGGTTCTGCACCGCGTACCAGAACTCGTAGTCGCTGCCGCTGACTGCATTCAGCAGGTTCGGCGTCGAATCGTACTGGTGCGTATAACCGTGCATCACGATCGAGCCGCCGCGCGCGAGCGCGTAGTTCAGTGCCCTCTTGAGGCCGGTTGCCTGCGCCAGATGGATCGTCTCCGGCACGCCGCCGTTGTAATAGCCGTTCGGGTCCGTATACAACGGGATGGTTGCCATCGTGAACGGAATGTGCTTCGAGTACATGTAATTCGTCAGCTGCTGCATCGAACTCGTCGTCGTATACGCGTCGAGGTCTTCCAGACGGACGAGCGCACGGTGATTCACCGGTGCATTGGTCTGCAGGATGTCGTGCAGGATGTCGCAGATCACCAGGTAGCGATCCGTCGGGCCGATGTAGGAAAACGGCATGTCCGCGAAGTACCAGAAGTTGCCCGAGCGCATGATGTAGGGCGCGGTTGCCCCGCTCTGGCTGTTCTTGATGGTGACGAGCGCCTGCGCCTTGGTGGAATCGACGACCTGGGTCAATCCGATGTCCGGATCCGCGCTGATGACGCCCGTCGACGCGTTATAGGCGTAGTACTTGACCATCGACAGGTTCTTGTACGTGACCGTATCGTAGAAGCCCGGATTCGGATTGCTCGCCGACGGCGTCGCGTTCATCCCCGCCAGGCCCACGAAGCTGAACCCGAAGGTCTGATTGAACGTGAAGGCCGTGTTCCAGGCCAGTTGCCACAAGTTGTACTTGAACCAGACCACCGTCTTCTTGGTGGTCATCACGTCGCTCATGAACGCCGTCGGAATCGGGTTGTTGTAGTAGTCGCCGATATAGAACGTGACGTCGTGGCTCCCGACCATGCCGGACGTGTAGTTCTGGATCGGAACCAGATCGATCGTCGCATTGAAATGGCCAAGCAGGTTTCTCAGCATGATGCTGTACATCAGGCCGAGCTTCGAATACGGGTTGTTGGCCGGGTTGTCGTACAGCACGAGCGTATGGGCTGTGGTGGCCTGCGCGTGCGCGGTGCCCGGCAATGTCATTTGCGCGAGCCCCGCTAGCAGGGCGATGACGAGCAAGATCTTTTTCATGGCCGTTTCTCCCTAGTCACGTTGCACATTGCCGTTGAGTTTCTTGACGGAATTCTTGCTGAACTTCGGGCGCCCCGTTTCCTTGTATGCCTTCTCCCAATCCTCGTCGGACATCCCTGCTTTCACGTTGACCTGGGCCGAGCCGTTCGGCAGCGGAGGCGGCTTGATGTTCGTGACGGAAGCGTTGCCTGTCGCCTGCGCATTCGCATCCTGAACGCCGACGGCGATGGCGAACGTGGTGATCAATGCGACGAGTGATCCAGCGATGCTCAACCCGTTTCGAAAAGATTCATTGCGATGCGAAGGCATGATTTTCATCCTTTGATATGCAAAATAAGTTCATCTCGCTCGCGAGACGAGCATGGAGAATCACCCTCCGGAATCGGGGCGCCATGTCGTTAATTTTTGCTGCGCAATTGAAACCAGACAAATAAATCCGGGAGGAGATGGCTTTACTTTCAAGCTAGATCCGTACCATCGGTCGCAAATGGGCATGCGCCAAGGGAGTGAAATTCACGCATCGACGCCACTCGAAAATTGGGCCGATAAAACGTTTCAGGCATGCAACGCGGCGGTGTCATGAATTTAATCGGACAAACGCGCGAACCCTGTTCGTACGATTCAGGGAAAACCAGTCAATCGCCGAGCTTCGCGAAGCGCAACGCGATAATTTCCTCCGGTGACATGCATGTGCAATGACGACTGAAGCGCCGGCTTTCCGGTTCGACGCCGGTTTATCCGGCTGGTCACCGCCGGAATCGTGTGGCGATTTCCCGAAAGCGACGATCGGAGCCCGGCAGAGGGTCGGAAAACGATGTGTCATCCGGTCGATCGACGGCGTGTTTCAGCACTGAAACATTTGGCTCGGATTCGGCAGGCCAATCCCGTGCGGCCCCCTGCGATGCACGTAACGTCAAGGGTCGCGCAGCGATGGCGCACGACTTGCTACATGAGCTGTGTGCTGCGGAGTCGGTGCGCGGGGGCACTGCGCAAGCGTCGGGTGGAGAGCGGCGGCAGGCGATCAGGAATGCAGGGACGGAGGCAGGCAAGCAAGCGGGAAACGGGCTGTCAAAAAGTCATCCACTGAACACGTTGCATCGTTCGCGATGCAACGTGACCACATCGAGAAAGCTCGCGTGCTGCCGGCTTTTTCGAGCGGCGGGAATTCGCGCGGCGCAAGCCACGGAGTGGACGTGACGGGGCCGGCGAGGACGGGGAACTTTCGTCTTTCGTCGATACGAGGGGAAATAATCAAATACAAGATAAAAGCGCGAAAAAAATGATGGATAACATGATTTGGAGTGCGTACTTATACGCACTTAACCTTGTCGCCATTGTGACCGCAATTGTCATCCTGGTAAGCACACTGGATGACCTCACGCTGGATGCCTGTTACTGGTCGTTTGAAATCCGGCGCATCCTGCGTCGTGAAAAATCTCAAACGATCGATATCGGCATGCTGCGCGCGCTGGAAGAACGGCATCTGGCGCTGATGGTTCCGGCCTGGAAGGAATACGACGTGATCGCCAAGATGATCGAAAACACCTTGGCGACCCTCGAGTACGAGCGATACGTGATATTCGTCGGCACCTATCACAACGATGCCGAAACCACGGCCGAGGTCGAGCGGATGGTCCGCCGGTACCCGGGCAGGGTCACGCGCGCGACCGTCATGAACGACGGGCCGACCTGCAAGGCGGACTGCCTGAACTGGATCGTCGAGGCGATCCTGCGCTACGAAGCGGTCCACCGAATTCAATTCGCGGGCGTCGTCATGCACGACTGCGAGGACGTCATTCATCCGGTCGAACTCAAGTATCTCAACCACGCGGTCGCGGATAGCGACCTGGTCCAGCTTCCCGTGCTGTCCTTGCCGCGAAAATGGAACGAGTTCGTCGCCGGATGCTACCTGGACGACTTCAGCGAAACGCACCAGAAGGACGTGCCGGTTCGGGCCCGCCTGACCGGCATCGTCCCGGGCGCGGGCGTTGCATCGTGCTATAGCAGGCGCTCGATCGAAGCGGCAATGAAGGAACGCAACGGCGCGCCGTTCAACACCAGTTCGCTGACCGAGGATTACGACTTCAGCTTCCGGTTGAGAGACCTGGGGATGAAGGAAACCTTTGCATGCATTCCATTGACGGGCATCACGCGCGATGCAGCGGAAAGACGCGCAACGGGTAGCGTCGCCGATCGCAACCTGCTGGCCACGCGCGAGTATTTTCCGAAAACATTTCGCACCGCGTACCGTCAGCGCACGCGCTGGATCCTCGGCATCGCCTTTCAGGGCTGGGAGCAACTCGGCTGGAAAGGCAATCTTCTCACCCGATACATGTTCTTCCACGATCGCAAGGGCATCGTGACCTCGCTGTTTTCGGTCATTGCCTATGGCGTGCTGATCAACTTCCTGTTGCTCGGCGCACTTCAGCGATCCATCCATGTCATCCCCGTCGGCGCCCCGCTCGTCATGGCGAGCCACTGGGTCGCGCCGCTGCTGTGGATCAACACCGCCATGCTGTTCGCGCGGGCCGGGCAGCGTTTCCACTTCGTCAGCAAGCTGAACGGCCCGACCCAGGGGCTGCTGTCGATCCCGCGGATGTTCGTCAACAACCTGATCAATTTCTACGCGGTTTGCCGCGCGTGGCGCATCTATATCGGCCACCTGGTGACCGGCAAGCCCATCGCGTGGGACAAGACCAGCCATACCTATCTGTCGAACGAAGCGCTCGGGAAAGCACGCATGAAAGTCGGCGAGATCCTGGTCGGCTGGGGCGTGGTCACGCTGGAGCAATTGCAGGCGAGCCTCGACAAGCAGCTGACCTGCGGCAAACGGCTCGGTGAACTGCTGGTCGAAGGCTGCGCGATATCCGCCGAATCGCTCGCGGATGCGATCGCCGAGCAAGCCGAACTGCCCCGGGTGAGCCTCGGCAACGTCGCGGTAGGCCACTTCGCGGATTCGCTGGCATTCGAGCTCCAGTACGCATACCACGCCGTCCCGTTTTCGACCGCGGAAGACGGCACGTTGAACGTCGCGGTCGGGCGACCGCTCACGCCGGACGAGCAGGATGTCGTGCGGCGCGGCGCCCGATCGAACGTGGCCTACTTCATCGCCTGCGATGCGGAGATTGCCGCCGAACTCTCCCGGCACTCGCGCTTCGTCGAACTCGCCCGCGTACGCGACGGCGACCCGGCGGCGCAGCAAGGCGCCCTCGTGACGAAACCGTCGGGAGAACAGGCATGAAGCATTCGAAACCCCCGATCGCGGCCGGCCTCAAGCGCTGCGCACGGTTGAGCGCACTGGCGATCGCCGTGTCGCTGGCGTGGCAGGCGCCGGCCTTCGCCGCGCAGCCGCTGACGCCCAAAGCCTACCGGCTCGCCGACAGCGCCTACAAGGCGATCAATGCCGGCGACCTGCCGCTCGCGGAAGTGTATGCGTCGCGCGCCATCAGGATTCAGCCCGGTAGCGAACAGCTCGGGCTGCTGCTCGTCGACGTATACAGGCGGGAAGGAAAGGTCGACGAAGCGGACGCCTTGGTGGAATCGCTGACGGTTCGTTTTCCGAAGAGTGCGGCGGTGCGTGCGCAGCATGGCTACCTGGCGCAGCGGCAGATGCACTACGACGTCGCCTGCAGCGATTTCTCGGCCGCCGTCGCAACCGGGAAATGGAGCAAGGAGCAGCAGCGCAACCTGCGTCTCGCCTGGTCGGACAGCGCGCTCGCGGCGAATCGTCCGCATGAAGCCGGCATCGCGCTGGCACCGCTCGCCGATGAAAAATCGGCCGTGGTGCAGTTGCGCGTCGCGCAGTTGAGCCTGCAGGCGGGCGACCGCGATACCGCGATCCGGATGGCGGATCTCGCGGCCGGCGATGCGACGACCGAAGGCGAGCGCAACATGGCCGCGTCGATCGCGGCGCAGGCGCGGCAGGAAGACCAGCCCGCCCAGGCGCCGGTGGACAATACCGCGCAACAGAAGTTGCAGGAAGCCTATGACCTGCTGCGCGACCACAAGGATCGCGAGGCACTCGACGCATTCCAGGAGGGATTCGCCGGCGGCGCCGGCAACGCGATGAACTACGCGGATGCGGGTTATGCCGCCAAGCGGATCGGGTTGAATGACGAGTCCATCGACCTGTTCGAGCACAGCCTCGACGCCGACGAGAACGAACACAAATTCGATGCGCAGCACAAGTTCGGCTATCGACGGGAAGTCGAGCAGCTTCAGCGCACCTGGGGGTTCGTGCTGAGCGCGCCGTACCAGTCGGCCGCATTCGGCCCGCAAGGCACGATCAGCGTGTTGCAGCCGGGTATCGAAGCGTATTGGCAGCCGCCGAAGATCGGCTACCAGAACGGCCGCATCTTCCAGTTCTTCGTGCGTGGATACGGCACGGCCTACGACGGGACGGGCAACGTGACCGGCATGCCGACCGTGCAGGGTTCGGTGGGCGCGCGCTACAAGCCGCTGCCCGACCAGAACGTCGTGCTGACCGCCGAGCGGCTGTTCCACGTCGGCAGCCTGTCGATGACGGACTGGCTGATGCGCGTGGGTTATTCGTCGGAGGCCGGGACCGACCTGAGGGTGACCGAACCGAGCTGGCGCAGCTGGCAGGCGTATGTCGAAGGCGCGTACTTCATCAGCGCGGGTCGATACATCATTTATTCGGAGTTGCGCTACGGGCACACCTGGCGCTTGCCGATGATCAGCGATCGGCTGACCATCTACCCGCACGCCGCGGTGGCCGGCGATCACGACAATCGACAGCCGGAAAAGACGGCGATCGGCGCCGGGCCCGGCATCCAGTTGCGGTACTGGTTTCGCGAAGGGCGGTACAGCGCGCCGGCAAGCTATCTGGATGTCACGGTGCAATACCGGTTCGGATTGACGTCAGCGGCACGCGCACGTGGTCTCGTGGTACGCGCGACATTGTGGTTCTAACCAACGACGCTGACGCTTGCTCCTGGATGGCGCTTTTCGCTTAGTTGGGCGCCTTGAGCGTGATGATCGTCTGACGCAACAGCTGGAAGTACGAGCTCGTCGAATACGGGAGCATTTGCTCGGCGTAGTTCCACCAGAAGAATCCGCCGATGAAACGCGGATCGGTCATGCTGTTGACCATCGGGTAGTAGGTCTTGATCAGGTTCTGCTGCACCGATGCGGGCGCGGAGATATCCGAGGTGCCGATTTCGCCGAAGCCGACCTTCGCGTTCGGGAAGATGCTTTCCAGCGCCGCGAAATCGTTCTTCCACGTCGGGTTCAGCCCCGGGCAATCCTGATACGGGTAGTAGCTGAACAGCGCGTAGTCGGCCTGCTGGCGGACCGTCGAGGACAGGAACGCGGTCGGCCACGTCTTCCAGTAATCCTGCGGCTTCTCCCAGCAGTTGTTGCCCTTGCTGTCGTCGTTGTAGTACAGCGTGATGGCCGTCTTGCCGCCGTTCGATTTGACGATCTGGTTGGCCGCCGCAACCATCTGGCCGATCTGCTGCTCTTGCGAGTTGACCACGGAATTCGTGCCGCTCGGGTTGTTACGCAGCCATTCGCCGTTGATTTCGTTCGCGATCTCCCAGACGTCGACGGTGTTCTTCAGCTGCGACACCAGTTCCTGCGTTCTTGCCTTGTACGTGGTGAGGTCCGTCGGGAAATAGTAGGAATCGTAGACTTCGCCCATCACGTACGCGACTGCGTGCAGGCGCAGCAGAGGCGCGTAGTAGTCGGCGGCCGACGTATCCGGATCGAACACGACACGCACGGTGGGCTTGTACGGCAGGTTCTGCAGCGACGCGACGATGGCGTCCAGTTTGGTCAGGTCGTCGAGGGTCACACCGTAGACGGGATTCTTCAGAGGTTCGACCTGGGCTTCGGCGGGCCGGGATAAAGGCATGAGCCCGGCATAAGCGACGCATGCGGCGATGGCCGTGCGCGAGAGATTTTTCGTCAGTCCTTTCAAAACGCTTTCCGTTATAAAGTAAGAGGAAGCGCGATTTTAGACGAAAATAAAAGATAATTATCGGACGATACGCGAAGTAGCGAGCCCTAAAACTTCGTTAGGATTGGTATCGAAAGCGAGCTATCCGGAGTGTCGCGACGGGTGATTGTTACGAAATACTGATTAAATCGGCGCGGGGTGCGGAGGCGCAACAGATGCGTCCAAGGGTAAAGCCGATGTCCGGGTGGTTGCTTGCAAACGATTGCGGACATCCCGAGCCGGCAGCAACGGATTTCGACTGACAAGCGCGGCAGCGTGAAGGGAGCCGCTCGCCAGCGGTCGCGCTTCGAGGTTGAAATGGCCCGAAGAAATCAGGCCGATCGGAACGTCCGTCGCCAGAGTCAGATCAGGCGAGTAAGTCAAAACCCTGATCTCTCGGCCAGCGTCGGATCAGGCCTGAGATTGCTTCGCCGTCACGCCATCACGGGCCGTGATCGACCCGAAGCCGACGTACGCCGGCACATTCGCCGATGCCGAGAGCAGAAGCTCAATTGAATGTTCCGATCAGACCGTGCACCGAAGGGTTTCGGCGAATGGCCTGGACTCCAGGCGTCCGCCGAGCGTTTGACCGTGAACCGATCGCCGATCGAGGAGCCGACCGGGCCGCTGGCACCCGGCAGGCTTCGCAGACGCGTGCGACATCAAGCTCCCCAACGCTTGAAGACGAGGCTGGCGTTCACGCCGCCGAAGCCGAAACCGTTGGCCATCGCATGAACGATCGGCATGTGCCGCGGCGCATCGTGCACGATGTCCAGGCCCTCGGCGAGTGCGTCCGGCTGTTCGAGGTTCAGCGTCATCGGGACGACCTGATCGCGCAAGGCCAGGGCGGTGAAGATCGCCGCTACGCCACCGGCCGCGCCCAGCAAGTGGCCCGTCGCCGACTTGGTGGAGGTGATGGCGAGCGGGACGTCGACGCCGAACAGGTCGCGCACCGCGGCCAATTCGCCCAGGTCGCCGACCGGCGTCGAGGTCGCGTGAGCGTTGAGATGCTGCAGGTCGGACGCGGTCAGGCCGGCCTGCGTCAGCGCCGCCTGCATCGAGCGTCGCGCGCCACTGCCGTCTTCGGGGCCGGAGGTAATGTGAAACGCATCGGCGCTGGTGCCATACCCAATGAGTTCGACCAGCGGGGCGGCGCCGCGCGCCAGCGCGTGCTCGAGCGATTCGATCACCAGCATGCCGGCGCCTTCGCCCATCACGAAACCGTCGCGAGTCCGGTCGAAGGGCCGCGATGCGCGGGTTGGCGTGTCATTGAAGCCGGTGGACAAGGTCTTCGCTGCGGCGAAGGCGCCCAGGCTGACGCGATCGATTGCGGCCTCGGCGCCACCGCACACCGCGATGTCGGCCTCGCCGCAGCGGATCAGCCGTGCCGCGTCGCCGATGGCCTGGATGCTCGCGGCACAAGCGGTCACCGGGGCGCCCATTGGCCCCTTCAGGCCGTGCCTGATCGACACGTGTCCCGCGGCAAGGTTGACGAGGAACGAGGGAATCGTGAATGGCGACAGACGCTTCGGTCCGCGCATCTCGGTCGTCCGCACCGCGCCCGCGATCGCCGGAAATCCACCGATGCCCGACGCGATGACCGTGGCTGTGCGCTGCTGGGACACTTCGTCGGCCGGAGCCCATTGCGCCTGCGCGAGTGCCTCTTGCGCGGCGGCGAGCGCGAAGGCGATGAAGCGGTCAATCTTGCGCTGGTCCTTGGTCGACACAAAGCGGTCGATGTCGAAGCCGCCGCACGCATCCTCGTGCACATCGGGCACCACACCGCCCACGCGGGCCGCGATGTCCGCCGTCATCGCATCCGGCAGCAGGCGCAAGCCTGACTGGCCGGCCAGCAGCCGCTGCCACACCAGCTCGACTCCGCAACCCAGCGGCGAGACCATTCCCATGCCGGTGACGACGATTCGGCGGTTCGCAGTGGGCGTGATGTGCATGGATTCTGTCCTGGTCTATCTATTGATGATGATCGACATCATACAGTATTGAGTATGATTGTCATCAACACGCAATGCCATGCGCACGAAAGGATCTTCATGAAAGTCTCGAAAACGCAGGTGGCCGAAAACCGCCTGGCCATCCTGCAGGCCGCGGCCCGGCTGTACCGCGAGCGCGGTTTCACCGGCGTGGGGGTGGCCGACATCACACGCGAGGCCGGGCTCACCCACGGCGGGCTGTACCGGCACTTCGAATCGAAGGACGCGCTGGCGGCCGAGGCCGCGGAATACGCGTTCGAGTGGAAACTCTCCGAGCTGGAGACACCGGATGCCGATGCGAACACCGACGCCGACGGGTTCCTTCGAACTGGAGTCGCGAATTACTTGTCGCCGCAGCATCGCGACAGCATCGGCCAGGGCTGCCCGGTGGCCGCGCTCGCGGCAGACGCGGCACGCGAAACGGGTGCGATCGCGGACGCTTTCGCCCAAGGCATCGGGCGCTACATGACGCTATTCGCGCAGCGGAGGCCCGATGGCACCGAGGCTGCGCAGATCGAACCCGAGGACCGGGTTCGCGCAATTTCGATGCTGTCGACAATGGTGGGCGGGTTGATCCTCGCCCGAGCCACCGCGCGGGGATTGCCGGCGCTATCGGACGAGATTCTCTCGACCTTGCGCGATCATCTTGCGGCCACATGGGGCCTCGATGAAGTCAACGTCGACGGACGCGACTAGAAATCAATCGCCGAAGGGGCGAATCCCCCCGAACCACACCCTGTCCGGTGAACTCGCCCCCTTCCGGTTTCCGCTCAAACAGACGCGTTCCGGTTCGCCTCGATCACCGTCAACGCCGTCATGTTCACGATCCGCCGCACCGTCGCACTGGACGTCAGAATATTCACCGGCGCGTTGACGCCCAGCAGGAACGGTCCCACCGCCACATTGCTGCCCGCCTCCGTCTTGAGCAGGTTGTAAGCGATATTCCCCGCATCCACGTTCGGGCACACGAGCAGGTTCGCCGCCCCCTTCAGCGGCGACATCGGCAGCAGCCTCGACCGCAAGCCCTCGTCGAGCGCACAGTCGCCATGCATCTCGCCGTCCGCCTCGATATCGGGCGCCTGCTCCCGGATGATCTCCAGCGCCCGGCGCATCTTCACGCCCGACGCCGCACTCCCCGACCCGAAGTTCGACCGCGACAGCAACGCCGCCTTCGGCGTGAGGTTCAGCCATTCCATCTGACGAGCCGCCGCGATCGTGAATTCCGCGATCTGCTCGGCATCGGGATTGTCGTTGACGTGCGTGTCCACCAGCGCGACCGTCCGCTGATCGAGCAACAGGATGTTCATCGCCGCATACGTGGACGCACCCGGCTTCCTGCCGATCACCTCGTCGACGAACCGCAGGTGGTTGTGATATTCGCCGACCGTGCCGCAGATCATCCCGTCCGCATCGCCGAGCCGCACCATCATCGCGCCGATCAGTGTCAGGCGGCGCCGCATCTCGACCCGCGCCATTTCCTTCGAGATGCCGTCCCGGCAGCGCAGCTCCCAATACGTCGTCCAGTACTGCGGGAACCGCTCGTCGTACTCGGGGTTCGTCACCTCGACATCCTGGCCGAGCCGGATCCGCAAGCCGAACCGCTCGATGCGCGCCAGCAGCACTTCCGGGCGCCCGACCAGGATCGGACGCGCCAGCTTCTCGTCGACGATCACCTGCACCGCGCGGAGCACGCGTTCGTCCTCGCCTTCGGTGAAGACGATCCGTGCCTTGCCGCCGTCACGCACCAGCCGGCGCGCCGTCGCGAACAGCGGCTTCATGAACGCGCCGGAGTGGTAGACGAATTGCTGCAGTTGCTCGACATACGCGTCGAGATCCGTCAGCGGGCGCTTCGCCACGCCGCCTTCCATCGCCGCCTTCGCCACGGCCGGCGCGATACGGACGATCAGGCGCGGGTCGAACGGCTTCGGAATCAGGTATTGCGCGCCGAACGCCACATCGTACGCGCCATAAGCCGCCGCGACGACTTCGTTCTGCTCCTCCTCGGCCAGCCCCGCGATCGCGTGCACCGCGGCGATCTCCATTTCGCGGGTGATCGTCGTCGCGCCCACGTCCAGCGCGCCGCGGAAGATGTACGGGAAACAGAGGACGTTGTTCACCTGGTTCGGGTAGTCCGAGCGGCCCGTCGCGATGACGACGTCGTCGCGCGTCGCATGCGCCAGTTCCGGGAAGATTTCCGGCGTGGGATTGGCCAGCGCGAGAATCAGCGGGCGCGGCGCCATCTCCTTCAGCATCTCGGCACTCAGGATGCCGCCGACCGACAGGCCCAGGAACACGTCCGCGCCGCCGATAACGTCGGCCAGCTTGCGCGCATCGGTTTCCTGCGCAAAGCGCGACTTCGCCGGGTCCATCAGCGCGGTGCGCCCGCGATAGACGACGCCTTCGATATCGGTCACCCAGACGTTTTCGACCGGCAGCCCGAGGTCGACCAGCAGGTCCAGGCAGGCCAGCGCGGCGGCCCCTGCGCCCGACGTCACGACCTTCACTTCCGAAATCGACTTCCCGACGACCTTCAGCCCGTTGATGAACGCCGCGGACACGGTGATGGCGGTGCCGTGCTGATCGTCATGGAAGACCGGAATCTTCATGCGCTCGCGCAGCTTCTGCTCGACCGTGAAGCATTCGGGCGCCTTGATGTCCTCGAGGTTGATGCCGCCGAAGGTGGGCTCGAGGCCCGCGATGATGTCGACCAGCTTGTCCGGATCGGTTTCGTTGATCTCGATGTCGAAGACGTCGATCCCCGCGAACTTCTTGAAGAGCACGGCCTTGCCTTCCATGACCGGCTTGGACGCGAGCGGGCCGATGTTGCCGAGACCCAGCACGGCCGTGCCGTTCGTGATCACGCCGACCAGGTTGCCGCGGCTGGTGAAGCGGTGCGCCTGCAGCGGATCGGCGGCGATGGCCTCGCACACGCCCGCCACGCCCGGCGTGTACGCCAGCGCGAGATCGCGCTGCGTCACGAGCGGCTTGCTGGCGACGACCGAGATCTTTCCCGGGGTCGGAAATTCGTGATAGTCGAACGCTGCCTGCTGCTGTGTCTCAGTCTGTTTCATGTTTTTCGATCCGGGCACGGGCGCCAGGCCAGTCCCGGCGCGATCCATGAAGGTGATTCTAGGGATCCGCCATAAGGTGATGATTCTGTTTTAATATCGCTCCATCACTTTTTCATGATGAATACGTGACCAGTCAATGACTTTTGACGCGAACGACGTGGTCAGGCGGCTGGGCGCGCGCCTGAAGATGCGGCACCTGGTGCTGTTGCTGCAGATCCAGCAGCACGGGTCGCTGACGCGCGTCGCGGAGCACATGGCCAGCAGCCAGCCGGCCGTGACGAACGCGCTGTCCGAGCTGGAGAGCATGTTCGGCACGCCGCTCTTCGAGCGCTCGTCGCGCGGCATGCGGCCTACCGCGCTCGGCGCGGTCGTGCTCGAGCGGGCGAAGGCGATGATCAAGGATCTCGACCACCTCGCCCGAGAAATGGAGGCCGTCGCCGCCGGGCATGCGGCCCACCTGCACATCGGCGTGATTCCGTTCATTTCCGGGCAGATGCTGTCGGCGGCGCTCAAGCGGCTGCAGGCGCGCATGGAACGGCGCCTGACCGTGACGATTCACGAAGGCACCAGCGATCAGCTCCTGCTGCAGCTCAAGGACCACAGCGTCGACATCGTGATCGGGCGGGCGTCATCGGCGATCGACCTGGGGCAGGTTTCCTTCGAAGTGCTGTACCAGCAGCAGCCGCGCATGATCGCGAGCCGGCGTCTTGCCGCGAAACTGGCCCGCACCGCGCTGGACTGGCACAAGCTGCACGCGCTCGACTGGATTCTCGGCGCCCCGCATACGCCGATGCGGGAACAGGTCACCGACCTGTTCCTGTCGGCCGGCATCCCGCCGCCCGTGCCGATCGTCGAAAGCTACTCGTCCAAGCTGATCGGCGAGATGATCGCGTCGAGCGACGAGGCCGTATCGATCGTGCCCGCCGACATCGCGGAAGAACTGGTGCGGATCGCCGGCGTGGCGATCGTGCCGTACTCGCTGGTCTGGACGCTCCCGCCCATCGCGCTCTTTACCCGCGCCGCCGATTCGCGCTCGCCGGCGCGGGATCTGCTTGTCGACGCGTTGCGCGAGGTATGCAGGGAGACTTACGGGGAAGCGCAGCGATGAGGCTGCGGGCGGCCGCCTGAACGGCGGTTCGCCCCCGCCGGCAACCCACGCGGGTGGCGGCGGAGGCTCGCCGCACCGGCAGCGCGCTACTTGCTGGCGGCGAGGTGACGCAGAATGTCCGCACGCTCGGCGCTCAACACATGATCCGAGCCCTCGCCGCGGTCATAGCGCTTCGCGGTGCGGTAGGAAAACCGCTTCCTGTACTGCCCGATGGCGGGATCGAACGTCCACGCGTCGACGACGAAAAAGTGCTTGCCGAAATGATCCTCGTCGTCGGCCCACACGAAGTCCGCCCGAACGAACACCGGATAGGGCGACACGTCCGGCACCTTCCACATCGCGCGATCGGCCGTCTCCGTCTGGGTGACTTCCGGCATCAGGTTCTCGATCTTGCCGTTCGCGCCATAACGCAATATCGCCACGCGCTCCAGCATCCCGCTGCCACCGCCGGAAAACATCCCCGAGAAGAACACCCACGAGCCGCCCGACGCAATCGGCAGCCGCTCGGACCGCGGCATCAGTCCGAACTGGTAAAGCTCCTTCGACGAATGGGGAACCGGCACGGGCGGCATCTCGAAGCACGGCGCACGATCGGGGAGCACGCAGAGTTTCACGCCGGACAGCGGGAGCCCGTCCGAATCCTGCCGGCCCTCCGCCTGGGTGAAACGCGGGAATGCCGGTTCGCCGGAGGCGGCCTGCGCACCCGCGATGCCGGCGACGGAAATGCCCAGGATCACCCCGAGCGACTTGACGACCCTGCGCATGCACCTGCCCTCTCTCTCATGTTTTGATAGCCGCGAATTGTCGATGATCCGGCCGCTTCTGTCGAACGGGCGGTTGCGGCCGGCCTGCGCTTCGCGCCGGTTCGTCAGACCGTCGCCAGAACCAGACGCCCCGGCGATGCGCCGATGTGCAGCCCGTCGGCGCGATTCGCGAGGTAGCGCCGGTTCAACTCGTCCGGCGTCCATGTGTTGCTGTGGCTGAAGCCCAGCGCGGCAAGGCTCGCGGTCAGTGCGTCGGGTTCGAAAAAGCTTTTCCACGGCTCGCCACGCTCGGCGAATCGCGCCGTCATCTGCTCCATCGCGATGCGCATGATCGGCGGCAGGCTCGACAGCGGAACCACATATTCGAGCAGGACCGCGCTACCTTTGGCACACCCGGCGATGAAGCGCAGCGTGTCGATCACCGCGGCCTCGTCGAGATACATCGTCACGCCGAGCCAGCTGAACAGCGCCGGCGCATCGGCATCGAAACCGGCGCGCGCCAGCCCTTGCGCGAGACCGACCCGCTCGAAATCGACCGGCACGAATCGCAGCGACGGCGGCACCGCCATGCCCGCCTCGCACAAACGGGCCTGCTTCCACGCCTGCGTCGCCGGCAGGTCGACCTCGAACACGCGCCCCGGCGCATCGGCTCGCCGGTATGCGCTGGTATCGAGCCCCGCACCCAGCACCACATACTGGCGGATGCCGCGTTCGATCGCGTCGGCCCACACGTCGTCGGCAAGCCGGCTGCGTACCACCACCGTGCTGCGCATGCCCACCGTCATTGGCTGGCGGAACTTGTCGAGGTTGTCGCGCAAGGCTTGCGCCTCAGCCGCACCGAGGACGGTCAGCGCGACCGGATCGTCGAGCACCAGCGGCCGGTCGAGCAGCTGGTGCGCGGCCCGCTGCGTGGCCACCAGCAGCGCGCTCGGCTTGGGCCCGGCGTTCACCGGCGTCGTGTCGTGGCCGACGACATGCGCCCGGTTCAGATAAGCAAGCAACGCATCGTCGAGGCCGATGCCCAGTTGCAGATCCGGTTCGCGCATCATCGCATCGCGCACGCGTGCTTCCAGCGCCGCGTCGTCGCCGCAGAAGCTGTCGAGAAACAGCTGCTGCCAGCGCTTGACGATCGCCTGCACCGGTGCGGCGCCGGCGTCGACGCCCGCATCCATTTGCGCTCTCAGTTCGACCACCAGCGCCGGCCACGCTCGATGCTTCATGGCGGCGAACTGGCGCCGCCGCACCTCGTCGGCCTGAGTCGGGTCGAGGTGCTTCGCAAGCAGCGCGCAGCGCGCGTGCACGAACGCTTCGTCGATCCATGCCAGCATCTCCGCCGTGATGCCGACGATTTGCGGAGCACGCGGTTCGTCGAGCTGAATCGCCATCAGCTTGGTCGCGAGCGTCGGGTCGTTGCGGGTCATCCGGACCACGAGCCGGATCCAGCGCCACGCCAGCGCCTGGGCGGCTTCGCTGCCGGCCGGCAGCGCCTGCTGCCGGGCAACGCGAACTTCTTCGATCAGCGCTGCCCACGACGGATCCGTCGGCGCGATCGTATCCGGCCCGGATGCCAGCAACGCATCGAGTTCGTCGTCTTCAAGGTGTTTTTGGATCATGTTCATCCACTCCAGAGCATTCAGCCAGTCGGTCGCCGTGGTCTCGTCGCCGGTGGCGATCACGTCCACGATGTATTGCAGGTGACGACTCAGGCGCTGCGCGCGCGACGCCTGTGCATCGAGTTCCGCGATCTGGCGCTGCAGAAGCTGGAGCGGTGAACCGGCCAGTTGGCCGTCGAGGCTCGCCTTGATGTCCGGCAGCGAATACCCGAAGCGTTTCAGCGCCTCGATCCGATGCAGCCGGATGAGGTCGTCCCGCCCATACAGGCGCGCGCCGCCGTCCGTGCGCCGCGCCGGCGACAACAGCCCGATTGCATCGTAGTGGTGCAAGGCCCGGACGCTCAGTCCCGCCTTCTTCGCCAGATCGCCGATCTTCAGTCGCATTTTTTCCCCGGTCGTCGGTGTCGACCATAAAAGCTGACGTAGCGTCAGGTGCAAGGGAAATCGAAGGGGGCGTATCCAGTTGAACGCCAAGCAGCGGGTTTCTCGTACAGCGACCAGACAATCCCGTCCGATTTCAACCCCACGCGAATGAAGCCAAGCGACTCGTAGTAAGCGCAGAGCGTCACGTTTTCGACGGCGCAATCGAGCCGGACAAAACGCCGGTTCAAGCTGCTCACCTTGCGAGCGCACCAGTCGAGCATGAAACCGCCGAGCCCGAGCCCGTTGAAGCCTCGCCGTACGCAAAGCCCGTGCACGTAACCGGCGATCGGCGCCTGCGGCCCCCAATGCCGGTCTTCGCCGAAGCCGAGCGAGAACGTTCCGGCCAACGCGCCGTCCAGCTCGACGACATACACGTCCTTTTCAGAAACGTTGCTCCGTACCCACCGCTCGGAAAATCCGTCACCTTCCTTGCCCCACGCATGGTCGCCGTACGCGAGCTTCTTCGCGTGCGCGTCGTTCCGGATCCGGGTCAGCGCCGGTACGTCGTCTGCCGTTGCCCTGCGGATTTTTTTCGAAGTCATCGTCCGTTTCTCCGTGGCGTCTTCACGTCGCGGCTCGACAGCCGTCATCTCGCCAAGCCGTATTTTCGACCGCGGGCACTCGCCCGGTCAGCCGAAGGCGCGACGCTCTCATGAAGCTGCCGCCTGGAACCAGCGCGTACACGGGCCCGTGTAAATGAGCACGGTCGCGATCGCATTGGCGAGAAAGCCCACTTCGATCAGGCTCAGCCTGAAAGGGAGGCCCATCACGAGAAGGGCCATCGTCGTGACGACCGTGAGCGTCAGTTCCAGCACACGCGCCAGCTTTTGTCGCTGGCACAGGCCCACGATCAGGCTCGCGTTCAGCAAAAGCCAGAAGGCCTGGATGATCCCGATCATCGCAGCGCCTTTGCGCATGAGCACGGCTTTCGCCGCGGGGACTTCGCCAGCCTGATCGAAACCCAGCATCGTGAGCCAGACGGCGAATCCGGCCTCGATGAGCCAGACGATCGTGAAAAGCGCGATGGCGTGACGGATCTGCAGCGGTGCGTCGGCGCGAAACGCCGGCATGGCCTTCAACTTGCCGATTGGCATCGTCTCTTTCAGGAAGCTTGCGCTCCCCGCCCCGGATTGTGTTCGTATCGTATTTGCCGCTTGTCGATTTCACGACGCAGCGAGTTTCGGCCGAGTGTAGTCCATCCGCAATCGCCACAGACGCGTACGCGCACGCACGCCGAACACGCCTCTAGTGCGAAGCATTCAAGCCCTGCCGGAGAGCCTCATAGATCCCCGCGCCGGCATCAACGATGAACAGGAGTGCAATGGCGACGCACGCAACGCGCACGATACCGCGCAGGCGCGTCACGCCGACATACAGCCCGACAGCGCCGACGCAAAGCGTCACGGGCCAGTAGATGGCCCCCATGAGAATCACGATGACGGGAAAAGGCAGGTCAATGGCGATGTCACTCATCCCGGAAAGCTCCGTTGCTCGCATGAAGCAAGCATTCGCTCATCGATTCGACGGCATCGGTCGACCGCCGTCCCTCCGCACATGACCTTGCAAGCCGCCTCGCCGCCCCATGCTGCCCGACAGGGCATCACCCCTGCGCCTGATGACACACCACCTCGATATTGTGCCCATCCGGCCCGATGACAAACGCCGCGTAGTAGTTCGCGTGATAATGCGGCCGCAGCCCCGGCGCGCCATTGTCCTTCCCGCCCGCCTCCAGCGCCGCGCGATAGAACGCATCGACCTGCTGCCGGTCGTCGGCCACGAACGCGATGTGAAGATGCGCCGGCTTCTCCGACGTCTGGAACAGGCACAACGATGGTTTGCCAGGCGGGGACATCTCGATGCCGTACGACGGATCGCCCTCACCCACCACCACGACGCCAAGCGGTTCAAGTGCGCTGAGGAAAAACGTCTTGCTGGCTGCAAAGTCGCTCACGCCGAATTTGACATGGTCAAACATGACTCCCCCTTCGGATGGATGGGTCTGCCGGCACCCGGATCGGATGTGCAAATCACCGCGATGTTGCCACATGCAGCGATCGGTGGCACACCTGCCCGACCTCGAACAAAGAAAGCCCGACACGGTCGGGCCAACGAGCGAGATACAAGGAGAATCCCGCTCACCCCTCATCGAGCGGTCACACCGAGCTGCCTGACGTCATCATGACCGGGCAATAGCGGACGATCGCATACGACATTGCGACCGATTGTCGATCGCCAGGCTTCCATGAAAGGGTTCGGAAAGAATGGCTACTGCGAAACGGGGGTGCCCGATGACGCATCCGCCGGCAGGGTCGGGAGCGGAACGGCCGGGGGCGCCCGCCCGAAAAAATTGGCCCGCACCTGAAAGCGCGGGCCAAGCCGAGAACACACAACACCTTGGGGGGGTATCAAGGCGAGACCAGTCTAGCCCGAGTCGCCGGAAAGAAAATTTCAGGCCACATTACAGCTATTACTCCATATAACGAAGCATCGGCCGCCGCCGTGTGCGGGCCAAGAGGCGACACTTCATCCGCGAGCGCGTGCGGCATTACGGCGTGCCGTTCGCCGGTGTTGCTTCGGACGGGCGACGGATGTAGTCGCGCCTCGGAATGCCTTGCCGCCTTCCCCTCAAACGCCGGCACCACCGAAGCTGGCGGTATCGCCATTCGCGCAAGCCGTGGACACCGCACGCACGCGCCGCAACCGGTCAGGTCAGCGCGCGCCGGACAGATGCAGCGTGAACCACTCCACCGCTGCCTGGCTCGTTTCGTCGAAATGCTCGATATACGGCGTGAAATGCCCGCCCTTGATCTGCAGCAGGCGCTTCGGCTCCAGCGCGTTTTCCCACGCCTTGAGGCACAGGTCGGTCGGCGTCAGCAGGTCCTCGTTGGCCACGATCATCAGCAACGGGGTTGGCGAGATGCGGTCGACATACTGGCCCGGTTCGTTCTCGCGCGACATCTCGGCGCTGCGCAGCGTCACTTCGTTTTTCCAGTTCGGCGCACACCGCGCCGCCGACTCGGTGAAGAACCGGTACGCATCCGCGCCCGCCATCGCGCAGGCTGTCGCGGGGTCCGCACTGACTGCCGGCAACATCGCCGGCACGCCGCCGGCGAATCGCTGCCTGCGATCTTCATCGAAGCGAGCCAGCGCCGCGGGCACCAGATCGGAACGCGTGCGGCGCAACGCCGACTGATATCCGCTGATCGTCGGCACCTGCGAAACCACGCATTTGACGCGCCGGTCGATGGCCGCGACTTCGAGCACGTGGCCGCCGCTGTAGCTGGTGCCCCAGATGCCGATGCGTGCGGCATCGACGTCCGGGCGCGTCAGCAGATAGCTGATCGCATCGCGATAGCCGCGCTTCTGCTGCACGGGGTCGATCTCCTGACGCGGATACCCGTCGCTCGCGCCGAAATTCCGGTGATCGTAGAGCAGCACGCCGAAACCGCCGGCGGCAAACACCTCGGCGTAGCGGTCCAGATATTGTTCCTTCACGCCGGAGAAGCCGTGCGCCATCACGATGGCCGGATACGCTTGCGTACCGGCGATGCGCTGCGCCGGTTCGTAGTACCAGCCTCGCAGCGTGGCGGCTTCGGACAGGAATTCGATGTCGTGTCGCGTCATGTCGGCTTGCCTCGTTCGGTCGGTGGATTCGATGACCGACACGATAAGCGTGCGCGCCGCACTCCGCGTTTTCCGGAAGGACGTTTGCTACGCGGAATCGGACAGTTTCGCGTACGCGCTGGGCGTCATGCCTGCAAACCGGCGAAACACGGTCGAGAAGGCGCTCGTGGTTTCGTAGCCGAGTTCGGCCGCGACGGCGATCACGGAGCGCCCCGAGGCCAGCAGCGGGCGCGCGGCCGAAATCCTGGCCTGCTGGCGCCACTGGCTGAACGACAGCCCGGTTTCGGCGGTGAACAGCCGGGCCAGTGTCCGGCTCGACGCACCGACTTCGTCGGCCCATTCCGTCAGCGTTCGCTGATCGGCCGGATTCGCGAGCATCGCGTCGCAGACCCGGGCAAGACGCCGGTCCCGGCCGGACGGCAGCCGCAACGGTTGCTCGGGAGACCACTCGATTTCGGCGAGCATGAGCTGGATGACGAGCGCGTCGCGTCCGTCGGGATCGACCTCGACCGGGAACGACGACGCACGCACGATCAACTCGCGCAGCAGCGGCGAAACGTTGACCAGGCCCGGCTGATTCGGGTACGCGGATCGGCAGGCTCGCGGGTCGACGTAGGCGGTGCGCATTTCGAGTTGCCCGTGTGCGCGCATCGCGTGCGGCAGGTCGGGCGGAATCCAGAGTGCGCGATGCGGCGGGATCATCCACAGCGACCGGCAGGCGATGACTTCGGCGATGCCTGTCGTGGTGTAGACAAGTTGCGCGCGCGTGTGCCGATGCTCCGCGACGACGAAGCCGTCGGGAAATGCTTTCGGCATGACGGCCGCGATGGCCGGTGCATGCTGGTAGTCGCGCGGGTCGGTACTCTTTGTGACGGGTGCGATGCCGGCCCGCTTCGGATCCGCCGCCTCGCCGTGCCCGATCGCTTTACCGTGGCCGCGCCTTTCGACCTTCATCGCTCGTCCTTTCATGTGTGCGGAATCGCCGGCGCGTGGGACCCGGCGAACCGGACGGATGATACGGGAATGTCGGAATGAAGCAGCAAATCGGCACCCCGATCTCACCGCTGTAGCGCAAACTCGACAAGCAGCGCCGGACTTCCGATGTCGGCAGTTTCAGCAGCATGCTGCACGACCTTGGAAGTTCGATTCCGTGCTGCTATCGTTGTGCACGCAATTAATTTTCCGGAGCAGCCGATCCATGCCCTTGATCTTGCGCCGAGCCGTGGCGGCTGATGCCGCTGAGGTGGCTGACGTGTATCTGCGGTCGCGCAACGCGCTCGCATCCTACGCGCCGCTCGCGCACTCCGAAGCGGCCGTCCGCGACTGGATTGCCAACGTACTTGTCCCGTCGGGCAACGTGACCGTTGCCATGTACGAGGATCGCATCATCGGCATGGCCGCACACGTCATCACTGACGGTACGGCATGGCTCGACCAGTTGTACGTGTGCCCCGAATTCAAACGGCAAGGGATCGGTTCCTCCCTCCTGGAATCGGTGAAGTCTCAAACGGTTGGCAAGCTCCAGCTCTATACGTTCCAGATGAATCGCGATGCGGCCGCGTTTTATGAGCGGCATGGTTTCGTTGCCATTGCATATAACGACGGAAGCAGGAACGAGGAAGGTTGTCCCGATGTGTTGTATTGCCTGACGCGGTAGCTTCCGTCCGCATGCTCCACGTCGCCGGTCCATCAATTGCCGGCTGGCTTTCCTGGCGTTTGCGTCGCATACAGCGGCGCCCTGGCCATCGGCTCATGCGTCCCGCACACACAAGAACGAACCGGCTCCCGATGCGCCACAGGCCGCTGGTCCAATATATGATTCATCACCATTCAGCCGCTTCAGGTCGAACGAATGCCCAACTTCCCCCCGGATCTTCGCCAGTGGTATTACTTCGCGGCCGTTGCCGAGGAGCGGCACTTCGGCCGTGCGGCCGCACGCCTCTCGATGACCCAGCCGCCGCTGTCGCAGGCAATACGCTCCCTGGAACGCGAACTCGGCGTCGAGCTCTTCGCACGCACGAAGCGTGCGGTCGCGCTCACGGCAGTCGGCGAGGCGTTGCTTCCGACGGTGCTGAAACTGCTTGCCGCAGCCGAGGAGCTTCCCGCGCTGGCAAAGAGCCTCGCCCTCGGCGAGACCGGAAGATTGTCGCTCGCGTTCGTCTCGATTGCCGATTACGGGCTGCTGCCCTCGCTGCTGCGCGAATTCGGCATGCGCTATCCGCTGGTGCGATTGCAACTGACTGAAGCGACGAGCGACGTGCAAATCGAAGAGCTGGTCGCGGGCCACATCGACGCGGGCCTGATCATTCCGCCGTTGCCGCCACGCTACGTGGCCGAGCTGTCGTATCTGCCGCTCCTGAGCGAGCCGCTCGTGCTCGCGATGCCGAGCGCCGCGTCGACGGCACCCGACGACGTGCCGATTCACCTGAAGGAAGTGGCAGACCTTCCGCTCGTGATATTTCCGCGTCGTCTCGCCCCGAGGTTTTACGACGCGATCATGGAGTGCTACAGCGACGTCGGTGTCGTCCCGCACATCGGCCAGGAAGCAATCCAGATGCAGACGATCGTCAGCCTTGTGTCCGCCGGCATGGGCGTCGCCCTGGTGCCGCAATCGTTGCGCAATCTGCGGCGTACGGGTGTCGTCTATCGCCCGCTCGCACACGGCTCGTTCGTCGTCGAAACCGGCCTCGTCTGGCGCAAAGGCGATATCGGGCACGTCCTTGCCAGCTTCATCAATATCGTGCGGACACTGGCCTCGGCATGATGCCGGCCGCAGGCAGATCCGCTTTGGCATGCCCGGGCGGATTGGCAGGCCACTTGCCGTGCGACGACGCGCGGGAAGCCGTCGACGCACGGCCGGCGCGTCCTCGCCGGCGGACGCGCCGGCCGACACTCACGCCTTGCCGTGCCCCTGCGATCCCGGGCCCGACGAGAATTCGCGGACACCATCGCGATTGATGCCGAAGCCGAGGCCCGGCGTGTCGGGTAGTGCCAGCGTCCCGTTCTGCTCGGCCGGCAGGCCGGTAAACAGGTTCCGGCAGATCTCGACCGCGACGACGTGCCACTCGACCGAGCCGCCATTCGCGAGCCCGCCGTGCAGATGCATGTTGTGGAACGGGAACGTGCCGCCATTGTCGATCGGCACGCCGAACGCCTGCGCGAGCGCGGCCGCGCGCGCCGCCATGGAGAACCCGCCGCACACGCACACGTTTGGCTGCAGGATATCGACGGCGTCGTTCACGAGGAAATCCCTGAACCGGAACAACTGCCCCTCGCTTTGCCCGGTGGCGACCGGAATGCCGCCGCGCTTTCTCAGGTCGGCGAGCTTCGCGGGGTCGTTCTCGGCGATCGGCTCCTCGAAGAAACCGATGTCGCAATCGGCCACGCGCTCGGCAAGCCGCAGCGCGTGATAGTGGTCGAGCCCGCAGTTCGCGTCGATGTAAATCTCGGCGGCGTCGCCCACCGCATCGCGCACCGCGCGCACGCGCGCGACGTCGTCCGCGACGACCTGATCGAGCGAGCGCCCTTCGTCGCGGCGCGCAAGCGCGTGATAGCCGACGATCATCTTGATGCGGCGATGTCCGGCGCCGACGAGCGCACGCGCGGCATGTATCAGCTCCGGGCGCTCGAGCGACGCGAAGCCGAACGTCGTATACAGCGGCACGACCGGACGCGCGCCGCCGAGCATTTTCCATACCGGCAGCCCGGCGATCTTGCCGATCGCATCCCAGACCGCGATGTCGATCGCGGAAATCACGTGCCCCGCATAGCCGGTCTGCCCGCGCGGGCATAGCAGCCAGTACAGCTTGTCGAGAATCCGCTCGCGCTCGACGACGTTCATCCCGACCAGGTTGGGTGCGGCGACGTGATCGATCGCCGCGGCCACGACCGCCTCGTCGGTGATCGCCGTGAAGCCGTGGCCGACCACGCCCTGCGACGTCTCGATTTCGACGATGACGCCCGACAGCTTGCCGGACAACCGCACGCCGGCGATCTCCGCGTCGCCGCGCGCGAACACCGGCGTCGCGGTCACTTTCACGATGTTGTGCTGCATCTCTTCTCCGTTTTTTGAGGGAATAGCAGAACTGCGGGGGCCGTGTCGTCGCGCGGCATCACCGGCCCTTCTCGCGACGCAGCACGAACGTCAGCCCGATGCCGGTCAGCAGGCCCCAGAACGCGCCGCCGATGCCGAGAAACGCATGGCCCGCCATCGTCACGAGGAAGGTCAGGATCGCGGCCTCGCGCGCGTCCTTGTCGGTGAATGCGTTGAGCAGCGCGCCGCCGAGGGCGTTCATCAGCGCGAGGCCGGCAACCGCTTCGATGATGACCGGCGGCGCGACCGCGATGAACAGCGTCGCGGCGCTCGCCGCGAACCCGTACACGATGTACGCGGCACCGCAGACGATGCCGGCCCAGTAGCGCCGCGATTCGTCGGGGCCGGCCTCCTCGCCGGCGCACAGTGCGGCGGTGATCGCGGCCAGCCCGATCGGCGGCGCGCCGAAAGGCGCCGCGAGCAGGCTGCACAGCCCCGTGGCCGTGAACAGCCGCGACGCTTCGGGCCGGTAGCCGTTGACGTTGAGCACCGCGACGCCCGGGATGTTCTGCGACGCCATCGTCACGATGAAGAGCGGCACCGCGACGCTCACCATCGTCGATGCCGAGAACACGGGCCCGACGAGCGCGAGGTGCGGCAACATCCCGGTCGCGCCGACGCCCCCCGTCTTGGCGATGAACGCGATCACGATCAGCGTCGCGACCGCGGCGCAAGGCACGGCGAGAATCTTGCGAACCCGCATCATCACGACCCAGACGAGCAGGATCGGCGCGACGTACAGCGGATACTGCTCGAGTGCGTGCACCGGGGCGACGCAGAGGTTCAGGATGATCCCGGCGAGCATCGCGTTGGCGATCGGCAGCGGAATCTTCGAGATCGCGCGGCCGAGCGGCTTCCACAGCCCGGCCAGCGTGAGCAGCACGCCGGTCAGCACGAGCGCGCCGACCGCGGCCGGATAGCCGCCCTTCACGGCGCCCAGGCCGAGCAGCAGCGCGGCGCCGGGCGTCGACCACGCAGCGCTGACGGGCATCCGGGTCCGGTAGCTGAGCACGATGCCGGCCAGCCCCATCACGATCGAGACGGCCATCAGGCCGGACGCGGCCTGCGCGCGCGTTGCACCGACGTTCGTCAGCGCATTCACGATCAGCGTGAACGTCGATGCAAAGCCGACGAACGACGCCAACGCGCCCGCGCCGGCCGCCCGCGCCGAGAACCCGCGATCGGTCTTCATTTCCGCGATACTGCTCATCTGTCCTCCGTGAGATGGATTCGATACGGCGGCGACCGTATCAGTGCGCGCCATGTGTCGGCTCGCCGCACTCCTGGTTCAGCGTTCCCGCGTGATACGCGGCGAGAAACGCGTCGAAGTTGCCGATCTGCGTGCGCTCCAGGTCGGCCTGCCGGCTCAGCGATTCGGCCGCGATCGCGTCGAAGCGCGCCTGCACGTCGGCCGGCAGCGGACGCGCGCGGAACGCCCCGGTATGCGCGAGCGTCTGCCGCATCCCGAACGCGAAGCACGCGCCGCCCGGATCGTCGCGCAGCGTGTGCAGTGCATCGAGTACGCGCGCCGACGGCGTCGCCTGCGGATCGTCGAGCTTCGCGTATTGCGCGTCGAGCGCGGCGGTCGTGCGCGTGTCGCCGCGCTGCAGATCCAGCACGCCGGCCGCCTCGTTGATTCGCGCGAGCAACTCGCGCGCCCACGTGCGCAGCGCGACGCGCTCGCCGCCACGCTGCAACTCCAGCCCCGGGCGCCGCCCCTCCCGCGCGACCGCCGCGAAGTTGCGCCGGCACACGGCCTGCTCGGCACCTGCGAGGCAGGGGCTGTCGTCGAGCGCGCAGAACAGCAGGAACGCGTCGACAAAGCGCAGCGTCGTCTCGGCGACGCCGTGCGGCGCGAACGGATCGATGTCGAGACAGCGCACCTCGACGTATTCGACGCCGCGGCTGCGCAGTGCATCGATCGGCCGCTCGCCGCTGCGCACCGTGCGCTTCGGGCGGATCGACGAGTAGAACTCGTTCTCCATCTGCAGCAAGTGCGTGCTGAGCTGCAGCCATTCTCCGTCGCGCTTCGCGCCGATCGCCTGGTACTCGGGGCACGGCTGCGCGACGGCTCGCGCGAGGCCGTCCAGGTACGCGGGCAGGTTGTCGAGGCACGGCGCGAACGCGCCCTGCACCCGGTTCTGGTAGCCGAGGTCGCTCATCCGCAAGCTCGTCGCGTACGGCAGGTACAACGTCTGCGCATCGAACGCGTCGAGCCCGTGCCGGTCGCCGGCGACGAAACCCGCGCACAGCGCCGGCGACGCGCCGAACAAATACAGCAGCAGCCAGCCGTAGCGATGGAAATTGCGGATCAGGGCGAGATAGCCTGCCGAGCGCATGTCGCGCGCGTCGCGGCCGGCCGGCTCGCATCCGTCGCGCACGTCGCGCAGCAGCGGCCACACGGCATCGGCGAGCGAATAGTTGTAGTGGATCCCGGCGATGCACTGCATCGCCTTGCCGTAGCGGAACGCCAGCCCGCGCCGGTACACGTGCTTCAGGATGCCGATGTTCGACGTGCCGTACCACGCGATCGGAATGCGGCGGTCGTCGTCGAGCGGGCACGGCATCGACTGGCTCCACAGCAGCTCGTCGCCGATCGCGCGGCACGCGAAGCGGTGCAGCTCGTCGAGCCGCTCGATCACGTCGGCCGCGTCGTGCTGCGGCGGCGTGACGAATTCGAGCAGCGGCTCCGCGTAGTCGGTCGTGATCGACGGGTGCGTGAGCGCCGCGCCGAGCGCGTGCGGGTGTTGCGTCAGCGCGAGCCGGCCGGCGGCATCGACGCGCAGCGTCTCGCGCTCGACGCCGCATAACCCGTCGCCCAGCAGCGGCAGGTGTGCGGCGTCGCTCAGCACGCCGAGCCGGCGGCGGTACGGCGTCGTCATCCATGTGGATCGGGGTGAATCGTGGGTCATTGCGGTCTCCCGGAACGAAATCTGGCGACGCGCCGCTCAGTCGAGCGGGCTCTTCGGCCGCGGCAGGCCGATGTGTTCGCGCAGCGTCGTGCCTTCGTAGCGGGTGCGAAACAGCCCGCGCCGCTGCAGCTCCGGCACCACCATCGTCACGAAGTCGTCGTAGCCGTCAGGCACCGTATAGAACACGACGATGAAACCGTCGCACGCCTCCGTCATCAGCCACTCCTCCATCTGGTCGGCGATCTCGGACGCGGTGCCGACCATCTCGCCGGTGCCGGATTCGGCCGCCCGCTTCGCCAGCTCGCGCACCGTCAATCCCTCGCGGCGCGCGAGCGCCGCCCATTCGCGCTGGTTGCCCTGCCCCTGTTCCGTGTGCGGCAGCTCGGGCAACGGCTTGTCGGGATCGAACTTCGAGCAGTCGACGCCGAGCCGGATCGACAGGTTCGGGATGTTGCTGTCCACGTGAACGAGATCGTCCATGTAGCGCTTCTTCGCCAGCGCCTCCGCGCGCGTGCGGCCGACATACACCTGGTTGGCGGGCAGGATCTTCACGTGATCGGGGTTGCGCCCGGCCGCGACCGCGCGCGACTTCACGTCGCGATAGAACGCACGGCCCGTCTCGATGCTGCGCGCGTTGCCGAACACCAGATCGGCCGAACGCGCGGCCATGTCGCGCGCTTCCTCCGACGCACCGGCGAGCGCGATCACCGGCCAGCCCTGTACGGGCCGCGCGATGTTCAGCGGCCCCTTGACCGAGAAGAACTTGCCCTTGTGGTTGAGCGGCCGGATCTTGTCGAGATCGGAGAACACCCCCGCCTCCTTGTCCATCACGAGCGCGTGATCGGACCAGCCGTCCCACAGCCCCGTCACGACGTCGAAGAACTCCTCGGCGCGCTCGTAGCGTTCGGCGTGGCGCAGCGCGGTCTCGAGACCGAAGTTGAGCGCAGCCTCCGGGTTCACCGTCGTGACGATGTTCCAGCCCGCGCGGCCGCCGCTCAGGTGGTCGAGCGACGCGAAGCGGCGCGCAAGCAGGTACGGATCCTCGTAGCTCGTCGTGCCGGTCGCGATCAGGCCGATGCGGTCGGTGCATGCGGCGATCGCCGACAGCATCACGAGCGGGTCGTACGACGTGATCGTGCCGCTGCGCTTGAGCGCATTCGGCGGCATCGGCATCACCGCGAGGTGGTCGGCGGTGAAGACCGCGTCGAAGCACGCGTGCTCGAGCTTCTGCGCGAGCGACCGGATCACCGGCCAGTTGAAGTTCGCGAGCGTCGGCGCGCTCGGGTGCCGCCACCACGCCGTGTGCAGGCAGATGGGGCGCATGAATCCACCCAGGCAGAGTTGCTTCGTCATACGGGGCTCCTCGTCATTGGAATGCGGCGCGAAACGTGCGGGCCGCGCGTGCTGCTCGTGTCGGCGTCAGCGCGCGGCGTTGAAGCGGGCGAAGCCGGCCTCGAGGTCGCCGATCAGGTCGTCGGCGTTTTCGAGCCCGATGTGAAAGCGCACGCACGGGCCGCCCGGGTCCCAGTGCGACGCGGTGCGGTACGCACTGCAGTCGAACGGCATCGCGAGGCTTTCATAGCCGCCCCATGAATAGCCGAGCCCGAAATACGCGAGCCCCTCGAGCAGCGCGGCGACGGCCTGCGCGGGCGCCGGGCGCAGCGCGACGGAGAACAGCCCCGTCGCGCCGCCGAAGTCGCGCACCCACAGCGCATGGCCGGGATCGTCCTCGAGCGCCGGATAGCACACGCGCCGCACTTCCGGACGCGCGGCGAGCCAGCGCGCGACGCGCAGCGCGTTCGCCTGGTGCTGGCGAAGCCGCACGCCGAGTGTCCGGATGCCGCGCAGCGTGAGAAACGCGTCGTCCGAGCCGACGCACTGCCCCGTGTCGCGCTGATACTGTTCGAGCGCCGGCAGCGCGCGCGCGGACGCCGACACCATGCCGATCATCACGTCCGCATGACCGGCGAGGTACTTGGTGCCGGCCTGGATCACGAGATCGGCGCCGTGCGCGAACGCGTCGAAGAACAGCGGCGTCGCCCACGTGTTGTCGAACAGCACCACGAGCCCGCGGTCGCGCGCGAGCGCGGCGAACGCCGGCACGTCGCACAGCTCCATGCTCTGCGACGCGGGCGCTTCGAGATACAGCGCACGCGTGTTCGGCCGGATCAGCGCGGCGAGCGCGTCAACCGACGCGAGCGGATCGAAGTAGGTCGTCTCGATGCCCGCGCGCCGCAGCACGCCGTCGCACAGCTGGCGCGCGGGCTTGTACACCGCATCCGTCATCAGCAGATGGTCGCCGGCCGACAGGCACGACGACAGCGCGGTCGTGATCGCGGCAAGCCCCGACGGGCACAGCACGACACCCGCGCCGTGATCGAGCGCGCGCACCGCGTCCTGCAGCGCGGCCGTGGTCGGCGTGCCGCGCCGGCCGTACACATACGGCTGCGTGTAGCCGAGCAGGTCGGCCACGCTCGGCGCGAGCACCGTCGAGCCGCGATACACCGGCGGGTTGACGAAGCCGTGATGCGTAGCCGGCGCGCGGCCGCCCGTGACGAGCACGGTGTCGACCTGCGCATCGGCCGCCGGATGGTTCGGGGCGGGCCGCACGGTCAGCCCTTCACGATCCGCACGGCGCCGCGCGCCGCGCTCGTCGTCATCGCCGCGTATGCGCGCAGCGCGCCCGACACGCGGCGTTGCCGCTTCTCGGGCTGCCACGCGCGCGCGCCGCGCTCCTCCATCGCCGCGCGGCGGCGCCGCAGTTCGTCGTCGGATACGAGGACGTTGATCGAGCGGTTCGGGATGTCGATCTCGATCGCGTCGCCGTTCTCGAGCAGCCCGATCTCGCCGCCCTCCGCCGCCTCGGGCGATACGTGCCCGATCGACAGCCCCGACGAGCCGCCGGAGAAGCGACCGTCGGTGATCAGCGCGCACTGCTTCGCGAGCCCCTTCGATTTCAGGTAGCTGGTCGGATAGAGCATCTCCTGCATGCCCGGGCCGCCCCGCGGCCCCTCGTAGCGGACGATCACGATGTCGCCCGGGCCGACCGCACCGCCGAGGATGCCTTCGACCGCCTCCTCCTGCCCTTCGAACACGCGCGCGGTGCCGGTGAACTTCAGCATCCCGCCGTCGACGCCCGCGGTCTTCACGATGCAGCCGTCGCGCGCGATGTTGCCGAACAGCACCGCGAGCCCGCCGTCGCGCGAGAACGCGTGCTCGGCATCGCGGATGCAGCCGTTCGCGCGGTCGAGATCGAGTTCGTCGTAGCGGTTGTCCTGGCTGAACGCGACGTGCGTGCGCACGCCGCCGGGCGCCGCGCGATAGAAGCGCGACACCGAATCGACGCGATTGCGCATCACGTCCCAGCGCGCGAGCACGTGCGCGACGCTCGGCGCATGGACGGTCGGCAGCGTCGTGTTCAGCAGCCCCGCGCGATCGAGTTCGCCCATGATCCCGATCACGCCGCCGGCCCGGTGCACGTCCTCCATGTGGACGTCCTGCACCGACGGCGCGACCTTGCACAGCACCGGCACGCGGCGCGACAGCCGGTCGATGTCGGCCATCGTGAAGTGCACCTCGCCTTCGTGCGCGGCGGCGAGCAGGTGCAATACCGTATTGGTCGAGCCGCCCATCGCGATGTCGAGCGTCATCGCATTCTCGAACGCATCGCGCGTCGCGATCGAGCGCGGCAGCACGCTCGCGTCGTCCTGCTCGTAGTAGCGGCGCGCGAGATCGACGATCGTGCGCCCGGCTTCGATGAACAGGCGCTTGCGCTCGGCATGCGTCGCAAGCACCGAGCCGTTGCCGGGCAGCGCGAGCCCGAGCGCCTCGGCGAGGCAGTTCATCGAGTTCGCGGTAAACATCCCGGAACACGAGCCGCAGGTCGGGCACGCGACGTTCTCGACCGCGCGCACCTCGTCGTCCGTCACCTGGGAGTCAGCCGCCACCACCATTGCGTCGATCAGGTCGAACGCGCGGCGCTTGCCGCGGAACGTCAGCTTGCCGGATTCCATCGGGCCGCCCGACACGAAGATCACCGGGATGTTCAGGCGCATCGCGGCCATCAGCATCCCCGGCGTGATCTTGTCGCAGTTCGAGATGCAGACCATCGCGTCCGCGCAGTGCGCGTTGACCATGTACTCGACGCTGTCGGCGATCAGCTCGCGCGACGGCAGGCTGTACAGCATGCCGTCGTGGCCCATCGCGATGCCGTCGTCGATCGCGATCGTGTTGAACTCCTTCGCGACCGCGCCGGCCGCTTCGATCTCGCGCGCGACCAGCTGGCCGAGATCCTTCAGGTGCACGTGACCGGGCACGAACTGCGTGAACGAATTGACAACCGCGATGATCGGCTTGTCGAAATCGGCGTCGGTCATCCCGGTGGCGCGCCACAGGCTGCGCGCGCCCGCCATGTTGCGGCCGTGCGTGGAAGTGCGTGAACGATAGGTGGGCATCGTGATCCTCGGTTGATTCGTTGCGAAATGGGGCGGGCGGCGGGCTTCCGTCAATGCGGCCTGCCGGCCGCGCCCCAGTTGTTGTCGTTCTTCGCGAGCGTCGGCAGCACGAACGACAGGATCTTTCTCCGGTCGAGATCGGACGACACGCTGAGCTTGTATTCGAGCGCCGTCAGCTTGATCACGATGGACCTGAGCGCCTGGGTCAGGCGTTCGTAGCCCCCTTCGAAATAGAGTGAGCCGCCACGCTGCGCGATCACGCCGTGACGGGACAGGTAATGAAACAGCGCGACCGACGAGCGCGCGTCGTAGTTGTCGAGCGGCGGCGCCTGAAGCGGGTAGCGGATCAGGCGCTCGGCCAGGATGTACTGGATCGAAGCGCGCAGCACGCGGTCGTCCGAGCGCAGCCGGAACAGCGCGAGGATCGACAGGATGTCGACCCGCAACTCCTCCGCGCCCGCACCGTTGCGCGTGCTCTTCGCATCGAGGTACTCCGGGATCGGCAGGAAGCCCGTGCGATGGTGGTACTCGTGCAGGTGGACCCAGATCGCGCTCGCCTGCGTCAGCAGCTCGTCGTCCGCCGCGAGCAGATCCGGGAACGCGGTGGGCGACCAGTTCGCTTCGATTGCCGGGCGCGTATGGCGCTTGAAGCGCTCGACGAACTTGTCGATGAAGTAGTACGCCTTGTGATACGCGCGCAGGTCGGCGTCGATGAAGTTCTCGCCGAATACCGCGACCGCGAGCGGATTGAGAAAGCCGTCCGTGCACATGCGGATCTGCACCGGCAGCGCGTTGCCGTCCGGCGCGATCGCGAGCACGCTCGGCGGAATCGGCACGGGCGCAATCGCGGCCGCCTCGAGGAACGCGTCGGCGTTGTAGGGCACGTCGAAGAACCCGAGGATGAAGCTCGGGTCCACCGAGTACGTGAGATCGAGCAGGCGCCCCGATGCGAGGCAGCGGTTCTCCAGCGCCACGAGCAGCGCGCGCACATGCGGGTTGTCGGCGTAGTCGCCGAGATGCGTGCGTGCGCACTGCGCGATGCGCGCGACGTCGGTGCGAAAACCGCCGGCGAGGATCTCGCCGCGGCAGCGATTGGTGGCTAGTACGATTTCGCGTTTCATGTCGGTCATCCTGTCGGCACGCGTCGTCACACGACGCGGAACTCCCGCTGCAGATAGACGAGCGTGTCGTCGTCGGGCGCCGCACAATGCAGCGCCACCACTTCGCCGACCAGCAGCTCATGCGTCGCCGCGCTCATCGACGCGACGAGCCGGCAGTCGAGCGCGATGCGCGCGCTCGCCAGCACCGGCGCGCGTGTCGCAAGCTCGCCCCACTCGCCCACCGTGAAGCGCGCGTCGCGCTCGTGCGCGGTCCGGCCCGCGAACACGTCGGCGAGAAACCGGTCGGCGGCGCCGAGCGTGTTCACGCAGAACACCTCGTTCGCGATCAGCCGCTGCGCCGATACGCTGCCGCGATTGACGGACACGAGCACCGTCGGCGGTGCATCGGACACCGACAGCACGGCGGTCGCCGTCATGCCGCAGCGCCCGGCAGGCCCGTCGCTCGTGAGTACGTGAACGGCCGACGCCACGCGGCACATCGCGTCGCGAAAGCGCTGCGGCGAGGCGCCCATCGACTGGTCGGGGAACAGTGCGGGTTCGTTGTGGATCATGTCCTGTCTCCGTGCATGGGGGAAAAGCCGCGCATCGCTACCGGTTCACCAGCGCTTTCGGCAGCGACAGCGCGAGCAGTCCGCCCAGCGCCATGCAGCCGGCCATCATGTAGAGGCCCGCGTCGTTCGATGCGGTCAGTTGCTTGAGCAGCCCCATCAGGTAAGGGCCGAGGAAGCCTGCGAGATTGCCGACGGAATTGATCATCGCGATCCCGGCGGCGGCCGCGGTGCCGCCGAGGAACGCGGTCGGCAGGCTCCAGAACAGCGGGATCGCGGTGAGGATGCCCATCGTCGCGAGCGTCAGCGCCGCGATCGCAAGCCCCGTCTGATGCGCCCAGCCGACCGCGAGCACGAGCCCCACCGTGCCCATCGCACCGGGCACCGCGAGGTGCCAGCGGCGCTCGCGAAGGCGATCCGAGCTGCGTGCGATCGCGATCATCGCGACCACCGCAAGCGCATACGGCACCGTCGACAGCAACCCGATCGTCAGCGGATCGGCCACGCCCGTCGCATGGATGAGCGTCGGCAGCCAGAAGCCGACGCCGTACAGGCCAATCACGAACGAGAAGTAGATCGCGCACATCAGCCACACGCGCGGATTCGCGAGCACCGCCCCGAGCGACAGGTGAGACTTGACCGCGTCCTCGGCATTCACGTTGCGTTCGAGCAGCGCGCGCTCCTCGTCGTTCAGCCACTTCGCCTGCGCGATCCGGTCGTCGAGCAGCGCGTAGACGAGCAATCCCGCGACGATCGACGGCAGCCCTTCGAGCAGATACAGCCACTGCCAGCCGTGCCACCCGTTGATGCCGTCGAACGCCTTCAGGATGTAGCCGGAAATCGGGCCGCCGACGACGCCCGACAGCGCGACGGCCGTCATGAACACCGTCGTGATCCGCCCCCGCCGATGGGCCGGATACCAGTAGGTCAGGTACAGGATCACGCCCGGGAAGAAGCCGGCCTCGGCGGCGCCGAGCAGGAACCGCATCGCGTAGAACGCCGTCGGCGTCGTGACGAACATCGTCAGCGCGGACACCGCGCCCCACGTCACCATGATTCGCGCGATCCAGACGCGTGCGCCGATGCGGTGGAGGATCAGGTTGCTCGGCACCTCGAAGATGAAATAGCCGAAGAAGAAGATGCCGGCGCCGAGCCCGTAGGCCGCGTCGGACAGCCCGAGATCGCCCGCCATCTGCAGCTTCGCGAAGCCCACGTTCACGCGGTCGAGATACGACACCAGGTAACAGAACAGCAGCAACGGCATCAGCCGCCACGCGACCTTGCGATAGGCGGCGTCTTCCGACACCCGCGCTGCGGGCAATACGGTCGATACGAGCGTCTCCATGATTTTTTCCTTGTTTGCGATCGATTGTCATTCGTTGCGCACGGCGTCCTGCACGCGTCGCCCGACGGCGGCACCCGCGATCCGGCGCACAAGGCGGCGAGCCGTCCTCCTCCGGTCGGCTCGTTCTCGCATGCGGGGTGCCGCGTGCCGCACGCATGTGTGCGGCACGCCGGGCGGGTGTCGATCCGGCTCGCGGGCGCGGATCAGGTGCGCATCGGCCTCGCGAGGTCCGTTCGTGGCGTTGCCGCGGTTCCGGGGGCTCGTTGTACGTCGTTGTGCCCGGGCGCTGCGTCGCAGGCAACGCGCAAGATGCGCAAAACGCGCGGATGGTCGAAAGCCTTGTTCATGTTCAACCTTTTGCTCACATGCCCGCTTAGGGCGCCTTTAAAACGCTCGTCGACGTTCGAAGTCGCGAACGCACCGCTGGATCGGGCGCTCTTGTGGAGCGCACGATGCCTTGATTCCGTCATGCCGCACGCGGCGGCCGATCGCGCAGCCCCGCCATGTAGGCGACCGTGCGGTCGCGATACGCCGCCGACACGCCCGCGTCGGCCAGCCCGCGAACCAGCAGGTCGCGGTAGCGCGCGCTCGGCGCGGCGTCGCAATCGAGCGTGACCGCACCGCGATATGTCAGCGCATGTACGCGCCGCCCGCCGGGCGCCAGCACCTCGACCGCGTAGCGGACGTAGCGGCCGAGATGCACGCCTTCGCGACGCTCGAGCGCGTCGAGCACGCGCATCGGCAGCCGGTACAGCGCGCCCTCGACGATCGCACCGGCAGCCGGCTCGATGTTCGCGCAGCAGACCGGCTCGTTGAGCGACGCGTAATTGAACGCGAGGCGATGGCCGTCGAGGCGCGCCGCGCCCGCGAAGTACGTCGCCGCGTCGCAGCCGAGCGACGTCGACAGGCTCGCGAGGTTCATGCACGAGCCGTATGCGAAATACGCGAACGGCTCGTCACGAAGCAGGTCGTCCGGCGTCATCGCGACGCGCTCGCGGCATGCGACGTGCCCAGCACGTAGTGGTCGTAGATCGCCGCGACCGACGCGATCGAGTCGAGCACGAAGTCACCGATCGGGATGTCGATCCTGAGCGTCTGCTCGATGAACAGCACGAAGTGCACAAGCGACAGCGAATCGAGCAGGTTGGCGTCGAGCAGGTTCGTCTGCGCGGTCACGCGCGCCGGCGCGCCCGGGTCGATCCCGGCCAGAAACGTCTTCACGCTGTCGATCAATTCGTCGAGGCTCATCATCCGCATCACGATCACGCTCCAGAAACGCACGTTCATCCCGGCCCGCGCGCATCGCACTGGCCGGCTTCGTCTTCACCGAACCGCAAGATCCTTCACATCGCCCTTCGCTTTTGACTTTCGATCGGGCGTCATGCACCATGCGACGCGTCGACACGACAAACCCGGTCAGCATCTCCACCAGAGATAAATAGGAGACTTAATCAATATGACAACTCATACGCTGTTCTACTGCCCCGGCCATCTTTCGTTTGCACCGCACGTCATCTTGCGCGAGCTGGGCGAACCATTCGAACTCGCACTCGTCTCGATCAAGGACGGTGCGACGCAGAGCGCCGAATTCCGGCAGCTCAACCCGAAAGGCAAGGTGCCCGTACTGCACACCGGCGACGAAGTGCTGACGGAGTCGTCGGCGATCCTGCTCTATCTCGCGCTGCGCTTTCCGCAGGCGCGGCTCGTGCCCGATACCGCGATGGGCCTCGCACGTGCCGTCGAGTGGATGAACTGGCTGGCGTCAGTGTTGCCCGGAACGGTCGCGCTCAACTTCCATCCGTCGCGTTTCAGCGAAGACCCGGCTGCGCACGACGGCATTCGCGCGAAAGGCCGCGCGGGCATCCTCGCCGCGTATGCGCAGATTGACGAACGGCTCGCGGCGCGCGACTGGGCGCTCGGCGAGCACTACTCGATCGTCGATCCGATGCTGCTGATATTTTTCAAATGGGGGAACATGCTGAAGCTCGACATGCGCGGGTTCGAACATTGGGCCGCGCATACGGAGCGCATGCTCCGCCGCCCTGCCGTCGCGACCGCGTTGTCGGTCGAACAGATCTCGATCTGGGCGTAGCGGCGAAGCCGGGTCGGGTTTGCGCCCGATCCGGAATGCCGCCCGCGTCCGTCGCGTCTCCTTCATCTTCTCAGGTCCTTTTCGCCGCTTTTCTTTGTCTGTTGCGCCGATCCTGCACACGCGCGCGCACATGCGTCGCGCACGCCGCGGATCGTCCAGGCCACGACTCCGGGAACAGGAGCCACGACCGCAATCGCATATGACGTTCTCTGCTCGTGCGGCGCTACACCGCTCAGCTCATTTTCTGCGATCGCATCGAATGCGTGAACAATGCAACATCCATTTCGTGACGTCCAATATATTTTTCGTCTTCCACTAAGTCGCCACGCATATTAATCAGCGATTGGCCGACGAGTCCGATATTGCCAATCCTGGCGAATTGATTGCGGCGAATGGAGCGGGATTGGCGTGCATTGCCAGGGCAAAATTGGCTTCAACTGGCGACCAACCCCGAGCGGTTTCGATGCTGCACGCCAGCAACGCAATCCAACTTCCGGATTTCGTTGATTGCGGTCACTGAATGCTTCTGCTGCCGGCGTCGTGCCGGCTTGTTCCGCCGAGGTCGTTGTCAGCGCAACGAAAGCCACGGTGGCCGTGCGGGACAGCGGCCTGCCGCTCGCGAACGACAAAGTCGAGCCCGGCTGCGCATTGCTGCGTATCGCTGGGTATTGCCGAACGCACGGCGCCAGCCGGCCGGTGGTTCATTCGGATCGTCGATGCCGACGCGGCGGCGCAGGTGCGCCGTGCCGCCGAACAAAATGAAATTGACCGGCCCGCCATCGGCGGCAAACGCGTCGCCGCCTGGGGCCGTGAGCATGACAACGAGAAGCAGGCGCGCTCAGTGCAAAAGCGTGTCGACAAACTCAAGGAAGACCGGACCGTCGCCACGATGAGCGACGATGAGCGACGATGAGCGGCGGTGAGCGGCGGTGAGCGGCGGTGAGCGCGCACGTCTGCCGCTTCCGGCACGGTCGACGGCCAGCGATCACCCGCGATGATCGGCCGCCCGCACGCTACGCAATCCGCAGGAACATCCCCGCCTTCTCCGGCAGCGACGACGGCTGAAAACCATAGCGTTCGTAGAACTTCGGTGTGCCGTGATCGGCCATCAGGCTGACATACGCGGTCGGCGGCGCATTCTCGTGAACGTAGCCCATCAGCGCCCGCATGATCAGGTCACCTACGCCTTTCTTCTGGTGAGCGGGCAACACCGCGATGTCCACGATCTCGAAGAAGCAGCCGCCGTCGCCGATGACCCTGCCGATTCCGACCGGCACACCGTCGCAGTAAGCCACGACGCTGAAGAGCCCGTTCTTCAACCCGATCGTCGCGGCCTGCTCCGACTTCCTGCTCAACCCTGCGGCAAGACGAATGTCGATGTAGACGGATACCGGCGGAACTTCGTGTCGAACGATGTATGCCATGCGAGCCTTTCAGGTAAGCCGTACAGGCGGATGGATCGGCCCCGCTGCGGATGAGTCCGTCGAACCCGGAGCCCGAGCGCGCGCATCAAACGAGACCATGACGACGAATCGGGCGAGGCAGCAGGCCGCGGGGACAACCACTCACCACCCACCGCCCACGGCCTCGCCCAGGTCCGCCAAGCGGCTTAGAGAATCCGCTCCAGCGCGTCGGCAAACCGCGCAACCGCACCGTCGACATCATGCAGTTTGTCCAAACCGAACAACCCCAGACGGAAGGTCTTGAAATCCTCCGGCTCGTCGCATTGCAGCGGCACGCCGGCCGCGATCTGCAAGCCCACGTCGGCGAACTTCTTCCCCGATCGAATCCCGTCGTCGTCCGTGTAGCTGACCACGACGCCCGGCGCCTCGAAGCCCTCAGCCGCCACGCTCCGGAAACCCTTGTCGGCCAGCAGCGCGCGAATGCGCTTGCCGAGCTCGAGCTGCTCCGCCTTCACCTTGTCGAACCCGTATGCCTCGGTTTCCTTCATCACGTCGCGCAGCGTCGTGAGGCTGTCCGTGGGCATCGTCGCGTGGTACGCGAACCCGCCGCCCTCGTAGGCTTCCATGATCTGCAGCCACTTGCGGAGATCGCACGCGAAGCTGGTGCTGGTCGTGCCATCGATGCGCTCGCGTGCGAGCGGGCTCAGCATGACCATCGCGCAGCACGGCGACGCGCTCCAGCCCTTCTGCGGCGCGCTGATCAGGATGTCCACGCCGCTCGCCTGCATGTCGACCCACACCGTGCCGGACGCGATGCAATCCAGCACGAACATGCCGCCGACCGCATGCACGGCGTCGGCCACCGCGCGCAGATACGCATCGGGCAGCATCATCCCGGACGCGGTTTCGACATGCGGCGCAAAGACCAGATCCGGCTTGTGTTCCCTGATCGCGGCGACCACTTCGTCGAGCGGGGCCGGCGCATACGCGGCCTGCCGCCCCGCTTCGACCGGGCGCGCCTTCAGCACCGTCGTTTCGGACGGAATGCTGCCCATGTCGAAAATCTGCGACCAGCGGAAACTGAACCAGCCGTTGCGGATGACCAGGCACTTCTTGTTCGTTGCAAACTGCCGCGCGACGGCTTCCATGCCGAACGTCCCGCTGCCCGGGACGATCACGACCGACTTCGCGTTGTAGACTTTTTTCAGTGTGCCGGAGATGTCGCGCATGACGCCCTGAAAGCGTTGCGACATATGGTTGACCGAGCGATCGGTGTACACCACCGAATATTCGAGGAGCCCCTCGCGGTCAACATCGGGAAGTAAACCTGGCATGCTCGCCTCCGGTGAAAAATGAACGATCGATTCCGGGCAGGCAGTGTCCGTGACGCGATACCGCCCTGCCCCAATGCAATTGCGCTGTTTCCTCGACGAAAGCAGATTCTAACGAACGCCGCCCGCCGCTTGGGGCATATTTTGGCGGCTGCCCGGCGCAGGTCCGGCATGACGCACCGCAACGCGGCTGCCGTGGCGCCCGGTCGAATCCCCCGCCCCGTGGCCGCCCGCGTCGGCCGGTGCGGCGCACGAAGCCCTGTTCGACGTATGGATAAACGCCACTTCCCTGGCATGCCGCCTACCATGTCGGCTCACCTTTCACGACAGAGTCTTCGATGATCCCCAACCGCGCATCATCCCGGCAGCCGTCGACCGATCCCGCACTCGCCGAGCGCGTCGATGCGGTACTGTCCCGTCAACTCGAAACACATCGCCTCGTTGGTGCGGTCGTCCTGATCGCACGCGACGGCGAACTCGTCTATCGCCGCGCGGCCGGGTTCGCCGATCGCGAAGCGCGCACGCCGATGCGCGAGGACACGCTGTTCAGGCTCGCATCGGTGACGAAGCCGATCGTCTCGACGGCCGCGATGGCGCTCGTCGCGCAACACAAGCTGTCGCTCGACGACGACGTCACGCGCTGGCTGCCCGGGTTCCGCCCGGCGCTGCACGACGGCAGCGTGCCGGTGATCAGGGTGCGCCACCTGCTCACGCATACGGCCGGCCTCGGCTATCGCTTCACGGAAGCCGACGCGACCGGCCCCTATGCGCGCGCGGGCGCCTCCGACGGGCTCGATGCCGCATCGATCACGCTCGCCGAAAACCTGCGCAGGATCGCGAGCGTGCCGCTGCAGTTCGCGCCGGGAACCGGCTGGAACTATTCGCTTTCCATCGACGTGGTCGGCGCGCTGATCGAGGCCGTCAGCGGGCTGCCGCTCGCCGACGCCATCGATACGCTCGTGCTCCGCCCGCTCGGCGCCCGCGACACGGGATTCGTCGCACGCGATCCCGCGCGACTCGCGACGCCCTACGTCAACGACACGCCGCAACCGCACCGGCTCGCCGAAAACGAAACCGTGCCGATCTTCGACGGAACCGTCGGCGTGACGTATTCGCCGTCGCGCGCGCTCGACGCGGATGCCTTCCCGTCGGGCGGCGCCGGGATGGTCGGCACCGCCGGCGACGTGCTGAACCTGCTGGACACGCTGCGTGCGGGTGGCGGCTCGCTGCTGCCGGCCGACCTGGTCGACGAGATGGGCCGCGCCCACACCGGCAACCTCGAATTGCCCGACCTGCCCGGCGCGGGGTTCGGCATCGGGTTCTCCGTATTGCGCGACCCGCTCGCGGCGGCATCGCCGGAGTCCGTGGGCACGTGGCGCTGGGGCGGGGTCTACGGGCATTCGTGGTTCGTCGACCGCGCCCGCGGGCTCACCGTCGTGTCGCTGTCGAACACGCTTTACGAAGGGATGAACGGCCAGTACACGATCGATCTGCGCGACGCGATCTACGACGCCGGCTGACGCGCGCAACAAAAAAGGCCCGACACGGTCGGGCCAATGAGTCGAGACACAAGGAGAATCCCGCCCACCACACCGGGCGGGGCACGCCGCGCTACACGACGTTCTTTTCGACGATCGGCCGGTTTTCCAGCACCCGCGCCCAACCGAGCGACGACAGGTCGAGCGTGTCGTAACGCCCGCCCAGAATGAGTTCGCTGACCCCGCGCCCCGTCGCCGGCCCTTGCTGCAACCCGTGGCCGCTGTAGCCGTTCGCGAACACGACGTTGTCGAGGTCCGGGTGATAGCCGATGATCGCGTTGTGGTCGAACACGTTGTACTCGTAGTACCCGGACCAGCAGTTTTCCACGCGCAGCGCCTCGAACTCCGGCACGCGGTTCGCGAGCGTCGGCCAGATCACCTCGTCGAACAGGTCGTGGTCGACTTCGTCGAGCGGCAGGTCGTCCGGATCGCGATCCGGGCTCGGCGACGTCCCGCAGATGTACGTGCGCCCTTCCGGCCGGAAATACACGCCGGTCGGGTCGATCAGCAGCGGGCAATCCGTGAGCCTGGCAGGCGACGACACGTTGAAGATGCTGCGGCGCCGCGCATGGACGGGGATGTCGATGCCCATCATCGACGACAGCGTGCGGGCCCACGCACCGGCCGCGTTGACGAGCGTGTCGCACGCGTAACGTTCGCCGTCGGCCGTGACCACATGCGTCACCTTGCGGCCGTCGCGCACCACCGCGGTCACGTCGGACGGCACGTAGCGCGCGCCCAGCGCCTGCGCCTTCTTGCGCAATGCCTGCACGAGCCCGTAGCCGTCGAACCAGCCTTCGCCGCTCACGCCATATGAGCCCGAGACGAGATCGTCGACGTTCAGCCACGGAAACTTCGCGCGCAGCGCATCGCGGTCCATCAGCCGGATATCCGCGCCGAGGCTCGTCTGCAGCGCATGGTTCTCGCGCAGCGTCGCGTCGCCGGCCGGCGTCGCGAGGAACAGGTAGCCGCCTTCGTGCAGGTCGATCGACGGCTGGTGGCCGTCCACTTCGAGCCGTTCGCCGATCGTGCGCAGGAAGTCGATGCCGAACAGCGACATCTGGATCGACAGCGGCGTCGAGAACTGCTGGCGAATCGACGCGGCCGACAACGCCGACGACGATCTCGCATAGGTGGGGTCGCGCTCGATGACGGTTACGGATACCGTGGGATCGGTGGCGCGCAGGAAATAGGCGATCGAGCTGCCGATCACACCACCGCCGACGATGACGACTTGAGAACTCACGACTGACTCCAGTTGCACATGAAGGGCGCGGCCACCCGGCCGCGCCCGTGGGTTGTTCGTGCCGCGTCGCACGCGGCGTCGCGCGGGCGGACTCGTGCGGCTGCCGCACCGGCGTGCGCCGCGATCGCAACCGATCGCCGATGGCATTTCAGCACGTCCGGCAGCGCCGCGAAAGTCCGCGCGCGCCTGTTGCGTTCAATCCGCCGATTTCGTCGTGACGGGCTGCCACGCGGCGTTCTTCACCTCGTACAGCGTCGAGCTCGGGCTCTTCAGGTCGCCCGTGTTCGTGAACGCGATCGTGCCCGTGATGCCGTCGTAGCGCGTGCCCTTCAGCGCGCCGTTGAAATCGGCCGGCTTCGTCGAGTTCGCCTTCTGCATCGCGTTGATCGCGATCCACGTCGCGTCGTAGGCGAACGGCGCGTACGCGAGCATGTCGACACCGTACTTCTGCCGGAATTTCGTTTCGAACGCCTTGCCCTTCGCGAGACGCGACAGCGGCTGCCCGTATTCCCACACGGCCGCGCCTTCCGCCGCATTGCCGGCCAGCTTGATGAAGTTCGCGTTCATCACACCGCCGCCCGCGAGAAACTGTGCGCGGATGCCGAGCTGGCGCATGCGTTTCACGAGCATCGCAGCCTGCGCGTCGAGGCCGCCGAAGAACACGAGATCGGCGTTGGTGCTCTTGATCTTCGTGAGCTGCGCGCTGAAATCCACCGCCTTGTCGTTCGTGAATTCGCGCGCGACGATCGTGCCGCCGTTCGCCTTCACGGCCTTCTCGAATTCGTCGGCTTCGCCCTGGCCGAACGCGGTGCGGTCGTCGATGATCGCGATGCGCTTCGCCTTGGTCACGCTCGCCGCATAGGCGCCCGCGTTCCCGGCGTTCTGCGTATCGGTCGCGATCACGCGATACACGGTGCCGAGCCCGGCACGCGTGATGTCGGGATTGGTCGCCGACGGCGTGATCATCGGAATGCCGGCCTTCGCGTAGATCTTCGACGCGGGCAGCGTCGTGCCCGAATTGAAGTGGCCGATCACGACGGCCACCTGCGCGTCGGCGAGCTGCTGCGCGGCCTGCACGCCGGTGCGCGGATCGCTCTGGTCGTCCTGCGACGCGACGACGAACTTCACGGGCTTGCCGCCCACCGTCGGATGCGCGGCATTCGCTTCGTCGACGGCCATGCGCACGCCGTTCTCGATGTCCTTGCCGTAGGCGGCGCCGCCCCCCGTCAGCGGGCCAGCGACGCCGACCTTGACGACCGTCTCCTGCGCGTGGGCCGCGCCCGTCTGGAGCGCGAGAATCGCGGCGGTCAATGCGACGCCGGAAAGCGAACGAATGCGGAACGTCATGACAATCCTTGTTCTGGGGGCCGGGATGCAACGCGCGACCACCGCGCGTCGACACCCTCTCGCGTGCCGGTCGTCTCGTCCGCTACCGGGGCGTCGTGCAACGCACCTGGCCGGTCGATCGCCGCGGCTCCGTCTCCGAAGAGCCTTTCATCGCGAAAGAGGTGAATGGATTGTGGGTAGCCAATACCCGTGCAGCAAACGAAATATCGGAACTATGTAGTGAGGATTTGTCATCAAGTTCCGCATGCGCGGCCGGCCCGCGGCCCGCGCAGCCGTGAACCGCGGGCAGGCAGTTTTCATGGGAAGCTGCGCCGGCGCCCGTCCATCAAGGCCGGCCGTGGTCATGCCGGCAGCGCATCATCGTTGCGATGACGGCCCGGGGCGGCCACCGCGACGCCCGCGGCGCCGCGTTATCGGTCAGTGCCGATCGGCGCCCGTCTGCTTGCGCGCCGCATCCGCCGCCTCGCCGGCCTGCTCCTGAAGCTTGCCGGCCTGCTGTTCGGCGACGCCTTCCGCTTCCGTCTTGCGGTCGCCCGTGACCTTGCCGAGCGCTTCCTTGACCGAACCCTTGACCTGCTTGAGCTTGCCTTCGATCCGATTCCTGTCCATGGTCGTCTCCTGCGATGGTTGGGGAGAACCGGCGGCATGACGGCCAGCGCCGCGCCGCCGAGTGGACAGGATCGCAAGCGGGCGCCGCGCGCGGCAGATGCGGATGCACCAGCGCGCATGGTGCATTCGTACCGACGGCGTCAGTCCTTGCCGTTCTCGCCCGCCTTCGCGCCGCGCGTGCCGTTCGCGTCGGCCGCGCCGACGATTCCGCGTTCGCGCGCCCATACGATCGCCTCGCCGCGGCTGTGCACGTCGAGCTTCGCGTAGATCGTCGCGACGTGATTGCGCACGGTGTTCGGCGCGAGCCCGAGGCGGCCGGCGATTTCCTTGTCGGCGAGACCGTGGCACAGCAGGTCGAACACGTCGCGCTCGCGCGCGGTCAGGTCCGACAGTTGCGCGCCCGCATCCGGCGCGTTCGCACGCCGCACGTTCGCCAGCTTCTCGATCAGCGTGCGGCTGAACCACGACGCATCCTGCATCGCCGTTTCGATCGCGTACACGAGTTCCATCTCCGTGCGCTTGCGATCGCTGATGTCGAGCAGCGCGACGAGCAGGCAGTCGCGCCCGTGTATCGCGACGGGGTCGGCCGACACGACGCAATCGCGCACGTCACCATCGCGCGTGCGAATCTGCACGTCGGCGTTGCGCACGCTGCCGTCGCGCGCGAGCCGGCCTTCGATGCGCTGCCATGCGCCGCGTTCGGCCCACAACCCGATTTCCTCCGCGGATTTGCCGAGCAGGTCGTCCTGCGCATGGCCCGTCATCGCGGCGAACGCGCCGTTCACGTCGAGCAATTCGAAGCGGTCGGCCGTGACGATCGCGGTGGCGACCGGCGCCATCCGGAACGCCGTCGCGAAGCGTTCCTCGCTCTGCCGCAGCGCGCGCTCGGCCTGCTTGCGCGGCTCGAGATCCATGAACGTAAACAGCATGCATGCCTCGTCGTTCATGTCGATGGGCTGCCCGGCGACGACCACGGCCTTCGTGCTGCCGTCCGCGAGTTTCAGCACGGCCTCCATCTGCGGAATCGTTGCGCCTTCGCCGAGCCGCTCGATCGCGAGCTCGCGCCGTTCGGCCTGTTCGAGCACGTCGAGCTCGTACACCGAACGGCCGAGCACGTCGTCGCGCGCGTGGCCGGTCATGTCCAGAAAACCCTGGTTGACCTTCACGTAGCGCAGGTCGTCGAGCCGGCAGATCACGGCCGGCGCCGGGTTCGCGTTGAAGGTGCGCTCGAAGCGCTCCTCGGCGCTCGCCCATTCGGTCGCGTCGTGCAGCACCAGCGCGAGGCAGTCGGGTTCGCCTGCCGCGTTCGTCAGCACGAGGCTGCGGATGCGGTGGACCCAGCTCACGGATTCGTCGGCGGCCGATTCCACTTCGACCGTCACGTCGCTGAACTCCTCGCCCGCGATCACGCGATCCATCGGATAGTGGCCGTCGCGCACCGGATGGTTGTTCCGGTAGCGCAGCCGGAAGCGCTCGCGGTAATCGGTGACGGTCTCGCCGAGCGCCTTCAGCTCGGTCACGCCGTGCATCGCGAGCGCGGCCTCGTTCGCCCAGACGATCCGCTGGTCGGGTTCGACCAGGATCACGCCCTCGGTGAGCCCCGCGATGATCTGGTGCAGCTGGCGCCGGTCGGTATGCGACTTCAGCACCTGTTCGTTTACCTGTTCGTTCATCGAATGCTTGTCCATGTCGTCAGCATGACCGCCGGCCCGGTTGCCGCTTCGTCGACACGCGCCGGCCGGCGCGTGTGGCGATGATCGCGCGCCGCATCCGTGCGCGACAGGCGCGGATGCACTAATCGCCATAGTACATTCGCACCGCGTGCCGCCACCGTGCGGCATCCCGCCGATCCCGGAAGCATTCTCCGCGCCTGCTTTGCGCGCGCCGCCCCCCGCGAGCGCACCACCTCCCCTTCACGACACCCCCGTGCAAACGCACTAGCCGATCAGGTGAATTTGCGCGATGCCCGTGCACGTTCGACCCGGTACGCTGGTTCTGCATCGGCGCTCATGCGCTGCCATCCGAACCGCAGAGGAGAAGCACGATGAAGCTGCATCAGACACCCGATCCGACGCGGCCCGAACCGCCGCCGGACAACCCGCCCGAACCGCCGCCCGGTACCGATCCGCCGGTTCCGCTGCCGCCCGACGTGCCGCGCCCGGACATGCCGCCGCGCGAGCCCGGCTACGACACGCCGATCGCCGGGTAATGGAGTAACGCGGGAGTAACGCGCGGCACGATCCGTGCTCGACGATCGGTCCACTCACCCCATCAATCGAAGGAGAACATCAATGAACAAAATCTCGCACCTTTCGACACTGCTCGCCGTCAGCGCGGCTTTCCTGCTCGGCGCCGCGCCGCTCACGAACGCAGTTGCGCAGGACGCATCCACCGACAACGGCATGAAGACCGAATCGAACCAGCCCGTCACCGACACATGGATCACGACCAAGGTGAAGGGCGAGCTGGCCGCCACCGACGGCCTGAAGAGCGTCGACATCAGCGTGAAGACCGTCGACGGCGTCGTCACGCTGACCGGCGTGCTGCCGACGAAGATCGCCGTGAAGAAGGCGATCGCCGTGTCGCGCGCGGTCAAGGGCGTGAAGCACGTCGACGCATCCGGCCTGAAGGCGAAGGCCTGACCTCCCGGCGCGGCACGCCGCCGCGCTTTTTATCCCTGCACGACAAGGAGCACACGATGAACGAGGACAAGATCAAGGGCCAGTGGAAGCAGCTCACCGGCAAGCTGAAGGCCAAGTGGGGCAAGCTGACCGACGACGATCTGGCCGTCGCCGACGGCAATCGCGAGTATCTCGCCGGGAAGATCCAGGAACGGTACGGGATCGCCCGCGACGCGGCCGAGAAGCAGTTGAAGGAATTCGACCGCGAGCTGTGACGCGACAGCACATTCATGCAACCGCCGCGGCGCCGACGGCGTCGCGGCCACCAGGACCTACGACATGGGCAAATACCTGATCGCCTGGCTGCTCGGCGTGCCGGTCGGGCTGCTGGTGCTGTTCTTTCTGATCACGCACGTGTTCTGACGGCACGGGGCGCGGCATGGGCCGGCCGCTTTGCCGCTTTCCACTTTCCCCAACCACATCGATGACCGTGACGCCGCGATCCGGCATTCGCCCGATCGCGCGTATTGCGTTGCATCGCGGGCCGCCGCCCAACGCAAATCGGGCAGGACGCCCTTGCGCCCTGCCCGATCGGCTCATTGCTTCCGAAAGCGGCGTACCCCGCTTTCGCTTCGTTACTTCGCCGCGTTCGCCGTCATCTTGAAGATGCCCTGCGCGTTGCCCGCATCGAAACGCAGGTCGGTCACCCAGCGGCGCGCCGCCTGGTCGAACGTGCGCTTGCGCGTGATGAACTCGTAGAACGAGCCCGGCACGTTGCGCTTCACCGTGCCGCCGTCGCGCGTGCGGAACTCGCGCTCGACGGTGTCGGCACGATACGCGGTCTGGAACACGCGGCCCGAGCGCGAGCGCTCGACTTCCGGCTTCATCGGCCGGCCCTTCGCCTTCTCGTCGTCGGACAGCTTGAACACGTCGGCCACACGATCGGTCGCATGGTTGAACGCGTTGCCTTCGGTCGCGATCCACGCCATTTCCGCCGATTCCAGCAGCAGCGTTTCGTAATCGAGTTCGTTCGGCACATCGTGCTGGCGCGCGAACGCACCGACGATCTCCGGCAGCAGTGCGTGCGCGGCGTCGAGCGACAGCCAGCCTTCGCGCTCGACTTCCCACAGCAGCGCGACGGCCGCCGGCGACAGCGGATCGCGCGACGAGCTGACGACGTTCGTCACGGCCTGCTGGAATTCCTTCGAGAAACGTTCCGGATGCAGTTCGCTGACGAAGAACTGCGCGATTTCGTCCGGCGCGTCTTCATGCGCATACGCGCGGCCCGTCATGCCGAGCTTGTCGAGCGGGTAACGACCGTTCAGGCGGAAGCCGAGCGGACGCAGGATGCGCGTGAACGCGGCCTCGCCCGGCGGCAGCGCGCCCGTGTGCGGCCAGCGCACCGTGCGCAGCGCACCGTGGTCGAAATAGACCGAGCCGCCGCTTTCGATCGCGTCGGCCGTGTACGCGCGGCCGTTCGCCGAACGCTCGAGCAGCCCTTCGAACAGCGCCATGTTCATCGCCTGCGCGATTTCCGCGCGCGTCACGACGCCGTCCTCCCATTCTTCGAGGATGGCCGGCATGTTCAGGGTCGAGAACAGGGCGTCGGTCTTCGCCTGTCCCAGCAGCTTCGTCAGCAAGCTCTCGATATTCGGATTGCGCATCAGGATTCTCGTCTCGGGGGACCGCCGGCAAACGTGCCGGCAACTCGTCGGCCGGCTGCCCAGCGGGCGCCTGACCTTGCGTGGGGAGCATTATTCAAAGGGTTGCAGCCGGGCGTAAAGCGAGATTAAATTGATACGTGATGAGTTTTTGGAATTATCAGCCGTTCCTCGGCCCCGCCTTCCGCCCGACGCCGCGCGGGCCTGACCGTCAGACGAATCGAACATCATGCGCAAATTCAAGATCCCCAACATGGGCGCGCTCGTGGCTTTCGAAGCCGCCGCCCGCCACGAGAGCTTCACGCACGCGGCCAAGGAGCTGTTCCTGACGGAAAGCGCGGTCTCGCGCCAGATCGCGACGCTGGAAGCCAGCCTCGGCGTGCGGCTGTTCGCACGCGTGAAGCAGCGCGTCGTGCTGACGCGCGCCGGCAAGCTCTACGGCACGCAGGTGCGCCGCGCGCTGGAGGCGCTCGACCGCGACACGCTGTCGATCATCGCGCACGGCAGCGGCGGCGGCTACCTGGAGCTGGCGGTGCTGCCGACCTTCGCGTCGCACTGGCTGATCCCGCGCATCAAGAGCTTCTACGACCGCACGCCCGACGTGCGCGTGAACATGGGCAGCCGCACCGACCTGTTCTCGTTCGAGGACACGCACTTCGAGGCCGCGATCCACTACGGCAAGCCGACCTGGCCCGGTACGTCGTCCGACTACCTGTTCGGCGAGGAAGTCGTGCCGATCTGCTCGCCCGCGCTGCTCGACCGGCCCGTCGAGCGCGTCGAGGATCTGCTCGCCTACCCGCTGCTGCACTCGACGACGCGCCCCGGCGCGTGGGCGCAGTGGTTCGAGACACACGGCGTCGAGGACATCCGCACGATGCAGGGCGTGCGCTACGAGCTGCACACGATGCTGATCAGCGCAGCGGCGGCCGGGCTCGGCGTCGCGCTCGTGCCGAAATTCTTCGTCGAGGAACAGTTGCAGCAGCTCGGCCTGGTCGTGCCGTGCGACGCGGCGACGGTCGGCGATTCCGCGTACTACCTCGTGTATCCGACGGAGTTCAGCCACAGCAAGCCGCTGGAGCTGTTTCGCGGCTGGCTGCTCGAGCAGGCGAGCGCGTATGCGGCGCCGGAGCGCGTGGAGGAGGATGCCGATCTGGAGGATGACGAGGACGTCGAGTAGCAGCGCGATTGCGTCAGCGTGCGGTGGCGTTGCAGGCATGCCGCGCCGGCACGCTGGCCTTGACGACTTTCACCAGCCGCGCGCTATCGGGCGTTTCCAGCCCCGGGCACGCGGTATACAGATTGCGGATCACGAGCGTCGCGCGCCCGTCGAGCAGGCAAACGCCGTGCGGCTGCGCGGCGGGCAGCCGCAGCCCGCGCCGCGCAACGTCCTGGTTCGTGAAAACGATCATGCCCGCACGTTGCGAGCGGTCGGGCAAGCGCATCGCCGACGCATCGTCGTCCTCGAACCACACGTCCGGCCCGATCGCTTCATCGTCGTAATCGACCGCGTAACGCCCCGACAGCGTGATCGTCCGGTCGACATGCACGGCATGGCATTCCGGCTCGGCATCGGCCAGGATCGGCTGCTCGCCCGCCGCGGCCGGGCCGCACGCCAGCAACAATACGGCGCACAACGTGCGGGCGCGGCCGGTCAGGTTCGATACATCAAGCGCTTGGCGGATCATGGGGAGCGAAAGGCGGGCCATCGTGACGATGACCCGCATTGTCGCGCAACGCCCGCGTGATGCGCGTGACGAGCGTCACATATGCCACTTCACCGTCGCGGTGAGCGTGCGCGGGTCGCCGGGCATGTTGTACAGGTCGGCATTGCCGTGCGCGGCAATGAAGTAGCGACGATCGAACAGGTTGTCGAGCGTGAGCGTCACGTCGACCTTCTTGCTGCGATAGCCGGCACCGAGATTGAACGTGGTGAACGACGGCAGCGTGACGAGATCGCTCGCCGACGTATAACGCGCCGACTGGAACTGCATGCCGGCCGCCGCATAGAAGCCGTACGGCAGCTCGCGCTTGATCCACAGGTTCGCGCTGTGGCGCGGCATCAGCCCGGGCGTGTTGCTCGCCACCGTGACGCCCGCTGCCGTCGATTGCGCCGAGCCGTCGACCGTCCCGTTCAGGTACGCGTAACCCGCATATACCGACCACTTCGGCGCGATCTCGCCGGTGAAGCCCAGCTCCATCCCGTGCACGTGCTGCGTACCGATCGGCAGCGCGTAGCCGGGATTGTTCGGGTCGCCGATCTGCTGGTCGGTCTGGCGCATGTCGAACAGCGTGACGCTCGCCGTCGCCTTGCCGCCGAGGTCGAAGCGCGAGCCGACTTCATACGCGGTGGTCTTCTGCGGCGCCAGCGCGGCGCCGTTCGCGAACGCGCCGGCACTGATCAGCGTATCGGCGAGCGGCGAGAACGACTGGCTGAACGACCCGTACAGCGTCAGCCAGTCGAGCGGTTCGTAGATCAGGCCGACGCGCGGGCTCCACGCGTGATCGGTACGGTCGAGGTTGACGTTCGACGACGTGTAGTCGTGGCGGATCTGGTTCAGGTAGTCGAAACGCAGCCCCGCGAGCACCTTCCAGTGCTCGGTCAGCGAGATCAGGTCCTGCGCATAGACGCCCGCGAGCCCGATGACGGTCGACGCGTTCGTCTTCGCCCGCGCGCCGGTCGGCACGCCGGGCAGGATCACCTGCTGCGGATTGAACAGATCGTAGGTCGCGACCTTCGACACGCTGTAGATCGTGTCGAACTTCTGCTGCTGCGACAGCTCGAGCCCGTACAGCAGCTCGTGGCGCATGCCGAACAGCGAGGTCTTCTGCGTGAGCTCGAACAGGCCGTCGATGCCGTGGTCGGTGCGCTGGCGCGTCGACTGGTCGAGCGTCACGACCGGGTGCGCGGCGGTCTTGATCGGCTCGTACGTCACGTAGTTCTTGCGTTCGAGCGAGAAGTCGTACGCGCGGATCGCGCCGTGAAACGACAGCGAATCGCTGAAGCGGTGATCGAGCGACACCGTCGCGCTCTTCGCGGAGATGTCGTTGTACGAGCTGTTCGCCGCGTCGGCCGAGCCGTAATACGTGTTGATCGGCACATCGACCGGCCGGCCGCGATACGCGGGCAAGCCCTGGTCGGACGTGCGGCGGTCGTGCAGGTAGTCGAATTCGACGTTCAGCACCGTGTCGCGGTCGAGCTTGAACTGCGCGGACGGCGCGATCGCCTGGCGGTTGAGCTGGAACTGGTCGCGGAAACTGTTCGAGTTCTCGGCCGCGCCGGTCATGCGAAAACGCGCCGCATCGTTCGCGTTCCAGCCGAGGTCGAATTCGCCGCGCCGCTCGCCGCGCGTGCCGAGCGTCACGCCCACGTCGCGCACCGGGTTCGCTTCCGGCCGCTTCAGCACGCGATTCACGATGCCGCCCGCCGAGCCGCGCCCGTACAGCACGGCCGCCGGCCCCTTCAGCACCTCGACGCGATCGACGTTCGACAGGTCGCGGTAGTACAGCGCGTCGTCGCGGATGCCGTCGACGTACTGGTCCGTGATGCTGTTGAAGCCGCGGATCGTGATCTGGTCGCGCTGGCCGTCGCCGACCGAAAAACCGATGCCCGGCACGTTGCGCAGCGCATCCTGCATCGACGTCGCGTTCTGGTCCTCGATCACTGCGTGCGGAACGACGTTCACCGTCTGCGGCACGTCCATCAGCGACATGTCGGTCTTGGTCGCCGCGCGCGAGTGGCCGCCGTCGTACGACGCATGCTCGGCAGCCGCATTGACGGAGATCGCGGGCAGCGTCGCCGCGGTGTCGCTCGCCTGCGCGAACGAGGTGCGTGCGCCGGCCAGCGACGTGGCGATCAGAAGCGCATGGCAGGCGCTCTTGTTGAGTTTCATCGTGAACGTAGGGGCTGAAGGAAAAACGGCGAACGAAAACGCATCCGGCCGACGCGCGCATCACGCGGCGAATCGACCGACGAAGCGTTCCGTGAAGGAGACGATGCGCGGGGGATCTCCCCGTCGCATCCGCCGGCCGACGCACAGCCGGCGCGGGTGGCTGCCGGCCGGCGGAACCGGCTCGAAACGAGCCGCGACGTTCTGTCGCGACTTGTAACGGAGCGAAATATTAAACGAGAATGATTCGTGTTTTTAGTAATTTTTCGACGTGTCGCCTGCCCGCAACGTGCATGCGCCCGGCGCTCCGTATTCCTGACGAACACCTTTCCGTTTCGAGCTTTTGTGCGGCCAGAACGTAATTGAAACGAAAGAATTCCATCTCCCCCATCGGGCGATGAAGGGCCGGGTGCCAGGCGGGATTCGGGATTTGACGACGAATAGACTGGAGAGGATCACGAAGCATCCGTCGAAGCAGACGGCATGCATTCGAAGTCCGGTGCGCGCCGGACCGGGCAACCCCGACCCGGCGCTCCGGGCAGCCGACCTCGCATCGGCAGTGCGGCGGATTTTCTTCTGTTCTTCACTCCGTGTGCTCTCAGGTTCACTTCATTTTTTTCTTCGCCGCGCCGAGCCATTATCCGCGCAATCCGGCCACAGGGAAACGTTTGCGGGTGCCTGTGGCGTGTTATACCAAGCATTCGGCAACAGTCTTTCCGGATGCTTTCAATGCATGCGGCACGATTCGGCAAATCTTGCATTCATGCCGGCGTTCCTTTTTAATGGAACTGGTTCCATTCGCTGATTCGGCCATGTTTCCCCGTGACGCTTCGTCGTGCGCGCGTCATCATGCCGATTCAGGATCGAGGATCGCTCAGCTCAGGATTCGCATCGCCCGTCCTTCCCGGACACCCCGTCAAACGAGACCGTCATGCCCGATTCCGCTTCCCTGCAACAGCTGTTTCCCGCCTTTCAGGACATTCCCGCCGAGTACCGGCTCGCTTCGCCGATCCACCAGCGCGTGTCGCTCGTCGACGGCGAATTGCGCCCGTGGGACGGCGCGACCAAGACCGTGCTGTCGCCCGTGTGTGTGCGACAGGCGGACGGCAGCGTCGAGCAGGTCGAGATCGGCAGCTATCCCGTGATGGGCGAGCCGGAAAGCGACGCGGCGCTCGACGCCGCGGTGCGCGCATACGACTCGGGCCGCGGCGAGTGGCCGACGATGAAGGTCGAGCAGCGCATCGCGTGCATGCAGGACTTCATCAAGCGGATGGTCGCGCAGCGCGAGCTGGTGGTGAACCTGATCATGTGGGAGATCGGCAAGAGCCTCGCCGATTCGCAGAAGGAGTTCGACCGCACCGTCACGTACATGACGCAGACGATCGACGCGCTGAAGGAGCTCGACAACGCGAACTCGCGCTTCGTGATCGCGGAAGGCACGATCGGCCAGATCCGCCGCACGCCGCTCGGCGTCGTGCTGTGCATGGGCCCGTACAACTATCCGCTGAACGAGACGTTCGCGACGCTGATCCCCGCGCTGCTGATGGGCAACACCGTGGTGTTCAAGCCGCCGCAATACGGCACGCTGCTGTTCGAGCCGCTGCTCGAGGCGTTCCGCGACGCGTTCCCGAAGGGCGTGATCAACACGATCTACGCGCCCGGCGCGGTGGTCGTGCCGCACATGCTCGCGTCGGGCAAGATCAACGTGCTCGCGCTGATCGGCTCGAGCAAGGTGGCCGACCACCTGAAGAAGCAGCACCCGAAGTCGCACCGCCTGCGCGCGATCCTCGGCCTCGACGCGAAAAACGCGGCGATCGTGCTGCCCGACGCCGATCTCGACCTCACCGTGAAGGAGTGCCTGCTCGGCGCGCTGTCGTTCAACGGGCAGCGCTGCACCGCGCTGAAGATGCTGCTCGTGCACCGCTCGATCGTCGACGAATTCCTGAAGCGCTTCACCGCCGCGCTCGAGCAGCTGAAGATCGGCATGCCGTGGGAGAAGGGTGTCAGCATCACGCCGCTGCCCGGGATGCATCGCACGGCCTACATGACGGACGCGATCGACGACGCGAAGGCCAGGGGCGCGCAGGTCGTCAACCATTCGGGCGGCGAGTTCAGCAAGACGCTGTTCTATCCGGCCGTCGTGTACCCGGTGTCGGAAGGGATGAAACTGTACCGCGAGGAACAGTTCGGGCCGATCATTCCGGTCGCGCCGTTCGACGACGTCGAGACGGCGCTCGACTACGTGACGACGTCGGATCACGGCCAGCAGGTCAGCATCTTCGGCTCCGATCCGGTGCAGATCGGCGCGCTCGTCGATCCGCTCGTGAACCAGGTGTGCCGCGTGAACCTCAACTGCCAGTGCCAGCGCGGGCCGGACGTGTTCCCGTTCGCGGGCCGCAAGGATTCGGCGGAAGGCACGCTGTCGGTGAGCGACGCGCTGCGCGCGTTCTCGATCCGCTCGATGGTCGCGGCGAAGCAGACCGACAGCAGCAAGCAGCTGCTCGATTCGATCGTGTCGGATCACACGTCGAAGTTCATCAACACGGGCTTCATTTTCTGAGTACGGCGGCCGCGCGGCACGGCTCGCTCACCCGCGAGCCGCTTGCGCCGGCCGTGCGCCCGCATGGCCGTCGCATGCCCTACACGTTCGACACCAGCAGCCGAATCCCCGCCACGCCGAACACGACGGCGAGACACGCTTCCATCGCGCGCCGGCCGCGCACGTACAGCCGGCGCGCGCCGTTCATCGAGAACACGAGCGCATAGCCGCCGAACACCAGGCACCCGATCACGAGGCAGCCCGGCACGACAGCGCCGTGCGACGCGCCCGCACCATTCGACGACAGCGCGACGATCGACACCCACACGAGGATCGCCTTCGGATTGGTCAGGTGCAGCATTGCGCCGCGTACGTAGAAACGCGACAGCCGTTGCTCGCCCGCTGCGTTCAGCGACGTCGCCGCTTTGCCCGACCATGCCGTGCGCCCCGACTTGAATGCCAGCCACATCAGGTACAACCCGCCGAAGATCTTGATCGCGACCAGCAGCTTCGACCACGCCAGCAGCGCGGCCGACACGCCGAGCGCCGCCACCGTCGCCCAGACCATCGACCCTGAAATCACGCCGAGCGCAAACGCGAGCGCCGCCTTGCGGCCCTGGTTCGCGGCGACCGACATGATCGCGAGATTGCTCGGCCCGGGGCTGGCCGTCCCGATGAAATAGGCCGTGTAGGCCAACAGCAGGTTGGCCGAGAAAAATGCGTGGACGCTCATGTCGAACCTCGCAGGGATGATCAGCGCATTGTTGGCAAACGCGCGCCGTCTGCCCATGGACAATTGGCCGGCAATTCGCTGGGCCAGTTGGACAGGTCGTGCAGCCGGCTCGCCGTGGGCGAATCCGTCTCGGTTTTGAAACACCCGTCACATTCGCCCCCGGTTTTCGCCGGCCGCGGCGGCCATCCCGCAGCGCCGCCTCCGGCCGGCCGAACGCCTGACAGGCGCAGGCGGCAGGCGCGCGGCGGCCCGTTTCGTCGGCCCGCCATGGAACGCGCGACGCAATTTATCCCCGCGTTACGTTACATCCGTGAAGCATTTCGCTTCGCCGGACCGCCCCGCGCACCCGACATGCATCGCGCCGCGCAGGTAGATGGCCTCCTCGATCGCCGCCACGATCCAGTACCGGCGGGACTCGCCGCCCTGCATCGCCCCGTCGCTCGACATTGCTCGACAATCGCGCCGCCGAGCTGGTACGGAACCTGCGTTCCATTCGGGCGAGACAGCCGCGCCGGTCATCGCGCGGACACAAACCCACCCTCGGGCGCGTCCAGCGGATACGCCCGAACGATTCGCGCAAGCAACGAGGCCCTTCATGGATGCGCTGCCCAATTCGTCCGACACGTCGTTCCAGCTCTTTCTCGCGAAACTGCTCGAACAGCCGTTGCCCGACTGGACCGAAAAACAGCAGATGGAACTCGAGATGGCGCGCTCGCTGTCGACCGAAATGGTCCACCTCGCCGAGGACATGCGCGGCCGCACGCCCGATCTCGCGCGCTGCCTCGTGCTGCTCCGCTACGCGAAGGTGCTCGACTTCATGCTGACGTCGCTCGCCGCGCATCGCGACATTCATCCGCAGACGCTGCGCACGCTGTTCCGCCTCGCGAACCTGAAAGTCGACGATGCGTATCCGGCCTGAGCCGGCACGACGCAGCGGCTGCCGCCGGCGGCAAGCACGGCCACGGCGGCCATTCCCGATTCGCGCGCATGCCCGATAATCTCGCCGCATGAGCATCAGGAACCGGACATCCCGGCTGGCCGGCGCGCTCGGCGTGTTCGTGAAACGCTACGGGCGCAAGGCTCAAAAGCATCTCGACCCGAACGATCGCCGCTACGATCGCGACGTCGAGCGGGCGATGCGGCGCATGTCGCCCGCCGACCTGTCCGATCTGCTCGCCGGCGATGACGACACCGCGAACGACACCCGGGCCGGTTTCGCCGACGCGAGACGCACGCCGTGAACGCCGCCGACTTCGACCGGATCTGGCCGGCCATCTGCGACACCCCGGCCTGGTCGGTGACGAAAGGCCAGGGCAGCTTTCTCACGTTCGAATTCGGGCAGCCCGCGCTGCATGTCAGGGAGCCGCTCGCCGGCTCGCCCGGCCTGTCCGCGGCATCCCGGGACAGGCTCGCGTCGCGGCACGTGACGGTCGCCGGCAGCGGGCATCTGTGGATCTGCTACTGCCACTGGTCGATCGCGCTCGACGGTCTCGAACTCGCGCACAGCGAATCCCGCTCCGGCGACATCGCCGCCGCCGCGCAACGTCTCGACGGACAGATCCTGCAATCGATCGCGCCGCGCGCCCAGCCGGGCTCGTGGGCGTTCGACTTCGACCTCGGCGGCAAGCTGACGACCTGGCCGTACGGCGACGACCCGGCCGACGAACAGTGGCATCTCTACGACCGGCGCTCGGGCAACGTGCTCACCGCCCGCGCGGACGGCACCTGGTCGTACGGCCCGGCGAACGCGCCGCCGGAAAGCGGATCGCCCGGTTCCGGATAGCCGCCGCGCGCGCGCCGCATCCGCTTCCGGCAGCACGCCGGGCTGATGCCGTGCATCAGCGTGACGAGCGGCCCCGCACCGCAAACGGAGGTACAATCGCGCGCCATGAACGCACTTCGCCGCTTCCTGCTCCGGCCAGGCGTCGCGCGACAGCTTCTGTGGGGATTCCTCCTCGTGACGCTGCTGTCCCGCGCGCTGATGTCGGGCGCCGTGATGCTCGATCCGGACGGTCCGGATGCGGGCTCGGTGGTGCTGTGTTCGGGCCGCGGCCCGCTGATCGTCGACGTGGCCGCGCTGGCTGCCCGTTTCGATGCCGGCGCGCCGATCACGCCGGCCAACGATGCGCTCGCGCTCGCCGATGCGCTCAAGCATGACGCGCACGCCGACAACCCGGCTTCTGCCGGAGGCGGCGACAGCCTGTGCGCATTCGGCGCCGCGCTGTTCACGGCGCTCGCGTCGTTCGTGCTGCTGGTGCTGCTGTTTCCGGCCGCCGTACCGCGGCGCTTCCGGATTCACGTCGCCTCTCTTCCGTTCGTGCGATCGATCTTCGACGATCGCCCGCCTTCCCGCGCGCCTCCCCTGTTCTGCTGACGGTTCCGCCTAGCGGCCCGCGCACATCGATATGCACGGGCCTGCACGCCGTTCGTCTCATACGACCTGATTCAAGCGTTCATCCGCCTGCCCGCACCGCGCGGGCGACGCCGTCATGCGCACCGTCCGCGCATGGCGCCACGCCGCCCGCTCCGTCGCTGCGTGCCGGCGGGCGCTACGCACGTTGACGTCCGCCGGCACGCGCCGGCGTGGCCGCTCAACGAACACGAGGAGCTGACACCATGTCGACCACCGTCGAGCGGGCCCTCTCGCCCGCCCATTCCGCCCACGCGGGTTACCGGACGCTCTGGCGCTGGCACTTCTATGCCGGCCTGTTCGTCATGCCTTTCCTGGTGATCCTCGCGATCACGGGCACGCTGTATTGCTTCCAGCCGCAGATCGAGCCGCTGCTGTATCCGCACCGGCTCGTCGTCGAGCCGCGTGCCACGCCGCGCCTCGATCCCGACGCGCTGCTCGCGAGTGCGCGCACCGCGATGCCGGCCGGCGCGACGCCGGTTTCCGTCCAGGTCTCGACCGCGCCGGACCGCAGCGCCGAGTACGTATTCCGGCTGCGCGACGGCAGCCGCGAGAGCGTGTACGTGAACCCGTACGACGGCAACGTGCTCGGCACGCTGAGCGTCGAGAACCGCTTCATGCAGATCGACCGGATGCTGCATCGCAAGCTGCTGCTCGGCAAGACGGGCGAACTGCTGATGGAGCTCGCCGCGTGCTGGACCTTCGTGATGATCGGCACCGGCATCGCACTGTGGTGGCCGCGCGGCACGGCGCGCGTCGGGCGCGCATTGCGGCCCGACCTGTCGCTGCGCGGCCGGCCGCTGTGGAAAAACCTCCACGCGACGGCCGGCATCTGGCTCGCGGCCGGCACGGTGGCGTTCATCCTGACGGGGCTGCCGTGGTCGGGTTCGTGGGGCAAGAACTTCAAGGCGCTGGCCGCGACCGTGAACCTCGGCGCGCCGGAAGGCGCATGGGGCGGCGCGTCGGTTCGCTCGACGCGCCCGGGTGCCGCTGCCTCGCTCGAGCGTGCGCCCGAGCATGCGCCTGCGCAGGCCGCCGCGCCGTCCGGCCATCACCACGAATCCGGCGAGTCGATGCCGGGGATGGTGATGGACGACCTGCCGTTGCCGCAAACGCCCTGGGCGGTCGGCAACGTGCCCGTCCCGCATTCGCCGTCGACGCCGACCCCGGCCCCGCTGCCGCTGGCCCGCGCGATCGCGATCGTCGCGGGCCTCGGCGTGACGAGCGGCTACACGCTCGCGCTGCCGTCCGGCGCGGACGGCGTGTTCACCGCGTCGTACTTCCCCGACGATCCGCAGGCCGAGCGGACGATCTACCTCGACCAATACAGCGGCGCAGTGTTGAAAGACATCCGCTACGACGACTACGGCGCGGTCTCGCGCGCCGTGTCGTATGGCACGTCGCTGCACATGGGCCGCTACTTCGGGCTCGCGAACCAGATCGTCTGCGCGGTGTTGTCGCTCGGACTGGCCGCGATGGCCGTTACCGGCACCGTGATGTGGTGGAAACGGCGCCCGGCCGGCAAGCTGGGCGCGCCGTCGCGCGAACGCGGCACGCCGCCGATGCGCGGCTGGATCGCGGGGCTCGTGCTGCTCGGCATCGTCTTTCCGCTGATGGGCGCGACGATCGTCGCGGTCTGGTTGATCGACCGTCTGCTGTTCGGCCGTGCGGCACGCGCGGCAGCCTGATTCGTCGCGCGCCGGCGCATGCCGAGCGCCGACACGGCAAGCCCGGGCCACGGCGTGGCTCGGGCTGTTCGCGCTCGTGCTCGCGCTCGTCGCGCCGCTGATCTCGCAACTGCGCGCGAGCGCATCCGAATCCGTTGGCGGCCTGCCGGCCGCGCCGATCTGCTCGGCAACCGGCAACACGCTCGTGGCGCACGCGGAGCCACATGCACCCGCCGATACGCACTTCGACCGCTGCGGCTATTGCGGCCTGCTTGCCGGCCATCCGCCGCTGCAGTACGCGGTGTTCCTGTCCGCCGCCCCGGCCGTGCGGCATGCGCCGCCCGCGCCGCCGATCCCCGCCGGCCGCGCCCCGTCGAAGCGCTACGCGCTCGCCGCCCGCGGGCCGCCCTCCTCCCGCGCCTGACGCACCTCGCGACCGCGTCGCCGCACATCGCGCGGCGCCGTCCGCTTCGCCTGCCCGCCCTGCCGGTGTCCGATGCCGAGCCCGCGCGCGTGACCACGCGCGGCGGCCGGCGCCGCGCATGGCGCGCATCGTGTCCGTTTCATCATCGTCACCCCAACCATACGTACAACGACATGTTTCCCTCGACCCGTATTGCCGTCGCGCTGTCCGGCGCGATCTCCGTGCTCTCCGCGTCAGCCGCATGCGCACAAGGCGCCGCGCCGACCGACGCGCCGACCGCGTCTACACTGCCCGCGATCAACGTCAACGCGACCCGCGCGGCGGACTCGCTGACGTCGAAACCAACCGTCGACCTGAAGCGCACGCTCGACCAGACGGTCGGCTCGGTGGGCTTCGTCGATGCGGACAGCTACCAGAACACGTACGCCTTCACGCTGCGCGACGTGCTGAAGGACGTGCCCGGCGTGTTCGTCGAGAACCGCTACGGCCAGGAGTTGCGCCTGTCGATCCGCGGCTCGGGGATTGCCCGCTCGTATCACACGCGCGGCCTCGAGATCCTGCAGGACGGCATCCCGACCAACCTCGCGGACGGCAGCGGCGACTACTACCAGATCGATCCGCTCGCGCTGCAGGCGGTGCAGGTCTACAAGGGCGGCAACGGCCTCGCGTACGGCGCGTCGACCCTCGGCGGCGCGATCGACTTCGTCACGCCGACCGCCCACACCGCCGACGCGCCGAACATCGTGCGCGTGGAAGGCGGCAGCTACGGCACGGTGCGCACGAGCGCGCAGATCTCGCGCGTGATCGGCCCGCTCGACTTCCTCGCGAACTTCAGCGTCAATCATTCGGACGGTTATCGCGATCACGCGAAGGGGCAATACGAGCAGTTCAATGCGAACGTCGGCTACCGGTTCAGCCCGGCCGTCGAAACGCGCTTCTACGTCGGCGTGTACGTCGTCGACCAGCTGCTGCCGGGCACGCTGTCGCTGTCCGACGCGCTGAACAATCCGACCAGGGCGGCGCCGAACGCGATATCGGGCGATCAGGCGCGCAACACGCGCACCGAGCGGATCGCCAACCGCACGACGGTGAAGCTCGATTCGGGCGAACTGCAATTCGACACGTGGGCGATTCACAAGAGCCTCTATCACCCGATCTTCCAGGCGCTCGACCAGGACGGCTGGACCTACGGTTTCGCGCCGCGCTACACCGGCCGCCTGACGCTCGGCGGGATGCGCAACGACCTGATCGTCGGCGCGCGCTTCTTCGGCGGCCGCACGCAGGCGAACCAGTACGTGAACGTCAACGGCAACAAGGGCGCGCAGACGCTCGACTCGACGCAGACGGCGTTCAACTATGAAGCGTACGTCGAGAACCGGCTGTTCTTCATGCCGACCGTCGCGCTGATGACGGGCGTGAAGGCGCTGCATTCGGTACGCGAGTACATCGACAACGGCGGGCTGCCGCGCGACCCGAACTACCGCTCGACGAACGCGAGCTACAGCGGCGTCAATCCGAAGCTCGGGCTGCTGTGGCAGCCGGACGCGAACACCCAGGCCTACGTCGACATCACGCGCAGCCAGGACGTGCCCGACTTCACCGACCTCACGCAGACCTTCTCGAACACGACGCGCTTCACGCCGCTCGCGGCGCAGCACGCATGGACGATCGAGTTCGGCACGCGCGGCTCGCGCGAGCGTGTGAGCTGGGACGTGACCGCCTATCGCTCGCTCGTGCGCGACCAGTTGCTGCAGTACACGACGAACCCGGACGTGCCGGCGGCGACGTTCAATGCGAACAAGACGGTGCTGCAGGGGATCGAGGCCGGTGCGTCGGTCGAACTGTTGCGCAACGTCACCGGCCGCGGCGCGGGCGACAAGATCACGCTGTCCGGCATCTGGACCCTGAACGACTTCCGCTTCAAGAACGACCCGCAGTACGGCAACAACCGGATCGCGGGCGTGCCGCTGAACGTGCTGCGCGCGACGCTGGGGTACGCGCGCCCGAGCGGTTTCCACATCGCGGCCACGCTCGACTGGGTGCCGTCGGGCGCGTGGGCCGACGACGCGAACACGTTGCGCGTGCCGAGCTACGCGCTGCTCGGGCTGCAGGCCGGCTACGACTTCCGCAACGGACTGTCGCTGTTCGTCGACGCGCGCAACCTGACCAACAAGCGCTACGTCAGCGACATCAGCACCGTCGCGGATGCGCGCACCGCGAACACCGCGATCTTCTATCCGGGCGAAGGACGCAGCGTGTTCGCCGGCATGCGGTACGCGTTCTGATGCGCCGCCTGCGGCATGGCTCGTTACACAGATTCAAAGGAAACCGAAACATGAAGTTCAGCTCGATGCTGCCCGCCGCCTTGCTCGCGGCCTTCGCACCGGCCGGGCAGGCCCAGGAAAGCGACGCCGCGAACATCGGCGCCACGCTTGCACCGATTCGCGTCAACGCACAGAAGGCAACGCCGCTCACGCAACCGCTCGACACCGGCAGCCGTCTCGGCCTGTCGTCGCTCGAAACGCCCGCGAGCGTCGAACAGATCGATCGCAAGACGCTCGACACGCGCGGCGACAGTTCGATCGTCGACGCGGTGAGCCGCGCCGCCGGCATCAGCGCATCGCCGCATCCCGGCAACGGCGGCTCGGAGCTCGGCGCGCGCGGCTTCGTCGGCGCGTCGTCGGTCACGCAGCTCTATGACGGCGTGCGCCCGTACGGCGCGATCGGCGTCACCTTTCCGTTCGATACGTGGTCGGTCGACCATATCGACGTGCTGCGCGGCCCGGCTTCGGTGATCTACGGCGAAGGGGCGATCGGCGGTGTCGTCAACATCGTCCCGAAGAAGCCGACGCGCGGCCCGATCCGCAACGAGCTGCAGGCGGGCGGCGGCACCGAGGGCACGGCGCGGGTCGCGTTCGGCAGCGGCGGCGCGATCAACGACAAGCTGTCGTACCGCTTCGACATCAGCGGCAACCGCTCGTCGAACTGGGTGGACCGCGGCAACTCCCGCAACCTGTCGATCTCCGGTGCGCTGCGCTACGACGTGACGTCCGACCTGTACGTGACGGCGTCGTATGCGCAGGGCTTCCAGCATCCGATGCAGTATTTCGGCGTGCCGCTCGTCAACGGCGCGCGCGATCGCGCGCTCGACAAGAAGAACTACAACGTCGGCGACAGCGACATCGCGTTCCGCGACAGCTGGGCGACGGTATCGGCGAACTGGCAGCCGAGCGACAGCCTGAACGTGACGAGCACGCTGTACCGGATGAAGAGCAACCGTCACTGGAAGGACGCGGAGTACTACACGTACCTGCCGTCGACCGCGCAGGTCCGGCGCAGCAGCTACACGGAAATCTTCCACGACCAGGAGCAGTACGGGAACGTGACGGCGGCCACCGTGACCACCGCGCTGCTCGGCATGCGCAACACGTTCTCGACGGGTGTCGAGTTCAATCACACGACGTTCCAGCACGACAACAACGCGCCCTATTCGGGCACGTCGACGGTCGACCCGTTCAGCTTCGATCCGGGCAGCTTCATCAACACGGCCGGCACCTATCCGAAGTACCGCAGCCAGGCGAACCAGTACGCGCTGTTCGCCGAGAACCGGCTGGCAATCACGCCGCGCTGGTCGGTGATCGGCGGGCTGCGCTACGACCACGCGAGCGTGAATCGCGACGATCTCGTGAACGGCGGCGCGTTCACGAAGGTGTTCGCGAACACGGGCTGGCGCATCGGCACCGTGTACGACGTGCAGCCCGGCCTCGCCGTGTACGGCCAGTATTCGGTCGCGGCCGACCCGATCAGCTCGCTGCTGTCGCTGAATGCGTCGAAGGCCAACTTCACGCTCGCGACCGGCCGGCAGATCGAAATCGGCGTGAAGCAGTCGCTCCTGGACGGCAAGGCGGAATGGACGCTCGCGGCATACCGGATCGTCAAGAGCAATCTGCTGACGGCCGATCCGCTGAACCCGAACCAGTCGATCCAGGTCGGCCGGCAGTCGTCGCGCGGGCTCGAGGCGACGGTCGGCGCGGAGATCGCGAAGGACTGGCGCGTCGACGCGAACGTGTCGATCCTGCGCGCGAAATACGACGACTTCCAGCAGACGTCCGGCGGCACGACGGTCTCGCGCGCGGGCAACGTGCCGGTGTCGGTGCCGCAGCGGCTCGCGAACCTGTGGGTGAGCTGGCGCTTCGCGCCGGACTGGACGGGCATCGCGGGCGTCAAGTACGTCGGCAAGCGCTTCGCCGATACCGCGAACCAGCTCGTGATGCCGTCGTACACCACCGTCGACCTCGGACTCGCGTGGAAGCCGCGCAAGGACACGACGATCACGGCGCGCGCGTACAACGTGTTCAATCGCCGCTTCGTGCAGTCCGCGTACTACAACGAGACGCAGTACCTGCTCGGCAACGACCGGCGGCTCGAAGTGCTCGCGAACTACCGGTTCTGACGCGGCGCGCGTGCCGCCGGCACAGGCACGGCGGCGCACATCACCGCGTGCCTGCCGCGCGCCCCGCCATCCACTTGCGGTAGCGCCGCGTCTGGCACTGCGCGGCCAGTTGCTGCCTGACCAGCGCACGCAGCGGCGACACCTGCGGATGCGTGCGCCGGCCTTCGCTGAGCCGTGTCAGCTGGAACTTGACGACGGCCATGTTGGCCAGCGCACCCAGTGCCTTGTTCTTCCACCGGATCGGCTGCAGCACCGGCGCGCTGTCCTTGCCGGCCCGCCAGTCGCGCGGCAGGTTCGGGTCGATCGACAAAGCGGTCGCGATGCCGACCATCGCCACGCCGCTGTCCACCACCTGCTCGGCCACCGCGCGGCGCCGGATGCCGCCCGTGACCATCAGCGGCATCTGCGCGACCGCCGTGATGTCGCGCGCGAATTCGAGGAAATACGCTTCGCGGGCCAGCGTGCGCCCGTCGCGCGCCTCGCCCTGCATCGCCGGCACTTCATAGCTGCCGCCCGACAGTTCGACGAGATCGACGCCCAGCGGATTCAGCAGTTCGACCACGCGCTTCGCATCGTCGGCGCTGAAGCCGCCGCGCTGGAAATCGGCCGAGTTCAGCTTGACCGCGACCGCAAATTCCGGCGACACCGTCGCACGCACGTCCCGCACGATATCGAGCAGCAGGCGTGCGCGATTCTCGATGCTGCCGCCCCACCGGTCCTGCCGGCGATTCGTCAGCGGCGACAGGAACTGGCTCAGCAGATAGCCGTGCGCCGCGTGAATCTCCACGCCGGTGAAGCCGCTCTGCTGCGCAAGCTGCGCGGCGCGCACGAAGCGCCGCTGCACATCGGCGATATCGGCTTGCGTCATTTCCTTCGGCACCAGGAACTGCTTCGACAGCGCACCGAGCTCGAGCGGCACGGCCGACGGTGCGAGCGTCGTCTGGCCGAGCGCCGCCTGCATCTGGCGCCCCGGGTGATTGATCTGCATCCACACGTGCGCGCCGCCCGAGCGCGCCACCTCCGCCCAGCGACGGAAGCGGCCGAGATGCGCGTCGCTCTCGAGCACGACCCCGTTCGGTCCCGTCATCGCGCGGCCGTCCACCATCACGTTGCCGGTCAGGATCAGGGCGACCCCGCCGTCGGCCCACGCCTGGTACAGGCGCAGCAATGCGTCGGATGGCGCGTGGTTCGCATCGGCCATGTTCTCTTCCATCGCGGCCTTGGCCAGACGGTTCGGAATCACCGCCCCGTTGGGCAGTGTCAGCGGCGTAAACAGGTTCATGGAGGGCACCCTCGATTGACGATGCCCAACGATAACTTTAAAGTCAACTTCAAGGTCAAGCCCCCTGGAGCACCGCATGAAAATCGGCGAACTGGCACGCGCCAGCGGCATCGCGGCGTCGCGCATCCGCTTCTACGAAGCGAGCGGCCTGCTCGAGCCGGCCCGACGCCAGGCAAACGGTTATCGGGAATACGGGTCGGAAGCGTTGATGCGGCTCGCGATCATCGACCGCGCGCAGCGCGCGGGTTTTGCGCTCGACGAAATCCGCGCGCTGCTGCCGCCCGATCTCGGCGCGTGGCCGCGCGACGAACTGCTCGTCGCGCTGCGCCACAAGGTCGACGAAATCGTGCTGCTCGAACAGCGTCTCGCGCAGAACCGGCAACATCTCGAAACGCTGATCGACGAGATCGAGAACAAGCCGGCGGGCGAGGATTGCGCGGGTACCGCGCAACGGATGCTCGACCGGCTGTGCGCGCAGGCCGACGCACCGCCGGCGCCCGCGCCCGCGCCGGTCCCGAGGCCGACGCGCAAGCGCGCATGACCGGTTACACTGCGCCCCCCGACGAACAATCAACCCGCGCTGCGGCGAGACGAGTCGGCGCGTGTGCGCCGGCTTTCGCGGCGCGACCTCCAGACCCGATCCGCATGACGATCTCCCGCATCACAGGATTCCTCGTCGCCGCGCTGCTGACGTTCGGCATCGGCGGCACCTACGCCGCGACGTGCGGCGACACGCCTTCTTCGATCCGTTGCCCGGATACACCCGACCTTCCGGACGACATCGTCGCGCAGCTTCCCGCCGGCTACGAAGCGCTGGATGCCGCGTCGGGGCGCCTGACCGACAGCCCCCGCATCGGCTATGTCGTCGTCGCGCACCAGCCCGACGATTCGATGCGCAACGCATCGCCGCGTCCGCTGATGATCTTCCTGCCGGGCACGGACGGGCACTACCGGCTCGCGGCGCGCAACGACACCGTGATCATGAAAGCCGACGAAGGCGGGATGGGCGACCCGTATCTCGATGGCGTCGCCGAGAACGCGCTCACGATCGAACCCCGCACCTTCACGGTCGAACAGGGCGTATTCGCGGGGCCGAGCCACTGGCGCGACCGCGTAACGTTTCGCTACGACGCCGCGCACCGCACGTGGGTGTTCCATCGCGAAGTCATGCGGAACTGGCGGCTCAACGACGACCCGAACGGCGATGCGCTGAAAGCCGACCCGGTGCGCGTCACGCGCGCCGATGCGGCGAAAGCCGTCACGTTCGAAGCGTGGCGGCCGGGTTACTGGTGCGATTCGGCCGAGCGGCGCGGAACCGATCCAGCTTGCAGCAAGCAGCATTGACGAATGCGTAGCTGTACGAATGACGCTGCGTGCGGGCGTGCTTGCGGGCAAGCGATATGCGTGGATGCTGCCGCACCACACGGGCGGCGTGTCTGCCGGCACGCGCCATCGTTAGCGGCCGTGCGGATTTCCTTACGTCGCAGGTAATCGACGCGCGTCACCTGCGCCGCGATCATGGCTCCATCGATTCACCTCACGCCCCGGAGCCCGCCATGACCGCCTACGCCATCGCCCACCTGCACGACGTCGAGATGTGCGACGACATCGTCGAGTACCTCGAGCGCATCGACGGCACGCTCGCGCCGTATGACGGCCATTTCGTGATTCACGGCGCACGGCCGGAAGTGCGCGAAGGCGTGTGGCGCGGCGACCTGGTCGCGATCGCGTTCCCCGATCTCGCCACCGCGCGTGCATGGTACGAATCGGATGCGTACCGCCAGATCCAGCCGCTGCGCGCACGTCACGCGAGCGGCCCGCTGATCCTGATCGACGGCGTCGACGCGCGGCACCGTGCGACCGACATCCTGCGCTGAACAGCGGCAGCAGCGACGCCGGCGGCGCTTACGACGCGTTGCGCTCCATCGGCTCGCCGACGACGAACCCGCCGCCCTGGAACCGCTGCGCGGGATCGTCGTAGTCGGCGGTCGGCGCCGCCACCGGGAACAACCCGGCGAACTGCTCCGAACTGTCGCGCGGGCGGAAGCCGAGGAAGCCGGCCTTCGTGTTGTCCCACCACTTCACCGGGTTGTCCGACGCGCCGTACACGATCGCATGCCCGACGCGGTTCGTCAGCAGCGAGCAGCGCACGAGCTCGATGAAGTCGCGATAGCTGAGGAACGTCACCAGCATGCGCGGATTCTTCGGTACTTCGAACGACGAGCCGATCCGCAGGCATACCGTCTCGATCCCGAAGCGGTCGAAGTAATAGCGCGACAGCGATTCGCCGAAGCACTTCGTCACGCCATACAGGCTGTCGGGGCGCAGCGGCGAATCGGCATCGAGCACTTCCGTGACCGGATGGAAACCGATCGCATGGTTCGAGCTCGCGAACACGACGCGCTTCACGCCATGCTTGCGCGCGGCTTCGTACAGGTTGTACGTGCCGGTGATGTTCGCACCGACGAGATCGTCGAACGGTGCATCGACCGAAATGCCGCCGAGATGGACGATCGCGTCCACGCCGTCGACGAGCTGCATCACGGCCGGGCGATCGGCCAGATCGACGACGCGGGTTTCTTCATGCGCGGCCGCGTCGCCGAGCGTCGCGATGTCGCTGACGCGCACGACGTCGGCCCAGTCGGCGAGCGCGCCGCGCAACTGGCGGCCGAGGTTGCCGGCCGCGCCCGTCAGCAGCAGGCGCCCGAACGGTTTGCGCGCGCCGGTGGATGAGGCGTTCATCGAATCTCCTTGAATCTGACCTGAAATCTGACTGGATCGGAAAACGTTTTCCAACTATACGCGGGAGCGCATCCGAACGTCAATGGCCGAACCCGCTCGCAGCCATCCGCACTTTCCCGATATCGGCGCGTGGCCGCACGGCCCCGTTTTCTGCCACAATCCGGCGTTATCGAACGAAAACGTTACCCTCCGCATGAAAAAAGTTTCCCCGACGATCCGCGACGTGGCGGCGGAAGCCGGCGTGTCGGTCGCGACGGTATCGAAGTACGTGAACGGCACGCAGCGCTTTTCGCCGACCGTCGAAGCCCGGCTCAAGGAGGCGATCGACCGGCTCGGCTACCGTTCGAACCCGCTCGCGCGCTCGATGATCACCGGCCGCACGCGCACCATCGGCCTCGTGATCCTCGACATCAGCAACCCGCACTTCACGAACGTGGTGAAGGGAGCGAACCGCGTCGCGCTGCAGCACGACTACACGCTGCTGCTCGTCGATACCGAGGAGAGCCAGGCACGCGAGCGCTCGCTGATCGAGGCGCTCGCGCAGCGCGTCGACGGGCTGATCGTCAGCACGCGGATGCCCGACGACGAAGCCGGCTGGATGCTCGACCTCAACAAGCCGCTCGTGCTGCTGCGCCGCAGCCCCGGCCTGCCGATTCCGAGCGTCGGCATCGACAACCGGCTGTCGACCTACATGCTCGCGCGCCATCTGCTCAATCTCGGCCACACGCGCATCGCGTATCTCGGCTTCGGCACCGCGCGCGTGAACGACGAGCGGATCCAGGGCGCGCGCGACTGCCTCGCCGAAGCCGGGCTCACGCTCGACGTGCACGATGCGCATGCGCCGACCGCCGAGGCCGGCGAGCGCGCGTGTTCGCGCGTGATGCTCGGGCCGCAGCGTCCGCAAGCCGTGATCTGCTACAACGACCTGATCGCGCTCGGCTTCATGAAGGAAGCCGCGTCGCTCGGCTTCCGGCTGCCGCAGGACGTGTCGGTCGCTGGCATCGACAACGTGCCGTACGGCGAATACGCGGCGCCCGCGCTGACGACCGTCGACATCCAGAGCGAGAACATGGGCGAACTCGCGATGCAGAAGCTGATCGATGCGCTCGCGGGGCGCACCGATGCGAGTTATTCGACGTTCGAGCCGCGGCTGATCATGCGCGCGTCGACGGCTGCGGCCGGTTGAGTGCCCTGCCCCGCGCCTCCAAAAGAAAACGCGCCGCCCAAGGGCGGCGCGTTCGTTTGCGGACATGCAATGAAGTGACTACGCGATCACCCCGTCACGCGTCGAGTTGTGCCGGCTTCATCTTCGGCGTAAGCATGTGCATCACGGCCAGCGCGAGCAGGTAGGCCAACGCACCGATCGCGAACAGCACCCAGTAGTGGCCCGTGCGCTGCAGCACCTGGCCGATCACTTCCGAGAACAGCACGCCGCCGATCGAACCGGCCATCCCGCCGATCCCGACCACCGATGCAACCGCGCGGCGCGGAAACAGGTCGGACGCCGTCGTGAACAGGTTCGCCGACCAGCCCTGGTGCGCGGCGGCGGCGAGGCCGACGATCAGCACCGCGACCCACAGGCTCTGCACCTGCGACACGAACGCGATCGGCAGCACGCAGCACGCGCAGATCAGCATCGCCGTCTTGCGCGCGCGGTTCACGCTCCAGCCCGCGCGCAGCAGCATCGACGACAGCCAGCCGCCGCCGATGCTGCCGACCGTCGTCAACGCATAGATGCAGACGAGCGGCAGGCCGATGTGCTGCATGTCCATCCCGCGCGATTCGTTGAGCCACTTCGGCAGCCAGAACAGGTAGAACCACCACACCGGGTCGGTCAGGAACTTGCCGATCAGGAACGCCCACGTTTCGCGCTTGCGGATCAGTTCGCCCCAGCGCGGCGCGCCGGCGTTCGCGTTCGCCGCGTCGAGCGCTTCCGCTTCGTCGCGCGGCTCGTCGTATTCCGCGGCGAGCGCGCGCGTATCGGCCTGGCGATAGAGCACGAGCCACACCGCGAGCCACACGATGCCGATTGCGCCGATGATCACGAACGCCGCACGCCAGCCGTAGGCCACCGCGATGGCCGGGATGATCGCCGGCGCGAACACCGCGCCGATGTTCGCGCCCGAGTTGAAGATGCCGGTGGCGAGCGCACGTTCGCGGCGCGGAAACCATTCGGCCGTCGTCTTGATCGCGGCCGGGAAGTTGCCGCCCTCGCCGATCCCGAGCAACGCACGCACGAACGCGAAGCCCATGACCGAGCCGACCGCCGCGTGCAGCATCGCGGCGATGCTCCACACCAGCATCGCGACCGCGTACGAGACGCGTGTGCCGAGCCAGTCGACGATCCGACCGAAGCCGAGCAGGCCGAGGGCATAGAACGCGGAAAACGCCATCACGATGCGACCGTACTGCACCTGGGTCCAGCCGATGTCGTGCTGGAGCATCGGTGCGAGCAGGCCGAGGATCTGCCGGTCCATGTAGTTGATCACGGTCGCGAAAAACAGCAGCGCACAGACGGTCCAGCGGTAGCGGCTGGCGGCCGCGCGCACGGCGCCGACGACGGCAGATTGCATGAATGTCTCCGATGCGCGGCCGCGCCCGTCGCGCCGCACAGTATTCGTTGACCGGCGACCGGCGCCGGGGCGGACGGCGGCACGCTGTCGCGCACGGCCGAATCCGCCGATCAATCTGGAAAACGTTTTTCAAAGGATAGGTCGTCAGCCGGCGCCCTGTCAGTCGGGGATTTCGATGAGTCATCTCAAATTGGTCGCGGCAAAAGAGACGACTGTTTTGCAATGTGGCATTAACCGTTTTTCCGGGATTTTCCCGCGATCAGGGTGAGCGCACGGTCACGGATGCACATGTCCGAATCCGGCCAGGATCGGGGCCGGGATGGTTTACAGTCGCCCCATGCGCGTCGATTCCCCTCGCCTGCCGCGACGCCGCGCAGCACAACCCCACCCATGACCCACATGAAACGCCCTGCCATCGCTTTTGCTCTCGTTGCCGGACGCCTGGCGGGACGCGCGACGCACGATCTCGCCCCCGCGTCGGGCGAAGCAAGTGCCGAACCGCCGCGCCGCATGCGGCGCGCCGGGCGCAGTGGCGCGCGTATGCCGCTCGTGCGGCCCCTTAACGGAGAGATGTTGCGATGACTCCCGCTCACCTGATTCCGAGCCCGCTGGGCGACATCGCGGTACGTATCGAGGACGATGCGCTGACGGGCCTCTACTTCGTCGGCCAGAAATACTTCCCGCCGGTTGCGATCGTGACCGAAGCGGACACGCTCGCGACGCCACCGATCGCGCGCAAGGTCGCGGAAGAAATCGCCGAGTATTTCACCGGCACGCGCGAAACGTTCTCGGTGCCGATTCAACTGCGCGGCACCGCGTTTCAGCGGCGTGTATGGAAGGAACTGCTCGCGATTCCGTTCGGCGAACTCGTGACGTATGGCGACATCACCGAGCGCGTCGGGTTGCCGATGAGCGGCGCGCGCGCCGTGGGCGGCGCGGTCGGGCGGAACCCGGTGTCGATCATGGTGCCGTGCCATCGCGTGGTCGGCGCATCGGGCAGCCTGACCGGTTATGCGGGCGGGATCGACCGCAAGCGTGCGCTGCTGTCGCTCGAAGGCGCGGGGTTCGAGCGCGGCGCCCGCCATCCGGCGCAGCAGGCGCTCGCGTTCTGAGTAAGGGCGGGCCGCCGCGTCACGCGCTCAGCACGGGCCGGCGCGCTTCACGCTTCGCATACGCGCCGGGCGTCACGCGGAATTTCGCCTGGAACAGCGCGATAAACGACGACGTCGAGTCGTAGCCCAGTTGCGCGGCCACCGCGCCGATCGGCTCGCCCGCATCGAGCAGCGGCAGCGACGCCAACAGCCGCACCGCCTGCCGCCATTCGGTGAACGACAGCCCCGTGTCCTGCCGGAACAGCCGCGATAGCGTCCGTCGCGTCGCACCGACCTGATGCCCCCATTCGTCGAGATTGCGCGTATCGCCCGGATACGCATGCAACGCACGCGCGATTTTCAGCAGACGCGGATCGCGCGGCAGCGGCACCGTCAGCGGCGCCGCCCGCATCCGTGCGATCCGGTCGGCGATCAGGCAGACGAGCGCGCCGTCCGGCCCCGCTTCGTCGTAATTCACCGGCAATTCGGCCGTGGCGATCACCAGCTCGCGCAGCAGCGGCGTCATGCAGAGGATCGCGCAATCGTCGTGCACGTCGTCGCGCGCGATCGCCGCATCGAGATACAGGCTGTGGAACGCGACACAATCGCGCGTCGACACCGCATGCGGCACGTGCGGCGGTATCCACATCGCATAGTGCGGCGGCAACAGCTGCCGGCCCGACGGCGTCGACACCTCGAGCACGCCGCTCGTCGCATACATCAGCTGCGCCCACGGATGACTGTGCGCGTCGACGCTCGCGTTGCCGGGAATCTCGAACGCACGCACATACAGCGGCCTCGGCAGGCGTGCCATCGGCGGCACCGCGTAAGGGTCACCCGATTGTCCCGCCAGCAACATAAGACGTCCTCCGAAGGTCATTGCACGAACGAGCGCGATGCTAACGTGGCGGCTCTTCTTTCACACGGCTTCAGCCCATGAGCGCTCATACCCGCACCACCCGCAAGACCGTCACCGCGATCCGTTCGACCAAGGGCGTCGGCAGCCTCGTCTCGCTGACCGCCTACTCCGCACCGATGGCGAAACTCGTCGACGAAGTGGCCGACGTGATCATCGTCGGCGACTCCGTCGGCATGGTGCTGTACGGGATGCCCGATACGCTGCGCGTCACGCTCGACATGATGATTGCACATGGCGCGGCCGTCGTACGCGGCGCCGCGCAGGCGTGCGTCGTCGTCGACCTGCCGTTCTCGACTTATCAGGAATCGCCTGCGCAAGCGTATCGCTCCGCCGCGCGCCTGCTCGCCGAAACCGGTGCGCAGGCCGTGAAGCTCGAGGGCGGCAGCGAGATGGCCGACACGATCCGCTTCCTGACCGAGCGCGGCATCCCGGTGATGGCGCACGTCGGCCTCATGCCGCAGCAGGCCAACGCGACGGGCGGCTTCCGCGCGCAGGGGATGGACCCGCGCTCGGCCGCGCAGGTGTTCGACGCCGCGTGCTCGGCCGAACGGGCCGGCGCGTTCGGCGTCGTCATCGAAGGCACCGCCGAAGCGCTCGCACGCCACCTGACCGAAACGCTGACGATCCCGACGATCGGCATCGGCGCATCGCCGGCGTGCGACGGGCAAGTGCTCGTAACCGAGGACATGATCGGCGCTTTCGATGCGTACACGCCGCGCTTCGTGAAGCGTTACGCCGATGCGAACGCCGTGATGCGCGACGCGATCCGCCAGTACGCGCACGACGTGCGGCAGCATGTGTTCCCGGAGCCCGCGCATTGCTTCGGGTATGGCAAGCCGCTGCAGCTGATCGAAGCCGCCGACGCGGCCGCGTAATCGCATCGCCGGCGCATCGCGGACGCAAGGCGAACCGTGCGATCGCTTCACGCGCGCTTGCGCATCGCATGCGTGACCCGCGCGTTCGCCTCGAATTTCGCGCGATGCGTCGAGAAGAACGTCCGCACGTTGCGGACGTTCGATGCGCCGGTGAACAGCCGGCGCGCGAATTCGTCGTATTCGGCGACGTCGGCCAGATCGGCCACCACGACGAAATCAGGCCCCGGCGACACGCGGTAGCACTGCGTGACGGCCGGCTCCGCGCATACGTACGCTTCGAACGCGTCGTAGTCTTCCGCCGTCTGCCGGTCGAGACTGATCTCGATCAGCGCGGTGACGGCCGTGCCGATCGCCACCGGGTCGAGCACCGCGACCTGCCGGCGGATCACGCCCGCCTCCGTCAGCCGCCGCACGCGGCGCATGCAGGTGGGCGGCGACGACAGCGCGCGCTCGGCGAGTTGCAGGTTCGACACCGACGCGTCGTTCTGCAGGATCGCGAGAATGCGCAGGTCGAGATCGTCGAGGGTGATGCCGGCCATCGGCAGCTCCTTCCGGTCAGGGTGTGAAATTTAATTTCAACATGATAGACGATCAACCATCCATTTCATTTGTTCTTGTATTTTGAAATTTAATTCCATCATACGACCTCTACCATCGCTCTCACTGATCCAGACAGGACATTTACGGAGCGCGATATGTGTGGAATTGTCGGGGCGGTCGCCCAGCGGGACATCCTGCCGAACCTGGTCGACGGCCTGAAGCGGCTCGAATACCGCGGTTACGATTCATGCGGCGTGGTGGTCTACCGCGACCGGGCGCTGGCGCGCGCCCGCAGCGTCGACCGCGTCGCGAACCTGCAGCGCGAGATCGCCGGGCAAGCGCTGTCGGGCTACACCGGCATCGCGCACACGCGCTGGGCCACGCATGGCGCGCCCGTCACGCTCAACGCGCATCCTCACTTTTCGCCGAGCGACGCGAACGCGCGCATCGCGCTGTCGCATAACGGGATCATCGAGAACTGCGATCAACTGCGCGCCGAACTGCAGGCGCAAGGCTACGTGTTCGCGAGCCAGACCGACAGCGAGGCGATCGCGCACCTGGTCGACCACCTGTACGACGGCGATCTGTTCGATGCGGTACGGCGCGCGGTCGCGCGACTGCGCGGCAGCTATGCGATCGCGGTGATGTGCCGCGACGAGCCGCACCGGATCGTCGGCGCGCGCGACGGGATGCCGCTCGTCGTCGGCGTCGGTGAGGGCGAGAATTTTCTGGCGTCCGACGCGATTGCGCTGTCGGGGATCACCGATCGGATCGCGTACCTCGAGAACGGCGACGTTGCCGATATCCAGCTGCATCGCTACTGGATCGTCGATGCCGCCGGCCAGCGCGTCGAGCGCGCGGTGCAGCGGGTCGCCGCGCATAGCGGCGCGGCCGATCTCGGGTCGTATCGTTACTACATGCAGAAGGAGATCTTCGAGCAGCCGCAGGCGGTGGCCGATACGCTGCTCGATGTGTCTTCGATCATGCCGGAGCTGTTCGGCGACGGTGCGTGGCGGGTTTTCAACGACGTCGATTCGGTGTTGTTGCTCGCATGTGGCGGGAGTTATCACGCGGCGCTCACGGCGAAGTACTGGATCGAGAGCATCGCGAAGCTGCCGGCCAGCGTGGAAATTGCGAGCGAGTTTCGTTATCGCGACAATGTGCCGAACCCGCGCACGCTCGTCGTCGCGGTGTCGCAAAGCGGCGAGACGGCCGACGTGCTCGGCGCCGTGCATGTCGCGAAGCAAAGCGGAATGATGCATACGCTCGCGATCTGCAACGTTGCGACGAGTGCGTTGATGCGGGAATGTGCGCTGCAGTTCGTCACGCGCGCGGGGGTCGAGATCGGGGTGGCTTCGACGAAGGCATTTACGACGCAGCTCGTCGCGCTGTTTCTGCTCACGCTATCGCTTGCGCAAATGCGTGGGCGGTTGAGCGACGACGCGGAGAAGGAACATCTGCGGGCGCTGCGGCATCTGCCCGATGCAATGTCGAAAGTGCTCGCGCTGGAACCGCAGATCATGGCGTGGTCGGAACTGCTCGCGAGGCGCGACAACATGCTGTTTCTCGGGCGCGGGATGCATTATCCGATCGCGCTCGAGGGCGCGCTGAAGATGAAGGAGATTTCTTATATTCATGCGGAGGCTTATCCGGCCGGGGAGCTGAAGCATGGGCCGCTGGCGCTCGTCAGCAACGAGATGCCGGTGATTGCAGTGGCGCCGAACGACATGCTGCTCGAGAAACTCCGGTCGAACATGCATGAGGTCAGTGCGCGAAATGGCCGGCTTTTTGTGTTCGCGGATGTGGACTGCGGGTTGGTGCCGGGCGACGGGATCGAGGTCATTCGGCTCAACGAATACTACGGGCCGCTTTCGCCGATTCTGCATACGGTGCCGATGCAACTGCTGGCGTATCACGCGGCGCTGGCGCGGGGGACGGATATCGACAAGCCGCGGAATCTGGCGAAGTCGGTGACGGTGGAGTGAGGTGGGCCGGGTGTGCTGAGGTGGATTAATTTCAGTTACAGACACCCGATTCAGGTTTGGTTACGAGGGTCTTTTGTGCCGCCGCGCCAAGCCGTTGTCGACACGCGAGCGTGCTTGCCGGCGCTCGCTTCTACCGACGAAATAACCGCCCACGGTCTCATCCGGACGACGGCAATGTGCCTGCTCAGGCACTGCCCACTTAATGTCGAGCTTCGGAACTCATATCACGGCGGGGGCACTCGAGAGGTCATCGCGTCGCGGGTCTTGAAGCGGAAAGTGCTTTTGCAGCAGTACTGTGACTTGCTCGATACCGTGCAGCACACCGGACCGATAATCGCCTTGCTGGAAATGAGCTTCCATGGCCTGGCAAATCGCCTCCCATTCGCGGCTGTCCACCCTGGCGTGTATGCCCCGGTCGACGACAATTTCGACGTCCCGGTCCGCAAGAAGCAGATAGATGAGAATGCCGTTGTTGTGCTCGGTGTCCCAGACCCGCAGGTCCGAGAAAACCTCGATGGCACGGTCCCTCGCAGAGATGCCTCTCAGCAAGGCTCCGATGTGCAGCGCCCCCTCTACAGCAAACCTGACTTGACCGACATGCGCGCGATGACTTGCACGGACAGCCTCTTCGATCGAAATTAGCGTCTGACGAGGAAATGCCTTGTCGACCCGCCAGTGGGTCGCGAAAAGATGCCGGAACAGACGTTTCAGGTCCATGCTCACCACCGTCCCGATGCGCCGCCGCCGCCGAAGCCCCCACCGCCTCCGCGAAAGATGTCGCGATTCGAATCACGACCGAAACGCCCACCGCTGCCGCCGATGAAGCGCCCGCCAGCGGCTCTCGTACCGCCACCCCGCAGCGTGAAGAGCAGCGCCATCAAGCCCGCCGCGATGGCGACAAGAAGCGCCTGCGACAAAATCCATGCGAGTACGCCAACGACGCCGCCTGTCACGACGGCGCCTGGCAGTCGGCCAAACATGGCGCGCAGCAGCCCGCCTGCCATGACCGTCAGGAGGAAGAGGACGGGAAGCAACCGCCCGGCGCCGTCGCCTGACAGAGGTCGCGGCTGTGGCGGAGATAACGGTTCGCCGCTGGTTACGCGCATGATGGCGTCGAGGCCAGCCGTGATGCCACCGTAGAAGTCCCCGTTTCGGAAACGCGGAACTATCGCCTCGTTGATGATGCGACTGCTCGTCGCATCGGTGAGCACGCCTTCGAGGCCGTATCCGACCTCGATTCGAAGCGCTCGGTCGTTCTTGGCGACAATCAGCAGCACACCGTCGTCGATGTTCTTGCGCCCAAGCTTCCATTGCTCGACGACTCGCATCGAATACTGCTCGATGGTTTCGGGCTCCGTGGTCGAAACGACGAGAACAGAAATCTGCGTTCCCCGTTTCGCCTCGAACGCTCTCAACATCGTCTCGAGGTTGACCAACTGGTCACCGGTCAGCGTTCCAGTCACATCGGTGACTCTCGATGTGAGCGGCGGGATAACGGCGTCCGCGCGGGCGCACGATCCTCCCAAGACTAAGAGGGCCAAGGCGAAGGCCATCGCCAGTCGGAACATGTTCAATTGGAGGCCTTGCCCGCAGATGCTGGCGTCGAGCCGAAGTCGACCCGAGGCGGTTTCGAAATCTCGGCTTCGTTGCTCACCGAGAAGTTGGGGCGCTCCAGATAGCCAAATGCCTTCGCAGTCAAATTTTCCGGGAACGATCGTATCGTCGTGTTGTACGCCTGGACGGACCGAATGTATCGGTTTCGGGCTACGGCAATGCGATTTTCCGTACCCTCGAGCTGCGCCTGCAGATCCCGGAAGTTCGCGTCCGACTTCAATTGCGGATAGTTCTCCGATACCACGAGCAGACGCGACAGAGACGACGTGAGCTGCCCCTGCGCCGCTTCAAACTTTGCAAACGCCTGCGGGTCGGCAATGATTTCCGGCGTGGCGCGAATCGAGCCGACTTGGGCCCGGGCCTCCGTCACGCTTACGAGCACTTCCTTTTCCTGATTCGCATAGCCCTTCACCGTGCTGACGAGATTGGGAACCAGATCAGCGCGCCGTTGATATTGATTTAGAACTTCCGACCAACTGGCCTTCACCTGCTCGTCTTCGCTCTGGATGGCGTTATAGCCACACCCTGGAAGCGACAGCACGCTCAGCGCCAACGCGCCCGTCAGAAGTGCACGGGCCAGACGGCGCCGTGCGGAGATTGCTGCTGAGTTTGTCAACATGCACGCGCCTCTGTCCGATATTCCCCGGCATTGCGCCGCTCACCGGTGCACTGCCTATCGTAAGTAGCCGGACGGTCGCAGGGTTGACGCACGTCAACGCTGCACTGTCGAGCGCGCCGGGAACGATGGACCACCTCGGTCGCGTGTCGGCTCCGGGGGCTTGCTACGTATGAACAATTCGGCACGTGGTTCGTTGAGCCACATCAAGCCATCGAAGGGGCGTCAGCATAGAGTGGTTTCAGGGCTCGACCGGCTCTCGAGAACCATGCTCATGGAGAACAAGATGGCATTCCCGCGAAAACTCGCAATCGCAATTACGGCGCTCGGCATGGCCAGTGCCGTTGCAATCGCCGGTACGCCGGCGGCCGGCGACAGTGCAGCTCACGACGCCCATCATCCGAATAAGGCGGCAGCAAAAGCGCCGGGCAAGTCAAACCGCGAGGCGAACGACCAAATGCAGGCCATGCGCGCCATGCACGAAAAGATGATGAATGCGAAGACGCCTGAAGAGCGCGCTGCCCTGATGGACGAGCAAATGAAAGTCATGCAAAACGGCATGGGCATGATGGAAATGATGGGCGCTCACTCGTCCGGTATGCCGATGTCGTCGCGGCAGGGCAGTATGGAAATGCGCATGGACATGATGCAAATGATGATGCAGGCAATGATGGACCGTCAGGCTGCTCGGGAGCATCCGGCGGAGAAGTGACGATACGAAACAGGAGGCAGCCATGGATGACAGCCCGCATGCTGGTCGGTCGTTCTGGAAATCGCGGTCGGCCATTGCGCTCGCAGGCTTCGCTGCAATCGCACTCTTCCTGTTACTCACGGAACATCGCGCCCATTTCCTTGGCGTGTTGCCCTATCTGCTGTTGCTCTCGTGCCCGCTGATGCATCTGTTTATGCACCACGGGCACGGGCATCATGGGACAAAATCGACCGATGGGCGCCCCGATTCGGGAGACAGTCATGACCGGCATCGGTGACGGTTACGGGCTGTGGAGCCTCGTTGCTATCAATTCTCTGTTCTTCATCATCTTCGCGTTCAGCTTCTTCAAGCCGGCAACAAAGCGGGACTGGAGAACGTTCGGTGGATTCTCCGCTTTCATCGTCGCGCTATTCGCGGAGATGTACGGGTTTCCGCTCACCATCTATTTGCTGTCGGGTTGGTTGCAGACGCGCTTTCCACAGGCCAATTTGCTGTCGCACGACGCTGGACACCTCTGGTGGACCCTGACCGGCAGACACGGCGACCCGCATGGCGGACTTCCGCATCTCCTCAGTTTCTTCCTGATATTGGGCGGCTTCTACTTGTTGTCCACCGCATGGCACGTACTGTATGAAGCTCAGCGTAACAACGAGTTGGCCACCACCGGGCCCTACTCGAAGATCCGACATCCCCAGTACGTCGGATTCGTCGTCATCATGCTGGGCTTCCTGCTCCAATGGCCCACGCTCGTGACCTTGGCCATGTTTCCTGTTCTGGTTTTCATGTACGTTCGACTAGCCAGACAAGAGGAGCGCGATTCGGAGGCACGGTTCGGCGCTGCGTGGCGTGAATACGCGGCACACACGCCGCGCTTCGTGCCGAACTTGTTCGGAAAACGCCCGGCTCAAGTACATTGATTTCAGACGGCTCCCCGCAGCTGGCGCTGCCGCCGAACTCAATCGCACTCTTCCGGGATGAGGAGGCTGGCATGAAGCCCTTCAAGACTGGCGTGACGCTCTCGGTCACGGTTGTGCTCTTCTATGTCCTATGCACGCTCGTATGGATGGCACTTCCCGAACCGTTCATGAACTTCATGAACGCACTTTTTCACGGACTCGATTTCCGGCGTCTCCAGACGGGCGAGCCATTGTCCTGGTGGTTTGTGGTCTACCCGGCCTTTGTGTTCGCGGTCTGGTTCTTTGCAGCCGGCGTCTTCTTCGCGTGGTTACACAACCGCTTGAGTGAACCCAATTGACGCAATTCCGTACGCCTGCCCATCTCCCTGCAACGGAAAAGCATGGAATGAACGTTGCTCTGCGCTATCGCTCAACACATCGAAGCGTCGTCGCCGGCGTGCCCCGATTTGACAATAGGGACTCACCGTTCGCGGCACCGCCGTTACGCCAATATCGAACGCGCAGGGCAACGGCCCCCAATGGAAGTGGAACGGGTACTCAAAGGAGCGTCAAATGAGCGGCCAATCCGGCGAAGACAAGCTGTATCACCCACGGATTTCCGAGCACGGGGCATCGGACGAATCTCACGCTCGTGAGACGGACAAGCATGCCCATTCCACCGAGCATAGGCGCGACGCGCATACTCATCACCATCAGGTTCAGGAAGAACACGGTCATTGCGCAGATTCACTTCGCGACCCGGTCTGTGGAATGACGGTGACCGATGCGTCACGCTTCCGCTGCGAACACCATGCCAAGTGGTACACGTTCTGCAGCGAGGCTTGCCTGGAGAAATTCCAGGCTGCGCCGTCCAAGTATGTCGAGCCCTCGACCATTGAGCAACCGCAAGCAGTTCCCGGGGGCACCCTCTACACGTGCCCGATGCACCCGGAAATTCGCCAGGACCATCCCGGGCAATGTCCGAAGTGCGGCATGACACTGGAACCGATTCTGCCCAGCGTTGACGAAGGCGAAAATCCCGAATTGGTCGATTTCCGACGTCGATTCTGGTGGACGCTGCCACTGACCATCGTAGTGTTCGTCCTGGCGATGTTCGGCCATCGTTTCGAATTGATGGATGTTCGCAGCGAGAGCTGGGTCGAATTCATTCTGTCGACACCGGTCGTCTTGTGGGCAGGCCTGCCGTTTTTCGCGCGATGCGCGCGTTCGTTCATGAACCGCAGCCCCAACATGTGGACCCTCATCGGGCTCGGAACAGGTGCGGCGTATATCTACAGTGTCATCGCCACCATCTTCCCCGGCGTGTTTCCTGAAACGTACAGCATGCACGGCCGAGTCAGCGTGTATTTTGAAGCTGCAGCAGTCATCATTTCGCTGACGCTACTCGGACAATTGCTCGAACTTAAGGCTCGCTCGCAAACGTCCGCAGCCATCAAGGCGCTGCTCGGGCTCGCACCCAAGACGGCGCGCCGCATTAACCCGAACGGCTCAGAGGAAGACATTCCGTTGTCCCACGTGCATGTAGGCGACCAGCTTCGGGTGCGGCCAGGCGAGAAAGTCCCTGTGGATGGTGTCGTGACTGACGGCACGAGTTCGTTGGACGAGTCCATGATTACAGGCGAGCCCATTCCGGTCACGAAGCGTGTCGGCGACCACGTCATTGGCGCGACGATGAACGCAACGGGCAGTCTGGTCATCCGCTCGGAGAAGGTCGGCTCGCAGACTGTGCTCTCGCAAATCGTGCAGATGGTCGCGCAGGCTCAGCGGTCCCGCGCGCCCATGCAGCGGATGGCAGATAAGGTTGCGGGAGTATTCGTCGTCGGGGTCGTCAGCGTCGCGTTTCTGACATTCCTCCTGTGGGGCATATTCGGGCCGGAGCCCAGCTGGGTGTTTGGCCTTATCAACGCTGTCGCAGTGCTCATCATCGCGTGTCCATGCGCGTTGGGGCTCGCGACGCCGATGTCCATCATGGTGGCGAGCGGCAAAGGTGCTACCACGGGGGTTCTCTTTCGGGACGCCGCTGCCATCGAGAATTTTCGAAAGGTCGATGTCCTGATTGTGGACAAGACCGGGACGCTGACCGAAGGGCGTCCTGCGTTCGAGCGGGCTGTCGGAACGAACGGACACTCGGCCGATGAAGTGCTTCACCTGGCCGCCAGTCTCGACCAAGGCAGCGAACATCCGCTCGCGGCTGCAATCGTCGCCGCGGCACGCGAGAAAGGGGTGCAGCTGGACCGAGCGGAAAAATTCGAATCCGTGACGGGCATCGGCGTGCGCGGGCTGGTCGCCGGTCGACGGCTGGCGTTGGGCAATACCGCGCTCATGCAGACTGACCAGGTGTCCGTCGAGTCGCTAGCGAAGGAAGCAGACCGTATGCGAGCGCAAGGTGCGAGCGTCATGTACCTGTCAGTCGATGGCCGTTTGGCCGGTTTGCTTGCGGTCGCCGACCCAATCAAGACCACCACGCCGGAGGCGCTTGCGACGTTGAAGGAGAACGGCATCCGAGTCGTTATGGCGACCGGCGATGGGGTGGTAACGGCCAAGGCCGTTGCCGAGAGACTCGGTATCGACGAATATCACGGCGAGGTCAAGCCGGCCGACAAGCTCGACTTGGTGACGAAGCTCCAGCAGGCCCGGCATGTTGTGGCGATGGCTGGCGACGGCATCAACGACGCCCCGGCGCTCGCGAAAGCCGATGTCGGCGTTGCCATGGGAACAGGCACGGACGTGGCGATGAGCAGCGCGCAAGTGACGCTCGTCAAAGGCGACTTGCGCGGCATCGCACGAGCGCGAGAGCTGTCCAAGGCAACTGTCGCGAACATGAAGCAAAACCTCGGCTTCGCGTTCGTGTACAACGCGCTAGGGGTTCCGTTGGCGGCCGGGGTACTTTACCCGTTCACAGGATTGCTGCTCTCGCCGATGATTGCGGCGCTTGCGATGAGTTTGAGTTCCGCGTCTGTCATCTCGAACGCGCTGAGGTTGCGTAACGTCAAAGTTTGAGCGGCGATACCGCATGCGAGCCTTTCGGACTGTTTCCTCGATGAAACCTTGCCACCGCTCGCTTTGTGAATCTCGTACGGACTGAAGATAGATGTCAGGGGTGTTGGAATTAAACAGCGTCTCTATGGCCTCGACCAGGCGAATCGCCAGCAGTCTCTCCAGAGAATCCGCAGCCGGACCCTAAAGCAAACCTCCTCTACACGACGGTCGATTCCACGATGGCGCATCACCATACGCGATTGAAGCACCACCGGCCCTTGCAAGCAGTTTCTCATCCGGTTCTCCCGCACCTCGGGAGGCGCGCCGGTTTGAACGACACCGAACCGGAACAGCAGGTCGGGTAGCGCTCGCTACAGCACTGACCGCTGCCACTTGTCCTTAAAATTGACGAATTCCTTTTTTCTCACCCTCCACTCGCCCGCGTCGTTCTTCATGGTGATTCGGAATATCGCCAACATCCCGACGGTTTGACGAATGATGAAAACCACCTCTCCACCGGTGGATTCCACGCCATCTTCAACGTCAGTTTCAGGGTCGTATGTCGGGGGATCCGAGCAACCCAAGTCAATCAGACGACCTTGGTTTGTCTTATCCCGCAATGTCCATCTCTCGAAAATATCCGAAAGCGCCTTCCGAGCACAATCATCTACTTCCGATACGTCGAGCCCACTCTCCAGGGCACCGCGCTTCTGCTTATAAAAACCCTTTTCCCAATGATTCATTTCCAACATGAATGATCTCAATGCCGTTCGCGCCCGCACAAAATCATCATCCGTCATCTTCAATCTCTCATGATTGAGAATATCGCCCACAATCAGCCAAGGAGCCGGCAGCAGGCCCGTCGATATCTTACCGTCCTGGGTCAGCGTGCCTTTGAGTCGGTCGCATGCATGTGGAGTGGGACGCGCGCAACGAGCAGCAGGCGGCTCGACTTCGCTCCGCACAAGTCTCTCGGAAATGTTCAATGAATTGGCACTGGCCGCGCGGCGATCAAAGGGCGGCCGTGGGAAAAATACCGGTGACGTCCAATGTGCACGCGACACAGAGCGCTTTCACTTGGCACCAACATCAGCCGAACGGCGACAACGACCATGCATCGCCTGACGGCCACCCTCCGGTCAATTCCCGGAGGCAGCCGAACCAGCCCGAACGAAATGATGCTCCATCCTCGTGCGCAACACGCCATCGAGCGCGGCAAGTCGATCGCGCAGCCGAACCGCTTGCCCTTCCGTCATTTCCCCGAGAACGATCTTTTGCTCGAGAACGTCGCCACAGCGGGCGATGGCCCACCGGTCGACCGTGGCGGTTTCGCCTTCGAGTACGGCAGCCGCTGTCGACACGATGCCCGGATTCAATCCCGAAACGAGATGAACCGTATGCGTGAGCGTGAAACCGGGAAGGAGGTGCGACCAGTCTTCACAGACGGTCTGGCGGGAAGCAGCGGTATCCTGGCGCATGATTGCTCCGGTTGAGTGGTTATCGAACCGGTGCCAGCCATGCTGCTCCCGTTTCGTTGCCGTAAATCGGCCGCATCGCCTCAAGGGCGTCCACCTTGCCCGGGAGGGCAGGTTGGCGTCGGATAACCCGACTCTGGATGCTTGATTTCTCTCGTTCGACATTCCGAACGATGGTTCATTATATCGAAAAGCACGCGTAGCGCAAGAAGTGTCGGGAGAGTGGCACTTTAGCCGGATGAGCTCACCGATCCAGCCCTTGTAAGCGACGCGACAGGAAGAGCTGTGTCAGCCCTCCTCACCGCCCTCCAACCACCCCGAAACCTACGCCCTCACGCGATATACCTGTTCTTGATCCGGATATCCCGCCCCTGGAACGGCCCCGTATCGTGCTCATGCAGATGCACGACCACCTGCTTCGGATCGAACAGCCTCGACACCTCGCGGAAATCCTGATTCACGCGCTTCATGCCTTCGATCATCTCGCCATGCAGCGCCGCATCGTCGAGCGGCATCGGTGCACTGCCCAACGCACGTTCGAGATGGAGGTGCAGGAAACTCGTCAACTGCGCATCCTCGGTCGTCGCGAGCTGGAACGTGCTGATCGCGTCATGCAGCACCGGCGAAGCGGACAGAACCTGCTCGATGTCGGACGGGAACACTTTCGCGCCATAGAACGGCACGCTCGAATCGTTGCGGCCGTACACGAACAGGAACGGGAAATGGCTGGTCCGCGCGGCAAAATCCTGCAGGCGCATGCCATGCGCCGACAGACGCCTGTTCAGCTCGCGGAATCGGTACGTCCCACCCGAATCGCGAATGTTGTACCGAATCTTCGGCGCGGCGCCCGACTGCCGCCCGATGGTCACCAGCAGTTCGCCATCGTCATTCGTTTCGATCACGTAATCGAGCGCGTTGTACTGGAAGATCATCGGCGGCGTATCGCGGCCGAACAGCTCGCGGCACAGCTCGGGCCGCGTGAGCAACGCACGCCGCAGGCCAATCGTCGTCGGCGTCTCGACGCCGATGTTGATCTCGAGGTCCGACGCGCCATACGACGAGATCACCGTGCTCGCCTTGCGCAGCAGATGGTCGCGCAACGCTTCCGACAACCCTTCCCCGCCGACGATGAAATCGATGTGGTACGCGCTCAGGTCGAGATCGCATTCGTCGACCACCGAACGGATGAACGGCGGGTAGCCGAATATCAGGTACTGGTATTTCGGCCCGAACAGCTTCAGCGTGTTGATCAGCTTGGCCTTGTCGGGGCCGATCGACTTCATGATGCCGACGTCGACGAGCGACATCGACACGTTCATGCCGGTCGCCCACGGCCCGAGCGCAAAGCAGTTCAGCAGCATCTTGCCGGAGTCGCGGAACACCAGCTGATAGTTCAGTTGCAGGATGCGCTTGACGTCGCTGCGTTCGGCCGCGCTGCGCACCCAGTTGTTCGGCTGCCCCGTCGACCCCGACGATTCGTCGATGACGACACCCGACTTCGGAATGGCGCCACCGTAGCAGCGCTGCTCGATCGAATAGCGCTTGATGTAATTCTCCTTGGTCATGGCGGGCAGGTCCGCCAGCCGCCATTTGCCGCCGGCCTTGTAGCCTTCGGCCTTCAGGAACTCGATGTAGGCCGGGCACGACGTGCTCGCCTTGAGGAATGCGACGCGGGCGCGCATGCGGCCGACATAAGCCAGATAGGGCTGAAAAATCGGCGCGTTGAGGAACACATAGAGACGTCCGTCGACGCTGATCACGCGGCGAAGGAACCAGAGCGTCCAGAGAACGGCTTCGAGAAAGAGGCGAATGAGCGTGTTCATGCGGATTGCGGCGAATGGGATGGAACCGGCGCATCGAGGAGGATGTCGGCAAGCGCCCTGCGCTGGCTTTGCGGCGGCGTACGCGAGTAGCCGACCTTGAACACGAGCCATGCGCGATCGACCCCGGCATGCGTGCTGAACCACGCGGCGGCGTCGGGGTTCGTGACCAGGTTGCCGTACGGATGCAGGTACAGACCGAGGCTCGTCAGCGCCAGCCAGAAGCGCAGCAGGAAGCGGCCCGACTCGATCGCCTTCTCCGGATTGAAGAAATCGCCGCTCAACACGCCGATCGCCGGCACATGGCCGAGCTGCGACCGGTACCGGCGCTTGAAATAGAAGCGCGTCGGCTTGAACATCAGGATCTTCGACAGACGCGCGGACATCCAGAACTCGGCGCGCGACAGGTTCATGCAGCGCCAGTCGAGACCGTCGCGATGTCGGGCAGTCGAACGTTCCGTGAACCGGAACCAGGCCGTGATTTCATCGTGGTAGTCCGCGACGTTCATGTCATGAAACACGGCGTCGATGTTTGCCGCGATGATCGGCTCGATCAGTTCCGCCCCCGACAGATGCGTATATCGATGCCCCCATTCGTCGGCCAGCGCCGCCAGTTGCGTGACGGCGGCATCCGGCACCGGTGTCGGGTCCATCGAAATGCGCGACGTGCGGCGCGCCAGCATCAGCGCGGACGGATCGTCGCGCGGCGCATCCGCATTGGTGTTGGCGACGAGCCGCAGCGCAGCGAACGGAATCAGCCCCGGCGGCGTCGGCCGGGACAGGATGGCCGCGAATTCCTGCACCGGGCGATGCAGTTGCCATTCGACACGCAAGCCATGCGGTGCCGCGAGCAGATCGATCGCGTCGATGAACATGCCCATCGCGGACAACAGGAACGCGCCGGTCGTGTCTTCTTTCGGCAGCGTGCGCGTGCCGTCGATGAACAGCTCGGCGCGATCATCCGAGATCAGTTGCACCCGCCACGGCTGAACGTTGTGCGGCGACGGTGCGTGTCGGGCCACGGACAGGATCGTGCGCCAGACAGTAAAGGTTTCAGCGGGAATCCCCGGCATTTCTCGTGGCTTCCTTGTTGTTGTGCGGCTGATTGCCGTTGTGGCGCGAGAACCGGCCCCTCTCAAGACCGGGTGAAGCTGTGCGCATCTTACATGAGGGCCGAGGCAGCCTCACGGATGCCCGGACGGCAGATCGGCTGCGACGCAACCGTCCGCGCCCCGAAGCATCGTCCGTCGTCACATGCGGAGCTTCGTGGCCGGTCGAAGCCCCGTTCGAGAACCCCGCTACTTCGACAAATGCAGCTTCTTCGACACGACGATGCCGCTCGACTCACTCACCAGCGAGATGTCATGGATATCCATGTGCAGCGTGGAGATCCTCGTCGTGATGTCGGTCGGCTCGTCGATACTCGGATCGACATGCTCGGTTTGTTCCGTCAGGTAAGGCCGAACCAGCCGCCCGGAGAAAACGAGTGCGAATTCGCCGCTCGCTCGTGCGTGCTCGGCGGGCGATAGCCGCATGCGGCTACGAATCGCGGTCTTTTTGCCTTGGCCGGAATCGAGTTCGATGATGTCGACGTGCTGGATGTACCCTTTCGCCTTCGCTTCGGGTGCAATCACGAGCCCGCGCCCTCGCGGCCCCGTCGTGACTTTTCTGAGCAGGATGCCCGTCCGGTCGTTGCGCTCTGCGTCGAACAGGTCGACGTCCAGCGTCAACAGGTGCCGGCGTGACGAGTACCTCAGCCCGTACCGCACCGGTACCACGAACGTCACGTCACGATCCAGATCGACGGACGCCAGGTCGGGATTCGGGCCACGCCGGTCGACCGCGCTGGAGACCAGGCCGCGAACCCGGTCGCGCAACGAAGGGGAGAGGGTAGTGATGTGCAGCTTCTTCAGTGCGTCCCGGATTGCAACCGGGTCGTCGCCGGCAATCGGTCGTGCCGGCGACGTGTCGGGATGGACAGCCGACGCGACGCGCGCCGTGCCGTCCGCAGCCTCCGCCGCTGCATGCGCCGCGACCGGCGCCAGCATCATCGCCAGGGCGACGATGCACGCGTAGTTCGAGTGACCCAATGTGGATTTCCGGTAAAACACGACGAACTCCTGATTTTCAACGACGTGCACTATAGGGTGGAATGATCGGCAACGCACCCGCCGTTTGATATTCACGGACGGCCGGCGCGCCCATCATAGGTTCGTCGTCGGCACGGCGGCAGGCCAACGGACACACTACCGTGTTGCCCGGGCGACAACAACCGGCGGGAAACGCGCAGCGCCCCCGCGTCAGGAATCCGCACACTCATCCCCGCCCGTCCTCGCGCCGATACTCCGCCGGCGCCTTTCCCACCAGCTTCCGGAAGTCGCGCGTGAAGTGCGCCTGATCGAAATACCCCAACGCCTGGGCCAGTTCCGCGAGATCGACCGCCTCGCCGCCCGCGAGCTTGTCCGCGGCTTCGTGCAGGCGATAACGACAGATCACCCATTTGGGCGTCACCCCGACATGGCTGGAAAAGAGCTGCTGCAACGTGCGTTCGCTCAACCCCGCACGCTCGGCCAGGTCGCGCACCTGCGTGAGCCCGATGTCCTGCTGCAGCATCTGCAAGATGGCATGAATACGCTCGACCTGCGGATCGGGCGGCGGCAGCACCCGCAACAGCAGCGCCTCGGCCGCCGCCACCATCCCGGCATCGTCCCCGGCGCCGAGCACGGCCGCTTCGGCTTCCGCATCGCCGCAGTCGAACAGCGTCGACACCGGCAGCACCTTGTCGGTCGTCAAATGCACCGGTTTGCCGAAAAACGCCCGGAACGCGCCCGGCCGGAACCGCAAGCCGATCACCCTGCCGGCGCCCGCGAGCGTCGTCTCGAACGCCCCCGACACCACACCGAAGATCCCCGTCTGCCGCCTGTCGAACACCACATTCACGCACGGATACGGCAGTGTGCGCTGCACGTAAGGCGGCTGGCCGCGCAGATCCCATTCGACGATCCAGTGGTGATCCAGCACGCCGGCCAGTTCGGCTCGCGGGTGATAACGATTGAGACGGAAGCGCTGATTGATCGCCTTCGGGCCGACCACGCCCTTGGGCGTGTCGGTCACGTTACGCAGGTCGGCCATGGTCGGGAACCGGTGAGGTGAAGGCGCAATGATGCACCGCCACAGCGGGTTTTTCCAAGACGAGGGGGCGCAACCGTCCTACATTCGAATCCCTGCCGACGAACGCACCCACCGGAGCCCGCCATGCCGCAAGACCGTCACCTGACCCTGTTCCACTCTCCGCGCAGCCGCTCGGCCGGCGTGCGGATGCTGCTCGAGGAACTGAGCGCCGACCATGAACTGCACGCGTTCGATCTCTCCACCGGAAAACACCGCGACGCCGAATACCTGCGCATCAATCCGCTAGGCAAGGTTCCCGCGCTGCGTCACGGCGACGTGATCGTCACCGAGCAGGCGGCCGTCTACCTGTATGCGGCGGAACTGTATCCGGAAGCCGGCCTGTCGCCGGCGCCGGGCGATTCGCTGCGCGGCCCCTATCTGCGCTGGATGACGTTCTATGGTTCGTGCTTCGAGCCGGCCCTCGTCGACCGATCGATGAATCGCCCGCCCGCGGCCTACTCGACGTCGCCCTACGGCGACTTCGATACCGTCGTCGACACGATCGATGCGCAACTGGCGAAGGGACCTTACCTGCTGGGCGAGCGCTTTACCGCGGTCGACGTGCTGTGGGGCTCGGCGCTGAACTGGACCACGATGTTCAAGCTGGTGCCCGAGACGCCGCGCATTCGCGCCTACATCGATCGCGTGCTTGCGCGCCCGGCCATCCAGCGCGCGCAGGCGGCAGATGCCGCGCTGGCGGCGGAACAGGACAAGGCCAAAGAGGCGGCCGCCGCAGCGGAGTAGTTCATTGGCGGGCCGACCTTGGCACCGGATCCGCCCGCCGCCCCGTCAAAACACCGTATGCAGCCCCACCCGCGCCACTGTCTGGTTCGCAGAACCTGAAGCCCCGTTCGGATCCAGCACGCCATTGACCTGCGCATTCGCGCCGCTGTTCGCGCGTTGGTAGTCGGCCGATACATAAACCATCGTCCGCTTCGAAAACAGGTACTGAAGCGCCACACTGACCTGATGCGCGTGGTTGTCGTTCACCGCTTCGTTGCCCTTCATGTACATGTACTTCGCGCCCAGCACGACATCCGGCCTGATGTGCCACAGCCCGCCGGTCTCCGCCATCCACACGCCGGCATCGTTGAACGCGTTGTGCACGGTGGTCACCAGCGCACTCGCGGTCACGGCACCGAAGTCGTAATGCATCCCGACACCCCAGTTGCGCACGCTGGTGGACGGCACGCCAAGCGCGGGACCGTACTTCTCGTTCGTGTAGGCCGCACCGACCCCGAACGCCCCCATCTCGTAGCTCACCCCGGCGCTGACCGCATTGTCCGCGCCGACCGAGCCGGCCACCCCGCCGAACGCGTACATCACGCCGCCGGAAAAACCCGCGACCGTCGGCGAGCTGTACTTGACGGAATTCGCGATCGGCTTGCTGCCTGCCGTGCGATCCCAATCGAACGCACCGGTCGGATTGCCCGGCAGCGCGAGACGCTGGAACGGGCCATTGCGAAAGCCGTACAGCCCCGAGATATCCCGAGCGATCGCATTGCCCTTCGAAAAGAGCGAATCCACCATGAAGTCGTACTGGTTGCCCAGCGTGATGCGGCCGAACCGGTTGCTTTCGAGGCCCACATACGCGTTGCGGCCGAAAATCCCCGTCCCGACGATGCTGCCGTTCGCCATCGAGAACTGGTTCACGAGCGCGAACGTCGCGCGATACCCGCCACCGAGGTCTTCAGTCCCGCGAAAGCCGAAGAGATTGGGCGCGAATATGCCGTCGTCGAACTTGACGTTCTTTCCGCCGCCCTCGTTGCTGACATAAGAAATGCCTGCGTCGATCAGACCGAACATCGTCACGCTGCTCTGTGCCCATGCGCCGTGCGTCACGGCAAGCATCACCACTGCTCCAAACCTGAGTTTCATGTCGTCTCCGTCTTTTTTATGAAAATGCGAGGCCGCCACCCGCTACGTGGCGGGTGCTCGCTCGGTGCTTCAAAGGAAATTGCGTTCATTCAGGCGGAATCGAACAACGCCTGAACCATGATTAGCTCGACTGATTGATCAATTCGATGACCGCCGCATCGACCCGCCCCGCTCGTACTCGTCGAAGCGCCCGAATCAAGCGCCCCGATGGACGATCCACGCGGTGGAATCCACCTCGACCGTCACGACCTCCAGCGCCGAACCCGAGCAAGGCCCGTCGATACACACACCATCGTCGAACCGGAACAGCGCGCTGTGATGCGCACACATCAACACCTGCGACCGGTAACAGGAAACGCTGCCCGGGACGAAATCGAGCGGCACGGAGAAGTGCGGGCAGCGATTCACATACGCCCACACCTGCCCGCCGCGTCTCACGACGATCACGGGACGTCCGATGCAGGCCTCGTCGACGACCCGCGCGCCGCCGTCGGGCACATCGGAAAAACGGCAGAGTTGTCGGGCTTCCATGTCTCACACCCTCTGCTCGGGATTGCCGAGGCTCCAGTCCCACGGCCGCACTTCGACGTGCGAAAACAGCCCTTCCTTCACGTACGGATCGTTGCCGACGAACTGCATCACCGCGTGAATGTCGTCCGCCTCCACGACGAGCAGCGTGCCGTTCATCGCGTCGCCGTGCGGGTCCAGCGTCGGGCCGCCGAGCCGCACGACCACGCCGTGCTGGTCAGCCGAGCGCAGGTAGGTTCGATGAATCGGCCGCATGCGATCACGCACGTCGCGCATGCCCGGCTGGTCCGTCGCAAACACCGCAAAAAATCGCGCCATGTCGATCAACTCCGGTCGAGGACGAACGCGCGAAGAGGCCGTACGAGGCACCGCACGCGCAGGCGCGCGCCTGGCGTGCCGTCGAAGCCGGCGGCGACCTGCCCGGTCAACCCGGCATCGCCGTCATGGTGGTCATCGCTCATGTCTGTCTCCATTGACGCGCGAGCCGCTCACCGCGGCGCGCGTCCTTCCCATGCGTGCTGAAGCAGCGCGCGAATCGCCGCGCGTTCGATCGGCCGCGGGTTCGCGTACGGGTTGCGACAGGCGAGGTCGGCCGCTTCGTCGAGACCGCTCTCCGGCATCCCGAGGTCGGCGAGCGCCGGTGCGATGCCGAGCCGCACGTTCAGCGCGAACAGCAGCGGGCCGGCTTCGGCTGCGTCGTTCCCGCCCAAGGCGCGCGCCACGCAGCGCAGCGCATCGGGCGCGGCGGCATGGTTGTAGTGCGCGGTATGCGGCAGCATCGCCGCGTGCGTCTGTGCGTGCGGCAGGTTGAAGGTGCCGCCGAGCGTGTGGCACAGCTTGTGGTGCAGCGCCATGCCGACCGCGCCCAGGCAGGTTCCGGCGAGCCACGCGCCGTACAACGCGCGGCTGCGCATCGCGCGGTGTTCCGGATCGCGCACGATCACGGGCAGCGCGTCACCGAGCGCGCGGATCGACTCTTCCGCCATCAGGCTGATCACCGGGTTCGCGTCTTCCGCATAGAGCGCCTCGACGGCGTGCGCCATCGCATTGATACCCGATGCCGCGGAAATGTCCGGCGGCAGCGTCACCGTCAGCGACGGGTCGTAGAGCACCGTACGCGGCAGCACGCGCGCGTCGCGCCCGGTGCGCTTCAGCCGGCCTTCCGTGAGCCCGAAGATCGGCGTCATTTCCGAACCGGCGTACGTCGTCGGCACGGCGAGGATCGGCAACACCGACTCGAGCGCAATGGCCTTGCCGAGCCCGATCGTCGAGCCGCCGCCGATCGCGACGCAGCAGTCCGCGTCCAGCTCGCCGGCCATCTCGCGGGCGGCATGCGCGACCTCGACCGGCACGTGCATGACCGCCTGCGCACAGATGCCGGCCGCACGCTCGCCCAGGATCGCCTCCACGCGCTCGGCGAGCGGCCGCTGCTCGGGCGTGGACAAGACAAGCGCGCGGCGGGCGCCGAGCGTCGACAGCTCGTCCGGCAGCCTCGCGAGTGCGCCCCATTCGAACACCACGCGGGAAGGCGTGCCCTGATAGACGAAGCGATCCATGGAAAACCTCAGCGCTTGAAGTGCGGCGGCACGTTGCCGTCGACGTTGACCCACACCGATCGCGCTTCCGTGTAGTCGTGCATGGCCTCGAAGCCCATCTCGCGGCCATAACCCGACTTGCCGACGCCGCCGAACGGGCTGCCCGGGTTGACGCGCTTGTAGCAGTTGATCCAGCACATGCCTGCGTTGATCCGCGATGCCATCCGGTGTGCGCGCGAGAGGTCCTTCGTCCAGAGGCCGCTGCCCAGCCCGTATTCCGTCGCGTTGGCGATGGCCAGCGCTTCGTCGTCGCTGCCGAAGCGCAGCACCGTGACGAACGGGCCGAACACTTCCTCCTGCGCGACGCGATCGGCCGCGCTCCTCGCTTCGATGACCGTCGGGCGCACGTAGTAGCCGCCGGCGAGCGCCGGGTCCTGCGGCGCGCTGCCGCCCGTGAGCACGCGGCCGCCCTGCTCGCGCGCGACGTCGACGTACGACAGCACGCGATCGAGGTGCTGCTTCGAGGTCAGCGGCCCCATCTCGGTATCGGCGTCGAGCGGGTTGCCGATGCGGATCGACGACGCGAGCGCGACGAATCGCTCGAGGAATTCATCCGCGATGCGTTCGTGCAGCACGAGACGCGAACCGGCGATGCACGCCTGCCCCTGGTTGTGGAAGATCGCCCATGCGGCGCCGTTGATGGCCGCGTCGAGGTCGGCATCGTCGAAGACGAGGTTGGCGCCCTTGCCGCCCAGTTCGAGCTGCACGCGCTTCAGGTTGCCCTGCGACGCTTCGACGATCCGGCGGCCGGTGGCCGTCGACCCCGTGAACGCGATCTTGCCGACCCCCGGATGTTCGGCGAGCCGCTGGCCGGCCGTATGCCCGTAGCCGGGGACGATATTGACGGCACCGGCGGGAAACCCGACTTCGGCCATCAGCTCGACAATGCGCAACGTCGACAGCGGCGTGATCTCCGACGGCTTGAGCACGACGGTGTTGCCGGCGGCGAGTGCCGGGCCCATCTTCCAGCTCGTGAACATCAGCGGAAAATTCCACGGCACGATCTGGCCGACCACGCCGATCGGCGCGCGCTGCACGTAGTTCAGGAAGCCGGTTTCGACCGGAATCACCGAGCCTTGCAGCTTGTCGGCCATGCCGCCGAAGTAGCGGAAGCAGGCCGCCGTGCGCGGCACGTCGAGCGCACGCGAATCGCGGATCGGGTGGCCGGTGTCCAGCGACTCGAGCCGCGCCAGTTCGTCGGCGTTGGCCTCGATTGCGTCGGCGAGGCGCAGCAGCAACCGGCCGCGTTCGGCGGCCGGCAGGGCCGACCATTTGGGAAACGCGCGCGCGGCGGCTTCGACGGCGAGATCGACATCCGCCGCGTCGGCTGCCGCGATCTTCGTGATGACGGAGCCGTCGTGCGGGTTCAGCACGTCGATCGTGCCGCGGTCGACGGCGTCAACGAAACGCCCGTCGATGAAGAGTTGGGTTTGCATGAATCGTCCTCGGTACAGGGCTGAAGCGGAAGCGTCTGCGTTGCTCAGAACGCGATCGGATACGGCGCGAGCTCGCCGCTCTCGTAGCGTTGCGGCAGGTCCGGCGTCGCGTTTTCCCAGACGAGCAGCATCGACCGCTTCGTCGAATAACCCTGATGCCGGATGTCGGCGGGCATCGCGCAGATGTCGCCGGCGCGCATCGTGACGCGTGCGCGCGGTGCGCCGGTGTTCTTGTCGCCGATGTCCCACACGATTTCGTCGGACAGTTGCAGGAACCATTCGACGCGGTCGTTGCCATGGAACACCGGCAGGATGAATTCCTCGGTGGTCGGACAGAACAGGCTGCGCCCGCAGACCGACGTGACCGACGGATTCCACGTGACGTCCGAGCGCGACAGGTACTTGAACAGGTTGAACGCGTGCAGTTCGCCTTCGAAGCCCGGCTCGACATGCACTTCCGGTTCGTCCTGCGCGACGTCGAGGAACGCACGGTTGACCGGCAGGTCGTCGCGCAGCGGCGAGTCGCCTTCGAGGCCCGGCATGCGGCGCGTCGCGATGCGCGTGCGCTCGATCGCTGCGCCGTTGTCGCCGTGCTTGCGCCCGAACGCCGTGCCCGTTTCCTCGGGCGCCGCGAACGGATCGAAGCCTTCGTTCGTCCAGTCGTGCAGCATCGCCTTGAAGGTCGCCATGATCGTGGGCGTTTCGAAGGTCTCGGTGTAGTCGACGCCGGCGTCCTTCAGGATGCCGTTGAACGTGCCCGCATACACGTCCACCTTGCCGTAGTGATTGCGCGTGCCGAACACGTGGTCGAAATTCACCCAGCCGTAAAAGAAGCCCCACGCCACGTCGCGCATCATCGCGCGCAGGAACGCGTCCGCCGGCATCGCATGCGTGCGGGTCCGGCCTTTCGCGGGCCAGCTGATCTTCACGAAGTATTCGTCGCGCTGGAACGCGAATTCGCCGAGCTGGAAGCGGCGGTAGCCGGTGACGGCATCGGCTTCGGTCGATCGCACCAGATCGGCGGCAAAGCCCGTGGAAAGGTCGAGGGTGTCGAGGGTGGCCATAACGTGTCTCCTGGGAATGTCGAATGAGGTCGGACGAATCAGTGCAGGCAGATTTCGGCCCACTTCTCCACGGACAGCTCGCCAAGGACGGTCTGCACCAGCGCGACGCCCGGCCGGCTCGCGGTGAAGCGGTATGCACAACCGGCCGGCAGCAGCGCCTGATGGCCCTTGCGCAGCACGACATACCCCATCTTGCGGCCGGCCGGCTGGGCGCCGGCGCTCACGGTGCCGCGCCCCGATTTCGGCGGCGAATCGAGCTTGATGAAGTCGATCCGGACCTCGCCGTCCATCTGGATCACGAACTCGTCGTGCGGGCACGCGAACCACGGCGACTGGCCGTCGGTCCGCAGCACTTCGATCACGTATTCGAGGTTCTTGCCGGCGACGACCTTTTCATACGGAGCCGATTTCGATGCGACCTCGAACACGTTCGAGAACGCGTAGTGGCGGGCGCTGCCGCTGGTGATTTCGATCTCGCCCTTCCGGTAATGGTCGAGCGAGCCAAAGACGGTGTGGAATGCCGTGTCGGTCATTGCTGTCTCCTGAGTTGAACTGCTTGTTGGATTCAACTCTAGGGGCAACGCACAGCAGCAACAAGGCAACGGACAGCGATTACGGCATTTGCGTTTCGCGAATAATCCGCGCGGTTCAACGCACCCAGCCGCGCTCCAGGAGGGGACGATCCCACGGGGATTCGTCGCCGATATGGTCCGCGAGGAATTCGACCAGCGCCTTCACCTTCAGCGCCTGTCGCTGCGTCGCGGGATAAACGGCGGCAAAGCTCAGCGGCGCGAGCTGATAGTCGGTCAGGATCGGTACCAGGCGGCCCGCGACGAGCGCATCGCTCGCCACGAGCGTGGGCAGGCAGACGACGCCGCCGCCGGTCAGCGCGTACTCGCGCAGCAGGTGCACGGAGTTCGAGCGGATCATGCCCGGCAGCTCCATTTCGACGACCTCGTCGCCGCGCGTCATCGTCCAGCGGTTGCGCGACGGGTAGCCGGAATACAGCGCGGTCGTGTGCTGCAGCAGGTCGCGCGGATGTTGTGGCGCACCATGCGCGGCGAGGTAGGCGGGCGACGCGCAAAAGAGGCGCCTGACGGTGAACAGCCGTCGTTCGATCAGCGACTCTGAGATCGGCGGAAAGATCTGGAACGCGATGTCGAACCCTTCTTCGACGGGGTCCACCACACGGTCGTTGACGATGACGTCGATCTGGATGCCCGGGTAGCGCCGATTGAATTCCATCAGCGGCGCGCCGAAGTGATCGAGGGCGAAACCGGGCAGCATCTGGATGCGCAGCCGCCCGGTGGGCGTGGCGCGCAGCTCGCGCATCTGGTCCGTCAGCTCGTTGACGCGCCCCACGACCTCCGCGCACTCGCGATAAAACGCCTCGCCCACTTCCGACAGGCGCACGTGGCGGGTGCTGCGATGGAACAGCGGCGCGTTGACGAACTTCTCGAGCTGCTGGATGCGGTTCGTCACGACCGAGCTGGTCACGCCGAGCTGCCGCGCCGCCTCGGCGAAGCTGCTCGCCTCCGCCACCCTGACGAATGCCTCGATGCTCAGAAACCGGTCCATGCCGCGCCCTTTTTCGACAGCGAAACCGGCAGTCTACCCGTGCGGATATCGGGCTGTGTCATGCGGGAGGCGTCACTGTGTCACCCAATCGATGTCAATCGCCGACGGCGCCGCCCGCCGCATGCACCGCCCTGCCCGCGCGGGCCTTACCGCGACTGCTCGCCGGCCGCCAGTTCCGGCTGCACGGCTACGCGGCGCTGCAGCACGGCCGGCGCGGTTTCCTTCAGCAGCAGGCTGACCACGATGCCCAGCACGACCGCACACATCGGCAGCCACAGAATGTTCTGGATGCCAAAGTGTGCGGCGACATAGCCGCCCAGCGCCGGCGCGATGCCGCCGCCGAAGATCTCGCCGACGCCCACCACCACGCCGATCGACGTCGACACGAGCCCGACGGGCGCGGCCTCCGTCGCCACCGGGCCGGACAACAGCGACACCAGGCCGAGCGTGAAGAACGACGCGACGAACAGCACCCCGAACAATGCGAACGGCTCCGGGCCGAGGCCGCGGAACAGATAGAGCATCACGGCCGTCCCCGCGAAACCGACGATGCTCGCGAGACGGCGGCCGACCAGGTCGGACAGGCCCGGCAGCCCGAACTGCCCCAGAAAGCCGCCGAAGCCGATCGCCGACACGACGAGGCCCATCTTCTGCGTGCCAAGCGCCAGGTAGTCGGTCAGGTAAAGCGGCAGCAGCGCACCGAGCACGAATACGCCCGTCATCGCGCAGCACAGCGCGGTCATCGCCACGAGAATGTTGCGGCTCCTGAGCACATGGCCGAGCGATGCCGGTGCATGCTCCGACGCGACGGCCGGCGTGACCTTCGGCTCGCGGATGACGAAGAACATGATCGCGCCGAGGATCAGGCCGGGAACGGCCACGAGCGCAAACACCCAGCGCCACGACACGAAACCGAGCAGCTGCGTCGCGATGATCGGCGACAACGCGAGCCCGAACAGCGCGAAGCCGCTTTGCTGCAGGCCGAGGTTCAGCCCGCGCCGCCGCGGATGCGACGCGTCGGCGGTCGCGGCAAAGCTCGTCGGGCAGAACGAGCCCTCCGCGACACCCATCAGGCCGCGAATCGCCATCAGCCCGAGCAGCCCGCCCGCGAGCCCCGAGAAGCCCGACAGCAACGAGAACGCGATGATGGCCGGAATCAGCACCTTCCTGCGGCCGACCTTGTCGGAGATGCCGCCCATCAGCGCCGCGAAGATGCCCCACGACAGGCCGAGCACGCCGATGCAGTTGCCGACGTCCTGCGCGTTCAGGTTGAGGTCCTTCATGATCGAAGGGAACAGCGGCGCGATCAGCCAGCGGTCGAGGCCGACCAGCCCGAAGCCGAGCGCCAGCAGCGTGACCGCCTTCCACTCATAGGCGGTATCCCACTCGTTTGCTTTCATTTCCGTCTCCGTGGACACAGGTTCGCCTGCGCGCGACGGAGCGCCTGCGCATCAGCCAGGTCCGATGGTTTTTGTGTGCGATGTGAATCGCCGGGAAGCGCCGGCTTCCGCTCCGGTTCGACGTATCGAATCCGGCGAGCCGACGGCACAACGATAGGTGCAACGCCAGGGATCGGGTATCGAACGCGCGGCGAACGCGCCATTCGCGATATGCAAATAATCGGCGGCGGTGGGCGGGAAGTGTCGGTGGGACGGCGGGGAGAGAACGGTCGTGGGGTTGAAGTGACGCGCGATTGTGCGTCTCGGGGGAAATCCCTCATGGACATCCGGGCGACCGGGGACTGGCCCGTTCACGCCCGGCATGCACCCGATCCGGCGAGGCCGGACGATACGTGCGGGTAACGCATTTCGTATGACAAAAGATGCATTTTCGATCTTCGATCGCGGTGGACTTGGACTCGCGTTCCGGAATCTTCGCGCTTATGCAGTTGACCATGGCGAGCCGTGACGGAAACCGCCTTCCACACTATCAAACTGAAAACGGCAAAACTGCTGTCAAGCGGACACGCATACCGAGTGCACGAGCGCGACCGCACGCACATCGATTTTTATATTTCAATTCCGCCTTATCCATATCCGAATTAAGACAAGTCGAATTTTCAATTACCGACATCCAATCCGGTTCAGCATAGTTGCCCGCAACCTCCACCTCTCAACCACCCAGAAAGGGATAGCGACAAATACCAACCCTGACTACCCGATATAGGATTTTTCCAATTAATACAAAACACCCCGCCAAATCAGAAAAATGTCGAACACCGTTTCAGAGCGAATTGATTTTCATCTCAAAATACCAACAAACCTTTAAAACCCCCATTGTTTGATATTCTGCGCACCGAAATCACGATCACCACTGCTTTACCGCACTGAAAGTCCGACTCAAAGAATACAAGCCAGAAAAGCAACGAGATTGCCGTTATGTCGATAGCAACAGCATTACGAAACTTTGCGTCCGGTCTGGTCGACTGGAACACCCGGCCCGTCGCCCTGCATTTCGGGCAGGCGCAACATGCGGTCGGCCATCTGCTGGCGCTTCATCACGCCGATATTCGCGAAGGACTGATGTCGGGAATCGACGGGCAGCTGACCTGCATATCCACCCACGCCCATCTGGCGCCCACGCTGTTTCTCGGCCTGCCGGTGTCGGTCCGGCTGACGACCGACCGGGGCGACGTGCGGGCGATCAATGCGATCGTGCACGACGTGCAGGCCGGTCAATCCGACGGCGAGTTGACCGTGTATCAGCTGCGCATCTGCGATGCGCTGTCGTTGATGGACCGCCGCATCAATTCCCGCGTCTTCCGGTCGCGGAACATCATCGACATCCTCGGCACGCTGCTGAACGAATGGCGGCAACGCAGCCCCGCCCTCGCGCGCGCGTTCGATTTCGACTTGTCGGGATTGCGAGCCGAACGTTATCCGGCACGCGAACTGACGCGGCAGGTCAACGAGTCGGACGCCCGTTTCGTGCGCCGGCTGTTGCGACGCGAAGGCATCACCGTCTTTGCAAAGGCGTGGGCGGTCGGCAACGCGCGCGGCACGGCCGACGAGCGGCCGATCCACACGCTCGTGTTCTGCGACGACCCGCTGCGATTGCCGGAATCGCCTGCCGGCACCGTGCGCCTTCATCCGCGCGATTCGGGAACCGCGCAACGCGATACGGTGACGTTGTTTGCGCATCATCAGCGCCTGTCTCCCGGCAAAGCCGGCCGTCCGTCGTGGGACTACAAGAAGGCGCGCATGGACGATTCCGCGATCGCGACGAGCATCGATCAGGGCGACGCCGGCAACGACCTGGCCCGGCTGCTGACCGATGTCGCGATCGACATTCCGCACGTCGGCGACTCGTGGAACGATCACGACCGCATCACGCATGACCGGATACTCGCCCACCAGTTCGCGGCGGAGCGCTATGACGGTATCGGCCACGTTCGCGACATGCCGGTCGGCTGCTGGTTCACGCTGACGGGCGCCCCCGAACTCGACATGAAGCCGGCCGAGCAGCGGCAGTTTGTCGTGACGTCGGTACGGCACGACATCCGGAACAACCTTCCCGAAGACCTGGCCGGCCGCGTGATCGCGCTGTACGCAGCCAGCCGGAACCTCCCGCAAGCCGCTCCACCTGCGCCGGCCGATGCGTCGGAACAGGCAGATACGCGCTACGAGAACCATTTCACGTGCGTGCGTCGCGGCGTGCCGCTCACGCCGTCCTACGATCCGACAATCGACCTTCCACCGGCTCACCTGCTGACCGGCACGATCGTCGGCACGCAGGGCGAGGAAGTATTCTGCGACGCGGCCGGCCGCGTGCGCGTACGGATTCATGGCTTCGATCCCGCCGATCACGAACACGCGCAAGGCGCCGGAACGAACGGGTCGGCCGGCGACAGCGCACCGATACGCGTCGGCGCGAGTCTGGCGGGCGCAAACTTCGGCACGCTCTTTCTGCCCCGCGTCGGGATGGAAGTCTTGCTGGGCTGCCTGTCGGGCGATCCGGACCGCCTGGTCATCATCGGCGTGCTGAGCAACGGCGCGAACCCGCCCGCGACGTTCACGCATACCGGTGCGCTACCCGGCAACCGTTACGTGTCCGGGATCAAGACGAAGGAAATCAAGGGCGCTCGGTACAACCAGCTTCGCCTGGACGATACGCCGTCGCAGATATCCGCGCAGTTGGCGAGCGAGCATGCGCATACCCAGTTGAACCTGGGTTATCTGACGCAGCCCCGCAAGGATGGACACGGTGCCGATCGGGGCGAAGGCGCGGAGTTGCGCACCGATGCCGCGGCGGCCTTGCGCGCGGCCCAGGGCATCCTGTTCTCGACCTATGCGCGCACATGCGCGACCGGTGGTCAGCTCGATCGTGACGAACTGATTCAGTTGCTCGACCAGTGCATGATGCTGTTCAACTCGCTCGGCGACTATGCCGGCCAGCACGGCGGACGGGCCGCGGATACCGCCGGGCAGGAGAAGATCGTCGATGCGTTCCGTCACTGGAAGCCCGATCTTGCGGATGCCGGTTCCGCCGGCGACACGTCCGCCTTGATGGCGTTCGGCGCACAGGCAGGATCGCTGCACGTCACGCCCAGGACGCATGTCATGTATGCGGGCGAGAACATCGACCAGATTGCCCAGCGGCACGTGCAGGTCGCGAGCGGTGAGCGCATCAACCTGCACGGCGGCCATGGCGTCGCGATGTTCGCGCACAGCGGCGGCGTGTCGGCCATCGCGAATCGCGGGAAGGTGACGATCCAGTCGCAGGACGACGACACGCAGGTGGATTCCGCGAAGAACATCCAGTTGACCGCGGCCGGCGGCAAGCTCGCCGGCATGGCGAACGACCAGGTCGTGTTCGTCACGTCGGGCGGTGCGTACCTGAAGCTGAACGGCGGCGACATCGAACTCGGGTGCCCCGGCACGTTCACCGTGAAGTCGGCAGGCCATGCGTGGGGCGGCCCGGCCAGCATGAGCACCGATATGCCGACGTTCGACCACGCCCCGCTCGGCCGTGTGCCGAAACTCGTTCGCGCGACCGACGGCGATGCGGTGGCGGGGTTCGACGGGCACATGCAGCGGGCATCCGAAGCGCTGTCGAACCTGACCACCGACGCGGCCGGCGAGCTGCCCGCAGTGCATGGCGACCAGTTCGAAACGCTGTCGGTGCAGTTCATCAAGAAGAACGGCTAAGACCATGACCGATTCGATTCTCGACCATCGGCCAGTAGCGGGCGCGCGCGCCGACGCGCCCGACACGACGACCGACGCACCCGCCACCGCTGCATCGCACTCCGAATTGCCTCCTGTCGTCGTCGGCAGAGCCGAGGGGCCGATGCTGTTCGACAACGACAAGCGGCTCATCTGCGTCAAGCAACTGCCGTTGCCCGGCGTCGTCATCTTCGTCCACGGCGTCAACTCCGAGGGCGAATGGTACAAGGCGTCCGAAGAGGGATTGTGCAAGGGCCTGAATCGTCGGCTGGGACGCCTGGACGACCAGATGACGTATCACGGGGTCGACGCCGGGCAGTTGACGCCTGCGAAGTACACCGAGAGCGTGACGCCGGAGGGGTTTCTGAATCCGAAACTGCTGCCAAACAACTACGTCAAGCCCGATCCGTCGTTTTCTCCGGTCATCCATTTTCGGTGGGGCTACCGCGCGACACTGGAAGAACTGAAGGAATACGGCGACAAGATCTTTCTCAACGAGAAGGATTATTGGGGAGGCGGCCCGTTCACCAATGGCTGTTCGAGCTTGCCCGATCTCTGGCACGGTGGCCTCGACGACCGAGCCGTGGGGTGGATAACCGTGCAGGGCATCAACCCGACCAACCGGCCGCTGTATCGCGCGCCGCCGCGCGCGTATGGCGTGCTGGCCGCGCTGCGGCTTGCCAAACTGATCGAGTCGATTAGGAAGATGCGCGCCGACGTGCCGATCACCGTCGTGTGTCACAGCCAGGGGAATATCGTCGGCCTCACAGGCGCGTTCTTCGGTGACGCGTTACCGGAAGTGGAAGACCCGTGGGGCCGCAAGGGACGCTGCGTCGCGGATGCCTACGTGCTGGCGAATGCCCCGTACAGCCTGGCGAACAGCGAAGGCCCGCACAAATCCGACACGTTCATGGATACCTGGTCGCAACGTGCGACGAAGGATGCCGAGGGCAAGCGCGGCCGGCAGACCTACGCGGCGCGCACTCAGACGCTCCGCACTTTCTTGTCGATGATTGGCGATCGCGCTGCCCATGAACCGTCGCCAGACACGGTCGACGCCGACATGGCGAACAACCGGGTATCGCCGACGAGCAACAAGTCGTACACCGCACTGGCCGACCGTGCACGCCACGGCCTGAACGGATCGACGTACGGGCGCGTCACCGCGTATTGCTGTCCGCACGATCAGGTGATTTCGGCGATCACCGTGCAGGGTATCGGCTGGCGCGGCATCGACAGGCACGAACTGACGGATATCGGCGTACACGGGGTCCTGACGCAGCGCGTGTTCGCGTCCGGCTTCGATGTCGGTGTGCAGAAGCGCTATCGCTATTGGGAAGACGACTGGCGGTACGGCAAGAAAGGCACGAAGAGGGGCTTCTGGTATCCGCCCTCGCCGCCGGCGAAGTTCAATCTGATCGGCGCGCTCAAGGGAAATGAGTCGGTGTGGGGAATGGCGGCAACGCTGTTCTCGGCGCCGATCATGTTCGTCGCGACCGCGGTCAGTTCGGCAATGAACATGTTTCGCGTGAATGCCGATCCGCCGAAGGGTTGGGAGGTATTGGCGGACGCACCGGCCCTGGACGAGACGTTTCCGCCGCAGGCGTTGAGGTTCGACAAGCCGATTCTGACCGAGGACGGCGAAGCAACAAGTACCTTCAACGAAGGCAACGATCCGCCCTCCGCGTGGCGCGATGCGAGCAAGGCCGATGCGGACAAACGGGCCGACGATCCTTACGACCGCTACAAGGCGAAGAACACCGACGGTGACGCTCATGGCACGGCCGAAAGTGAAGCCGGGCAGCGTTACGAAGACCGCGCCCTGATGCGGATGGAAGCGCGCCGCACGTTGAACACGGAGTGGATCGACAGCGATGGTCACGTCATCGGTGAAGACGGCAAAAGCGCGCTACCTGAAGGCTACAAGGAATGGCGAGACAAACAGATCGTGGATTGGCTTGATCGCGGTACGACGAACAGCCCGACGAACCACTCGACGACGATGACCAACCCGGAGCATGCGGAAAAGGCGCTTGCGTATGACGTGGCGATCGGTCCGTGTTACCTGACGCCTGATCAGATCTACGACCTGCGAATTGAAGCAGATTGGCGGATGGGTGAAGGTATTCCTGAAGAAAATCCGAACCGGAAATACTACGACTACTTTATGTCCGGGATGCTCGATCGAATGACGATGCATGAATGGGTACATACGGACGATTGCGAAGGCAATATTCCCGTCAAGATCGAAGACGAGCGCGAGGGCCAGCTCTATCTGAAGGTTGGAGGGCCGCTATGAAGGCTCTGATCGCTACTCGATCCCGACGCATCGCCATCGCCCTTACAGGCTGGCTAATCGCAATCCCGCTGATGGCCACGCTAATGGCACATGTCGAACAACCAGACCCGGCACACTTGGAAATAGGAGATTGGATGAAACGATTCGTAGCTGTGCCCGGCTTGCTGGCGCTCATGACCTTCCTATTCACCACGGCCATGGCACGGCCGGCCCAAGCAGAGACGCCTCCCGATCTAGTCACTCGCTCAGCCACCCATACGGAAGAACCTGCCAAGCCGTTCGTCGCACAGGTCGTCGGCATGATTTGGTTGAATCCATTGCAACGGATGGATTACCCGACAGAATGGCAACTGTTGTGGGCGCAAGGCCTTGTTACGCCGAACAAGAACGACGACATGGTGCGCACTGATCCTGATTCGTTCACGACGCTCAAAGCGATCGGTTCCCTGGTGTATGGCAATCGTGGGACAGAGACGTTCAAGGGGTTCTATGCCAAGTACATTGATAAATCCATACTGCTGCTTCGAACGCGCTACGGGACTAATTCAAAGTATTTCTACACGGTGAAACCAGAGGATCAGAAATACTGGCGCGAACTCGCCGGCATACGCGTCGAAATTGCTATTCCTACTCGTCTCGACGCAACGTTTGCTCGATCGCGCCTGGTCGATCGAATGATGACATTCTATGAAATCGGCCCGCCGTCTCCCAAAACTCTGTGGAGCCGCGACACGCCCCCTGACGTGCAGATCACACAAGGCGGTGCAAACGCCGGCTTCACGTCGTTGAACAACGCGCTGGACTACCTGCAAGCGAACCCCGACAAGAGCGTGTGGGTGATGAATTGGGACGCGCCGAATTTCCCGCCCACCGACGCCCAGATCAACGAGAACCTCGTCGTGCTGTTCCTCGCCGGTCCGACCTTCAACACCGAGCGCGAACCACTCGCGTGGATCGGCAAGGCCGCGACCGGCAACACCGCCGAGTTTTCGCAGAAGGCCGGCACGACACGAACGGTGCAAGCGTGGAAGGCAACCATCGATCAGGCAGCACGCAACGCCGGGATTGCCGTTCCGGATATCAAGTACATCGTTCACGATGCCGGTGCCGGTAGCGACGCCGCATCGGCGCGACTTGTCGGCTTATCGCAGACACTCACCGAAATCCTGCCGGAGTACGACCACAAGAATCAGGCGTTCAACACCGCGGCCTTGCTCGGCGACATGGGAACCGGCAGCACTTTGACCGACGTTGCGCTGGCGATCGGCCGGATCAATCACTACGGCGGCAACGCGCTCGTCGCAGGCACGACCGACCCGAGACACCCCGCGGCCGTCGTGGTCATGCCGCCGGCCAATCTCACGCCGATCGATCCGAACGAGGACTGGTTCCGTGCGCGTGGCGGGAACAACGCTTACCTGCCGTGGTGGGGGCGCCGTCACGACACCAACTACGGGATGCAGGGCTATTCATGGTGATGCATGCCGACGCGCGGCGCGTTGAGCACGAACGCGCCCGCCACACCAAATCACACTGGGAATGGGTTATATGCGAGGAATCATTCGAACAGGCGACCTGCACACTCACGGCGGCCGGGTCGAATCCGGGGCGGCGACGAGCAAGGTGATGGGACGCGCGGTCGCCCGCGTCGGCGATGCATGTTCGTGCCCGCTTCACGGCGCCTGCGTGATTGCTGAAGGAGACATGGCATTCGATGTCGAAGGCCGCCCCGCCGCATTCCACAATCACAAGACGTCCTGCGGAGCGGCATTGATTTCTACCCTGCAAACTTCCGGGCGCATCTGAATGGCACAGATTCGACGCATGACAGCCGAACAGTTTCAGTTGTTGAGGCTGCACGATACCCGGATCAAGCCGGTGAACCGGTGGGCCTTGTTTGAAATCTTCGTCAGGGGCAGGTCGCAGCGCAAGCTCGCCGCCGAACTCGGCATCACCAATTCCGCCATGTCGCAGCTGGTCCGGAGAGCGTGGCAGCGATATCTGGCATTGCCGGGCAACGACACGCGCCTGACCACCCTGACGATCACGATCCCTGCCAGGTACGAAAGCGCCTTGCATGCGTGGGTGCGTGACACTCACCGACAGGCCACGCCAATCGATCCGCTGTGACCACCCGGTCGAGCCGGGGGAAACGCCGCGCCCCCTTCCCCGTTTCGCAGACGTCGCGGGACATCGTTTCCCCCGCAACCCAGAGACGGGGCCATCTCGCGCGGCGCCATTGATCAAGAAACAAATTCCCCCAATCGCCACAAAAACAAAACCACATTCCACGTTAGACCCAAACACCGACCCATTTTGGATCCTTTTTCCCTTCTGTCCCCCGTATCATTTCTCCCATTCTGAAAGAACAGAGCAAGAGACGGACATGAGCGAACCCACCACGCTGCACTACCTAGACTACGCAGCCACGACGCCCGCCGATCCCCGCGTGATCGAAGCGATGACGGCCTGCCTCGGCTTCGACGGCATCTTCGGCAATCCCGCATCGAGCTCGCACGCCGCCGGCCGGCTGGCGAAAGACAAGGTCGAGCAGGCCCGCGCGCAAGTTGCCGCGTTGATCGGCGCGGATGCCGACGAGATCGTCTGGACGTCGGGCGCCACCGAATCGAACAACCTCGCGCTGAAGGGTTACGCGGAAAACGCGACCGACAAGCGCCACCTGATCACGAGCCGCATCGAGCACAAGGCGATCCTCGACACGATGGCGAACCTGTCGAAGCACGGCATGTCGGTCACATTCGTCGCGCCCACGCACGACGGCGAGATCACCGCCGACGCGGTCGCTGCCGCCATCGGCCCCGATACGGGCCTCGTGTCGCTGATGCTGGTGAACAACGAGCTCGGCACGCTGACCGATATCGCCGCCATCTCCCGCATCGTGCACGCCGCCGGCGCGCTGCTCCACGTCGACGCCGCACAGGCGCTCGGCAAGACGCCGATCGACGTGCGCGCGCTCGGCATCGACATGCTGTCGATGTCCGCGCACAAGGTCTACGGCCCGAAGGGTATCGGCGCGCTGTTCGTGCGCCGCGACATCGCCAACCGGATCGCCCCGCAAATCCACGGCGGCGGCCACGAGCGCGGCCTGCGCTCAGGGACGCTCGCGACGCATCAGATCGTCGGCATGGGCGTTGCATGCGAACTGGCCGCTGAAAAGCTCGACGGCGAAGCCGCGCGGATCGCGGCGCTCGGCGCGCGCCTGACGAACGCGCTGGCCGCGCTCGGCGACGTCACGCAGAACGCGGCCACGGCACGCCGCATCCCGCACACGCTGAGCCTGACGGTGAATGCGCCCGGCTTCTTCCCGTTCATGCTCGACGAAGCGCTCGCCGTGTCGTCGACCTCCGCGTGCAACTCGGCCAGCGGCGCACCGTCGCACGTGCTGACCGCGATCGGCCTCGACGCGGAGACGGCGGGCCGCACCGTGCGCGTGAGCTTCGGCCGCTTTACGACGGAGCAGGACGTCGATTTCGCGATCGCCTGTTTCCGCCGCGCGATCGAGCAGTGTCGTGCGACGGCCGCGAACGGGTTTTCCGCTTCGCGGCAGATCACGCCGGCCGACCTGAAGGCGATCCGCAACGCCGGCTTCCGCTCGGTGATCTGCAACCGTCCCGACGGCGAAGGCGTCGACCAGCCGGCATTCGACGAGATCGCCGCGGCGGCTCGCGAACTGGGCCTCGACGCGCGCTACCTGCCGGTCGAGCGCGACCGCATCGGCGAGGCGGACATCGACGCATTCGGCGCGCTGGTCGATACGCTGCCGAAACCGGTGCTCGCATACTGCGGAAGCGGCAACCGGGCCGGCATGCTGTGGAATCGCCTGTCGGCACGACGCACGGCCTGAGGCGGCACACTTCCGTCGTTACACCGCAACGTCCGCGTTCACGCACGAAGCCGACGCTTCGCTGCCTGAACGCGCGGTGACGCCGGCCTACTCGGCCTCACTTCCCTTCATCGCCGCCCATCGGCGTATAGATCGCCAGCTTCAGCGCGGGATCGTCGTTCGCCTGGAACGTCGCGTACTCGTAGCGCTGCGCGCCGCGTTGCGCGTGGACGAGCACCTTCTCGCCCGACACGCCGCTGCGCACGTCGTGCTCATCCCACCATTGCGCGAACTCGACGCTGCCGGCGCGCAAGCGTTCCACCAGTGCGACGAATGCCGGCTCGCTCGCGTAGAGATCGTGGTTCGCGCGAAACAGCGCGATCATCCGGCGCGCCTCGTCGGCCCAGCTCGCGGCGAAGAGCGCACGCGCGTGCGGCTCGACGAACATGTAGACAAGGATGTTGCGATCGGCTTCCGCCAGCCGGTCGAAGCCGAGCAGCTCGGCCGCTGCGGCATTCCACGCGAGGATGTCCCAGCGCCGCCCGGTCACGTAGGCCGGCTGTCGAAGATGTGCAACGAGCCGCGCGATCGCGGGCGGCACGCGCTCCGGCACGAACGCACGCGCCTCGTCGCGCCGTGCGAGCGTGCGCAGATGGGCAGCTTCGGCCTTGTCCAGCCGCAATGCGCGTGCCAGCGCGTCGAGCGTCGCATCCGACGGGCTGACGTCACGCCCCTGCTCGAGCCGCACGTACCAGTCGACGCCGATGCCGGCCAGTTCCGCCACTTCCTCGCGCCGCAGGCCGGGCGTGCGCCGGCGCGGGCCACCGTGCAGGCCGACGGCATCCGGCCGCAGCTTCTTGCGCCGCGAGCGCAGGAAATCGCCGAACGGGGTTCGCGTGGTGACGGTCATCGGGTTCGCTCCGTGCAGGGTGGTATTGGCCGATCCTGGGCTCGCGCCGGGCCTTGTTGCGGATTCTAAGCCTGCCAGAATCGGCGCGTCCCCCACCCTCGGGAACCCTCATGAAAGCTGCGATCCTGAAGTCACTCGGCCTGCCGCTCGCCGTCGAGACGATGCCCGATCCCGTGCTCGGCACCGGCGAGGTCATCGTGGATGTCGTCGCGACACCGGTTCTGCCCTACGCGCGGGAAGTGTTCAGCGGCGAGCGCCGCTATCCGATCGCGCTGCCGATCGTCCCCGGCTGCGGCGCGATCGGCCGGGTCCGGCAAACCGGCCCCGATGCGACGCAGTTGCAACCGGGCGACTGGGTGTTCTGCGATCCGACCGTGCGCTCGCGCGACGATGCGCGGATGCCCGACATCGTTTTGCAGGGCTGGAGCGCGCGCGGCGAAGGCGGCAAGCAGTTGCAGCGGTATTTTCACGACGGCCCGTTCGCCGAGCGGCTGCGCGTGCCGACCGAGAACGCGGTACGCATCGGCGATATCGCCTCGGCCGACGCCGCGCGCTGGTGCGCGCTCAATACGCTGCTCGTGCCGTACGGCGGGCTGCTCGCGTCCGACCTGCGCGCGGGCGAGATCCTGCTCGTCAGCGGCGCGACCGGCCACTTCGGCAGCGCAAGCATCGCGGTGGCGCTGGCCATGGGCGCGCGGTGCGTGGTCGCGCCCGGCCGCAATGCGCGCGTACTGGCCGACCTCGAGCGCCGCTTCGGCGATCGCGTGCGCACGGTCGAGCTGACCGGCGACGAAGCCGCGGATCGCGCCCGCATGCAGCAGGCGGCACCGGGGCCGATCGACTGCGTGATCGACCTGATGCCGCCTGCGGTGCCGGCGACGACGGTGCGTGCCGCCGTGATGGCCGTGCGCCCCTACGGGCGCGTGGTGCTGATGGGCGGCGTCGGCATGCTCGGCGGGGCGGGGCTCGAGCTGCCGTATCCGTGGATCATGCGCAACGACATCACGCTGCGCGGCAAGTGGATGTACCCGACAGAAGCGGTGACGCTGATGGCGGGGCTCGTCCACGGCGGGCTGCTCGACCTCGGGCATTTCGACGTGACGACGTTCGCGCTCGACGACGCGAACGATGCGGTCGCACATGCTGCCGCGAACGGCGGGCCGTTCAGGGTGACGGTGATCGCGCCCTAGCCTCCGCATCGCGATCGTGGCGGCGTGCGATGCGACGCGATGAAAGGCGCGCGCGAAGCACTGCGCGAGTTTCCGCTGGCAAAGCCCGGGCGCCAGTGAATTCCGGCACAATGCCCGTCGTGTCCGTCACCCGAAACCCGCATGCCCTGCCCGTCAAATTCCCGCGCGCGGAAGCGCGCTGGCGCCGACGCCCTTTCCCCCGACAGCCCCTGCAACCGGCAGCATGCCGGCCGGGCCGCCGCGCTGCTGCTTGCCGTGAGCCTCGCCGCGTGCGACGCGACGCCCGTCCCTGACCGGCTCTCGGACTTCGATGCGACCTACGCGATGCAGGAGCGGTTCGGCCTCGGCGACGTGTTGGTATTTCTCGGGTCCTGCATCGGCGCCAAAAACCCGACTTATCCGGGCCAGGCCGCCTGCACCGCTGTCATCTACTCGAACGGCCACGGATCGGAAACGCAGGCCGACTTCCACTGGAACGGGAAGAAATGGGTGGCCGAGCCCACCGCGTCGCAGGATCTCCTGCCTTACCCCGATCCCAAGCTCGCAGAGTGGGTGAAGTAAGCGCGCGCGACGCGCCGCTACTTCGGATACTCCAGTTGCAGTGCGACCCAGCCCGATGTCGCGTCACCGTAGCGTGCCGCGATGTCTCCGAGCACACCCGGAAGCACCGATTCGCCACGCCGTCCGGCTGGCATCGCCACGCGCGCGTGCCCGGCAGTCGCCGGCTGCGCCAGCAACCGCAGCCCGTGCCTCGACTCGATCACGCGCGCGCCCGCCGTCGCGACGACGTCGCTGCGCCAGGTCCGCGCCCACGCATCGGCCGTCAGCGCAACCGGAAGCTCGTCGAACCCGTCTTCGACCGGAAGATCGAACGTCTCGTGCCGCCAGAACGCGAGGCGGTTCGTCAATGCGACAGCCACCGCCCGCGCGGTCAACACGAACCGGCTGCCGTCATGAACGTCGCTCCATGCCTGCGCACCGACGCGCCGCGCAGTCTCGCGCGCCGCGGCCGGCCCCGCCAGCGCACTCACCAATGCCAGCGAAGCGGGAATCGACGCCGACACGCCGGTCGTCGTCATGACGTCGCCGTCCATCACATAGCGGCGATCGTCGACCCACGTCGTCCCGGTAAAGCGGCGACGCAGGCGGTCGCGCGAATACCAGTGCGACGTCGCCGTGCGATGCTGGAGCAGGCCCGCGTTAGCGAGGACTTCCGCGCCATCGCAGATCGCCACCATCGTCGCGCCGCCGACGGCCTGCTTGCGCAACCACGCCAGCACCGCCGGCCGGTCGGCACCGTGCAGCGCGGGGACGATCACGACATCCGCCCCGGCCGGAACGGTCGCGTCGAACCGGTCGAACGTGGTGTCGGCCAGCATGCGCAACGCGGGCATCAGTTCGACCTCGCCTTCGTCGGCCGATACGGCGACGACATCGGCCGCACCGGACGTCTTCAGAATCGCGTACGGAACGATGAAATCGGTCGTCTCCGTTCCTGCATTGTCCGCGACGATCGCCACGAGCGGCCGCACGCGGCCCGCCTTCGGCGCGCCGACCGTGAGCGCTCGCGCGACCGGCGGTGCGTCCTCCGCCCTCACCGGTGCCGGCCACCCCGCCGCACACGCGCCCAGCACCGCGCACACGAGCAGCACTGCCCCGCCTGTCTTCCCTGACCGCATCGTCCACCCGTATCCGTCGATTGCACGTCCGGAAAATTACAAGGATCATGCTCGCGGTCACAAGGACAACTCCACCGCACTTTCCGCCATGTCCCAGTCAACCTGTTCGGCACGCGACATCGTTGTCGTCGGCTTCGAAGGCGTCCAGTCGCTCGACATCACGGGCCCGATGGAAGTGTTCGCGGTCGCGAACCGTCATCTTCCCGACCATGCGCTGCCGTACCGGCTCACGCTCGCGTCGCAACACGGCGACGACATCGTCACGCACGCGGGCCTGCGCCTCGCCGGTACGGCCCCGCTGGCGGCACTGCCGGGACAGATCGACACGATCGTCGTCGCCGGCGGCAATGAAGCGGCACTGCGACACGCCGCGTCGGAAGCCGGCGTGCTGCCTTGGCTGCGCACGCGAATCGCGGACACGCGGCGAATCGCGAGCATCTGCACGGGTGCGTTCGTGCTCGCCGCGGGCGGATGGCTGGACGGCAAGCGCGCGACCACGCACTGGAACCAGTGTGCGACGCTGCAGGCGCTGTGCCCCGACGCGCGAATCGAACCGGACGCGATCTACGTGAGCGATCCGCCGTTTCATACGTCGGCCGGCGTGACGGCCGGCATCGATCTGTGTCTTGCACTCGTCGAGGCGGACTGCGGCGCGCCGACCGCGCTAGCGGTCGCGCGCGAACTCGTGCTGTTCGTGCACCGTCCCGGCGGGCAGGCGCAGTTCAGCGTCGGGCTCGATATCCAGGCCAACGCGACGCCGCGCATGCGGACGCTGCTCACCGGGATCGCCGACGATCCGACCGGCGATCTCGGCGTCGCCGCGCTGGCCGCACGGATGCACATGAGCGAACGCTCGTTTGCGCGCAACTTCCTCAAGGAAACCGGACAATCGCCCGCGCAGTTCGTCCTTGCGGCACGCGTCGAGCGTGCGAAGGCGCTGCTGGAGCGGGCCGACTGGCCGCTCGAGCGGATCGCCGAGCGGTCGGGATTCGGCAGCGTCGACGCGTTGCAGCGCGCATTCGCGAAGCAGGTCGGCGTCTCGCCGCGCGACTATCGCGCACGCTTCGGCGTGAGGCGCGACCGGCAGCGGATCGCGTAGGCCGGCGCACCGCGCAATACGCGTTCCAGCGTACGTTGAACCTGAACCCCGACGCGTACCTGCGGGCCGTGCGCCTGAATCACGCACGCCGCGAGCTTCGGCTCGGCGATTCCGTGACGTCCGCGGCCACCAAATGGGGCTTCCGGCACCTGAGCAGTTTCGCGCAGGACTATCGCGCGATGTCCGGCGAGTTGCCGTCGGCCACCGCGAGGCGCTACGCGCGCCACGCAACCTGAACGCTTGTCACCTTCCGGCGGCCGGTGCGAACGATTCCGCACCGGCCGCCGCCCTGCCTGCTACGTCACTCGTCCTGCTGATCCTGCTGTGCCTGCACCTGCCGCTGCCGGATGAACTGCCGTACATCGCTCATCGTCACGCGGCCGGTGTGCTTCGCATCGATCTCGTCGAAGTGCTTCGACACGAAGCCCAGGCCGCTGCTCTGCGCCTGCGCCTTCGTCACGGCCGCGCCGTTGCTCAGCACCGTATTGGCGCCGAGCCGCGCATCGACACGCTGCTGCGCCTGCTGCTGCAACGTCGCGCCGGTCGACGGCAGCACCGGCGCCGCCCGCGTGGCAGGAAAGAACGGACCGTCGACACCGTGCCCGCCGTGCGGCAGCTTCACCGGCGCCACCGACTGCGGCGGCAACGCGTGGGCACTGCTCATCACGGCACCGAGGACGATCAACGGGGACATACGCCGCATCAAATTGATTAGGGACATGATCACTCGCATTCAATGGATGAATAGAGGGTTCCTTTGACAAGGAGTCCGTCGCTCAAGGGGCCGCCGCCAGCGTCGTCGCGGCCGTCGCGCCCGGGACGCTGCCGGTCGGCACGCCCGGCGGGTTTTCATCCGGCCACGGCGGCGGCAGCGTGTGCAGCGTCAGTGCCGTCGGAATCCGCGCGCCCTTGTAGAACGTCTTCAGGTCCCGCTTCATCTGCGGACGGGCAACGTCGTCCAGGTAGATCATGTGGCCGCCCTGGAAGAAGTTCACCTGCAGCTTCGGATTCAGGCCCTTCACCGTCTGCAGCCGCGCGAGCTGCTTCTCGGTGTTGAAGAACGGCGTCGCGAGATCGTGGAAACCGTTCTCCGCGAGCACGCGCAGCTTCGGGTTGAGCTGCAGCGCACCGAGCAGATCGGGGATCGTGTCGGGCATCGGCTGGCCGTCGTGCGAGAAGTCCCAGACGCCGATGATGTTGTCGTTCAGCGGCAGGTACGTCGCGTTCGGCGCGGTATAGCCGAGGTAATCCGGCATCTGCGTCGCAAGCGCGTTCGTGAACGGCTGCGAAATCAGGATGTCGGACGGGTCGCCGTCGTTCTGCAGCCGCGGATCGGAGTTCGGCAACGACACGCGTCCGTCATACCGGCCGATCGTCGTCCCGGGCAGCAGGCTCGTGCCGAACGGATTCGCGTTGAAGTAGCCGCGCAGCGCCTGTTGCGTGAGGCTCGACGGGATCGACCACAGCTTGAGCGTCGCGTCGCTCGGGAACACCGGCGTGCCGAGCGCATCCGGAATGCCGAGCTGGCTCAACACCCACGACTGCGAATACTTCTGCAGCTGGTTGTAGATCAGCGTCGTGAACAGTTCCGTCTGCAGTGCGTACAGATCCTGGTTCACCGGTGCCGGCGAAACCTGGTTGAAGTACGCCGCGACCGCCGCATAACCGGGCAGGTAACCGGCCACAGTATCGGTTTCGAGCAGCAGCCCCTCCGTCGACTGCGTGATCGCCACGGCTTCCACCGCATCCGCGAAGTAGTTCAGGATCGCCGACTGCAGCACGATGCCCGTCAGGTGCACGCCGGCCGATTCGAGCGCCAGCGCGAGCATGTCGGTACGCGGCGTGCCGTACGATTCGCCGTACAGGTAGATCGGCGACGTGCTGCGGCTGTTGACGTTCAGGTAGCGCTGGATGAAGTCGCGCATGATGTTCACGTCCGCGTCGGAACTCCAGTATTTCTGGTTGGTGTTCGGCAACACGGCTTCCGACAGCCCGGTGCCGGGCGGGTCGATGAACACGAGGTCGGTGGTGTCGATCAGGCTGTCGGCGTTGTCGACGAGCGGATAGTTCGGCCAGTTGCTGCCGAACCCCGGATCGGGCGTGGCCACGCGGGTCGGCGCGAACGAGCCGAGACGCAGCCAGATCGACGACGAGCCGGGGCCGCCGTTATAGACGAACGTGACGGCGCGCGGCTTGCCGTTCGTGCTCGGTGCGGTGTACGCGACATACGACATCGACGCCTCCGCATTGCCGTTCGCGTCCTGCGCGGTCAGGTGGCCGGTGGTCGTCGTGTAGTTGACGGTCGTGCCGCCGTTTTTCCACTGGTAATGCATGACGGCCGCTTTCTCGGACACCTGGGCGGGCGCGAGGCCATCGCTCGCGTTCAACGAATAGGCGACCTGGTCGATGTAAGGCTGGTTGGCCGCCGGTGTCTGGCTGCTGGCCGCTTGCGCGCTGGCCTGCTGACTGGCCGTTGTCTGCGCGAGACTCGATGCGCCGACGGACGACGAATCGTCGCCGCCGCACGCCGAGAGCGCGAGTGTCATCGCGGTCAATGCGCCTAGCCCGGCCATCCGGCCGCGATGGCCATGGCTGCCGGTACTGCTCCTGTCTGGTTTCATCTCGTTCCTTGTGGCTGGTTCGGATACCGCTTCACAAAGGCCGCCCTCACTGGCGAGACGCGCAGCAACACCCGCCACTCGCGCAAAGGCGGTTGGGATCGGACTGCTTCAAGAGACTGAACGTGATACAGACACAGCAAACTGCTGGCGAGAATCGTGCTTGAACCGCCCCCTGCAGTTTGGACTTCTTTTCTGATTACCGAAATTTACGACATCGACAAAATAGGCGGTGCTGCGCCGCGTTGTCAAAGATCATTCCGATATTAAAAATCCCGCAATGATGCGAAGGACCGCCAGTGTCTGGCATTTGAAAGAAAACGGGATTATTCGTGCAAGGTGCGTCTTGTCGGCAATGCCGCGCCGAATATTTTACTTTTCGCGCACAGCGACGAAGCCTTTACTGCATTGATGCAGCACGCTCAATACCTTCAGATCGACAGGATTTTTCTTTCATTTTTATTATCGCCAATCGATTAATGCATTGCGGCGAAATGCGGGCTTGATTAGAAGATTCGATTCACTTCAATCATTCTTCAATCCTGGGCTTATGCATCCCCGCCATCCATAAAATACCGATTTCGCGGAATTGCCTCGGTTCCAGTGGAATTATTTACCCGATATCCGGCCGGGTTTGTCGATGCGCGAGCGGCGTGCGATTCATCCGCCGCCGCCCGCGCGACGACGTGCGCACGTGCCGCACGTCGTCCATCGCGAAGCCGGTTCAACCCGCGCTCAATGGCCGCCGCCCGGCAGCGCGATATCGATCAGCACCGGGTCGTGATCCGACGAACGATACGCATCCGGCGCGTAGAACGTCTTCTGCTGCTCCGCCGATTTGTAGGCGAGCGTGTACTGCAGCGCGAGCGGTTCGTCCGCGTTGATGTGCCATTCGTGCACGGCCTTCACGTGCGACGCGAGCGGCAGTGTCGCGAGCGCGTGATCGAGATAACCGGCTTCGCCGTTGTACACGTAGCTGTACGCATTCGCGCCGATCCAGCGCGCGACGAGATTGCGGTAGCCGCGCGATTCGAGCGTGCGGATCGGGTCTTCATACGTGTAGCTGTTGAAATCGCCGATCAGCAGCACGCCCTGGCCCGCGACGCCCGTCGGGTTGCCGGCGAGCCAGTCGGCCACCTTCGCCGCCGCGCGCGTGCGCGTCGGGTTCCAGCAACCCTGGCCGTCACCCTGGTCGAGATCGTCGTTCGTGGCGTCCGGGCAGTTCTTCGACTTCAGGTGGTTGACCGCGACCGTCAGCGACTGCTTGTTGCCGCCGACCAGCCGGAACGACTGCGCGAGCGGCTGGCGGTTCTTGTCGTCGATCGCGAGCGTGGCCGCGCGGCCGACCGGCTCGACCTTGCGGCTGTCGTAGATCAGCGCGACCGCGATCGCATCGCCGCCGAGGCGCGACACGCCCGGATCGACCACGCGCCAGTGGTTGCCGAGCTTCGCCGCGAGCTGGCGCACCGCGCTCAGCTCGCCGTAGCCGTTGTTCTGGATTTCCATCAGGCCGATCACGTCGGCGTCGATCGCCTTCAGCGCGCTGACGATCTTCGCTTCTTGGCGCTGGAATTCCTGGAAGTTCTTCGCGCCGCGGTTGTTCGGATCGTCGAAGCCGCCGCCGAGACCGTTGCCGTTGAAGTAGTTGAGGACGTTGAACGACGCGACGCGCAGGTTCGATTTCGGATCGCGCGCGGGTGCATTGGTGCGCGGGTTCGTGCGCGCGTCGAATGCCGGCACGGCCGCGCCGGGCAGCGGCTGCACGCGCCATGCGCCGTAACGCACTTCGAGCACGCCTTCGACGTCGCGCACCGTGTAGCCCGCACGCAGCGTGTTCGCGGCCGACAGGCCCGGCGCCGGATACGGCACGGTCGCGGGGTTCTGCTTGTTCGAGCCGTCGTCGAGGACGAGACGGTTGCGTGCGTTCGCATCGATCTGCGCCTGTGCCTGCGCGGGCGGCACGACACTCGTCGGCGTGCGCAGGCGACCGTTGCTGAGCATCACGCTGCCGTAACGGCCGAGTTCGTAGTTGTCGGTGACGTTCAGCGTCTGCGGCAGGCGCACCAGCATCCCTTCATACGCGGCGAACGCGTTCGGGCTGTCGACCGGCAGCGTGAGCGTCGCGGGCGTGACGGCCTGGCCGTTCGCGCACACCGCGATCGCGCCCGACTGCGTGAGCTGCGTCTGCCCGTACTTCTCCTCGACCTTGCCCGTCACGTGCACGAGGTCGCCGGCCTTCGCGCGCACTTTCGGCGCATAGACGAACAAGCCCTCGGACACGCCCGGCTGGTTGCGGCGCTGCGCATCGGCCTGCTGGACGAAGAAGCCGCCGAAGCCGTCCGTGCCGCCGAAATCGGCGGTGACGACGGCTTCGATCGACACGTTCTGGCCGGCGAGCGGCGACGGCGCGCCCGGGCCCTGGATATCGGCGATCGGCGTCGTGCTGCCGCCGCAGTTCGGGCTGACGGGCGCGGCGGTGGCGGCGAAAACCGGCGCGGCGAGCGTCGGGAGCAGCAATAGCGGGGTGAAGAGGCGGATTGTCGAGCGCATGACGGGGAATCCCGGTTGTGAGGGTGGCGAAAGCTTAGCGGCGCTCAATGACAGTTTTTGGTAATCGAAAGACAGGTCGATGTAATCGTCGTCATCACGCTGCGATCGCCACCGATCGCATGTTCTGGCCTGAAAATGCGGGGAAATCGTCCGGCAATAAATTCGTCGTGCTCCCGACGACTCCCCCGCGTGCCTTCGCGCATGGCCCGCCGCGCTAAACCGTCCCCGGCAATGCGCTCGACACGAGCACGGCCGCCACCATCAGCACGCCGCCGAGCACGACCGCCTCGATCCGCAGCACCGCACCGAATTGCCGCAGCGGGCCGGCCGGCATCGCAGCGGCCGGATCCTTCAGCGCGGCCAACAGCTTCGGCATCCCGAAGAAGCGGTTGTGCCCGCCGAGCGCCGCGGCGATCAGCACCAGCGCGAGCTTCAGCAGCAGGATCTGCCCGTACGTCGACGCGAGCAGGTTGGCGGGCGTATCGACGCCGCGCCAGCCGTTGTACGCGCCGGTCGCGAACAGCACGATCAGCGCATATGTCGATGCATCGGACAGCGACTGCACGAACGATGCGCCCGTCGTGCGTTCGCTCACGGGCATGCCGATGAGCCGCGACATCACGCCGAACGCCGTCACGAGCACGAGCCCGACCCATGCGCTGATCGCCAGCAGATGCAGCCAGTCGACCCATACCGGCACGCTGAACAGCCCTGCGTCGACCGGATGCCCGCCGTTGCTTCGCGCGAGCGCGACACAGGCGAGCGCGGCCCAGATCGCGAACGGAAAGCGCGAATCGTGCGCTCGCCTGACGAACGACAGCAGCACGACGACGAGCATGAATACGGCGCCGGCCAGCCACGCATGACCGAACCCCGTGCCCGCGAGCATCGCGCGGACGGACGGTCCGGCGTCGAGCATCGACACGTCGCTCATCAGCGCGCAGTGCGCCCAGAACGCGGTGATGCTGGCAAGCAGCGACACGACGGACGCGATGCGCAGCGTCGCGACGAGCCGCCGCCCGATGCCGTGCTGCCACGCCGACGCGCCGCGCGCGAGCCAGTGGCTGCCGAGCAACGCGCCGACGACGACGGCGAACCCGGCATTCTGGATCGCCACCGACACGAGCCGCAGGAGACCGACGAAGCCGTCGTTCACCCTTTCACCTTGAACGTATAGGTGCCCTTGGTGCGATGCGCATCGGCCGTCATCGCGACCCACTGCACCGTGTACGCGCCCGGCGCGAGCTTCGGCATCACAATGGTCATCACGCGCGGGTTCGACGCATCGACCTTCGCCTTTTCCTGCGAGACGGCATTGCCGTTCGCGTCCGACACCTTCACCGAACTGAACGTCGGTTCGAGGTCTTCGTTGAATGCAAGCCGCAACGTGTCGGGCGCCGTGTCGACCGTGCTGCCCGCAGCCGGTGCGGCGCTTTCCAGCTTGCCGTGCGCCGATGCGGCGACCGGCGCGGCCGCGACGATCGTGCCGGCCGCGGCGAAGGCGGCCAGCCGCCTGAGAGTCGTGATCTTCATGTTCATGCCTCGCGTCACGGCTTCTTCAGCTCGACGACGGTCAGCGCGCCGCCCACGTCCTCGGCGACGAAGTCGATCTTGTCGCCCACCTTCACCTGCGACAGCATCGCCGGGTCCTTCACCTTGAACACCATCGTCATCGCGTCCATCCCGAGGTTCTCGAGCGGGCCGTGCTTGATCGTCAGCTTGGCCGCAGCCGTATCGACCTTGCGGATTTCGCCGTGCGACATGCTCCGCTTTGCCGCGGCTTCCTGCTTCGCGCCACCGCTCATGTCCATGCCGGCCATGTCGCCGGCCGCGTACGACGCGGCGGAAAACGCCAGCGTCCAACCCGTTGCCATCAAAACCAGTCCCTGCTTCATCGTGTCGACTCCCGTGTGAGTGAATGGAAACCGGCGGCCGTATCGGTACGGCCGCCGCATGCTGCTGCTCAACCGTCCGGCAGTTCGCCGGTGTACTCGTACGCGACGGTGCCCTTCGGATGCCTGAACCAGCCCGGATCGCGATAGTCGTTGCGGCCGAGGCCCTGCCGCACCTTGCAGACCGTGAACATGCCGCCCATCTCCAGCGGCCCGAACGGGCCCGTGCCCGTCATCATCGGCAGCGTGTTGTCGGGCAGCGGCATCTCCATGCCGCCCATCGCGCCGCCCGTGCTGCCCATCGCCATGTAGTCGGGCACAAGCTTGCCGATGCGCTGCGCGAGATCCTTCTGCGGCACGCCGATCAAATTCGGCACCTGGTGGCCCATCGCGTTCATCGTGTGATGCGACTTGTGGCAGTGGAATGCCCAGTCGCCCGGGCGATCGGCGGTGAACTCGATCGCGCGCATCTGGCCCACCGCGACATCGGCCGTCACTTCCGGCCAGCGCGCCGCCGGCGGAATCCAGCCGCCGTCGGTGCCCGCGACTTCGAAGCTGTAGCCGTGCAGGTGGACCGGATGGTTCGTCATCGTCAGGTTGCCGAAACGAATCCGCACGCGGTCGCCCGCGCGCACCGGCAGCGGATCGATGCCCGGGAACACGCGCGAATTGAACGTCCACATGTTGAAGTCCGTCATCTCGTTCACGCGCGGCGTATAGCTGCCCGGGTCGATGTCGTACGCGGCGAGCAGGAACACGAAGTCGCGATCGACCGGCATCGTGCCGCGATCCTTCGGGTGCACGATGAACATGCCCATCATCCCCATCGCCATCTGCACCATCTCGTCGGCGTGCGGGTGATACATGAACGTGCCGTGCGCCTCGAGCTGGAACTCGTAGACGAAGGTCTTGCCGGGCGGGATATGCGGCTGCGTGAGGCCGCCGACGCCGTCCATCCCGTTCGGCAGCCGCAGCCCGTGCCAGTGAATCGTCGTGTGCTCGGGCAGCCGGTTGGTCACGAAGATGCGCACCTTGTCGCCTTCGACGGCCTCGATCGTCGGCCCGGGCGACTGGCCGTTGTAGCCCCACAGGTTCGCGTTCATGCCGGGCGCCATCTCGCGCACGACGGGCTCGGCCGTCAGGTGGAACTCCTTCCAGCCGTTCTTCATCCGCCACGGCAGCGTCCAGCCGTTCAGCGTCGCGACGGGCGTGTACGGCCGGCCGTTCGGCGGCACGAGCGGCGGCTGCGTGCCGGTTTTCGTCATCGTGGGCGCTTCGGGCAACGACGCGGCGCCGGCCTTGCTGACCATCGCCGCGCCGAGCAGCGCGGCGCCCGAGTGGCTGAGAAATTGTCGACGGGACACCATGTCAATGACCTTCAGGATGCGTTTGCGTCGCGGGCGCCGGTGGCGCCGCGGGAGTGGAAGCCGGCTGCGGCGCAGCGTCGGCATTGGAAGCGGATTCCGGCCGGGCAGATGGCGTCGCATGCGGCACGTCGCCCGGCGTCGGGAGCCGGCCCCCGACGGCCATCTGCAGATCGGTTTCGGCGAGCCAGTAGTCCTTCAGCGCATCGATGTAGCCGTTCACCGCGCCGACCTGCTCGCGTGCATCGGCCAGCAACTCGAACACGCTCGCGAGCATCCCGTTGTAGCGCAGCAGCAGCTCGTCCGAGATCGTCTTGCGCAGCGGCACGACTTCGTCGCGATAGTGGGTGGCGACGTCGTAGCTCGTCATGTAGGCCGCATACGACTCGCGCACTTCGGAACGCGCGTCGATGGCCGTTTTCGCGAGCCGGTTCGCCGACTGCATGTAGACGGCCTCCGCCCGCGCGACCTTCGCGCCGCCCCAGTCGAACAGCGGAATCTCGACGCTGATCTCGAAGCCGTGCTCGTGACCCTTGCCGGTCTCGTAGTCGTTCACGTAGCCGAGATCCACCGCATTGACGAGGCGCGTGGCCTTGCTCAGGCCGAGCGACGACGCGACACCCTGCGTCTGCAGCTTCGCGGCCTGGATGTCGAGGCGGTTGCCCATCGCGAAGCGTTCGAGATCGGGCAGGTTCGGCCGCGCTTTCGGCAGGTCGGGCAAGCGCTCGGGCAGCGTGTATTGCGTGCGTTCGCCCCACTGCCCCATCGCGCGCGTGAGCTTCTCGCGCGCGGCCACGGCCTGCTGGCGCGCCTTCGCGTGCTGCGCGACCGCATCGGCGTGGAACGCCTGCTCCCGCGCGTAATCGAGGCGGCTGAAGTTGCCGGCCTGCCGCATGCGCTGCGCCAGTTCGGCGGCCGCACTCGCGGCATCGCGCACCTGCCCTGCATAGTTCGCGGCCTGTTCGGCCGCGACGGCCTCGACATACGCGCGGCGCGCGTCGGCGGCCACCTTCAGCATCGCGTCGGCGGTTTCGAGCTTGGTCTGCTCGAAGCGGCGGCGTTCGATGTTCGTCGCAAGCGGCAGGGTCAGCAGCGCGAACACGTTCGCCGAGAACGTGCGGCCGAGGGTCAGCTCGCCGTCGCCCGCGCGTGTGCGGCTGAACGCGAAACGCGGGTTCGGCAGCCGGCCGGCCTGGACGAGATCGGCCTCCGACAGCCCCAGTTCCGCGTACGACGCCTGCAGGCCGCGGTTGTTCAGCAGCGCGACCTGCACCGCATCGTCGATCGACAGCGGCTTGGCGAGCAATTCCTTCGTGCGCGTGTCGACGGCTTCACGGTCGGCGTCGGTCCTGACCACGACCGCGTCCTTGCCGATGCGCTCCGACGCGACGGACGACACCGCGTCGAAACCGCCGTCCTTCGAAAACGTCGTGCAGCCGGCGAGGAAGGCCAGCACGGCCGCGGCCGCGCCGATCCTCGGCGAGATCGACAGCATCGTCATCGCGCGGCCTCCTCGTGCATCGAACGGGCAGCGCCGCCAGCCGCACGACCGGTCGTGCGCCCCTTCGCGGGCCGTTCCGTCACGTCGCGGTTCAGCTGTTTCCAGCCCGGGCCTTCGTCGTCCCGATACGGCCGGTAGCCGTCGAATGCGGACGTCACGGTGACGTCCGGCACCGCCGCGGCGGCGTCCGCCGGATCGGGCAGCGGGGTTTGCGCAGGCGCGAGCGACGGCACGATGGCCGCCGCGCCAAGCAGCGCCGCAGTAATCAATCGCATGAATGGGTCTCGTCGTGAGTCGTCCGGCGGGCGGGATGCCGCCGCCGGAGCGGATTGCGGAGCACGGCCGGTCGGGGCCGCGGGCGGGGTCTAGACGAGAAGCCGGCGCGGCGGCCTGTCGATGCCGCCGGTCAGGAACGACACGACCCCGGCCGCGGGCGGTGGCGAGACGATCGCCGCGCGAACGCCGGCCGCGGCGGGAACGGCGGGCGCGCCCGACATGCCGGCGCCGACGCAGCAGGACACGCACGCGGAACACGCCGGCGCATGCCGGGCGTGGCTGTCGGCGTCGTGATGGCCGTCCTGCGCGGCCGGCATTGTGTGCGACGCCGCTTCCATCGGCGCGACGGCAGCGCGTTCGCACTGCATCGAAACAGTCGCGAACGACTGAATCGGCAGGCTCAGCGCCAGCAGCACGACGAGGAGGAATTTGCGCCAGTACGACATGGATGCGGAATCAGGCAGGCAACGACCGGATGGGCCGGCGCGGCGCCGTGACAGCGCGTGCCGGGGAACAAGACGGCCGCAGCTTATCGCCGTCGCGGTGACGACGACATGGCCGAAACATGACCGGATTTTCATGAAACGCGGGCGACGCGCTGCAAGCGCTTCATGACAATTCCGTCATCCGGCGGTCATTCTCCGCGCACGCTCGGCGCCCTATGCTCACGCGTTACACTGACCGGCTGGAATCACGGACAGCCTGCCTCACCATGCGGATACTGATAGTCGAAGACGAACCCAAGATGGCGTCGTACCTCCGGAAAGGGCTGATGGAGGCGAGTTACACGGTCGACATCGCGGAAACCGGCAAGGACGGGCTGTTCCTTGCGCTGCACGAGGATTTCGATCTCGTCGTGCTCGACGTGATGCTGCCGGAAATGGATGGCTTCGAGGTGCTCCGGCGCCTGCGCGCGCAGAAGCAGACGCCGGTGCTGCTGCTCACGGCGCGCGAGGCGATCGAGGACAAAGTCGCCGGGCTCGAGCTGGGTGCCGACGACTACCTGCTCAAGCCGTTCGCGTATGCCGAGTTTCTCGCGCGCATCCGCTCGCTGCTGCGACGCGCGCCGCGCAACGTACGCGACATCCTGCATGTCGCCGATCTCGAAGTCGACCTGATCCGCCGCCGCGTGCGGCGCGCCGACACCCGCATCGACCTGACCGCGCAGGAATTCGCGCTGCTGCAGTTGCTCGCCGAACGCGAAGGCGAAGTGCTGACACGCACCTTCATCACGTCGCAGATCTGGGACATGAATTTCGACAGCGACACGAACGTCGTCGATGCCGCGATCAAGCGCCTGCGCGCGAAGATCGACAACGCCCATGAGAAGAAGCTGATCCACACGATCCGCGGGATGGGCTACGTGCTCGAGGATCGTTCGTGACGCGCAGCAGCCCGGCCTCGTATTCGCTGCTGCGGCGCCTGACGCTGGCGTTCGCCGTCGTCGCCGCGCTCGTGTTCGCGCTGACCGGCGCGTACCTGTATCGCTCGCTGTCCGCCGAGCTGACGCGGCGCGACGACATCGAGATTTCCGGCAAGCTCAACCAGTTCCTGCAGCTTGCGCACGCGAGCGGCTCGGCTGCCGCGCTGCGCGCCGATCCGGCCGTGTTTCATGAAGTGCTGCTGTCGCATCCGGGCGTCTATCTCGGCATCTACGACGCGCGGAACCGCGCGCTCGTCGAGCATTCCGACGAAGCCGGCCACACGCTGGCGTCGGTGATCGCCGCGCCCCATCCGGCCAGCGCAGCGGGCACCCCGTTCACGTGCGCGCCGCCCGGCATCGGCACGTCGCGCTGCGTGTATGCGCGCGCCACGCTGCCGTCCGGCGATGCGATCCAGGTTGCGCTTGCGCGCACGGCGACCGATCGCCAGTCGTTGCTCGAAAGCTATCGCGTCGACATCTGGCTCGCGGCGGCCGCGGGCGCGCTGCTGGTCGGCGCGCTCGGTTACGCGGTCGCGTCGCGCGGCCTGCGCCCGGTCGAGAGCCTCGGCCGGCAGACGTCACGCATCGAGGCGCACAACCTGAACGCGCGGCTCGACGCGCGGGGCGGCCCGGTCGAGCTGCGTGAGCTCGCGACGTCGGTCAACCGGATGCTCGACCGCCTCGAACGCGCGTTCGTGCGGCTCTCCCAGTTCTCGTCCGATCTCGCGCACGACATGCGCACGCCGCTCGCCAACGTGATCAGTTCGTCGCAGGTCACGCTGTCGCGCGCGCGCACGACCGAGGAATACGAAGCGCTGATCGATTCGAACATCGAGGAATGCGAACGGCTGCAGCGGATGATCGAGAACATGCTGTTTCTCGCGCGCACCGACAATGCGCGTCAGCACCTGAAAACCAGCGAACTTGACGCGGGCGGCGAGTTGCGCCGGCTCGCGTCGTATTTCCAGGCGCTTGCCGATGAAGCCGGCGTAAGCATCGACGTGCAAGGCGAAGCGACCGTCGCCGCCGATGCGACGCTGTTCCGGCGCGCCGTCAGCAATCTCGCGTCGAACGCGCTCGAACACGCGCAAGCCGGGTCGACGATCGAGCTGGCGGTGTCCACGCAAGGCGGGTATGCGGTCGTCGAAGTCACCAATCGCGGCGCCGCGATTCCGCCCGAACAGGTCGAACGGATCTTCGAGCGCTTCTACCGCATCGATTCGTCGCGGCACGGCGCGGCGCGCAACGCGGGCCTCGGGCTCGCGATCGTGAAATCGATCATGGAGCTGCATCGCGGCAAGGTCGAGGTCGCAAGCCGTGACGGGCGCACGACGTTTGCGCTGCATTTTCCGCGCGGCGTCGAGGGGTAAGCCGTTTCCCGCGCGTGTCGCGTCGGCATGACGGCCGGCGCGACACCAGGCGAAGCACGACGACGCCCCTTCACTCCCCCGGTTCGCGCCGGATTTTCGCCTGGCGGCGATTGCGATCGTTCAGTATCTGGTGCCGGCGATGGTCGGTCAGCTTCTTCCAGTCACGCGCCTCGTCGCGCGTGCGCAGGCAGCCGACACAAAAGCCCGTCCGGCCGTCGAACGCGCACAGTTCGATACAGGGTGATTTCACGGCCACGGTCAGGCCGCCTTCGCAGGCGTCATCACTTCGACGGTCACGTGCGACACGCCGTCGAAACCCTCGATCAGCGCGTGGTAGAAACGCGCGTCGCGCACCGTCTCGACGGTCTCGACCGACACGATCGCACTCATGTGGCCCGGGCCGACACGCCACACGTGAAGATCGTTGACCTTGTCGCCCAGCGCCTCGATCGCATCACGTATGCGCGCCGCCAGTTTGCGATCCACGTTGACGTCGAGCAGGATGCCGCCGGTATCGCGCATCAGCCCGTACGACCAGTTCGTGATCACGAGCGCGCCGACAATGCCCGCGACGGGGTCCATCCAGACCCAGCCAAATGCACGTGCAAGCAGCAGGCCGACGATGGCCAGCACCGACACGGCCGCGTCGGCAATCACGTGAACGTAGGCCGACCGGATGTTGTGGTCGCGATGGGCTGCCGTGTGCGAACCGTGACCGTGATGCGCATGATGGTCATCGTCGTGATCATGGTCGTGGTCGTGCCCATGATGATGACCATGCCCATGCCCGTGGTGATGGCCGCCGCTCAGCAGCCACACGCTGGCGAGGTTCACCGCGAGCCCCAGCACGGCAATCGGAATCGCTTCGCCGAAATGAATGGGCACGGGCGCCAGCAGACGCGCAACGGCCTCGTAGCCGATCAGGATCGCGATCATCGCGAGCACGATCGCGCTCGTGAAGCCGGCCAGGTCGCCCAGCTTGCCGGTGCCGAACACGAAGCGCGGATCGTCGGCATGCTTGCGCGCATAGGTATAGGCCAGCGCGGCGATCAGCATCGCGCCCGCGTGCGTCGACATGTGCAACCCGTCGGCGACGAGCGCGAGCGACCCGAACAGCGTGCCGCCGACGATCTCGGCCACCATCATTGCCGAGCACAGGCCGATGACCATCCACGTCCTGCGTTCGTTCTGCTCGTGCGCCGCACCGAGGAAGATATGGTCGTGCCCCGCGCCGAACGCGTCATCCCGGAAAGCGTTCATGTCCTGCCTCGATTATTTGAAATAGCTGTGCACCACGTCGATCAGCTGCTCGGTCGCGCTGCCTTCGTGTGCGTCAGGTTCGTGCGCATCGACCAGATGCTCGCGAATGTGGTCTTCCAGCACGACGGCCAGTAGCCCGTTCATCGCGCCGCGACAACTCGTGATCAATTGCAGAACCTCGTTGCAGCCGCGCTCCTCCCCGAGCGCGCGCTCGATGGCCTCGACCTGGCCCTTGATCCGGCGCACGCGGTTCAGCAGCTTCTGTTTTTCACGAACGGTATGGCTCATCGACGACGGGCTCCTGAATAGGGAGGGGGAGTATATATCCGGAAGGGTTCCCGTATAGGAGAGAGGGGTATATTTTTTCGAGTTGAAGGCTTGTCGAAAGCAACCCGCTCGGCTAGACTGCCTTTCGTCTTTGGGGAGTAGTCTGCTTTCCGTCTCCGGAAAGCGAACGCGTCAACACACTCGGCCTGCGGCCGTGGCGCGTTCAGCCTGATCGGCCTGGCGAGACCATCGGCACATCGCGTCGTTCCTGGTCGGACGTCGGCGGATGTGCCATGGTTCGTCAACGTCCGACCACGGAGTCCCCATGTTCCCCGCCGCCCTCTCCCCGCGTTTCGCCGCCGTCCCCGTCCGCACGCATGCCTGCGGAGGTGCCGCATGACGTTCATGTTCGTCGAACTGGCGGTCATGCTGATCGTCATCCTCGTCGCCGCCGAGGTCTTCACCAATGCGCTCGAACATCTCGGCGAACGCCTGAAGATTTCCGAAGGCGTCACCGGTTCGCTGTTCGCCGCCGTCGGCACCGCGCTGCCCGAAACGATGGTGCCGCTGCTCGCGCTCGCCGGCGGCACGGCGAACCCGGCCGTGAACGAGGAGATCGGTGTCGGCGCGATTCTCGGCGCGCCGCTGATGCTCGCCACGCTCACCACGTTCCTGATGACGCTCGCGGTGATCCGCTCGCGCGGGCCGCGCGGCACGATCGCGCCCGAACGGACGGGTTTCGTGCGCGACCTGAACTACTTCCTCGCCGCGTTCTCGCTGGCCACCGCCGCGATGTTCGTCCCGCATCACAACAGCGCCGTGCGTGCGCTGCTCGCCGCGATGCTGGTCGGGATCTACGTGATGTATGTCGTGATGACGTTCCGTGCGTCGAACCAGCTCGTCGATGCCGGGCATGGCACCGAGGCGCCGCACAAGATGTTCCTGTCGCGCCTGGGCGTGCCGACCAATCTTGCGACCATCGCGCTGCAGCTGCTCATCGGCGTCGCGCTGCTGGTCGGCGGGGCGAAGGGTTTCATTCACGGCGTGGAAGGCGTATCGCACGTGCTCGGCGTATCGGCCCTGCTGCTGTCGCTGATCATCGTGCCGATCGCGACGGAGCTGCCAGAGAAGGTCAACAGCGTGCTGTGGATCCGCCGCGGGAAGGACACGCTCGCGTTCGGCAACATCACCGGCGCGATGGTGTTCCAGGGGACGCTGCTGCCGGCGATCGGCATCATGCTGACGCCGTGGGAGCCGCGCCTCGAAGTGCTGACCGGCGTGATCGTCACGCTCGCGGCGGCGGCATGGCTGCGCGTCAATGCGCGCACGCGCGGGCTCGCGATCTGGGCGTTGCTGGCGAACGGCGCGGGTTACGCAGCCTATCTGTTCCTGACACTGGCCCGGTGACCCGGCTCGCCCGGTACGGGCACGCTGCTCCGGTGCGAACGATGCACCATCGCGCCGCGTGCCCGCGAGCGGTTCAGATGCGCGCCTGGTTCACACGCTGCGACAGCTGTTCGGCGCTTTCCTTGCGCTCGCTGTACCGGTCCGTCAGGTACGCGCCGACGTCGCGCGTGAGCAGCGTGAACTTGACCAGTTCCTCCATGACGTCGACGACCCGGTCGAAATACGCGGACGGCTTCATCCTGTCGTCGTCGCCGAACTCCATGAACGCCTTCGCGACGGACGACTGGTTCGGAATGGTCAGCATGCGCATCCAGCGCCCGAGCACCCGCATCTGGTTGACCGCGTTGAACGATTGCGATCCGCCGCTGACCTGCATGACCGCCAGCGTCTTGCCCTGCGTCGGCCGTACCGCGCCGACCGACAGCGGAATCCAGTCGATCTGCGCTTTCATCACGCCGGTCATCGCGCCGTGCCGCTCGGGGGAGCACCACACCATGCCCTCCGACCATTGCACGAGCTCGCGCAACTCCGCCACCTTCGGGTGATGCTCGGGTGCATCGTCGGGCAACGGCAAGCCGGACGGATTGAAGATCCTGACATCGGCGCCCATAGCCGTCAGCAGCCGCGCCGCCTCCTCGACCAGCAGCCGGCTGAACGAACGCGCGCGCAACGACCCGTAGAGCAGCACGATGCGTGGCGGATGCGTCGACGGGCGCGCGGGTTGCAGCTGGCTCGCATCCGGCACGCGAAAGAGCGCGGCGTCGAGTTGCGGGAGATCGTTCAGGCAGTCAGACACGCTTGCCCTCCGCATCGATCACGATTTCGCCGTCTTCCTTCGCAAACGGCCCGTTCTGCGGATCGGGCAGGATATCGAGCACCCGTTCGGACGGGCGACACAGCCGCGTGCCGAGCGGGGTGACGACGATCGGGCGATTGATCAGGAGCGGATGCGCGACCATGAAGCCGATCAGATCGTCGTCGCTCCATTTCGGATTGTCGAGATCGAGCGCGTCATACGGTGTGCCCTTGCGACGCAGCACGTCGCGAACGGGGATGCCCATCGCCGCGATCAGCGCGCGCAATTCATCTTCCCCGGGCGGCGTGTCGAGGTACAGCACGACGCGCGGTTCGACGCCGCTGTTGCGTATCATCGCCAGCGTATTGCGCGACGTGCCGCAATCGGGGTTGTGATAGATCGTGATGTCGGTCATTTCCGGAATCCTGAATGGTTTCACGCGCGCTCGTACCAGCCCTTCGAACGGTTGACGACGCGCACGACGAGCAGCATGACCGGCACCTCGATGAGCACACCGACGACGGTCGCGAGCGCCGCGCCCGAGTGGAAGCCGAACAGGCTGATGGCAGCCGCCACGGCCAGCTCGAAAAAGTTGGACGCGCCGATCAGCGCCGACGGGCACGCGATGCTGTGTTTCTCGCCGACGACGCGATTGAGCCCATAGGCGAGCGCCGCGTTGAAGAACACCTGGATCAGGATCGGCACCGCGAGCAGCGCGATCACCAGCGGCTGCTTCAGGATCGCCTCGCCCTGGAACGCGAACAGCAGCACCAGCGTGGCCAGCAGCGCGGCGATGGACCAGGGGCCGATCTTCGCCATCGCGCGGTCGAACGCCGCCTGCCCCCTGGCGAGCAACAGCCTGCGCCACGCTTGCGCGAGGATCACCGGGATGACGATATAGAGCACGACCGACGTGAGCAGCGTCGCCCATGGCACCGTGATGGCGGACATCCCCAGCAGCAGGCCGACGAGCGGCGCGAAAGCGATCACCATGATGCTGTCGTTCAGCGCGACCTGCGACAGCGTGAACAACGGATCGCCGCCGGTCAGCCGGCTCCACACGAACACCATCGCCGTGCACGGCGCGGCGGCCAGCAGGATCAGGCCGGCGATATAACTGTCGATCTGGTCGGCCGGCAGCATCGGCGCGAACAACTGCCGGATGAACAGCCAGCCGAGCAGGGCCATCGAAAACGGCTTGACGAGCCAGTTCACGACGAGCGTGACGCCGATCCCCCGCATGTGCTGGCGAACCTCATGCAACGCGCCGAAGTCGACCTTGACGAGCATCGGCACGATCATCACCCAGATCAACAACCCGACGGGCAGGTTGACCTGAGCGTATTCCAGGCGGCCGATGCGCTGAAAGAGCCCCGGCAGTGCCAGCCCCAGCGCGATGCCGAGCACGATGCACAGCGCCACCCAGACGGTCAGGTAGCGCTCGAATGATCCGATGGCGGGCCTGGCCGCCGCGGCTTGCGACGGGGCCGCGTTCGAGCCGCTCATGTGCGGTCCCCGCAGCAGGCCGGCGCCGCCGGCACGCCGCACGCAGCGCCGGCGCAGCAGTTTTCGGTCAGGAACCCGATGAGGCCGCTCATCGATTCGAAGTTCGCCGCGTAATAGATGAACCGGCCGTCCTGACGCGCGGTGACCAGCTCCGCATGCGACAAATCCTTCAGATGGAACGACAGGCTCGATGGCGACAGCCCGATCTGCTGGGCGATCGCACCGGCCGGCAGCCCTTGCGGCCCGGCGACGACCAGCGCGCGAAAGATGGCTAGGCGCGCTTCATGAGCAAGCGCGCCCAGGGCGCGCACGACGAGATTGGAGTCCATGGCGCGAAGGATAGCGTCTTCATTTCCATATTTCAAGAATTGTTGAAATAAAGGCGCCGAGCCCCTGTCGAACGGCATAACCGGGCTGCACCCGACCCGCCGCCCATCGCCGAACGCCGCCGCGCGAGCCGCATCCGGCCCGACATGCGCGGCGCCGGTGCGGCCGCCGCCCCGGTTCACGGATAGGCGAGGCACCGGCGCGCCGTCAGGTCAGGACGCCTTCACGAGCTTGACGATCGTCAGCGTGCCGTCGACCTTCTCGATCCGCACCTTGACCTTGTCGCCCGCATGCGCGTGCTCGAGCATCGCCGCGTCCTTCGCCTTGAACGCCATCGTCATCGGCGGCATCCCGACGTTGTCGAGCGCGCCGTGCTTCAGCGTGATCCTGCCGCTCGCGGCATCGACCTTCTTCACTTCGGCATCGGTCAGCGCGGCGTTCGACTCGGCCGCACTGCCCGACGACATCTTCATGCCCGGCATGTCCATGCCGGGCATGTCGCCGGCGGCGAAGGCCGGCGCGGTGAAAGCGCCGGTCGCGAGAACGGCTGCGGTGGTGGTGACAGTGATCCACTTCTTCATCGTGATTCTCCGGTTGGGATGGATGGCACGTTCGTGCCGTGAGGTACTGCATCGGAATGCCGCACGCGGCCCGTGCTTCGCGCATGACGGCGCTGAAGCAGGAGCCAGGCGGCGGGAATGACGAACATCGACAGCAGCGGCGCCGTGACCATGCCGCCGACCATCGGCGCGGCGATGCGCTGCATCACTTCGGAGCCGGCGCCGTGGCCGACCATGATCGGCACGAGGCCGGCGAGCACGACGGCGACCGTCATCGCCTTCGGCCGCACGCGCAGCACCGCGCCTTCGCGAATCGCGTCGAGCAGCAGCGCATCGGTCAGCGGTTCGCCGGCATCGAGCCGGCGCTGCAGCGCGCCCTTCAGGTACAGCAGCATGACGACGCCGAATTCGGCGGCCACGCCTGCGAGCGCGATGAAACCCACCGACGTCGCGACGGACACCGCATGGCCGAGCGCCCACACGAGCCAGAAGCCGCCGACCAGCGCGAACGGCACCGTCGACATCAGCAGCAGCGCATCGGCCGCCGAGCCGAACGTGAGAAACAGCAGCACGAAGATCACCACGAGCGTGACCGGCACGACGGTGCGCAGCCTGGCCGCCGCGCGTTCGAGATACTCGAACTGCCCCGACCACGCGATCGAATAGCCGGGCGGCAACGCGATCTGTTGCGCGACGGCCTGCTGCATCGCGCGCACGGCGCTCTGCAGATCGGTGCCGCGAATGTCGACGTACACGTAGCCGGACAGTCGCGCGTTCTCGCTGCGGATCATCGGCGGCCCGTCGGCGATCGCGATGCGCGCGACGTCGCCGAGGCGGATCTGCGCGCCGCGCGCGGTGACGACCGGCAGCTGCCGCAGGTTCTCGACCGAATCGCGGACCTCGCGCGGGTAGCGGAGGTTGATCGGAAAGCGCTCGCGCCCCGCGATCACTTCGCCGACGTCGTCGCCGCCGACTGCCGACGACACGACCGACTGGATGTCGGCCACCGACAATCCGTAGCGCGCGGCGGCAAGCCGGTCGATATCGACGTCGATATAGCGGCCGCCGTTCAGCCGTTCCGCAAGCGCGGACGTCACGCCCGGCACGCGCTTCACCGCGGCCTCGACCTGCTTCGCGATTGCGTCGATCCCGGCCAGGTCCGGCCCGGAAATCTTCACGCCGACCGGCGTCTTGATGCCGGTGGACAGCATGTCGAGCCGGTTGCGGATCGGCGGCACCCACACGTTCGACAGGCCCGGCACCTTCACCGTCCGGTCGAGTTCGTCGACGAGCTTCTCCGGCGTCATGCCGGGCCGCCATGCGCTGCGCGGCTTGAACCGGATCGTCGTTTCGAACATCTCGAGCGGCGCGGGATCGGTCGCGGTATCGGCGCGGCCCGACTTGCCGAACACCGTGTCGACCTCGGGCACGGTCTTGATCAGCCGGTCGGTCTGCTGCAGCAGCTCGCTCGCCTTGTCGGCGGAGAGGCCCGGCAGCGCGGTCGGCATGTACAGCAGGTCGCCTTCGTCGAGCGGCGGCATGAATTCGCCGCCGAGCCGCGACAACGGTACGGCCGTCAGTCCGAGCGCGACGACCGCGACGCCGATCGCGGCCCACGGCCGCCGGAGCGTCGCTTCGAGCAGCGGCCGGTACACGCGGATCAGCACGCGGTTGATCGGGTTCGCGTGCTCGTGCGGAATGCGGCCGCGCACGAGATAACCCATCAGCACCGGCACCAGCGTCACCGACAGCCCGGCAGCGGCGGCGATCGTGTAGGTCTTCGTGAACGCCAGCGGCGCGAACAGCTTGCCTTCCTGCCCTTCCAGCGAAAACACCGGGATGAACGACAACGTGATGATCAGCAGCGAGAAGAACAGCGCGGGCCCGACCTCGGCGGCCGACGTCGCGACGAGTTCCCATCGTCGCGCGGCCGTGACCGGTTCGCCGGGATGCGCGTGGTCGTACGCCTCGAGATGCTTGTGCGCGTTCTCGATCATCACGATCGCCGCGTCGATCATCGCGCCGATCGCGATCGCGATCCCGCCGAGCGACATCAGGTTCGCGTTGACGCCCTGGTAGCGCATCACGATGAACGCGGCCAGCACGCCGAGCGGCAGCGACAGGATCGCGACGAACGCGCTGCGCAGATGGAACAGGAACACCGCGCAGACGATGCCGACGATGATGAATTCCTCGATCAGCTTGTCCTTCAGGTTGCCCACCGCGCGCTCGATCAGTTGCGAGCGATCGTAGGTCGTGACGATCTCGACGCCGGGCGGCAGCGAACGCTTCAGGTCGGCCAGCTTCGCCTTCACCGCGTCGATCGTCGTGAGCGCGTTCTTGCCCGAGCGCATCACGACGACCCCGCCCGTCACCTCGCCCTGCCCGTTCAGCTCGGCGATCCCGCGCCGCATCGCGGGGCCGACCTGGATGCGCGCGACGTCGCCGAGCAGCACCGGCGTGCCGGCGTCGTTCGTGCGCAGCACCACGTTCCGGAAATCGTCGAGCGTGCGCAGGTAGCCGGTCGAGCGCACCATGTACTCCGACTCGGCCAGCTCGACGACCGAGCCGCCGGACGCCTGGTTCGCGTTGCCGAGCGCAGTCGCGATTTCCGCCTGCGTGATGCCGTACGCGCGCAGCCTGTCCGGATCGAGCACGACCTGGTACTGCCGCACCATGCCGCCGATGCTCGCGACTTCCGAGACGTCCGGCACGGCCTTCAGCTCGAACTTCAGGAACCAGTCGTTGAGCGCGCGCAATTGCCCGGGATCGTGACGGCCGGTGCGATCGACGAGCGCGTACTCGTACACCCAGCCGACGCCGGTCGCATCCGGCCCGAGCGACACGGTCGCGCCGGCCGGCAGCCGGCTCTGCACCTGGCTCAGGTATTCGAGCACGCGCGAGCGCGCCCAGTACGGATCGGTGCGGTCGTCGAACAGCACGTAGACGAACGCGTCGCCGAACGACGAGTACGCGCGGACGGTTTTCGCACCGGGCACGCCGAGCAGCGTGGTCGTCAACGGATAGGTCACCTGGTCCTCGACGATCTGCGGCGCCTTGCCCGGATACGACGCCTTGACGATCACCTGCGTGTCCGACAGATCGGGCAACGCGTCGAGCGGCGTCTGCCCGACGGAGTGGACGCCCCATGCGGCGATCAGCACGGTGGCCAGCAGCACGAGGAAACGGTTGTGGACCGACCAGCGAATGATGCGCGCGATCATCGTTCGCCTCCCTGCGGCTCGACCTTCGTCAGGCGATAACCGTCGTCGGTCTGCGTGAACGCGAAACGCACCGTCTGCCCCGGCTTCACGCCAGGGAACGCGGCGGCCGACGGCTTGCCGAACGTCATCGTCATCGCGCCCCAGCCGAGCGCCGGCACGGGTTGATGCGAGAACGTGATGTCGTCGGCCGTGACCTGTTCGACCTTGCCTGTGGTTTCGTAGATCGGGGCCGCTGCTTTCGGCGCCGGCTCGGCAGTCACCGCCCCGCTTGCGCCGGGGTCGCTCCGCAGCCGCGGCAGCACGCTCTTCAGGCTCGCCTCCGAATCGATCAGGAACTGCCCCGATGCAACGACCGTATCGCCTTCGTTCAACCCGTCGAGCACTTCCGTGTCGCCGCCGATGTCGTTGCCGGTCGTCACCTGCACCGGCTGGAGCCGGCCGTCGCCGTTCTTCACGATGACGATCGTGCGCTTGCCGGTCGCGATCACCGCTTCGGACGGCACGAGCAGGCGCGACACGCTCGCCTTCCCGGCGACCCGCACGCGCATCAGCATGCCGGGCGTGAGCTTCAGCGCGGCGTTGTCGATCTCCACGCGCGCCTGCAGCGTGCGGCTGCTCGTGCTGATGCCGGGCAGCACTTCGCGGATGCGCCCGGTGAAACGCTGCGCCGGGTCGCCCGCGAACGTCGCATCGACCGGCATCCCCGGCTGCACGTTCAGCGCGAGCGCTTCCGGCACCTCGACGATGAGCCACAGCGTCGACAGCCCCGCAATCTTCGCCAGCGTCTGTCCGGGCGCGACCATCGCGCCGTCCCGCACGTTCAGCTCGCTGACGACGCCGGTTTCCGGCGCGGTCAGCACGACGTGCGTCTGCGCGCGGCCGGTGCGGTCGAGGCTCGCGATCATTCCGTCGGGAATCGACAGCGCCCGCATCCGCGCGCGCGATGCATCGAGCAGGCTGCCGTCCATCCCGCCGCGCTTGAGCGCGAGGTATTCCTCCTGCGGCGCGAGCCAGTCAGGCACGAACAGCGACGCCACCGGCGCGCCCTTCGCGATGCGCTGCATCGGTGCGCGTGCATAGAGGCGATCGATGTAGCCGGTGACGCGCGACTGGACGACCTCCGCGCGCGATTCGTCGAACTGCGTGGTGCCCACCGCGTCGAATCCGGCCGCCGTCTGCTGACGGCGCACGGTCGCATAACGGATGCCGAGATTCTGCTGCAGGCCCGGATCGATCCGGATACCGGACGCGCCGCCGCCCTCGTCCGCATAGACGGGCTGCAATTGCATGTCCATGAATGGCGACTTGCCCGGTTTGTCGAAGTGCTGGTTCGGCACCATCGGGTCGTGCCAGTACAGCACCTTGCGGCCCGTGTTCGGGTCGGTCTTGCCGGCAGGTGCGGCGCCGGGCGCTACGGACGATGCGGCCGATACGCCGCCCGCCGCATGGCGCATGCCTGCGACGTAACCGGCGCCGAGCAGCGCCGCGGCGGCGAACGTCAACAGCACCGCGCGCGCCAGGGATGGCTTCTTCATGAGGTTCTCCTTCACTGCGCGGCGGCCATCGTCGACGGCACGACCTGATATTCGAGCTGCGCCCAGGTCTGCGACACGTCGCGCCTGAGATCGAGCACCTGCAACTGCGCGTCGAGTTGCGCGCGCCGCGCGGCGAACGTATCGGCGAGTGAACCCGTGCCCGCCCGGTAGGCGGCATCGGCCAGCTGCACGCGCTGATCGGCGGCGGGCAACAGCGACATACTCAGGTTCGCGATGCGTTCGCGGCCGCTCGCGAGCGTTTCGGACTGCGTGCGGATATCGGCCTGCACCTGGCGCAGCGTGTCCTCGTACATCAGGCGCGCTTTCGTCGCCAGTTCGGCCTTCTCGGCGACATCACGGTTCTGGCGGTTCTTGCGATTGAGCGGCAACGGAATCGTGACGCCGACGGACACCATGTTCGAATACGCGCCGCCGCGCTGCTGGTACGCGACTTCCCACGTCCAGTTCGGGCGGCGTTCGCTGTTCGCGACGGCGGTATCGGCTTCGGCGACGGCGATATCGTCGGCGGCCGTGATCAGCACCGGCTGCGCTACGCGCAGTTCGTCCGGCGGCAACGACGACACGAACGATTCCGGCGCAGGCGGCGTGCCCGTGACGTCCGACGCCGGCACGGCGGTCCAGCGCGACAACGCGATGAGCGCGGTCTGGTAGACCTGCCGCGCTTTCAGCCATTGATCCTGCGTCTGCGCGAGCATGGCCCGCGCCTGGACGACATCGGCCGCACTCGCCTTCGCGCCGCGATACGACGCCTTCGTCGCGTCGAGTTCATGGTTCATGTGATCGAGCAATGCCTGCTGCAATGCAAGCGCCTGCTTCGCGTAGACGGCATTCAGCCACGCCGTTGCGGTTTGCTGGCGTACGCTCGCGAGCTGCGCGAGATAGCCGGCGCGCTCGCGTCCGACCTGCTCGTTGGCCAGTGCCGAGCGCAGGCGCCGCTTGTCGCCGGACACCCACTCCTGCTCGATGCCGATGCGGCGCATCGTCATGAAGTCCTGGCCGACGGTGAAGCGCTGGCCGCCATTGACCGGCAGGTTGTCGATGCCGGCCTTGAGCATCGGGTCGGGCAGCTGGCCGGCCTTCACGGCCGCCTCCGAGCTGGCGCGCACCGACGCCTGGGCGGCCTGCATCGACGCGGAATGATCGGTGGCGGACTGCAGCGCGGCGTCCAGCGTAAAAGGCGGTTGCTGCGCGTGAGCCGCGCCCGCAACCAGCAGCGCCGCCCAAAACATGGGCGCGCGCCGGCGCGCACGCCGCGCAAGCGGCGTGCCGGGATGGAATGACATGGTTTAACCCCAACGGCGGAACCCCACGGGGATTCCACGTCCTGCGCACAGGACGAACCTCACCGCGAATGCGGCGAACCTATCGGATCGGGATCAGCTGATGCGTGGAGGGCGCCACAACCCGTTCGGGTCGCGGACCGGGAGAATTTGCGCGTAATGGAAGGCAACGATGCTGGCGAATGCAGCGGGACGACTGACTTCGGCGCGAGCGGCCGGATGATAGAGACTGCCGAACTGGCATTGCGCCGTCAGCTTGCAGGACAGGCCCTTCGCTTTCGCGTGGGCCTTGCCGGTGGACGACGACTGCATCGAATCGCAACCCGGCATGTCGGCGGACATGCCGGCGTCCATGTCCATGTCCATCGACATGCCCTGCTGCATCATCGGGCATTCCCCGGCCAGGCCGCTGGCTGCCAGCCCGCTGATGGGCAGCACCGCGCAGAGCAGCAGCAGGATGACGGTCCGGAGGAATTTCATGCGGGCGATTATAGCGCGGGGTTTGGCTGTGTGGCGGCGCATCGATACGGCGGAACGACGCGCCGCAGCCGCGCCCATCGCGCCCATCGCCCCCATCGCGCGCTACCGCGCCAGCGCGTCGGCCTCCAGCACGGCGCGCACCGCCGGCCGCGCACGCACCCGCTCGTACCACGCACGCAGATGCGCGTACCGGGTCAGGTCGATATCCGCGTTGTACACCGACCGCATCCATTCGGCCTTGCCCCAGCCGGTCAGCGCGAACAGGTAGGCATCGGCAACGGTGAACGTGTCGCCGGTCAGGAATGCCTTGCCGTCGAGCTGGCGGTCGATCCATGCAAAGCGGCTGTCGAGCTTCGTTCTCGCCGGATCGACGTATTTCCCCGCCTGCACCGCGTACAGCATCGGAATGAACCCCTTGTGGATCTCGGTGCCGAGAAAATTAAGCCATTCCATCAGCCGGTAGCGCGCGAGCGTGCCGTACGCAGGCGCGAGCGCGGCGTCCGGGCGCAGATCCGCGAGATACTGCGCGATCACCGGGCCTTCGCGCAGCAGCGTGCCGTCGTCGAGTTCGAGCAGCGGCACGTAGCCGAGTTCGGTCACATCGTAGTAATTGCGCCCGTCTTCAATGACGTGCTTGCGTGCGTCGACCTTGATGACCTCCGCGTCGATGCCGCCTTCGCGCAGCACGATGCAGATGGCCTGCGAACAGCTTCCGGGAGCGTGATAGAGCTTCATGCGTTTCCTTCGTGGGTTGTCCATGTATCGATTCGCCGCGACGCGGGCGCTAATATCTCGCATCGGCGCATCGCCGGGAAGACGGCAGTCGTTTGTGCCGTAGTCACAAAAAATTTACCGACCAGGATTCAGCACGATGAAAACGAGTGCGACCGGATGTTCCGTTGAAGAAGCGATGCGCCTGCTCGGCGGCCGCTGGCGGCTGCTGCTGGTGTCGTATCTGCTCGACGGGCCGCGACGCTTCAGCGACCTGCGCCGCGACATGCCCGGCATCTCGCAGCGCATGCTGACGCTCGACCTGCGCGCACTCGAAGACGCCGGGCTCGTGCGGCGCACCGTCTATCCGGAAGTGCCGGTGCGGGTCGAGTACGACCTGACCGCCGACGGCGACCGGCTGCGGCCCGTCGTCGAGGTCATGCGCGAATTCGGGCTGTGGCTGAAGGCGCGCGATGCCGCTGCGTCGTGCGACACCGGCGCGACGCCCGGCGCGGCGGCAGCGATCGAAACGGCCCTTCATTCGAACCGATAACCCCTACCCCCCTTACGCAGGAACCCGTTCATGGAACTTCACGCTACCGTCGGCGCGGCGACGTCCGATCTCGACGACGACGAAAGCTTCGCCAACATCTACTGTCACGACGCCGAGCAGGACTATTGCTTCGCGTTGTCGCGCTTTCCGGACGACACGCTGATCGAAGTGATGGTGCGCGACCAGATCACCTGGCGCGTCAAGGATCTGTCGGTGAGGCTGACGGACGACACGATCGACATCGAGATCGAACCCGGCATCGCCGCGCGACTCGACGGCCAGACGCGCTACGTGATCCATCTCGCGCCCGGCCAGTACGATCCGGTCACGCTGCGCGCCGCGCTGAAGGAGATCTTCGCGGGGAAAAGCGGGTTTCAGGACGACAGCACGCGCGGTTAACGGCTCAACCGCACCGTCATCGTCGCCTTCGCGAGGGCCTGGTAGTGAGCGGTATAGCCGACGACCGCAGGCGTCGCGTCACGTTCGACCGGCAGCTTCGCCACCTTGAGCGCGGTCAGCGTAATGACGTAGCGATGGGTGTCGCCCTGCGGCGGGCACGGACCCAGATAGCCGACATGGCCGGTGTCGTTCTTCATCGGGACGGCACCCGCCGGCAGTCCGGCAACGTCATTGCCCGAACCGGGCGCGATGCCATGCGCCGACGCCGGTATGTCGGCGACGACCCAGTGCCAGAAGCCGGAGCCCGTCGGCGCGTCGGCATCGAACATCGTCAGCAGGTAGCTTTGCGTGCCTTCCGGAACACCGCTCCACCGTATGGATGGCGAAATGTTCTGACCGTGGCAGCCGAAGCTGTCGGATACCTGCGCGCGACCAAACGCGCCGCCGGCAAGCTCCGCGCTTTCGATCGAGAAATCGCCCGCCCGTGCCGTACCGGCAGCGAGCATCGCAACGCAAAGGGCGAAACCGGGCTTGAATATCGTCATCGTCATCGTCACCTCACCAGCAAGCAGGAATGGAACGGACATTCTTGCAATCGCGCCGGCCCCGAACAAGGCAAGCAAACGTACCGGTATGGCGACTACCCGGCAACGTCCCGCCATGCCGGCCCCGCTCGCGGAAAGCGCCGGATGCCGGTACATTGGCGGCAAACGGAAGTCGGGGCCAGCCGCTTCCATCCTCATTCACGCCCTTCATGCCTGATCCGACCATGACGCGCCCTTCACGATTCCGTTCGCTGCTCCACGGCTCCATGCTGTTCGTTGCCTGCGCATCGATCGCGCCCGCCGCGCAGGCGGCCAAACCGCTGCTCACGTTCAAGGTCGACGACACCGTCACGGCCCGCGTCGAACGGGCGGACAGCGAGCACATTACCGTGCGCTTCCTGCCGAGCGGCAAGACGCAGACGCTCGACGTGACTGCCGCCGACGAGGAAGGCCGCTATCACCTCGCGTCGGACGACTACAACTTCGACGGCCACCGCGATCTCGCGATGCACGCGACGCTCGGCATGGTGAACGATGGCTACGGCATCTACCTGTACGACGCCGCGCGCCAGCAGTTCGAGCCATTGCGGATGCCCGCGAGTGACATGCCGCACGGCAATTGCGACGGGCTGGTCAACGTGCAGGCGAAGCCGAAGGAGCGCACGCTGTACAGCTCGTGCCGCGGCGGCCCGATCTGGTACACCGATGCGTATCGCTTCGACGGCAGCGGCAGGATGTACCTGTACCAGTCGAGCGAAGCGATACCGGATGACCTGCGCGACCTGCTCGACACCGACAACGGCCCGTCGTCGATGCTGTTGACCTACGACGCGCAAGGCAAGCGCGTCGCGCGCCGCCCCGACGCCTATGGCGGCGGCACCGTCACGTTCAAGGTGCGCCCGGCTCGCCTGCCGCTGCACGATGCGATGACCGATGCGCCCACGCGTCGCTATGTCGTCGCGGGCGACACGGTGGAGGTGATCGACGCGAGCGCCGATTTCCAGTGGCTGAAGGTGCGGTATCGCAACCCGCATGCAGGGGCGGTGCAGGGCTGGGTCAGTGCGAAGGAGGCGGTGGGCAACTGATTCAAGCGGCGGACTATTCGGCACGCCTTCCCACATATTGAACGCAGAACATCCCATTAATAGGGATACCTGCCCAAATGTTGACGCGCTTCCCGCCGCGGCTCTAACGTTCGCCCCAACGCCATTCGATTCGGTCGCCCCGCTCGCGGGCGACGGCCGGGCACAGAACACAGGAGACAACCGTGGCCCAATCCGCGTCACGCACCCACTCGAACCCGCCGGATCAATTGCCCGCCCACGCCGGCATCGCATCCGGTTCAACCGCCCGCGCGGCCGCCGCGCAGGCGGCGCCGCCCAGCCGCAAGCGCCTGCTGATCCTCGCGCTGCTGTTCATCACGGTCGTGATCAACTATCTCGACCGCAGCAACCTGTCGATCGCCGCGCCCGCGCTGTTCAAGGAACTGAACATCGATCCCGTGCGCGCGGGCCTCGTGTTTTCCGCGTTCGGCTGGACCTATGCGCTGATGCAAGTGCCTGGCGGCTGGCTCGTCGACAAGGTGTCGCCGCGCGTACTGTATGCCGGCGCGCTCGCGCTGTGGTCGGCCGCGACGTTGCTGCTCGGCTTCGCCGGTTCGTTCGTCGGGCTGGTCGTGCTGCGTCTCGCGGTGGGCGCGCTCGAAGCGCCGGCCTACCCGATCAACAACCGCGTGGTGACGACGTGGTTCCCGACCCGCGAGCGCGCGAGCGCGATCGGCGGCTACACGTCGGGCCAGTTCGTCGGCCTCGCGTTCCTCACGCCGGTGCTCGCGTGGCTGCAGGTGCATCTGGGCTGGCACATGGTGTTCGTCGCGACCGGCCTCGCCGGTATCGCATGGGCCGCGATCTGGTATGCGGTGTATCGCGAGCCGCGCGCGTTTCGCGGCGTCAACGCGGCCGAGATCGCGCTGATCCGCGACGGCGGCGGCCTCGTCGATCTCGAAGACCGCATCGCGGCGCGCACCGGGCGCGCACCGTCGACGTGGCGCGACCTCGGCGTCGTGCTCGGCCGGCGCAAGCTGTGGGGCATCTATCTCGGCCAGTTCGCGCTGAACTCGACGCTGTGGTTCTTCCTCACGTGGTTCCCGACCTACCTCGTCAAGTATCGCGGAATGGACTTCATCAAGTCGGGCTTTCTCGCGTCGCTGCCGTTCCTCGCCGCGTTCGTCGGCGTGCTGTGTTCGGGCGTGCTGTCGGACTGGCTGATGCGTCGCGGCGCGTCACAGGGCTTCGCGCGCAAGCTGCCGATCATCTCGGGGCTGCTGATCTCGACCTGCATCATCGGCGCGAACTACGTCACGTCGACCGGCTGGGTGATCGCGTTCATGACGATCGCGTTCTTCGGCAACGGCTTCGCGTCGATCACGTGGTCGCTCGTGTCGGGGCTCGCGCCCGCGCGGCTGATCGGCCTCACGGGCGGCGTGTTCAACCTGATCGGCAACCTGTCCGCGATCGCGACGCCGATCGTGATCGGGCTGCTCGTGAACGGCGCGGACTTCTCGCGCGCGATCACCTATATCGCCGCGATGGCACTCGCGGGCAGCCTGTCATACGGGTTGCTCGTCGGCAAGGTCGAACGCATCGACGCATGAGCCTCGCGAGGGCGGCACACGCGTGCCGCCCTGCCTTGCCGCCGCCCGCGTGCCGCGTCAGAACCGCTGAAACCCGTCGCGCGCGAGATCGTGCGGATTGCCCGCCGCGTAGTCAAGTGCGCACGCGTCGGTATCGATGCCGACGGTCAGCAGCGTCTCCCAGCGCTCGGTGTCGAGCATCGACGGATCGGCGTGGAAACACACGACGGCCTGATCGCCGGCCGCACCGCACATGGCCGCCGCGCGCTCGCGCACATCGGCGCTCGTCATCCCGTTCACGACTTCGTTCAGGTGCGCGAAGCGTTCGCGCGTAGTCGAGCTGTCGGACATGCACTCGCCGCCGCTCAGCGCGCGATCGAGGAAGTGGTTCGTATGCAGCAGCCAGCCGTCCGGACGCGGCACCACCACGCCGATTCCCGACGGGCTCAGCTCGATGCTCGCCGCGCGCGGGTTCGCGTCATGCCGCGTGAACACGGTCAGCACCGTGGACGCGCTCACGCGTGCGGACCGGGCGAGCTCGATCGCCTCCTGCACCGTCGTCGCATCCTCGAGCAGGCGCCGCGCGATCGCGTGCACGGGCACACCGGCGCTGTCGTTGTCGCTCGCGTGATGCAGGATGTTGAAGTGCAGCCCGAGCCCCGCGCTGTTCACGCCGAGCTTCGCGAGCATCCCGAACTCGGAGAACAGCTTGACGGTGCGGCCGTGCGGCGTCGCAAACCGCATCAGCAGCCCCTGCGGCGCGAGGCTGTCGTGCCAGTCCCACGTCTGCAGCGTGCGCGGCGCGTGCGGGCCGGCCGGGGCGTAGACGGTCGTCGAGCACTCGCCTTCGGCCGACGCGGGCGCGGTCGCGAGAATCTCGGTGCGTGCGTTCAGGCACGCGAGCTGCCAGCGCGGCAGGTCGACGCCGTCGGCGATCGCCTCGACTTCGGCGGCCAGGCGCGGGCACCACGCACCGAGCGCGGCCAGGCTCGCTTCGCCGATCTCCCGCGCGCGCTGCGGCTCGATGCCGAGCTTCGGGAAGAACGCGAGGTAAAGCGCGACCGTCTCGCGAATCTCGGCGGCGAAACGCGCGCCGATCAGGCGGCCGCGCTCGTGCGGATCGGTGATGTCGGTCACGAAGGTGTGCAGCTTCAAGGTCAAATCTCCTGGGTTGAATGCGTGCCGGGCCCGCACGGCCCGGAACGTGATGCATGGCGCAGCCGGTCGGCCGGCATTTGCACCGGCCGGAACAGCGAGACCAGTCGGAACGGTCAGAACGAATAGATGAACTGCATCCCGGCCAGGTCGTTGCTGCGCGCGTACGTGCCGTTGCTCTTCAGGAACACCGGATGGTTCGCCGCGTCGTGGCGATACTCGAGCTTCACGGTGATCTGCTGCGTCGGATAGAACAGCAGGTCGGCCGTGATCGCGTAACGCTGCGCGCCCTTGCACTCGGTGCCGTTCGTCGACGAACCCTGGAAGCACGCCGGATCGATGCCGAAGCCGCTCGACCCGTTCACCGACGGATTGCCGCCCGCGAGCCCGTACTGGATGTTCGTGCCGCCGCCGCCGTTCGACGTGTTGTTCAGGTAGTCGAAGCGCAGCGTCGCGCCCATGCGGCCGACCCATGCCTGCGTCCACTTCGTATGGCCGAGCAGCGACATCCCGTACCAGCGTGCGGTGCCGCCGTTCCACGCGCCCTTCTGCAGCTCGCCGTAGTCGACCTGCGCGTTGACCTGCGTCTTGTCGTGCGTATAGGTCACGTCGGCTTCCACGTACTTGTAGAGGCCGGTCGGCGACGAGCCGTTGCACTGGTAGCCGTAACCGCCCGCCGTCGCGCACGGCGAGAACAGCGACTGCCGGCCCAGCATCCCGGAAATGCCGAAGTCGAAGGCGGTCGACGTCGCGTTGTCGAAGCGCGCGGTGATCGTCGGCGTCCAGTTGGTCTTCGTCGTGTTGTTCGCCGCGTTCGCGATCGCGCCGGCGGTGCGCAGCACCTCGTTGCCGATCACGACCTGCCAGAAGCGCGTCATCGCCGCGTTGGAGCCCTTCAGGCCGACGCCGATCAGGTTGCCCGGTTCGCTGAAGTCGTACAGCAGCCCGTGCGTGAGCGTCAGCATCTGGGTCGACGGCTGCACCTCGTAGCCGGCGAGGCTCGGCATCATCCCGATCTCGAAAGTGCGCGTCGTGCTGAGGGGCACGGTCACCACGGCCTGCGTGACGATGTTGTTGCCGACGCCGCCGTGCGAATTGCTGAACACGTTGCCGAAGCCGCGGTTCGGCTGGATCACGACCTCCGCCGACGGCGCCATCGGGCCGACGCCGAAGGTCTTCTTGATGTCGAGGTAGACGTCGCCGATCGTGCTGTTGAAGTAGTCGTACGCGCCCGGATCGTGGTTCAGGAACTGGAACCCGGACGTGCGCTGTGCGCGGTTGAACAGGTACACGGGATCGACGTAGCCGGTGATGCTCAGGCCCGCGAGCGGGCCGGTCGTCGCGGCTTCCTGCAGCGAGTCGACCTTCAGCGATGCGTTCGCGATCTGCTCGCGCATCTGCTGCAGGTCGTCGTTCGTGAACGCCGGTGCGGAATCCGCGGCCGGCGCGGCGGCGGCGGCCGTGTTGATCGAACCGATCCTTGCGCCGCTCGATGTTGCGGTGGCTGCGGTGGCTGCGGTGGCTGCGGTGGCTGCGGTGGCTGCGGTGGCTGCGGTGGCGGCCGTCGCCGCGCCGGGCGCCTGCGCGGCCAGCATGCTCGCGCGCAGCGCGTTCACCTGCTGCTGCAGCGCGGTGACCTGCGCCTGCAGCGCCTTCATCCTGCTCGCATCGGTCGCCTGCGGCGTGTGCGCGAATGCCGTGGCCGCGTCGAACGCGAGCAGGCACAGCGCCGTCATGTGTTTGAGTTTCATGTTCTGGGTGGTCGTCGGGACGAGCGCGCCCCCGCCCGCCGCGATCAGCGGCGGGGCGCGCGAAAGGTGTGCGGGAAGCGGGGAAGCGGCGGCCGGCTTACTCGGTCTTCAGCTTCGTCCAGAGACGGTTCTGCAGACGCATCAGCTCAGGCGGAACCGGCTTGCTGAGGCTCAGCTTGCGGATCACGTCGGCGGGCGGGAACACGGCCGGATCGCTCGTCACTTCGGCGCGCACGAGGCGCTTCGACGACGGCACGGCCGACGGGTACGACGTGTCGTTGGTCAGGTTCGCGCTCTCCTTCTCCGACAGCACGAAGTTGACGAACTTCAGCGCGGCGTCCGGGTGCGGTGCATCCTTCGGCACGGCCATCATGTCGAACCACATCGCGCTGCCCTCGGTCGGGATCACGTACTTGATGTGATACGGCTTCTTCGCGGAAGCGGCCGCGATCCGCGCGGAGTTCACGTCGCCCGACCAGCCGAGCGCGAGGCAGATGTCGCCGCCCGCGAGATCGTTGATGTAGCTGCTCGAATTGAACTGCGTGATGTACGGGCGCACCGACTTCAGCAGTTCGTACGCGGCCTGGTAGTCGGCCGGGTTCGTCGTGTTCGGGTCTTTCTTCAGGTAGACGAACGCCATCCCGAACGCATCGACCGGCGAATCGAGCACCGACACGCCGCAGTGCTTCAGCTTCTGCGCGTACTTCGGGTCGAACAGCAGCGCCCAGCTGTCGAGCGGCGCGTCGTTGCCGAGCGCCGCCTTCACCTTCTCGACGTTCATCCCGAGCCCGTCGGTGCCCCAGGTCCACGGAATGCCGTACTGGTTGCCCGGATCGTCCTTCGCGAGCGCCTTCAGGATTTCCGGATCGAGCAGCCCGTAGTTCGGCACCTGGCTCTTGTCGATCTTGCGGAAGATGCCGGCCTGCAGCTGCCGCGCCCAGAAGATGTCGGACGGCACGACGACGTCGTAACCCGACGTGCCCGACAGCAGCTTCGCCTGCAACGTCTCGTTCGAATCGAACTCCTGGTAGACGACCTTGATGCCGGTCGCCTTCTCGAAGTTCGCGATCGTCGCCTTGCCGATCGAGTTGCCCCAGTTGTACACGTTGACGACGTCCGCCGCGCGCGCAACCGGCGCGCCGGCCCACAGCACGCCGCCCAGCGCGAGCGCCGCGCATGCCGTTCCCAGATGCCTGCTCCAATCCCCTGCCATGGTTTCCTCCGTCGATATCATGATCCGCTCGCAATGAACGGTGTGTGCTTCGGTCCGGAAAAATGTAGCCAGAGGAAATTGGCCGGTCTGCCCTGCCAATAGGGGGACACGCCGCACAATCGGCGCATCCGCTTCCGGCCGGATGCGCCGAGCCGCGAAAAACGAAAGCATTCCGAAAGATTCCGTCGCCGCTTCGTCAGCCGGGATGCCCCTTCAGGACGCCTGCATACCCGTGCGCGCGCCGAAATCGTCGCCCACGTGCGTGATGCGGCCGCCCATCATCGTCAGCCCGACGTCGATGCGGCCGATGTCGTACTGGCCGACCTCGAACAGGTCGTTCTCGAGCACGACGAGATCCGCGCGCTTGCCGGGCGTCAGCGAGCCGACCTCGTGCTCCATCCCGAGCTGGTACGCGCCGTGGATCGTGTACGCGGCGATCAGTTGCGGAATGCTCAGGCGCTCGGCGATGTCCGGGAACACCGGCGCATCGGGCTCGCCCGCGAGCTGGCGCGTATGGCCCGACTCGATGTGTTCGAGCGGCTTGTGCTGGCAGCGGCACTGGCATGCGAGGCCGTCCATGCCGATCGACACCGTCACGCCTTCGTCGAGGAACGTGCGGAACTTGTACATGCTGCTCCAGCGCTCGTGGCCGTAGTGGTCGCGCAACTGCTCGGTGTACGCGTCGACCACGCCCCATTGCAGCTGCGTGTTCGCCATCACGCCCGCGCGGCGAAAGCGCGGGATGTCGTCCGGATGCGTGAGGAACGCGTGCGTGATCACGTGGCGGCGGTCGCGCGGCGGGTTCGTGCGGTTGACCGCGTCGAAGCCGTCGAGCGCCATCCGCACGGCCGCGTCGCCGACGCAATGGACCATCACGTTCGCGTTCGCGCGATCGGCCTCGACCAGGTAGCGGTTGAACGTGTCGGCCGGCATCGTCGGCGCACCGCAGGTGTCCGGGCGGTCCGCGTACGGTTCGAGCAGGTACGCGGTGTGGTTCGCCTCGGTGCCGTCGAGGAACAGCTTCAATGCGCGCGCCTTCACGAGCGGCGAATCGTACTGCTCACGATACCGGACAAGCGTGCCGACCGGATCGTCGATCTCGCCGATCACCGCGACGCTGCCGACCACCCGCAGCTTCAGGTCGCCCGCGCGCTCCATCGTCTGCAGCGTCTCGTACAGCAGCGACTGGTCGCCGCTCGCGTCGAAGAAGCCCGCGTCGAACACGGTCGTCACGCCGGCCGCGCACAGCTTCTTCTGCCACGGCGGGATCGATTTCAGGTACAGGTCGATGCCGATCGGCAGCAGGCCGGCCGCGCTGATCCGCTGCATCAGCAACGAATACGCGGCGCCGTCGACGATCAGGCCGGTCGGCTCGCCGGTCGCCGCGTCCTTCTCGAACCAGCTCGCGCCCTCCTGCACGGGCGGCGTCGACGCGTCGATGCCGGCGATCTCCAGCGCCTTCGAGTTCACCCACATCGTATGGAAATCGGTCGACAGCAGGCACACGGGGCGATCCGCGCAGATCGCGTCGAGCGTCTCCTTGCGCAGCAGCGCGGGCGGAATCGTCGCCTGCACCCAGCCCATCCCGGTGATCGCCGGCTCGTCCGGATGCGATTCGACATACGCGCGCAGCGCGCCGAGCACCTTCTGCGGATCCTCGTCGTTCACGAACGCCTGGAACGCGAACGCGGTCGTCTCGAAGTGCCAGTGCGATTCGACGAAGCCCGGCAGCACGAGCCGGCCGGCCGCGTCGACGACCTTCGTCCGCGCGCCGACGTACGCCTGCACGGCCGCCGTGTCGCCGACATGGACGATCCGGCCGTCGCGCACGGCGACGGCCTGCGCCCAGGGCTTGTGCGGATCGACGGTATAGACCTTCGCGTTGGTCAGAACGAAATCCGCCGGCGTCGTGGCGGCGTGCGTCGGTTGCATCTGCATGGCCTGTCCTTTCTGGTCATCAGGTTTTCGAAGTGCTTTCACTATAGGCAGACGATTCGCGCCGGTATGCCCCCCCGCCGCCGGGGCTTCCGCGAATTCCGGCCGCCGCGCGTTCGGTCTTGTCGTCGTTTTGGGGACAACGCACGAAATCCGTGGGGGTGATCCGGTGAATTCCCGGCTGACGCGTGCACGGCGTTCGCGTAACGTCGCGCTGTCCCCCGACCGCCTTCGTCCGACCATGCGACTTCTCCAGCCCGACCCTGCCGCCCGCGGCCACTACCTGATCGGCGTGCGTCCCGACTCACTCGGCGCGACGCTGCGCGCGGTCGGCACGCCGGATTTCGTCGGCGCGGTCACGGAGTTCGTCAACGACAGCATCGACGCCGACGCCGTGCACCTCGAGCGCTGGCGCGCCGATACGGGCAGCACGTCGGGTTTCGTCGTCGAATGGCTCGGCAGCGGCAGCCTGCGCTTCGCGGCCGATACGCTGCGCGTGATGGATATCTACTACCAGGACTATTGCCAGGCCGATCCGCTGGTCGCGCCGCTGCGCGGCAAACCCGGCACGCTGCTCGTGCAGCGCCATGTCGACGGCATCGCGCAGGGCGAGTTCCGCCGCCGGATCTTCGACGAGCCCGGCATCGGGCAGGAATGCCTGCTCGTGCACGGCAACGCGCACCTGCAATACGCGCTCGGGCTCGCGCGCACGGTCGGGCGCGCCGCGTTCACCACGGACGAGCTGTTTCACTTCCGGCAGATGGTCGACCTGCTGTTCCCGATGTTCGAGCTGCATGCGCGCACCTGTGCGGCGCGGCGCGTGGCGGCAGTGTCGGTGAATGCCGCGTCGCAGGCGAGCTTCGATGCGCGCCTCGAACGGCAGGACGTGCAGCTGTCGCGCCGCGAGCACGAGATCTGCCGGCTGATGCTGTGCGGGCGCTCGGTGCCCGAGGCCGCGCAGCAGCTCGACGTGAAGCTGTCGACGGCCGAGTCGTACGTGAAGCGCGCGTTCGCGAAGCTCGGCGTGCGCACGCGCCGCGAGCTGTTCGACTGGGTACTCGTCGACTGCTGAACGCGCGGCCTGGATTTACGCGGCCAGCGCGGCCGCCTTGATGTTGAAGGCGCGCAGCAGGTCCTCGCAGAACGCGTCGACGATCGGCTTGTCGCTCGTGCTGCGCTTCATCGCGAGATGCAGCGGCACGTCGAAGCTGAACGTTGCGCGGCCGACGGCCTTCACGAGCCCGCGCTGCTCGAACGGCTCCGCGTAGTGCGCAGGCAGGTAGCCGAGATGGCCGCCCGACAGGATCAGGATCGTCGCGGCCTCGATGCTGTCCGCGCTCGCGGTCACGCGCCGCTCGGGCAGCGGATACTGCTCCTCCGGCACCGGATAGGTGCGCCACACCCAGTCGTGCAGTTGCAGGTCGTCCGCCGTCACGGGCCGCGACGCATGGAACAGCGGATGCCCGCGCCCGCAGTAGATCACCTGCTGCTCGGTGAACAGCGGCGTGTAGAGCAGCCCGGGCACGCGATGCCAGAAATACCCGATCGCGAGATCGAGCTGGTTGTTGACGAGGCTTTCCTCGAGTTCCTGCGGCGACGCGACCTTCATCGCGAACGTGACGGCCTGGTCGCGCTTGCGGAATGCGCCGATCGCATCGGCCACGCGCGCGTTCTCGACGAGCGGCGCCTGGCCGATCAGGCCGATCGACAACGTGCCGACCAGCTTGCGGTCGATGTCGCGCACGCGCGCGACGAATTCGGAGGTCGCCGCGACGAGCGTGCGCGCGGTGGCCGCGAAGCGTTCGCCCTTCGACGTCAGGCGAAAGCCGCCGCGCCCGCGATCGCAGAGCTTGAAGCCGACGCGCGCTTCGAGCGCCGACAGTTGCGTGCTGATGGTCGACTGCCGCACGCCGAGCGACGCCTCGGCGGCCGTGATGCCGCGTGCGTCGACGACGGCCAGAAAGACCCGGATGAGCCGGAGATCGAGATCGGAAGTATTCGAGAACATGCTTGAAGCCGCTGCGCGTGTGCGCGTTGCCCGGCCGGCACGACGCGCATCGCGCGCCACGCCCGCCGCCTTCGCCGATGAACCGGACCGGACGCGCGCCGCCATCGGCAACGGCGCGCGTCGAAACCGTCATTCAGGTGCCACCGCGAGCGCGCGTTCCATGCCGAACACGGCCGGCCGCAGCCGCCGGTAGCACAGGAACGCCACCGCGCACAGCACGATCGCCGCGATCAGCGCCGACTGCGTGCCTGCGCGCTCGATCAGCGAGCCGCCCGCGACCGAGCCGACGCCGTAGCCGAGCGCGACGCAGCCCGGCGACAGCGCGGCCGACTTGCCGACCAGGTCGTACTGCGGAATCGTCGCGTAGATCAGCAGCGCGCCGCCGGTCCAGCAGCCGATGAACACGACCGCGCCGAGCGTGAACGTCATGGCCGATGCCGGCATCGCGAGCAGCACGGCCGCGACCGCGCAGCCGCCGAGGTTGACGAGCGCCCAGCGGCGCAGGCCCGCGCCCGCGCCGAGCTTCGGCATCGCCGCGCAGATCACGAGGCTCGCGATGTTCGCGATGCCGAGCACGAGCGACACCGACCTGCCGCTCAGGCCCGCCGCGGTGCCGATCTTCTCGAGGAAGGTCCACACGACGCCGACACCGCCGTACAGCGCGAGCTGCGCGCACAGCACGAGCATCGCGCCCCGGCGGTCGATGCGGCCGGCGACGCCGGCCGGTGCCGGGGCGGCCAGCGTCTCGCCCCGGCGAAACAGCGGCGTCGCGAGCACGAATACGCCGAGCACGCATGCGACGAAACCGAACACGCCGTGCGCGCCCCATGCGTCGCTCAGCATCGGGAAGATGTAGGCCAGCAGCACCATGCTCCACGTCACCTGCCCCATCAGCATGATCCCGAGATTGCGTTCCGGCGCGCGCGAGTACGACAGGTAGCGCAGCGCGATCCCGTTCAGCCCGCCCGAGCCGACGCCCGCGATGAACTGCAACGCGGAATACGCGACGAGCCCGTGCGTCGCGAGCGTGCCGAGGTTCGCGCCGGCCGCGAGCGTCACCGCGCCCGCGAGCACCCACCGCACCGGCTGGCGGCCGAGCACGAACGCGACGAGCAGCGTGCCCGTCGATTCGCCGAGCACCTCGATGAAGCTCGACAGCCCGAGCGCCGCTTCGCCGAAGCCCCAATGGCGTTCGACCTGCCCGACGATCGCGGGCAGGCCGAGGAAGACCGTCGGCCCGAGGATGCCGAGCAGCAGCATCACGACGACGAACCGCGCGCTTTCCTGTCGCGCTTCGTCCTGCAGGTTCACTACGTTCATTCGGTGTCTCTCTCCGTGTCCGCGGCGCGGACCGTCTCCTCGAGGGAGTCGGGTATGGCGGCGGCCCGGCCCGGGCCGCCGTGTCGCTTACATCGGGAAGCCCATCGCCTTGATGCCGCTGATCCACGCGCGTTTCCAGCCGCCTTCCGCATCCGCGCCGTCGAATGCATGGAACGTGATCTTCGCGGCGACCCAGCGCATCGGCTCGGGCGGGATGTAGCTCGGGCTCTGGTTCGCGATGTCGAGCTTGCGCTCGGGGCTGTCGCGATCGAACAGGATGTTCAGCCCCATGAACGCGCCGAACCGGCTCGCCGCGACGCCGAAACCCGTATAGCCGGCGACGAACACGGCCTTGTCGCCGAGATAGCGCTTCGCGAACACCGAGCCGCGCGAGCAATAGTCGATCGGGCCGCCCCACGCATGCGAGAAGCGCACGTCGCTCAATTGCGGGAAGGTGCGGTAGAACGCTTCCGCGAGCCGGTAATACGTCTCGCGCTGGCCGTCCTGATGCGGTTCCGGATCGCCGTCGAAGTGATAGCTCACCAGGCCGCCGAAGATGATGTTGTTGTTCTTCGTCAGGCGGAAATAGTTGAGCTGCGTGCGCGTGTCGTACACGCCCTGGCGATTCTTCCAGCCGATCCGCGCGAGCTGTTCGTCGGTGAGCGGCTCGGTGGCGAGCACGTGGTCGCGCACCTGCATCACGCGGCGGTTGATGTCGGGAATCCCGACCTTCGCGGTGCCGCTGCCGAACACGACGCGCGGCGCGCGCACGCTGCCCTTCGGCGTCTTCACGAACACGGTACTGCCCTCATCGGTCACGGTCACGAGCGGCGTGTGCTCGTACAGCTTCACGCCGAGCGACAGCGCCGCGCGCTTCAGCCCCCACGCGAGCTTCGCCGGATGCACGATGCCGCTGCGGTTACGCGACCACAGCGCGCCCGCGAACAGCGGTGAATTCAGTTGTTCGAGCGTTTCGTCGCGGTTCAGCAGCACGACGTTGTGGCCGTACTCGCGATGCAGGTCGTAATCGCCCTTCAGGTGCGCGATGTGCTCGGGATCGACCGCGACCGTCATCTCGCCGTTCCACTCGATATCGGCGTCGATGTCGTAGCGCTTCAGCGTTTCCTCGAAGCCGTCGAGGTTGTGATGGCCGAACGCCTCGAGCTGCGCGATGTCGTTCGGGAACACGCGCACTGCATTCGGCAGCCCGTGCATCACCGACGTCGAGATGATCCCGCCCGCGCGGCCCGATGCGCCGTGCGCGACCTTGCCGGCCTCGATCAGCACCACGTTCAGGTGCGGCATCTGTTCCTTCGCCTGCACGGCCGACCACAGCCCGGTGAAGCCGCCGCCGACGATCAGCAGGTCGGCGCTCACGTCGCCGACGAGTTCCGGCTCGGTGGCCGGCGCGGCCGGGTTGTCGAGCCAGTACGGGAACAGCTTCGTATTCGCGAGCGCCGCCTCGACGCCCAATGCGACCGGCGCGCCACGCAATGCGTGCGCCTGCGCCGGTGCAGTCTCTCTTGCCTTGACTTCCATTTCCATGATCCCTGCCATCACACGCGGAAACGAAACCGCCGCCGGGCGCGCGTCACACGGACGACGACACCACGGCGGCGGCTTCGGCCATCACGACTTCTCGAGCAGCACGTAGAACTTCTTCGCGTCCTCGATCGTCTCCCAGCGGCCCGCGAAGCCGGCCGGCAGCAGGTAGCCCTGGCCCGGCGTGAATTCCTTGCGGTTGCCTTCGACGTCGGTCAGCGCGATCCGGCCCTCGACGAGCCACACCGCTTCGTCGGCCGCGGTTTCCGGAAACTCCACCGAGCCGACCTTGCCTTCCCACCAGCCGATGAGGTAGTTGCCGCTCTTGCCTTCCGCCGCGCGCCAGTCGCTTTCGTCCATCCCGAAGTCGAGCTTCGTGAATTCGCCGATGCCTGCGCCGAGCGGCAGGATGTCCTTGATCAGTTTGGTCATCAGAATCTTTCGTCTCTTGATTGAAAAAAGCAGAGACAAAGTTACTCATTTACACTGCCCCGGTATGCCCCCCTCCGGGGGGGACAAGCGGTGTTTTCCGGGGCCGGGCAGGTCGCCAGGACACCTGCCGGGATTTCCCCCTAATGACGTTTTGCGTGGCCGACGCTACAATCCGCCGGCTTTTCACCGGGGAACCGCATGCTGCTCAACGTGAACCCCTTCCACCGCGACAACGACCGCTTCAACGTGTCGTTCAAGGCGCTGGGCGAGCTGATCGAGACGGTCGGCACGCCGCACTTCGTGCCGCGCCTCACGCAACTGCTCAATGAAGTGGTGCCGCTCGACGTCGCGCACGTCGAACGCTCGCGCGTCGACGGCTCGATGCCCACCGGCTACCGATGCGAATGGATCGGCAGCAGCGGCATCGGCGCGGCGAGCGCCGACGTCTCCGACGTGATGACGCTCTACTACGAGCGTTTTCTCGACAGCGACCCGCTGTTCGCGGGGCTGCGCGGCAAGACGGGCACGATGCTCGTCGTGCGCGACATCGCGGCGATCCCGCCCGGCGAATTCCGCCAGCGGCTGTTCGACGACGTGCAGATCGGCCACGAATGCGTGCTCGCACGCGGCACGCGTTATTCGCAGCATTCGATCGCGCTGGAGCGCGGCCGCGACCGGCCGCCGTTCACGCTCGCCGAAATGAACCGCTTTCGCAGCATCAGCGACGTGCTGTTCCCGCTGCTCGAACTGCACGCGTCGACCACGGCCGCGCGGCGCATTGCGCACCCGACGCCCGAAGTCCACCCGCTCGCGCAGTTCGACGCGCGCCTCGCGGCCGACGGCGTGAAGCTGTCGAAGCGCGAATACGAAACCTGCAAGCACCTGCTTTCCGGCAAGACCGTGCCGGAAACGGCGGAGATCCTCGGCGTGCGCGTTGCGTCGGCCGAGTCGTACGTGAAGCGCGCGTTCGCGAAGCTCGGCGTGCGCACGAAGCGCGAACTCGCCGCATGGGGTTCGGCGACCACCGCGTTCCCTTCCGCCGGCCCGCACGACGGCGCCGCGCCGCCGGCCCTCTCGCGCCGACCTGATCCGACCTGATCCGGCCTGACCTGGCCCCGCGCGGCCGCGTTCGGTTGCGCCGCGTCGATGCGGCGGCGCCACTTGCATCGAGCCCCGTCGATGTAAACGTTGCGACTTCAAAATCTTCGCGCGGGCGTTCTCCTCTACCATCGGCCGATCGCTTTACCTCAGATAAAGGAGACGGCCCCATGCCCCGCGAACTCAATCAACCGATGGGCGGCAACGAGATGCCGCGCTTCGGCGGCATCGCCACGATGATGCGCCTGCCGCAAGCCGAGACGACCGACGGCCTCGACGTGTGCTTCGTCGGCGTGCCGCTCGACCTCGGCACGTCGAACCGCTCGGGCTCGCGCTTCGGCCCGCGCCAGATCCGCACCGAATCCGTGCTGCTGCGCCCGTACAACATGGCCACCCGCGCCGCACCGTTCGATTCGCTGCAGGTGGCCGACATCGGCGACGTCGCGACCAACCCGTACGACCTGAAGGACTCGGTGCGCCGCATCGAAGAGGCATACGACGAGATCGTCGCGAACGGCTGCCGGCCGATCACGCTCGGCGGCGATCACACGATCGCGTGGCCGATCCTGCGCGCGCTGCACAAGAAGTACGGCAAGGTCGCCGTCGTCCACGTCGACGCGCACGCGGACGTGAACGACACGATGTTCGGCGAGAAGATCGCGCACGGCACGCCGTTCCGCCGCGCGGTGGAGGACGGGCTGCTGCAATGCGACAAGGTCACGCAGATCGGCCTGCGCGGTACCGGCTACCACGCGGACGATTTCGACTGGTGCCGCCAGCAGGGCTTCACCGTCGTGCAGGCGGAGGAATGCTGGAACAAGTCGCTCGCGCCGCTGATGGCGCAGGTGCGCGAACGCGTCGGCGACACGCCGGTGTATCTCAGCTTCGACATCGACGGCCTCGACCCGTCGTTCGCGCCCGGCACCGGCACGCCGGAAATCGGCGGCCTCACCGTGCAGCAGGGCCTGGAAATCATCCGCGGCATGAAGGGCCTGAACATCGTCGGCGCGGATCTCGTCGAAGTCGCGCCGCCGTACGATCCGACCGGCACCACCGCGCTCACCGGCGCGAACCTCGCGTTCGAGATGCTCTGCGTGATGCCGGGCGTCGCCTACCGCTAACCCGACCGACCTCGACAGGATGAACCTCATGTCTACCGCCGAGCTTTCCCCTTCCGCCGCGACGTTCGTGCTGCCCGCCGCGCGCATCGCCGGGCAGTCCGTGCACACGCATTCCGACAAGGCGGGCGCGCCGATCTTCAACGCGTCGACCGGCGACGCGATCGGCTGGCAGGAATTCGCGACGGTCGCGCACGTCGACGCCGCGGTGCGTGCCGCGCGCGACGCATTCGCCGGCTGGCGCGACACGCCGCCGGCCGAACGCGGCCGGATGCTCGCGACGATCGCCGAGCGCGTCGAGGCATCGCGCGACCGCCTGGCGGCGCTGCAGATGCAGGTGAGCGGCAAGCCGCCGTTCGAGGCCGAGGCCGATGTCGGCGACGTCGCCGCCACGTTCGCGTACTACGCGACGCTGTGCGAAGACCCGGCGCTGTTCGCGGCCGAACCGGTCGCGCTGCCGAGCGACGCCGTCACGGCCGAACGCTTTTACGACGCGGTCGGCGTCGCGGCGCTCGTCATGCCATGGAACTTCCCGATGGTCACGACCGCGTGGAAGCTCGCGCCCGCGCTCGCGGCGGGCTGCGCGGTCGTGCTGAAGCCGTCCGAACTCACGTCGCCGACCGAGCACGCGCTGCTTGAGATCGTCGAGCAGGCGGGGCTGCCGGCCGGCGTCGTCAACGTCGTGAACGGCGGCGCCGAGGTCGGCGCGGCGCTGACCGCGCATCCGCTGATCGACAAGATTTCGTTTACCGGCAGCACGGCGGCCGGCCGCAAGGTCATGCAGGCCGCGGCCGTCGACATGAAGCGCGTGACGCTCGAACTCGGCGGCAAGTCGTCGCTGATCGTGCGCGACGACGCCGATCTCGACGTCGCGGTGTCGCTCGCGGTTGCGGGCGCGTTCACGAACGCGGGCCAGATGTGCTCGGCCACCGCGCGCATCCTCGTGCACGACAGCGTGTACCGCAGCTTCATGGCCGCGTTCGAGACGGCCGTGCGTGCGCTCGTCGTCGCGCCGCCCGCCGCGGAACAGGTCGCGATGGGGCCGCTGATCTCGGCCGCGCAGCGCTCGCGCGTCGAAGCGATGCTCCAGCACGGCATCGAGGCGGGCGCACGCGTCGCCTTCAGCGGCCGGGTGACGGATGCCGGCGGTGCGGGCTTCTTCATGGCGCCCGTCGTGATCGCCGAGCCCGCCGCCGACAACCCGCTGTGGACCGACGAAGTGTTCGGCCCCGTCGCGTGCGTGAAATCGTTCCGCACCGACGACGAAGCGATTGCGCTCGCGAACGACACGCGCTACGGGCTCGTCGCGACCGTCGTGACGCGCGATGCCGGTATCGCGAAGCAGTTCCAGCAGCGTGTGCGCGCGGGGCTCGTGTGGATCAACGCACCGCAGCTGATCTATCCGCACGTGTGCTGGGGCGGGTTCGGGCTCAGCGGAATCGGCCGCGAACTCGGCGTCGCGGGGCTGCGCAGCTATCAGGAACTGCGCCACGCGATGCGCGCGATCGACTGACCAGTGCGGCCGTTCAGGCCGTTGGCGGCACCGTGTCTCTGCGCGGTGCCGCTTTTTTTGGGTTCTTCGGGGATTTTCGGGGAGAGCGCCAGGGTGTTCGGCGTGCGCCGGTCATGAGTTTTCACGGCGCGTGAGCAACCCTCAGTGCGACAGCACGGCGGCATGGTCGTGCTCGCGAAGCTGGCCGGGAATCGCGCACTGCGCGAGCCCGCCCGCGTCGATCCACGCACGCGTGCGTTCCGCGGCCTTGTCGATCAGCTGCGCACACTGCGAGTAATCGTATGACGACACGTCGAGCGGACAGAGCGGCGGCACGACGTGGATTTGCGCGCGTGCCCCGTACAACTCCAGATCGCGCACCAGTTGCCGCGCGATCACGAGCGTCAGCGCGTGCGTCGCATGCGCGATCGCGCTGCGCGGCGGTACGCGCAACGCGCACGCGAACCCGGCTGGCAGCACGACGATCCGCTTGACGCCGAGCGCGACCGCGACGGAGATCGGCGTATTGTTCGCGACGCCGCCGTCGACGAGTTCCACGCCGCCGATGCTGACCGACGGAAACACGCCGGGAATCGCCGCACTGGCCTGCACGGCATCCACGACCGGGCCGGCGGACAGCACGACTTCCTGGCCGTTCAGCACGTCGGTCGCGACGATGTGGAGCGGCAACGCGGCCTGCTCGATCCGCCGGTACGGCAGGTTCCTTTCCAGCAGCAGGCGCAGCGCATCGGCCTCGACCAGATGCGGCCGGTTGCGCAGCAGCATCGCGACGAGGCTGCGCATCGAGAACGGCATGATGTCCTGGCGGCGGATCCGGCACCACAGCGCGGCGAGCATCGCGACGCCGTCCGCATCGGGCCGGCCGGCGAAATAGGCGGCGTTGATCGCGCCCGCCGACGCGCCGACGACGCAATCGGGCCGTTCGCCGCTCGCGACCAGCTCGCGGAGCATGCCGACCTCGATCGCGCCGAGACTGCCGCCGCCGGCGAACACGAAGGCGGTCGAGGAAGTGGGATCGGACGTCACGGTGCGCCCTCCTGCGGTTGGCTGCGACGGTGCTTTCTCCATGATGGATCGTGCGGCGCCCCGGATGTCCTGATGAAAACCCTGCCGGCGTGCGAACCCGGCCGGCGATGCGCCGCGTTCCCCGGCATTCCGCGCGAAGCCTTCCATGGCGATGGGTGTGTCATTCGCCGCCGTGTTTCCCGGCCGCATCCATACGGAAATTCACGCGAAGGCGCGCAATTTTTGACTTCGATCAAGCAAATCGCGCATACCGCCGCTCGCAAACGTGTGCCACGCGTGAATCGTGCGCGCTACGTGGAATCACGGGTTCAGTCGCCCCGGCGACCGCCGTTATTGCATCAACACCCGCCGACCGGCATCGCGTTGCGATACATCGGGACGGCCGCCGGAATCGCATTCGACACGCAACGATCCGGCGCCGTCGCGGGCATGGAGCGGGATGGCCGGACGTCCCGCCCGCTTTTCGACAACAGATGCGGCAGCGCGAGTCGCGCAAGAGGTAATCATGTTTGTAGCCATCGGGTGGATCGTCGTGATCGGATCGGTGATCGGCAGTTTTGTCGGCGTGGGCGGCCATTTGCCGGCCTTGCTGCAACCGTTCGAACTGCTGTGCATTTTCGGCGCCGCGCTGGGTGCGTTCGTCGTCAGCAATCCGGTCGCGACGCTGAAGAAGACGATCAAGAGCCTGCCGACCTGTTTCAAGGGCGGCGGCTATACGAAACAGCAGTACGTCGAACTGATCGCGCTGCTGTACGAGCTGCTGCAGAAGGCGCGCAAGGACGGCATGATGGCGCTCGAAGCCGACGTCGACGCACCCGAACAAAGCCCGCTGTTCCAGAAGTATTCGCACGTGCTCGAAGACCATCACCTGCTCGACTTCATCGTCGATTATCTGCGGATGATGTCGGGCGGCAACGTGAACGCGCTGGAGATGCAGGACCTGATGGACGAAGAACTGCATACGCACCATGCGGAGGCGTCCGTCGCGGCCAATGCGATCCAGAAGATGGCGGACGGCCTGCCGGCGTTCGGCATCGTCGCGGCGGTGATGGGTGTCGTGCATACGATGGGCTCGGTCGGCGCGCCGCCCGCCGTGCTCGGCAAGATGATCGCCGGCGCGCTCGTCGGCACGTTCCTCGGCATCCTGCTCGCGTACGGCTTCGTCGGCCCGCTCGCGGATCTGCTCAATGCGAAGGGCCGCGCCGCGGCCAAGCCGTTCCAGTGCGTGAAGGCCGTGCTGCTCGCGTCGATGAGCGGCTACGCGCCGGCGGTGGCGGTGGAATTCGGCCGCAAGGTGCTGTTCACGGCCGATCGCCCGAGCTTCAAGGAGCTCGACGAGGCCGTCCGCGCGACGAAGTCGCCCAGGCCCGCATAACGGAGGCGCCATGGCCGACCATCGCTCCAACCCGTCGAAACAGTCCGCATCGGCACCGCTCGTCGTCGTGCGCCGCAAGAAAGGCGAGGACCACGACGCCCACCACGGCGGCGCCTGGAAAATCGCCTACGCCGATTTCGTCACGGCGATGATGGCGTTCTTCCTGCTGATGTGGCTGCTCGGCTCGGTGTCCAAGTACGACAAGCAGGGGATCGAGGATTACTTCAACACGCCGCTGTCGACGCTCCTGTCCGGCGGGAAAGACGCACAGGCGCCGCGCCCGAGCGTCGTGCAGGGTGGCGGCCGCGACCTGTCGGACCCGGCGCCGGCCATCGACGCGAAAGCGCAACCGGTGCCGGCCAGCTCGCCCGCGGCCGCTGCCGACATCGTCGATACGCAAAAGCTCGAGCGCCTGAAGGCGAAGCTGACCGCGGCGATTGCACAAAGCCCGTCATTGCGCGCGTACCAGGACCGGATCCGGATCGCGATCACTCACGAGGGCTTGCGCATCGAGATCGTCGATTCGCTCAAGCGCCCGATGTTCGCGTCGGGCAGTTCGCAACCCGAAGGGTATGCCACCGCCATCCTCACCCAGATCGGTACGGCACTCGACGATGTCGACAACCGCGTGTCGATTGCGGGCCATACCGATTCGACGCCGTATCGCGACGGCCCCACGGGCTATTCGAACTGGGAGCTCTCCAGCGATCGCGCGAACGCCGCGCGGCGCGCGCTGGTCGCGGGCGGATTGCGGGAAGAAAAGCTGCTCCAGGTGCGCGGGCTCGCGGATGTCCTGCCGCTCGACCGGAACGTCGCGGACGAGCCGACCAATCGCCGCATCAGCATCCTCGTGATGAACAATGCCGCCGAGCAGGCGTTCTTTCGGGACGGCGGCAGGACGACCGTGGACGAATCGGCCGGCACCCGGGCCGCCGTGCTGCCGGCGGCGCTCACGCGGCCGCATTAGGCGCGGGCGTGTTCACGAACGCGGGGCGGATGTGCCCGATGGGGCCGGGGGCCGCGTGCAGCCCTTGTGCGACAGCGTGGTCCTCGGCGTCGCGGTCGCGTTCGGAACGGTCGGGCGCGACTTCGACTGACTCGGGCGGTTGTTGGGGCGGTTGTTGGGGCTGTTGTTGCGGCTGTTGCTCGGGCCGTTGCGAGGGCCGTTACCAGGGCCGCTGACGGCACCATGTCTCGTGCACGGTGCCGTTTTTTCTCGCACTCGATATGTTCCGTAGAATATATCGCAACCAGCACTTCTGGAGATTCGCCATGCCCCGCACGCCGACGGATCGCGCCCCGCAGCGCACCGCACGGGAACAGCCGCTCGCGCACAAGATCAGCGCGCTCAGGCCGCTGTCGAGCGACGCGCGCGCGCAGCAGGTCACGGATGTCGTCGACGCGTTCCGGCGCCTGCGCGGCAGCGTCGTGCGCTTCATCCGGATGTTCTCGGCTGCGCACGCTGAAAACGCGCAGGACGATGCGCTGTCCGCGATGGGCTTTCGTGAACTGCTGTCCACGCTCGAAGACGACGCACGCACCGCCCGCTTCACGCGCCTGCCCGAACTCGAACGGGCGATCGGCCACGCGCGCCGCCTCGAACGCACACGCGACGACGTGTTCTCCGATTCGTTCAGCAACGACCCGGCAGCGATGCGCGACGCGGTCGCCGCGCTGGAGCGCGTCGACGTGCTGTTCGTCGGGCTGTGCGTCGAGTACGTGATGGAGCGGCACGCGCCGGCATCGCGTCCCGTTTCACCATCAACCCCGGCATCGCCCTCCGCCGCCCTGCTGCTCACCGACCGACCGCGCGCACTCTGCTGACCGCACCACGCCGCATTACCCGGTGATTTCCCCCCAAATTTCGTTCGTTATATCCCGTGGTATATTTCGCGAATCTTTCGCGCATCCGTCTCCGGCCCGACCGTGCCGGACAGAGGTCAACATGCACGTTCCGCCCTTTCGCCTTGCCCGCACGGCCGATCTCTCGTCGCCCGTCGGTAATCTGCCCGCGGCAACCGGCACGCGGGTCGACGCATGCTGCGCGCCGTCGCGCGCGCAACTGACCGAGCTGAAGCGCCGCACGCGCCTGTCCGAGCTCGATGCGAACCTGCACTGTTCGATCATCGGCACCTGCCTGACCACGCACGAGCTGCGCAGGCTCGTGCCGAAATACACCGACCTCGACCGCCAGCACGCGACCGACCTCGACATCCATCACGCCGCCGTCGAGCTCGCGATCGACGGCACGGCCGGCGCCAAGGCATTGCACAAGGCGCTCGACGAGCGTTACGCCGGCGCAATCCGCGCATTCGACAGCGCACAGGATGCGGATGACCTCCTTGCGCGCTGGAAGGATGCGCTGAAGAGCGGCGACATCCCGCCCGCCTACTGGGCGCTGATGACGCATCCGCGCACGACGACGGCCGTGCGCCAGGCCGCGTTCGGCGACCTGCACATGCTGTCGCACCTGGTCGGCGCGGCCAATCGCGCCGATATCCGGCGGCTGGTCGCGCTTGAGGAGGAGAATGCGGCGCTGCACGCGAAGATCGACCGGCAGCAGGCGCGCCTGCAAGAAATGAGCGCGCAGCGCGACGCGGCGGTGCAGGAACGGGATGCCCTCGTTGCGCGCCGGAACGCACAGCCGCCGGCGGCTGAAAGCGCATTGCGCGACGAAGTCCACGAACTGCGCGAGGCACTGGCCGCGCGCGATGAGCGACTCGCACTGCACACGAGCCGCCGCGAGGCGGCCGAACAGCGGATCGCCGCGGAACAGGCGAGCGCACGCGCGATGCGCGCGCGGCTCGACGACCTGATGGCGATGGTGAAGACGCTGCGTGCCGAAGCGAGCGCGATCGAACAGGCGGTGCAGGCGTCGGCGGACGATCCCGCCGAACACGCGGCCGATCCGCTATCGATCCTGCGGGGCACGCGTCTGGTCTACGTCGGCGGGCGCCCGGGCTCGAACCGTGCGATCAGGCGGATCGTCGAAGCGGCGGGCGGTGACGTGACGCTGCATGACGGCGGTATCGAGGATCGCAAGGGCCTGCTGGCCGCCGCGCTACCGGGCGCGCACATGGTCGTGTTCCCGGTCGATTGCGTCGACCACGATTCGATGAACCTGCTCAAGCGCATCTGCGAACGCCACCACGTCGCGTACTACCCGCTGCGGACAGCCAGCGTCGCCAGCTTCGTCGAACTGATCGGGCGGCTCGATGCACAGGCGCGCGACGTCATGGCGCCGGATGCCGCCGCCGGCGGCACGCCGCGCTTCTGCCTGCGGCACGGCTAGACCTGATTCGCTTCGACGCGCTCCTTCTGCCCTTCAGCGGGTCGGTGCAAGCGCGTCGTCGGCGTCAACAGGCCCCGCGCTTCAGCGCCGCACCATTTTCGTGAGCGCGGCGATTTCGTCGGCACACGCCGCGTAGGCGCGCGCCTCGATCCCGCGATAGAGGCGGATGATCTCCTCGCCGACCGGCGTGAGCACGCTGCCGCCGCCGCTCTGCCCGCCATGCTCGGACACCGTCGCCGGCGATTTCAGCGAGCGGTTCAGCTCGTCCATCAGCAGCCACGCACGCCGGTACGACATCTTCAGGCTGCGCGCCGCCGCCGAAATCGAACCGTGTTCGTGCACGGCTTCGAGCAGCGCGACCTTGCCCGGGCCGAGCGCGATCGTGTCGGCCTGCTGGATACGCATCCTGAATCGCACTTCAGGCTTGGGGTGTGCCGGTGTCTTCATGTTGTGCTGCCCTTTGAACGATGCGGGCAAGCATACACGATGGCCGATGCGACGCATGCCGGCCGCCCGCGCGCCGGTTCAGACCTCGAGCACGCGGGCGACGATGCCGGCCAGCCGCTTCACGTGGCGCGGCGCAGGCAGGAGGTCGGCGCCCGAGAACAGCAGCGGCGCGCCGTCGTCGATCGACAGCGACGCGTCGCCGCATTCGAACGCGACGATCACATGTTCGCCGACCGGTGTGTTGAACAGTTCATGCCAGGAAAACGTGACCGCGTAGCCGTCGTGCGCATGCGCGATGAACACCATGCGCTTGAAGTCGCCCGGCGTGTCGTTGCGCAGCCCGGCCGCGTCGAGCAGGTCCTTCAGCCGTGCGCCGCGATACGGCGCGACCGAGCGGATGAAGCGATTCGTCGTGAAGCAGCGCAGGTCGAACGGCTCGGCCGTCGCACTCGCGTGCCGGCGCAGATCGTCGAGCGTCACCGTCATCGGCCGCACGAATGCGCCCGTCAGCACGATCGAGCCTGCCGCCGCCGGCTGCACGTGTTGCGCCTGTTGCACCTGCTGCGCCGAAAGCGCCGCCGTCCCTGCCCTCTCCATCGCCCGCCTCCATGACGGCCTGCCGGTGGGCAGGCCTGCGTCGTATCGGCGGATATATTACGCCGGGAAAAAACCGGCCGGCGGAATACGCGCCGCATGGGCGGCATAACGCCGGCCGATCGTGCCCGGCGCTACGACAGCACGATGTTCTTGATGACCTTCTTCAGGCTCTTGAAGCTGTCGACCGATTCCGCCTTCGCGTCCGTCACCAGTGCGCCGATCCGCGCCGGCTCGCAGAAGCTGATCCGGCTGTTCGTGCCGAGCTTGCTGAAATCGGCCAGGATCGCGACGTCCGCCGCGTTGCTCACCATCGCGCGCGCCACTTCGGTTTCCATCCGGTCGTAGTTGGTCGCGCCACGGACGGCATCGACCCCGACCGGCGACAGCAGCGCGAGGTCGGCGCGATAGCGGAAGATCTCGGCGACCGTGCCGTCGCCGACGGTCGCGGCCGCGCGGGTGCCGATCATCCCGCCGAGCAGGATCGTCTCGTTCCTTGCCTGCCCCGGGTCGCTCGACCGCATCTTCAGCGCGACGTCGATCGAGTTCGTGACGATCGTGAGGCCCGACAGCTTCGCCAGTTCCTCGGCCAGCAGTGTCGTGGTCGTGCCCGCGTCGATGAACAGCGTCTGCGAGCCCGTGACCAGCCTGGCCGCCGCGCGGGCGATCGCCAGCTTCGCCTTCACGTGGGTCTGCGCGCGTTCGGCGATCGGCGCTTCGTCGCCCACCTGCACCGCGCCGCCGTGCACGCGCTTCAGCTCACCGAGCGCTTCGAGATCGACGAGATCGCGACGCACGGTTTCCCGCGACACGTTCAGGTCGGCCATGATCCGGTCGGTCGAAACCCGCTGCATCTTCGATAACAGAAGCCGGATCCTCTGGTATCGCTCTTCTTGCCACATGGAATGTCCTCGGAATGAACGTCAATGTTATTCGAACGGCGAACTACGCAGCGCTCTCCTCCAGTTTTTTGATGCCGACGAGGGTCTGCAGGGATTGACGCACCGCCTGGCACTCGCTGCTCGTCATCTTTGAAAACACCACGTGGATGCGGTCGTCGTCCGGCGCGGCGTCGTCCTGCTCGATGATGAACCGGACGATGCGCGCCTGGTCGATGCCGGGCATCGCCTGCAGCGACGTCAGCTTCACGGCGCCGCGGCTCGCGAGGATACGCACGCCCCAGCGCTGCCGCGTCGCGAACAAGCGTTTCTCGATCGGCTTCAGGCCGGCCAGGATCGCGAGCACGATCGCCGTCGCGGCAATCGCGGCCACATACATGCCGCCGCCCACGGCCAGCCCGACCGCCGCCACGACCCACAGGCTCGCCGCGGTCGTCAGGCCGCGGATGATCTCGCCGCGCAGCATGATCGAACCGGCGCCGAGGAAGCCGATGCCCGACACCACCTGCGCGGCGACGCGCGACGGGTCCAGCGACACGTTTTTCGCGTTCTGGACATCCGCGAAGCCGAACGCCGACACGACCATCACGAGCGCGGCGCCCACCGCCACCAGCATGTGGGTGCGCAATCCGGCCGCCCACGACAGGCGCTCGCGCTCGATGCCGACGAGGCTGCCGAGCAATGCCGCCAGCAACAGGCGGGACACGATTTCCAGCTGACTGATCATTCGAGATCTCCTTGCTTTGCCTGGTCCATCCGATGAAGCGCGGCCCGCATGGGGCCGCCGTCCGGTTCTTCCTGCCTGCCCCGCCCGTTGCCACACCCGGCACCCGGCGAGTTGTATTTTTGTGCGTTCTTGCGATTTTGTGCGTTCTAATATACGGTACGAAAAACTGCAAAGCCAGACCCAAGTTCGTTTGTTTCATCCGATCGGTACGATCAATCGTCAGACCATTCAGGCAACACGATCCGGAACACTTGCTTAGGAGACCAACATGATGAAGAAGGCATGGATGCTGGCCGCAACCCTGCTGGCGGCGCTGGCGACGGCCCCCGCTCACGCATCGGAAGGCGACGTCTGTAAAAAGGTGACGCTCGGCGACGTCGGCTGGAGCGACATCGCGGCCACCACAGGCGTCGCGATGATGCTGCTCGACGGACTCGGCTACGAGGCGACCAAGACGATCGCGTCGCCGCCGATCGTGCTGGCCGGCGTGAAGAAGGCGCAGATCGACGCGTTCCTCGGCTACTGGGATCCGAGCATGACGCCGACGGTGAAGCCGTTCGTGGACGCCGGCTCCGTCCACCAGTTGCCGGAGCCCAACCTGGTCGGCGCGCGCTATACGCTGGCCGTGCCGCAATACGCATCCGACAAGGGGCTCAAGCGCTTCGCCGATATCGCCAGGTTCCGCGACCAGCTGGACGGCAAGATCTACGGGATCGGCGCCGGCAACAACGGCAACGCGCTGATCCAGCGAATGATCGACAGGAACGAGTTCGGGCTCGGCGGCTTCAAGCTGGTCGAATCGAGCGAGGCCGGCATGCTCGTGCAGGTAACGCGCGCCGTGCAGGAGCACCGGATGATCGTGTTCCTCGGCTGGGAGCCGCATCCGATGAACATCGACTACCGGATCACCTATCTCGACGGCGGCGACACCGTGTTCGGCCCGAACTACGGCTCGGCGAAGGTCTACACGCTCGTCACGCCCGGCTATCTCGAACGCTGCCCGAACGTCGGCCGGCTGCTGACCAACCTGAAGTTCACGACCGACGAAGAAAACCAGCTGATGGTGCCGATCATGAATCACGCGGACCCGGTCGCGGTGGCCAGGGAATGGGCGAAGAAGCATCCGGGCGTGCTGTCGAAGTGGCTCGACGGCGTGACGACCATCGACGGAAAGAATGCGAAGGATGCGATCGAGAAGCTGATCGGCGCATGAGCCCGCAAGACAAGGAACCCGGCATGTACAAGAATCTCGCGCTGTTCGATCTCGACCACACGCTGCTGCCGCTCGACAGCGACCAGGCCTGGGCCCGCTTCATCTCGCGGGTCGGCTGGCGCGAGGACGACGCGCACGCCGCGCTGATCGACGAGCACTACGGTCATTACGCGGCCGGCACGCTCGACATGAACGCGTATCTCGCCGTGACGCTCGCGCCGCTCACCCGCTATCCGCGCAAGGTGCTCGAGCGCTGGCACGCGCGGTTCATGGACGAAGTGATCCGTCCGGCGATCACGCCGCAGGCGCGCGAGCTGGTCGGGCGGCATCGCGAAAACGGCGATCTCTGCTGCATCGTGACGGCGACCAACGTCTTCGTCACGCGGCCGATCGCGGCCGAATTCGGCATCGAGCACCTGCTCGGCATCGAACTCGACACCGACGACGGCACGCCGGACGGCGCGTTTACCGGGCGCAGCACCGGCGTGCCGAGCTTCCGCGAAGGAAAGATCGTGCGCACGACCGCGTGGCTGGAATCGCTCGGCTACGCGCCGACGGATTTCGAGCGCACCTACTTCTACAGCGACTCGATCAACGACGTGCCGCTGCTGGATTACGTCACGCATCCGGTCGCCACCAATCCCGATTCGAGGCTTTTGCAGGTGGCAGGCACGCGCGGGTGGCCTGTCATGAAGTTGTTCTGATTCGGGCGATATTCTCTGCTGTCCATTTTCATGTCGGGAGGGGTAATGAAATACGGAACACGCAGCAACGGCCTCTATCATTCAGGAATCCGATTCGAGTCTAGTCGAAAGCATGTCGTCAGGTCGCGCCGTTCGGAAAGCCGCTTTCCGCACTGGCGCGGCGTTTTCATGATCGCGCTGCTGTGCACGCTGGTCGCTTGCGGCGATGGCGACTCGGGCACCGCGGCCAACGTGGCGGCCGCGCGCGCGGCCGCACCGGGTTCGGCATCCACGCCCGTCCTGCACTGCGCGAACGCGTGCCACTGACCGACGCTGGCCCCGGGGCCAGCCATCCACGACAGAGAGCGATCATGCAAAACAAACCCACGACACGACGTCAGTTCCTCGCCGACGCGTTGAAGCTCGCCGGCGCGACCGCGATCACGGGCATGCTGCCCGAAAGCATCGCGCGCGCCCAGGCCATTCCGGCGGCCACCGTCACCGGCACGATCCAGGACGTGAAGCACGTCGTGATCCTGATGCAGGAAAACCGTTCGTTCGACCACTACCTCGGCACGCTGGGCGGTGCGCGCGGCTTCGGCGATCCTCGGCCGGTCGTGATTTCGAGCGGGTATCCGGTGTGGCGCCAGCCCTGGCTGACGTCCTACGTGTTTCCGTTCAACCCGTCCCCGCCCTCCGGCACGGCGAACGGCGACACCTACTACGGCGACCTGGACCACAGCTGGAGCGGCACGCACAGTGCCTGGAACAACGGCCGCTACGACAACTGGGCCGACGCGAAAACCAGCGGCACGATGTACTACTTCACGCAGAAGGACATCCCGTTCTACTACGCGCTGGCGAGCGCGTTCACGGTGTGCGACGCGTACCACTGCTCGATGCTCGGCCCGACGGACCCGAACCGCCTGTATCTGTGGACCGGGTGCTGCGGCAACGTCGCCGGTTACTCGCCGTACACGACGAACACGATGACGGGCACCGGCTGGACCACGATGCCGGAGCGCCTGAACACGGCCGGCGTCACATGGAAGTTCTACCAGGACAAGGGCAACGGCCTGGATGCCGCACATGGCTACGGCGAATACAACGGCTCAAAAAGCGATCTCTGGTGGAACGGCAATTACGGCGACAACGTCATCCTGAACTTCAGGCAATACCAGAACCTCGGTGCAGGCGATCCGCTCGCGCCGGCGCTCAACGGCACGCAGATCGACCCGTCGGGCGGCGGCAAGGAATACGACACGAACCTCTTCAGCCAGCTGCGGGCCGACGTCGCCAACGGCACGCTGCCGCAGGTATCGTGGATCGCTGCGCCCTATGCATACTGCGAGCACCCGTCGTGGGCCGCGAGCGGCGGCGAATGGTACGTCAGCAGCGTCCTCGATGCGCTGACGTCGAATCCGGCGGTATGGGCCAGCACGGTGCTGCTCGTCATGTACGACGAGAACGACGGGCTGTTCGATCACATGCCGCCGGCCGTCCCGGCCAGTTCCGCTGCCGGCACCGGCCGCTCCACGGTCTCGACGGCCGCCGAATTCGTCTCCGGCAGCGGCGCCGCATCGGACGGCTCGGCGAGCGGCGACGTGCCGATCGGGCTCGGCCCGCGCGTGCCGATGTTCGTGATCTCGCCATGGTCGAAGGGCGGCAAGGTCAATTCGCAGGTCTTCGATCACACATCGGTGATCCGCTTTCTGGAAGCGCGCTTCGGGCTACAGGAAACCAACATCACGCCATGGCGACGCACGGTCTGCGGCGACCTGACGTCGGCCTTCGATTTCTCGAACGCCGACCGGACGGTTCCCGCGATCCAGCCGCCGGCAAGCAACATGAACCCGAACGGCCCGGCCGTCCCGATCCCCTACCCGACCACCACCGCGGTGCCGGCGCAGACGGCCGGCCGCAGCACCGCCTGCCGCCTGCCCTACGAGTTTTTCGTGCAAGGCAAGGTCAATCGCGCCGGCAACACGCTGTCGCTGACGATGACCAACACCGGCACCGCCGGCGTCCACCTGCAGGCGTGGGTCGACGGCACGAGCACGATCCCCCGGCACTACACGATCGCGGCCGGCGCGGGCCAGTGCGCGAACCTGTCGGATTCGCTCGCGCTGAATGCCGGCGGCAGCTACGACTATTCCGTCTACGGACCGAACGGCTTCCTGCAGACGTTCCGCGGCAGCATCGGTTCGTCCGGCAACGCGGGATCGACCGCCGAAGTCAGCCTGTGCTACGACGTGGCCAACGGCAACGTGCAGATCACGCTCGACAACTCCGCCGGCTCGGCCGCGACGACGTTCCAGCTCACCGACAACGCGTACGGCATGAACACGCGGCAGTCGGTCACCGTCGCCGCCGGCGCGACGCAAGCCGTCACGTGGTACGGCGACGGCGGCTGGTACGACGCCAGCATCCGCGACGCGAGCGATCCGAACTTCCTGCGCCGGGTAGCCGGCTGCGTGCAGGCGCAATCCGGCACCCTGCTCACGGATTCGGCGATCGGCAATACCGGCAAGAAGTTCGTCGCGTCGCTCGCGTCGCAGGGCTCGACGTTCGGGACGCTGCGGTTCGACTACGTCGCGCCGCCGTGGAGCCACAGCCCGAAGAACTGGGTGGGCATCTTCGCGCATGGCGCGCAGCCGACCAAGGGCAGCTACAAGTCGTGGGCGTACCTGCCGAAGAGCACCGGCTCGCTGTTGTTCTCGTCCACGGCCAACAGCACGCTGGCGTCGGGGCAGTATGACGCGTGGTATCTGTTCGACGACGGCTACACGCCGCTCGCGGGGCCCGTCACGATCAACATCTGACGGTGGCTTGACCGTGCCGTGCCGGCCCCCTGCATGGGGCCGGCACGCATTCGGACGCGACGTGCCGCGCTGTGCCCGAATGCGTTTCCCTTCGCCCTGCCCGCGCGACAGGCGCTACACGAGCAGATCCTCTTAGAACGCGCCGAACGGCCGCGTCAGGCGCGCGATCCGGATATCGAGGATCCACAGCCCGGCCGCCGGCGCGGCATCGAAATCGCCGAGGTTGCCGGCCTGGCAGATCAACCGGTGCAGGGTCGCGCTTCGTCGCGCCCGACAGCAAAAACGGGCGCTCCGATGGAGCGCCCGCTCGCGGGTGAGGTCGATCAGAACTTGTGACGCAGGCCGATCCGCGTGACGAACTGCGTGTTCGCGCCTGCGTTGCCGATGAAGGAACCCGACGAGCCGATCTCCGCCTGCACCGGCACCGCGCGGCCATTGATCGTATTGCTGCCCGACGCCTTCTGGTAGGCCGCGCTGACGTACACGTCCGTGCGCTTCGACAGCGCATAGTCGACCGCGGCATTGACCTGATGCCACTTGCCGTCGAAGCGGCCGTCGAGCTTCGAGAACGTATAGCCGAGGCCGCCGCTCAGGGCCGGCGTGAACGCATAGCGGCCGCCGATTTCGTAGTTGTTCAGCTTCGACGATTCGCCCGACAGCGGCACGAACTTCGTATGCGTCCAGTTCGTCCACACGAGGGCCGCCGCGATCGCATAACGCGCGCCGACGCCGACCGTCTCGAGATCGCGCAGCCCCTGCGTGTTGACGTTCGCGATGCCGACGCCGAACGCGGGCGTCGCGCCGTTCGGGAAGCGGATGTTCGTGTACGCGGCGCCGATGCCGAACGGCCCCTGCGCATAGTTCGCGCCGAAGCTGTATACGCTCGACGAACCCTGCGAACCGTTCGCGCCGGTCGTGGTCGGCGTGCCCGCGAACTGCGTCGAGTTCGAGAAGCCGTACATCGCGCCGAACGTGAGGCCCGCAAAGTTCGCGCTCTGGAACTTCACGGCGTTGTTGATGCGGCTCGACGTCAGCTGGTCGAGATCGTTGATGTGATACGCGTAGTTGCCGGCCGGCGTCTGGCTGCCCATCGCGTAGTTCGCGCCGATGTAATCGGTCGAGAACGAGTACTGGCGGCCGAACGTCAGCGAGCCGATCCCGTTCTTCGACAGCCCGACGAACGCCTGCCGGCCGAACAGCGCACCGCCCTGGCCGATCGAGCCGTCACCGCTGCTGAAGCCGTTCTCCAGCACGAACAACGCCTTCAGCCCGCCGCCGAGATCCTCGGTCCCGCGAATGCCCCAGCGGCTGCCCGACGCGACGCCGTCACCGTACTTGACGAGCTTGCCGTGTCCGCCCGACGTCGCGACCTTGTTCGAATACGTGATACCCGCATCGATCAGCCCGTAGAGCGCGACGCTGCTTTGCGCGTGCGCGGCGGTGCCGAACATCCCGAGTGCGGCTGCGGCCGCGATGGTCTTTTTCATGTTCACTTCCTGTTGTTGTCGACGCGCGTCTGCGTCGCAGCGTGACGCGCGGCGTGTTGACGAATCACCGACTGATTGACGAACGCGAGCCACCGGATCGCCGCGCGCACATACACCTCATGCACATGCACGATGCTTCGTTTCGGTACCGGTATGGGCTTGCTGATGTGGCATGCCGCGGGGCGGCCGCCTGTGTTACAGCGCCTGCGCGCGTGCGCACCGAGTGCGCATGCCGCGACGACGCGTTGCTCCGGCGATGCAGGTCAGAATCTCTTCCGGCTTTCGTGGAGCGGGTGGACGACGTGGCGCCTGACGACGCCACGACCTTCGATATATTTTGCTGAATATATCGAGTTGTCACGAAACGGTAAACAATTATTCGGGTTCCTGTCGTCTTTCCTCCACAGGCGGCCGACGGTCACCCGGATCGAAGTCGCGACGCACGACGGCCCGCATCGCGTCGATGCCGGCGACGGCCTCATGCCGAAATCCAGCATAATCAGGCGGTTGAAAGAGCGCCCTCGCCGGCGCATGCACCCCGCACACGTTTGCGTCGCCATCCGGTTCACGGTTTGCCCGCGTTTCGCCGTCACGGGAGGAGCCAGTCTGTGCCGGTCTCGCGCACGGCGAACTGTGCGGGCGCAAAAATCCGCGGCACGCACACACTCGATGCGGCGCACCTCACGATGCCGGCGATCGCATCACCGACGACACCACGCCATCCCGCAGAAGACAGGACACCGACACATGGACCGAGCCGAACACATCAGCATCGAACAGACGAGCGCGCTTCCCGCCGACGAACTGGATCGATGCGACTTCTCGTTCGACATCGCGTGGGAATTGAACGCGCCGTATCAGGACTTGCTCGATCTGCGCGCGCTGCCGGCGCGCCGCAAGCACTACGGCTTCGATCCGGCCGGCTGGGCGGACGAGGCGACCGGCAAGACGGCGCTCTTTCGCGCGACGGCCGGCGGCCGGCTCGCCGGGTTCGTGGCGATCAGCCAGAGCTGGAACGGGATGGCCGAGATCGCGGAGCTGGCCGTCGACCGCCTCAGCCGACGGCAAGGCATCGGACAGTTGCTGCTCGCGGCCGCCGAATCCTGGGCGCGCAGCCACGGGTTCGGCTTCATGCGGCTGGAAACGCAGTCGAACAACATCGCCGCGTGCAGCACCTATGCCCGCTCGGGCTTCGTGCTGGGCGGGCACGATCGCCTGCTGTACGCGGACGACGAGAACGACGGTGAAGTCGCGCTGTTCTGGTACAAGGACCTGCGCGACGGGCAGACCGCACGGATCCGCACGGTCGACCCGGAATCGATGCGGCCGGCGCGCTGACGCACCGCCGAACGCGCGTCATTGCCGCCTCTCACGCGCATCACATCCGGATCATGCCCGCGTCGCCACGATGAACAGACGCGGGAACGGCAGCAGCACGGTGCCGTCGGCAAGCGCCGGATAGCCGCCCGGGCCCGCGATCGCGTCGCGATACCGCGCGAGAAACGCCGCGCGCTCGCCGTCGTCGAGCGCCGCGAGGAACGGCCGCAGCGCACTCCCCTTGAACCATTCGACGACCGCATCGGCACCGCCGCGCAGCGGGTGGTAGTAGGTCGTGCGCCACACGTCCACGCGCGAGCACAGCGGCGACAGCAGCGCGTGGTAATGACGCGCATCGAACCGCTCGGTGCGCGCCGCGCCTTTCAGCTTGTCCGCCCACGGCCCGGCCGCGGCGACCTCGCGCATCAGCCGATGCGCGGGTTCGTCGAGGTTGTCGGGCATCTGCACCGCCAGATGGCCGCCCGGCGCGAGCCGGCCGACGAGTGCCGGAAACAGCGTGTCGTGCGCGGGCACCCATTGCAGCACCGCATTCGCGAGAATCAGGTCGTAGCCGCCGGGATCGTCCCACGTGGAAATATCCACGACGTCGAAACGCAGGTCCGGCAGGCGCTTGCGCGCGGCGTCGATCATGTCCGTCGACGCATCGATTCCGTGGACCGTTGCGTCCGGCGCACGCGCGATCAGCGCCTCCGTCGAATTGCCGGGCCCGCAGCCGATGTCGATCGCGGTACGGATCGGCGTGTTCGGCACAGCGGCGAGCAGATCGCGGATCGGCCGCGTGCGTTCGTCCTCGAATTGCACGTACTGGGCCGCGTATCGATCGAGTGGGGTCGTCATGTCGTTCTCCTCGTGGTCGGCGTGGACGGCCGTGCCGCTGCCAGCGTGCGCGGTGCGGGGGCCGTCGATGCGAAGCATTCTGCGGTCGTCGTGAAGTTCAGTAAAATGAATTTAATATCGTGATTGATTCAAAATTCTGATGAAGATCGATACGCTCGGTGTTCAGGCTTTCGTCGCGATCGCCGACGGCGGCAGCTTCCGGCAGGCGGCCGATACGCTGCACGTCACGCAGACGGCCATCACGCAGCGGCTGCGCAAGCTCGAAACCTTTCTCGGCGTCGCGCTCGTCGAGCGCACCACGCGCCGCACCACCCTCACCGAAATCGGCCGGCGCTTCCTGCCGCAAGCGCGCCGGCTGCTGAACGAGCTGTCCGACGCGCTCACCGAAATTCGCGAAACCGGCCTGAGCCAGCGCGGCGACGTCACGATCGCGTGCGTGCCGACGGTCGGCGTGCAATACCTGCCCCGCATCCTGCGCGCATTCTCCGCGCACCGCCCGCACGATCGCGTGAAGATCCTCGATCACGCGTCGGCGTCGGTGGTGCAGGCCGTGCTGCATCGCGAGGCCGAGTTCGGCATCGGCATCGCCGGCGACCAGCATCCCGAACTGGTCAACGTCCCGCTGACGAGCGACCCGTATGTACTCGTGTGCCGCGACGATCATCCGCTCGCGAAGCGGCGGCGCATTCGCTGGGCCGCCCTGCAACCGCATCCGCTGATCTTCGCCGGCGAAGTGAGCGGCAATCGCGGGCTGCTCGACGGCGCGCTGAAGACGAGCGGCGTGTCGCTGCATTCGTTCTACGAAGTACAACGCAGCTCGACGGCGCTCGGGCTCGTCGCGGAGGGGCTCGGCGCGGCGGTGGTGCCGAAGCTCGCGATCCAGAAGAACGCGTACCCGATGATCCGCACGATCGAACTCGTCGAGCCCGCGGTGTCGCGCACGCTCGTGCTCGTCACGCGCCGGAGCGCGCAACTGTCGCCGGCCGCCCGTGCGCTGTACGACATGATCGTCGAACAGGCGACACCCTCTCGATAGTGACAGTCGCGCGTCACGAAGGCCATGCCTTCGGGTAGTATCGCGTCACGCGGTCGCGACGAACGGTGCCTACCCGGCGCCGCACGCGTCGTGCCGCCGCTGCAACGGCCGTTCCTCACCACCCCTGCACGGAGCACCGCATGGCCTATCGCAACTACCACAAGCGCAAGATTGCAGACCGGGAACTCCATCCCGAAACCCAGATGATGTCGTACGGCTACGATCCGTTCCTGTCGGAAGGATCGGTGAAGCCGCCTGTGTTCCTCACGTCGACGTTCGCGTTCCGCACGGCCGAGGACGGCGCCGAATTCTTCGACGTCGTGGCCGGGCGCAAGCCTTCGCCCGAAGGCGAAAGCGCGGGCCTCGTCTACAGCCGTTTCAATCACCCGAACCTGGAGATCGTCGAGGATCGCCTCGCGCTGCTCGACGATTCCGAAGCCGCCGTCGTGACGTCGAGCGGCATGTCGGCAATCGCCGCGATCCTGCTGACGTTCCTGCGGCCGGGCGACTGCGTCGTCCAGTCCGTGCCGCTGTACGGCGGCACCGAAACGCTGATCTCGAAGTTCCTGCCCGAGTGGGGCATCCGCTCCGAAGTGATCGCCGACGGGCTGTCCACCAGCGCGATCCGCGCCGCACTCGAAGCGGCCGCGCAAAAGGGCAACGTGCGGATGTGCTACATCGAGACGCCCGCCAACCCGACCAACGCGCTGTTCGACCTCGACGGGCTGCGCAGCGAGATCGATGCGTTCGAGGCGCGGCACGGCTACCGCCCGCTGTCGGTCTGCGACAACACGCTGCTCGGGCCGCTGTATCAGAAGCCGTCGCGGCAGGGCATCGACCTGAGCGTGTACTCGCTGACGAAATACATCGGCGGACATAGCGACCTCGTCGCCGGCGGCGTGACGGGCACCCGCGACCTGATCACGAAGATCCGCTCGGTCCGCAGCACGCTCGGTTCGCAGCTCGACCCGCATTCGTCATGGATGATCACGCGCTCGATGGAAACGCTCGTGCTGCGCATGCAGCAGGCCGCGCGCAGCGGCAGCGCCGTCGCCCGCTGGCTCGCCGGCAATCCGCATCGGCCGGTGCGCGTGCTGCATCCCGAGCTCATCGACGATCCGGCCTACCAGGCCGTCTACCGGCGCCAGTGCAGCGGGCCCGGCTCGACGTTCGCGTTCATCCTCGACGGTGGCCGCGAGCAGGCGTTCAGGTTCATCAACCACCTGACGCTCTTCAAGTCCGCAGTCAGTCTCGGCGGCACGGAGTCGCTGATCTGCCATCCGGCATCGACGACGCATTCGGGCGTGCCGGCCGCAGCGCGCGCAGCGGCCGGTGTGTCGGAAGGGTTGATTCGCGTGTCGGTCGGGCTCGAACATCCGGACGACCTGATCGCCGACCTGTCGTACGCGCTGGAGCATTGCTGACGCGGGTGGCGTGTGCCCCGTGCCGCCGGCATGGGGCACGCTGCCGACGCCCGGACGCCGACGCCCGGATGCCGACGCCCGGACGCCGACGTTCGAGCTCCGTCGTCGTGCTTGCTCGAGGATCAACACGATGAACACCACGCGGCATTCGTACCGGATCGCCGATCTGCAAGGCGTGCCGATCGCGACCATGACGATCGTGCAGGAAATCGACAAGCTGGACGCGTTGCCCGATCGCTGCTGCACGGGCCGCGTGTCCGTCGAATTCGAATACCAGGAGTCGCCATTCGGATCGCCCACCCGGGTCAGGAAATTCCCGTTCAGCGAACGGTGGCTTCCGCTCGACGACTCGTCGTTCAAGATGCACATCGGCGACTTCATGCTTCCGCCGGAATTGTGCTGCCGGGGCATCGGCACGCTGTGCTGGTCGGAGATCCATCGAACGCTTCCCCTTCCGCCGGGCTTCCCGCTCCTGCTCGCCGGCAGTCTCAGCGACAAGGACGCAACGATGACCGGCCACATTCTCGGGAAGACGCAAACGATCGACAACATCGAACGCCGGAATGCATTCTGGCGCCGCATGCTGGATCCGGCCCATCAGACGTTCGTATCCGACGCGAACGGCGACGGATATTTCAGAGGCCGGTTCGTCGATCCGGCCACTCACGCCAGCTATACGCCCAAGGCGATCGCCACGAGAATCTGAGCGCGCGACGCACGCCGGCCGAACCGGTTCAAAGCACCTTCACCATGAACACGCGCGACGTGCCTTCCGGTTCGCACGGCACTTCGCCGAATGCTTCGTAACCCTGCTTCCGGTAGAAATCCGGCGCCTGGAACGAGATCGTGTAGAGCACCGCCCGCGCGCATCCGCGTCGTTTCGCTTCCGCTTCGGCCTCGCGCAGCAGCCGGCTGCCGAACCCGCCGCCGCGCAGCGATTCGGGCAGGTAGAACAAATCGATGAAGAAGAGACCGAGCGACGTGCGCCCCGTCAGGCCGCCGACGATCTCGCCCGTCGCGGGATCGGTCACGTACACGTCGAGCGTGGCCGCGTCGGCGCGCCCCGTCATCGCGTGATTGAATTCGCCGAGCTTGCGGCTGATGAAATCGTGTGCGGCCGGCTGCTCGATGTCGGTCAGTCGCAGGGTAACGTCGGGAAGGGCTGTCATCGGGAGAGCGCGTCAGTGAAAGGGCCGCCGGGTGTATCGCACCGTCAGCGGGCGTCGCACGACTATAGCGCGTCGCCCGCCGCGTGGCGACCGCGCTACTCGCGTGCGATGTGGCATTCCCACGCGTCGTTCGGCCACATCGGGAACCCGAAACCCGGCGCCGAAGGCACCGTTGCGAAACACGACGGCTGCGCCGCTTTGCACGTGGCATCGCCACAGTCACCGTAGCCGACCCGCTCGGTCATGAGCGAGCGCACCGCACACGATCGCCCCGTTTCCCTCCCCCGAGCAAGCGACCACCGTAAACGACGGGCCCGTCATGCGCCCGCCGTCGCTTTCGTCATGCCGTCACACCATCATGCCCGCGCTCACGCCACCGCGAACGCCGCCTTCATGTCGGCCACGCGGCGCCGCTCGCGCGCGATCATCATCCGGTTCACGACGATCACGCCGATCGTCACCGCCGTGATGAACAGCGTCGCCAGCGCGTTCATCTCCGGGTTCAGCCCCAGCCGCACGCGCGAGAACACCACCAGCGGCAGCGTCGTCGACCCCGGCCCCGACAGGAACGCCGACAGCACCAGGTCGTCGATCGACAGCGTGAACGACAGCAGCCAACCCGACAGCAGCGCCTGCGAGATCAGCGGCAGCGTCACCACGAAGAACACCTTCAGCGGCGTCGCGCCCAGATCGAGCGCCGCCTCCTCCAGCGACTTGTTCATCTCCTTCACGCGCGACTGCACGATGATCGCCACGTACGACACGCACAGCATCACGTGGCCGATCCAGATCGTCACCATCCCGCGCCCCTTCGGCCAGCCGAACATCTGCTCCAGCGCAACGAACAGCAACAACAGCGAGATGCCCTGGATCACCTCCGGAATCACCAGCGGCGCGTTGATCATCCCCGTGTACAGCGTGAAGCCCTTGAAGCGGCCGAAGCGCGCGAGCACGAAACCCGCCCACGTGCCGATCACGACCGACGCGGTGGCCGTCAACAGGCCGATCTTCAGCGACAGCCACGCGGCGGTCAGCAGCTCGTCGTCGTCCAGCAGCGCGCTGTACCACCTCAGCGAGAAGCCCGACCACACCGTCACCAGCTTCGACTCGTTGAACGAGTACACCACCAGGCTGATGATCGGGATGTACAGGAACAGGAAGCCGAAGGCGAGGACGCCCGTCGACAGCGGTTTGCTCGGCTTGATCATTTCGCGTCCTCCAGTTCCTTGACCTGGTAGTACTGGAACAGCGCCATCGGCACCAGCAGCAGCATCACCATCGCGACCGTCACCGCGGACGCCATCGGCCAGTCCATGTTGTTGAAGAATTCATCCCACATCACGCGCCCGATCATCAGCGTGTCGGCGCCGCCCAGCAGTTCCGGAATCACGTACTCGCCCACCGCCGGGATGAACACCAGCAGGCTGCCGGCGATGATCCCGTTCTTCGACAGCGGCAGCGTGATGCGCGTGAACGCGACCCACGGCTTCGCGCCGAGGTCGTACGCGGCCTCGAGCAGCGTGAGGTCCATCTTCACGAGGTGCGCGTACAGCGGCATCACCATGAACGGCAGGTACGAATAGACCATCCCGATGTAGACGCCCGCGTCGCTGTGATAGAGGCGCAGCGGCGTGTGGATGATGCCCAGCGCGATCAGCGTGTGATTCAGGAGGCCGTCGTCCTTCAGGATCCCGATCCATGCATACACGCGGATCAGGAACGAGGTCCAGAACGGCAGCATCACGGCCATCATCAGCACGTTGCGGCGGTTCGGTTCCGAGCGCGCGATGTAGTACGCCATCGGATAGCCGATCAGCAGGCACAGCACGGTCGACACGGCGGCCATCTTCAGCGAGCTGAGGTAGGTCGCGATGTACAGGTCGTCCTGCAGCAGGAACGCGTAGTGCGACAGCTGCAGCGCGAAGTGCACGACGCCGTCCTTGATCTCGACGAGCGACGTGTACGGCGGGATGCCCATCACCTGGTCGGCGAAGCTGATCTTCAGCACCAGCACGAACGGCAGCGCGAAGAAGATCGCGAGCCATACGAACGGCACGCCGATCGCGACGCTGCGGCCCGACGGCAGGAAGCGCGACAGCATGGAGAAACGGCCCGGGCGCGCGCGGCCGGCGCCGGTGCTCGCGGCGCCGGCAGACACCGGCGCGGACGGAGTGGAAGCGGAGGTTCTCATCGTGGCGTCCTCACTGCGTCAGCACGACGCCGCTGGCCGGCGACCACGACACGAACACGTCGTCGTTCCACGCCGGCGCGTTGTCGTTCATCAGGTGCGAGCTCGACAGGTTCGACACCACCGTCTTGCCGCTCGGCAGGCGCACGTGGTACAGCGAGTAGCTGCCCATGTACGCGATGTCGGTCACGACGCCGCGCGCCCAGTTGTGTTTCGAGCCCGGTTTCTCGCGCGACACGTGCACGCGCTCCGGGCGCACCGAGATGCCGACCGGCATGCCGAGCGGGCCCGTCACGCCGTGACTCACGTACATGCGTGCCTCGAGGTCGTCGCTTTCGACGAAGATGTGGTCGGGTTCGTCCTCGACCACGCGCCCTTCGAACAGGTTGGTCGAGCCGATGAATTCGGCCGAGAAACGGCTGTTCGGGTATTCGTAGACTTCGCCGGGCGAGCCGATCTGCACGATCTTGCCTTCGCTCATCACCGCGAGGCGGCTCGCCATCGTCATCGCTTCTTCCTGGTCGTGCGTGACCATCACGCAGGTCACGTCGACCTTCTCGATGATGTTCACGAGTTCGAGCTGGGTCTTCTGGCGGATCTTCTTGTCGAGTGCGGACATCGGCTCGTCGAGCAGCAGCAGCTTCGGGCGCTTGACCAGCGAACGGGCCAGCGCGACGCGCTGCTGCTGGCCGCCGGAGAGCTGATGCGGCTTGCGCTTCGCGTACTTGCTCATCTGCACGAGCGCGAGCGCGTCGGCCACGCGTTCCCGGATCTCGTTCTTCGGCGTGCCTTCCTGCTTCAGGCCGAACGCGACGTTCGATTCGACCGTCATGTGCGGGAACAGCGCGTACGACTGGAACATCATGTTGACCGGGCGGCGGTATGGCGGCAGCGAAGCGAGGTCCTCGCCGTCGACGAAGATCTTGCCGGAGGTGGCCGTTTCCAGCCCTGCAAGCATGCGCAGCAGCGTCGACTTGCCGCAGCCCGAGCTGCCGAGCAGCGCGAACAGCTCGTTCTTCGCGATCGTCAGGTTCACGTTGTCGACGGCCGTGCTGTCGCCGAATTTCTTCACGACGTTTTCGATGCGCACGAACGTTTCGTTCGGCTTGAGCATGTTCGTCGTCGGTCGATGCATCGCATCAGGTGTACTGAATGAATCCCGTTTCATGATGGTCCGTTTCAAGCAGGTAAGCGAATCTCAGGCGTCACGCGCGACCGGCGGCAGTCGGGCGGTGCTGGCGGAGAGGGATCGAGCGATTCCTCGTCCGGAACGAATGGCGCAACGAAACAGGCAGGGAAAACGCACGGCGATCGATGGCGATCAGTCGCGAACGACCGCGGCCACCGCGCTGGCTGTCATGAAGATTTCATCGGTTTTCATCGGGCTTTCCGCACGTTTTCGTCGTCTCCAGTGCGAATTTTTAAACCCGTCAAAAACCTTTTGGATCGCGGATTTCCGTTCCGGACATTGATCGGGATCGATGTTTGGGAAGGTGGGAAAACGGGGGCACGACCCGCCTCGCGCGGCGGCGCGGGCGCCCCGGCGGCACGGGCGCCGCCGGATGACACGGAAGACGAAACGGAGGGTGGGGAAAACGAGCAGCCGGGCGGCTGCAACGCGCGGCCTGGGCGCCGTGCGGGTCACGTCACTTCGCGTTCAGTTCCTTCCAGCGCCGGTACACGTCGATCGCGCCGCCGTGCTTCTGCTGCACCATCGGCAGCCGGCGCGCCTCGACCGGCTTCGCATATTCGGCATAGAACGTGTCGAGCTCGAAATACTTGCGGTCGTCGCGATAGAACGGCGCGTAGTCCTCGCGCGTCGTGATGTAGACCACGCGTTTCGGGCTGCAGTAGTACAGCGCGCCGAGGCACATCGGGCACGGGCTCGCGAGAATGTAGATCTCGCAGTCGGTCAGGTGCTCGGTGCCGAGCTTGCGGCACGCGTCGCGCACCGCGAGGATCTCGGCGTGCGCGGTCGGGTCGCTGGTTTGCGCGACGAGGTTCGGGCTCTCCGCGACGATCTCGCCGTCGCGGACGATCACCGTCGCGAACGGACGGCCGCCCTCTTCCACGTTCTTCATCGCAAGATCGATCGTCCGTTTCACAAAATCCATGGCTGTGTCCTCGTTGAAACGGCATGGCGGAAACGTGCGCCGGCCGGCGGCCGATGCACGTCGGGCGAGAGCCTGCACGGCACGGCTGCCGCGGCGCGGCGGCGCGCCTGCGTCAGAACGGCTTGGTCGGCAGGTACTTGCCGTCGAGCGTGATCACCGCACGCGAACCGCCTTCCGGATCGTCGACCTTCTTCACGTCGAGCCGGAAATTGATCGCGCTGATGATGCCGTCGCCGAACTTCTCGTGTACGAGTGCCTTCAGCGTCGTGCCGTACACCTGCAGCATTTCGTAGAAGCGGTAAATCGTCGGGTCGGTCGGCACGCGATCGTCGATGCTGCCGCGCAGCGGGATCGTCTGCAGCAGCAGCACCGCGTCGTCGTCGAGGCCGAGCTTGTCGGCGACATTGCGCGCCGCATCGGCCGGCAGCGCATGCTGGCCGAGCAGCGCGGCCGTCACGAACGCTTCGCTCAGGCCCGTGCCTTCGGTGAGCTGCGCGAACGACAGGTTCTTGCGCGCCTTCGCGAGAACGACGGTCTCCGCGAGCGCGTGGCGGGCGGTCTGGCTGTGCTGGGACTGGATCATGGCAATTCCTCGTGGGTAGGTTGGAGCGATTCACGCCGCGACGGGAAGCGTCGCGGGCGTGGCGCGGACCTCGGGATGGTCCGCCAGGGAGACGAACCGGCCGGTCGCGCCGTCATGGGCGTCGATGCAGCCCGATTCGATGTCGTAGACCCAGCCGTGTAGCGCGAGCCGCCCTTCTTCGAGCGCGAGCCGCACGGCGGGGTGCGTCTTCAGGTTCGCCAGTTGCGCGACGACGTTCTCGCGCACCATCGAGTCGATCCGCTCGCGTTCGCTGCGATGCGTGCGCGCCTCGTTCACGACGCGCGCCGAATCGGCATAACGCAGCCAGTGACCGACGGCCGGCATGTGGTCCATGCACTGGCAGGTGGCAATCGCGGTCATCGCGCCGCAATCGGAATGGCCGCAGATCACGACGTCGGTCACGCGCAGCGCGGCCACCGCGTATTCGACGGACGCCGACACGCCGCCCGGCTCGGGGCCGTACGACGGCACGATGTTGCCGGCATTGCGGATCACGAACAGGTCGCCCGGTTCGCGCTGCGTGACGAGTTCGGGCACGAGCCGGCTGTCCGAGCACGAGATGAACAGCGCGCGCGGATGCTGGCTGCGCGCGAGATCGCGGAACAGCGTGGCGCGCGCCGGATACGCGTCGCGCTGGAACTTCAGGAAGCCTTCGATGATGTCCTTCATCGCGTGTTCTCCGGTGCGGGTGGAATCGATGAAGAGCAGGTTACGCCGGACTTCCAATAACGTAAAAGACTGATTTATGATCTACCGGATAAGCAGGACTTATAGGAACCGCCATGCTGCTGCGCCATATCCATTACTTCCTCGCCGTCGCCGAACATCGCAGCTTCACGCGCGCGGCCGCCGCGCTGCATGTGTCGCAGCCCGCGCTGTCCCAGCAGATCCGCCAGCTCGAGGAGACGCTCGGCGCGCAGCTGTTCGACCGCACCGGGCGCGTGACGCGGCTGACCGACGCCGGCGACGTGTATTTCCGCTATGCGCGGCAGGCGCTGCACGATCTCGCGGAAGGCCGGCGTGCCATTCACGACGTGCAGGATCTCAGCCGCGGCTCACTGCGGATCGCGGTCACGCCGACCTTCACGAGCTATCTCGTCGGGCCGCTGGTCGAGGCGTTTCACGGCCGCTATCCGGATGTGTCGCTGTCGGTGCGCGAGATGTCGCAGGAACGCATCGAGGCGCTGCTCGTCGACGACGAGCTCGATGTCGGCATCGCGTTCGACGAGGTGCAAACGGCCGATATCGCAGCGGAACCGCTTCTGGTCGAAACGCTCGCGCTCGTCGTGAGCCGCCGGCATGCGCTCGCCGGAAAACGCAAGGCCGGCCTGCGCGCGCTGCACGACGCGTCGCTCGTGCTGCTCACGGCCGAATTCGCGACACGCGTGCAGATCGACCGCTATTTCCGCGAGCACGACGTGCGGCCGCGCGTGTCGATGGAAGCGAATTCGCTGGGGGCCGTGATCGAGATCGTGCGCCGCACGAACCTCGCGACGCTGCTGCCCGCGACGATCGCGAGCGGCCACGACGATCTCGCCGCCGTCGCGCTCGATCCGGCCGTCCTGCGGCGTACGGCCGTGCTGCTGCAACGCAAGGGGGCGTACCGGAGCGCGGCCGCGCGCGCGTTCGTCGAACTGGCGCTGGCGCATGGGGCGGGGCCTGTCAGGCGCGCGCGATGACCTCGGGCGCCGGGGTGCACGGCACGCGCCCTGGCGCTACCGGCAACGGATCGTGCCGCCGAACCGACTCACAGGAACACCGACATGCCGAACCTGCTACGCCGCCTGATACTCAACCCCGTCGCCATCGCGGCATTGCTGGCGGGCGCGGCCTGGTGGATCCACGCACAGACGCGCGCCGACGGCCCGTATCGCGTCGTGGGGTTCAACTACACCGATCGTGGTGTCTACAGTTTCGTGGTGGATGGCTTCGGCGCGGGCAGCGTGCACGCGCGCCAGTTCGGCGGCGGGGGCGGCACGATGTGCTGCATGAGCGTGCCGCGCGGCAAGAAGACCTGGCACGTCAGGATCACGTACGATCTGACGCCTGAAGAAGACGCCCGGAACCAGGCGCCCGACATCGTCGAAACCGACGTCGCCGTGCCGGCTTTGCCGAACCGGCGCGACGGTTATATCGAGTTTCATTTTCTACCCGGCCGCAAGATCGACGCCCGATGGGTGGCGTACCCGACGATGCCGCGCATGCGTGCCGCCGGGTGACCGGGAAGGGACTGCGCAGCCCACCCGCCCGGCGCTGCGTCAGTTGTAACCGAGAATCGCCACCGCCGCGACGTCCGGCCGATCGATCGTATTCCCGACGAGCGACGTCATCGGCTCCTGCAGCACGGCCTGATACGACGTCACGCGCGCGGCCTCCGGCACGCCCGCGTCATCCGGTGCCGGTTCGTCGAACGCGGCATCGAAGCCGCTGTAAAACCCCGGTTGCGTCTGCGAAAAAGTCATCTCCACTCCTTTACCTGATCATGTTTTCGATGTTCTAACCGACCTGCTTCAACGTCGCCGCGTGCACCGCCGCGCCGTCATGTGCGGCTTCCGATCGCGCCAGCTGCGCGCGCGTGCGCCGCGTGATGTGAATCACCGCGAACACGACCGGCGCGATCAGCAGGCCTTCCGCCAGTTCGGGATCGACCGGCAGGTTCATCACGTGCAGCGCCTTGAACGCCGCCGTCGCGAGCGACAGCACGTAGTACGAAATGGCTGCCACCGACAGCCCCTCGACCGCGTGCTGCAGATGCAGCTGGTTGCGCGCGGTGCGCTCCATGCCCGCCAGCAGGCGCGTCACGTCCTTTTCCTGCGCGAGGTTCACGCGCGTGCGCAACAGGTCGACCGCTCGCGCGATCCGCGCGGCGATCTGCTCGTGGCGCGCCCATACGCTGCGACAGGTTTCCATCGCCGGCGCGAAACGCCGCTCCATGAATTCGGCGATCGTCGGCATCCCTTCGATGCGTTCCTCGCGCAGCTCGTGGATGCGCGCCAGCACGAGCTTCTCGTACGCCCGCGACGCGCTGAAGCGCGCGCCCGATCCCGACAGCGACTCGACCCGTACCGCCAGATGCGTGAGCTTGACGAGCAGCGCGGTGTCGTCGCCGTCGGCGCCGCTCGCGTCCATCCGCTGCATCAGTGCATGGAGCGCCGCGTGGATCTCGTCGAGTTCGCGGCTCATCCGGCGCGCGACGGGCAGCGCCAGCAAGGCCATCATCCGGTACGTCTCGATTTCATGCAGGCGCTGCAGCAGGCGGCCGCCCTGCTCCTCGCGGAAATCCTCGTCGACGACGAGAAAGCGCATGAAACCGTCGTCGCGCACATGCCAGTCGCAGAACACCTTGCCGCCGCCGAGCACGTTGCTGCCGACGAGCGCGGGCCCGTCGATCCAGCGGCGCAGATCGCCGCAGACGAGCCGCGCGGCGTCGCCCGTGAGCAGCTCCATGCGCACCGCGACGAAGCGGATGCCGGCAAGCCGCGCGAACCACGCGGCCGGAATGCCCTCGATCGCGAGATCGTCGAAATAACCGGTGTCGCGACGCGGCGCGACGAACGTGAAGGTCGAGAATTCGGTGTGGCGCTCCCACTTCAAGTGCCAGCCGCTCGGCGACTGCACCGCGTAATGCGTCGCGCCTTCGTGCGGCGCGGCGATGCCGGTATCGCGGCACAGCGCGTGCAGCAGCGTTTCGTGGATGTCGGGCTGGCCGTCCGCGTAGATCGCGTAATGCGTGAGCGACACGGCTTCGGCGAGCCGCAGGAACGGCCGGGCATGCAATTCCGCGGCCAGCGCCGCGCGCAACGGATGGTCCATCATCGATACACCACGCTTCCCTGTTCAGTCCCGCACACCGGATCGTCCGGCCCGAACGCCGCGCAGCCCTCGGGCGAAACGTCAGCGTGATCGCACTATGGCAGACACACAGCAACAATAAAAACGCATAATGCTGATCGTTACGTTCAGTTTTCCTGATACCCATGAAGATGCTCGATCACGACGTGCTGGCCACCGTCGTCGCCGTCGCGGAGACCGGCAACATGACCCGCGCGGCCGAGGCCGTGAACCGTTCGCAGTCGGCCGTGAGCATGCAGATCAAGAGCCTGGAAGACGCGATCGGGCGGCCGCTGTTCGTGCGCAAACCGCGCAGCATCGTGCTGACGCGCGAAGGCGAGGTGCTGCTGGGATTCGCCAGACGAATGCTGGCGCTGCGCGACGAGGCCTGGGCGGCCGTGGTGCGGCCGGAAGTGACCGGCAAGGTCGTGATCGGCGTGCCGGACGACTATGCGTCGTCGCTGCTGCCGTCGGTGCTGAAGAAATTCTCGGCGACCTACCCGAAGGTCGAGATCCAGGTGATGGGGCTGCCGAGCAGCGCGCTCGCGCCGCTGATCAAGGAAGGCACCGTCGATCTCGTCTGCGGCACGCGCATCAAGGGGCTGTCCGGCGACTTCATCCGCCACGAGCCGATGGCGTGGGCCGCGATGACGAACGGGCCGCGCGTGTGGGAAGAGCGGCCGCTGCCGATCGCGGTGTTCATGCCGGGCAGCGTCGCGCGCGAGAACGCGATCCGCAGCCTCGAACGCGCGAAGGTGCCGTACCGCACCTCGTATGAAAGCCCGAGCCTGCTCGGGCTGCTCAGCATGGTCGAGGCCGGCCTCGCGGTCGCGCCGCTCGCGCGCTGCGCGATTCCCGCGCAACTGTCGATGCTCGGCCGCGCGCACGGGCTGCCCGACCTGCCGCCGCTCGAACTGATTCTCGCGCGCAGCACGAAATCGAAGCGGCCGCCGTGCGACTTTCTCGCGGAACAATTGATGGAAGACCTGCAACGTCAGACCGGGCAGACCGGCGACGCGTGATCAGCGCATCGCGCCGAACCCGGCCGCGTCCAGTGCCGCGTTGACGTTCGCGGCCACCTGATCGACAAGCGCTTCCAGCGTATCGCCGCATACCTGCGTGTGTTCCGGTGCGACGTGCTCCGCGCGTTGCCAGCCCCACTGCGCGCCCGACGCGACCGACAGCGTCGCGCCGAAGCGGTTGCCGTGGCGGCGGCCGAAGGTGCTCACGCGCCGCCCGGCCATGTAGTCCTGTTCGGGCAGGCAAAGCCGGATCTCGACCGCGACCTGGTCGCGATCGTTGACGCGCGCGGCCGGGCTGACCGTCGCGGCGAACACCTTGCCGATCCGCCAGGTCACGTCGCGCTCCCACGCCGCGAGCGGCCCGCCGGCCGCGTCGACCCGCTCGGTGTCCACCGACCACTGATGCCGGTCGGGCACGACGATCGCCTGATGCAACAGCATTTCGGCCACGCGCACCGTCGTCATGAGCTGACGCGCGAGTTGCTGGCCCGACGGCAGCGACGCCGCCCGTACCCGGCCGTTTGCCGGTTGCACGACAGGTACTGCTTCCAATAGATCCATGACTCCTCCGCATGCATGATCGGCGCCGCGCACGCAGCATCGCGCGCCTGTCCGCCGCCTGAGGGCGGACAGCACGGCGACCGGCGATCGGACGGCGGATCGGACAAGCCATCAAGGAACGAACCACAACCCACGAGCAACAGCCGTTCCCGGCTTCACCGTGCCTTCGGCCCGACCCGCAACCGGCGCGCGACCGGCCCGATCACCGCATCGGCCTGCTGCGCGATCAGCATGTGCAGCGTGAAATCCAGGTCTTCCGGCGCGATGTCGAAGTGCACGTGGACCACGTCGCGCACGGCACGCGCGCTGACGACGTACACGCCGAGCGGGGAATGCAGCAGCGCCGCGAGCCGCGCATGCGCGTGTTCTCCAGAGTCGGCCGTCAGCGTGACGGGCAACTGCAGGCGCGGGCGCGGCGGCGGGAACGGAATGACGTTGTCGGGTTCGCCGGCGCGCAACTGGCGGCCGGCGACATCGAAGGCGGGAACGGGATGAATGAAGGTCATGGAGCGGACGGAAGCCGTCTCGGCTGTTCGACACGTCCCCAGCTTAGAAGAGACCGCATAAACGTCGTGCAAAAAAACGGGCCGCCCGTGCAAAAAACGGCACCGGGGACACAACACGTCAACGGCCAGCGGCATGGCGGCCTGCCGTGCGGTCGCGATGCGCGCGACGCGACCGCCCACCACGCGCCACGGTTCGCGCCAATCAAACCGTGCGTCGGCCGCCGCGCTACGCGAACGCTTCGAGCGACGCGCGCCGCCGCTCGTCGACCATCGATTCGATCAGCGACACCAGATCGTCGGTCAGCGGATCGCAGATGCCCGGCGAGCGATGCAGTTCGAGATCGGCCGCCGGCAGCAGCGGCAGCCCGTCCGTCTCGTCGAGCACGCGCCAGTTCTCGGGCAGCGTGCAGCGGTCGATCATCGTCACGGCCGCGCCGTGGTTCACCGCGATCTTGATGCCGGTCGGGCTCTGGCTCGTATAGACGACGTGATACGGCCGCCCGGCCGTCGCGAGCGCCTGCAGCCCGCGCTGCCGGTAGCAGCACGTCTCCGGAAACAGCGCGAGCGGCACCGACGCCTGCGGGCCGAGCACGAAATCGCGGTGCGCGGCCCATACGACATCGTGCCGGCCGAGCAGCCGCCCGCCCGCGTTCGGCCCGTGCCGCACGACGAGCGCGACGTCGAGCTCGCCGGCCTGCAGCCGTTCGAGCAGTTCGAGCGACGTGCGGCAATGCACGTGAAAACGCGCGCCCGGCCGCATCGCATAGAACGACTTCAGCAGGTCGGGCAGCCACAGCTCCGCGTAGTCCTCCGGCAGCCCGAAGCGCACGACGCCGCGATCGCTGCTCGCCTGCTTCAGCGCGAGGATCGCGTCGTTCTGCACCTGGATGATGCGGCGCGCATGGATCAGGAAATTCTCGCCGTCGCGTGACAGTTCGAGCCGTCGGCTGTTGCGCATGAACAGGTGCGTATCGAGCCGCTCCTCGAGCGTGCGGATGCGCAGGCTGATCGTCGACTGCGTGCGATGCAGTTGCCGGGCCGCCGCGGTGAAGCCGCCGCTCTCGACCACGGCGACGAATGCCCGGATCAGTTCCGGATCGAGCGAACTGAGCTTCGACCAATCGGGCCTTTGAATGGCAGCCATCGGAATTACTCGCTTTCGAAAAAAGAAGGGAAGACGAAAGATAGGGCTCGGAGTACGCCGATTGTTGTCCGGATGCGCCCGGCGCTCCAACCCCTGCCCGGGTATGACAAACCCGGAGCCGGTTCACGAATGACCACCCGCCAGTTCCGCCCCGCCCGCCGTCACGACACCGGCCGAGGCCCGCCCGGCGGGCGTCCGCGTGGCGGGCCAAGGGCTTTCCCGGAGACGACGAAAACTCATAGCCCGATCAGAAAACATCGATTCACCGGCCGCGCCGCGGCCCACCACAATCGCCTCACACCCAACCTCATCGACGAGACATCGCAATGACCGCATCCCAACCCAGGCAGCTTTACATCGGCGAAGGCTTCGAAGGCCCCGGCGTCAACCTCGCGCACATCAACGTGCTGGTCGGCCCGCGCAACGGCCCCGCGGGCCAGGCGTTCGCCACGGCCCTCGCGACGCCGTCGGCCGGCCATGCGCCGTTCGTCGTGATCGCGCAGCCGGGCGTGCCGACCAAGCCGCTCACGCTGTACGTCAACAAGGCGCAGATCGCCGGCGATTTCCACGGCAACGCCACGTGGGGCGCGTCGCAGGCCGGCATCGCGAAGGCCGTCGCCGAAGCGCTCGAGAACGGCACGCTGCCGCCCGAAGCGGAGAACGACTGGGTCGTCGTGTCGGCGAACTGGGTGAACCCGCAGACCGACGATCTCGATGCCGTGTTCGAGAACAACTATCGCGCGTGCCGCACCGCGATCGTCGCCGCGATGGAAGGGCTGCCGCATCGCGACGCGGTATTCGCCGCCGCGCGCGACGTGTCGAACCCGTTCTACACCCCGAAGAAAAACTGAAGACGACAAGCGGCCGACACAAGGCCGCACCTGGAGGAAGCATGGAATACGTCCGCCTCGGCCAGTCCGGCCTGAAGGTGTCCCGCCTGTGTCTCGGCACGATGAACATGGGCACCCCCGACTGGAAACCCTGGATCTTCGACGAAGCGCAGAGCGAGCCGATCGTGCGCCGCGCGCTCGACGCCGGCGTGAACTTCATCGATCTCGCCGATTTCTATTCGACGGGCGTCGGCGAGGAAGTGGTCGGCCGCATCCTGAAGCGCAACGCGCGCCGCGAGGAGCTCGTCGTGACGACCAAGGTCGGCTACGACATGGGCAGCTACCCGAACGCGGGCGGCCATTCGCGCAAGCACGTGCTCGACGGCATCGACGCTTCGCTGACGCGGCTCGGGATGGATTACGTCGACATCTTCATGCTGCACTTCTTCGACGTGAACACGCCCGTCGAGGAAACGATGAGCGCGCTGCACGACATCGTGCGCGCGGGCAAGGCGCGTTATATCGGCGTATCGACGATGTACACGTGGCAGTTCGCGAAAATCATGCAGGCCTGCGAACGAAACGGCTGGGACAAGCCGATCAACATGCAGCTGCAGCTGAACCTCGCGTATCGCGAGGAGGAGCGCGAAATGGTGCCGTACTGCATCGACCAGGGCGTCGGCGTGTCGGTGTTCAGCCCGCTCGCGCGCGGCCTGCTGACCTGCGAGCCGCAATCGACGCGCAACCAGACCGACTTCTTCACCGCGCAGATGTACGGCGATGCCTCATCGCTCGCGATCGCGGAATCGGTCGCGAAGGTCGCGAAGCGCCGCGGCGTGCCGCCCGCGCAGATCGCGCAGGCGTGGGTGCTGAGCCGCCCCGGCGTCGCGAGCATGCTGGTCGGCGCGGATTCCGTCGCGCAGTTCGACAGTGCGCTCGGCGCGCTCGAGACACAGCTCACCGAAGAGGAATTGCACGAACTGGAGCGCAACTACACGCCGTGCGACCTGATCAACGACTACACGGCCGGCAAGCGCATCGCGCGCGCGTCGCGTCCGGCGCAGGGCAGTTTCGCGACGGACTGAGGCACTGAAGGAACGACACACGATGAACGAATTTCTGAGGACCGGCCACTACATCGGCGGTGAATGGCACGAGCCGCACGGCGCGAGCGATGCAACTTATCCGGTGCTGAACCCCGCGACCGGCGAAACGATCGCGAAAGTCGCGAAAGGCGGCGCCGACGACACGCAGCGCGCCATCGACGCAGCCGCGCACGCGTTCCCCGCGTGGCGCGCACTGACCGCGAAGGAGCGCGGCGCACGCGTGAAGCGCTGGGGCGAGCTGATGCTCGAACATCGCGACGCGCTCGCCGGGCTGCTGACGCGCGAGCAAGGCAAGCCGCTCGCGGAAGCGCGCGGCGAAGTCGCTTACGCGGCGAGCTTTCTCGAATGGTTCGCGGAAGAAGCGAAGCGCATGTACGGCGACGTGATCCCGAGCCCGAAGCCGGATGCGCAGATCGTCGTCACGCGCGAGCCGGTCGGCGTCGTCGCGGCGATCACGCCGTGGAATTTCCCGCTCGCGATGATCACGCGCAAGGCCGGCCCTGCGCTCGCCGCCGGCTGCACGATGGTGCTGAAGCCGTCGGAGGAAACGCCGCTGTCGGCGTTCGCGCTCGCGGTGCTCGCCGAGCGCGCGGGCGTGCCGGCCGGCGTGTTCAACGTCGTGTCGGGCGACGCGGTCGCGATCGGCGAGACGCTGACGAGTTCGCCCGTCGTGCGCAAGCTGTCGTTCACGGGCTCGACGCGGGTCGGCAAGCTGCTCGCGAAGCAGTCGGCCGACACGCTGAAGAAGCTGTCGCTCGAACTCGGCGGCAACGCGCCGTTCATCGTGTTCGACGATGCCGATCTCGATGCGGCGGTCGCGGGCGCGATCGCGTCGAAGTTCCGCAACACGGGCCAGACCTGCGTGTGCGTGAACCGCTTTCTCGTGCAGGACGGCGTGTACGACGCATTCACGCGCAAGCTCGCGGACGCCGTGCGCATGCTGCGCGTCGGCAACGCGCTCGCGGGTGAGGTCGACCAGGGGCCGCTGATCAACGAGGCGGCGCTCGGCAAGGTCGAGCGGCACGTGGCCGATGCGGTCGCGAAGGGCGCGCACACGCTCACCGGCGGCAAGCGTCATGGGCTCGGCGGCACGTTCTACGAGCCGACCGTGCTGACCGGCATGACGGCCGACATGCTGATCGCCGAAGAGGAAACCTTCGGCCCCGTCGCCGGCTGCTTCCGCTTCGCGACCGAGGAAGAGGCCGTCGCCGCGGCCAACGATACGCCGTTCGGGCTGTCCGCGTACTTCTATACGCGCGATCTCGGCCGCGCGTGGCGCGTGTCGGGTGCGCTGGAAAGCGGAATGGTCGGCGTCAACGACGGGATCATCTCGACCGAAGTCGCGCCGTTCGGCGGCGTCAAGCAATCGGGGCTCGGCCGCGAGGGCTCGAAGTACGGCCTCGACGAATACGTGGAACTCAAGTACACGCTGATGGCCGGCCTCGGCCGCTGACCGCTCCCCGCGGTCGACCCGCGCCGCGCGCCGCCCGGCCGCGCGGCGCCTTGCACGGCGCTCGCGGCGCAGCGCCGCCTGCGCACGCCGCCGCGCCAGATAACGATCCAGGAGGCAGCTTGACCCAAGCCAACGTTCAATCCGGCACCGCGCGCGCGTTGCCGCTGTCGCGTGGCGCCGATGCGCCGCACCGCCCCGTCGCGCTCGACGACGTGCCGCTCAACCGTTTCCACGTGAAGATCGCCGGCCTGACGTTCGGCGCACATTTCACCGAAGGCTACACGCTCGGCACGATCGGCTACGCGCTCGCCGCGCTCGGCAGGCAGATGCCGATCGACGCGTTCTGGATGGGGATGATCGGCAGCTCGGCGCTGATCGGCATCTTCCTCGGCAGCCTCGTGTTCGGCTGGCTGTCCGACCGGATGGGCCGCCAGAAGATTTTCCTGACGAGCTTCGTGATCATCACGGCGGCCGCGTTCGCGCAGTTCTTCGTCACGTCGCCGCTCGAACTGTGCGTACTGCGCGTGCTGATCGGCTTCGGGATGGGCGGCGATTTCACCGTCGGCCACGCGATCCTCGCCGAATTCTCGCCGCGCAAGCATCGCGGCACGCTGCTCGGCTCGTTCAGCGTGATCTGGACGATCGGCTATGTCGCCGCGAACGTGCTCGGCCTCGCATACGGCGACGCCACGCCCGATGCATGGCGCTGGCTGCTCGCATCGGCTGCTTTGCCGGCGCTGATCGTGCTGGTCCTGCGGATCGGTACACCCGAATCGCCGCGCTGGCTGCTCGGCAAGGGCCGCGTGCAGGAAGCACGCGCGATCGTCGCGAAACATTTCGGGCCGCACGTGATGCTCGACGGGTCGACCGAACCGCATGCGAATGCCGGCTTCGCGCGGCTGTTCCAGCGTGACCTGATCCGCCGCACGATTTTCAACTGTGCGTTCTTCGTGTGCCTCGTGATTCCGTATTTCGCGATCTACACGTTCCTGCCGACGATCCTGAAGACGATCGGCCTCGCCGAAGGCTTCGGTGCGGACCTGCTGCTGAACGCGTTCCTCGTGCTGGGCGCGCTGATCGGCATAGGGCTGACGATCCGGCTGTCGCGACGCGGTTTCCTGATCGGCTCGTTCGCGGTGACGTGCGCGTCGCTCGTCGCGCTCGCGGTGCTGCCGTCGGCGGCGGCCGTCGCGATGATCGTCGCGTTCGCGATCTTCACGCTGACGATGTCGGCATTCAGCAACCTCGTCGGCGTGTTCCCGCCCGAGTGCTTCCCGACCGAAGTCCGCGCGAGCGGCGTGGGCCTCGCGATCGCGTGCAGCCGGCTCGGTTCGGCGATCGGCACGTTCCTGCTGCCGGCCGGCATCGCGACGCTCGGCTTTCACGCGACGATGTTCGCGCTCGCGGGCGTGCTGCTGGTGGGGATGATCGTGTCGATCGCGTGGGCGCCGGAGACGAAGCATCTGACGCTGGAGGAGGCGTCGGGGCATTGACGACGGAGGCGGGTGGCGTGCCCGCCTGCTTCGTCACGCTCGGTGCTTTCGCTTCGACTCGCCGCCGATGCGTACCGGCGGTGCCGATCGCGATTCGAACGAACCCGGCCGCGGCCGGGTTCGCGCATTCCGGGCGCGATGCAGTGCGCGCGTTCGTTCAGAACAGAATCGACGCGTAGTCCCGCGCGCCGTGCAGGATGTGAAGAATGTCGATCCGCGTCGGCGGATCACCGACGACCCGATAGAAGATCTGGTAGTTGCCGTACACGCGGTGCCGCACGCCGTGACGCTCGAAGCGCGGCACCAGCGGAAACGCCAGCGGCATCGCGACCAGACTCGTGCACTTGTCGCGAATCTCCCGCACGAACGTCACGGCGCGTTGCGGGTTGTCGCGTGCAATGTCATCGGCGACCGCTTCGAGTTCGTCAATCGCAAAATCGGCCAGGCGCACGATCAGGCCTGCCGATCCGCCTGCGCCCGATACTTCGCCTCGAGACGGTCGAAGACTTCCGCCGCCTCGGCGCCGCGTCCTGCTTCCGCATCGGCCAGGCTGCGCGCGATCACCGCGTCCAGCGCATTCAGTTGCGCCTCGCGATCCTGGATCAGGCGCACGCCTTCGCGCAGCACTTCGCTCTTGGATCCGTAGCGCCCCGATTCGACCAGCTTCGCGACGTAAGCCTCCAGTTGCTGGCCCAGTTCCGCACTGATCATGTCGACCTCCCGACCGGATTGAATTCGATCCGCCGAGCGTACCTTGGTTATCAACTATTATCAAGAAGACACGCTCCGGACGGAACGGCGCGAACACTTTCACGGCCGATCGGGTGAATGGACGGAACGGGATTCAGGCAGGCTGCTGCTGCGGTGCCGGCATTCATCCGGGTTTCGCCTTCACTCGTGTAGCCTTGCCGAACGCCCACCATGCGAACACCGATCATGATTGAAGACATCGTCACGCCACAACCCGGCCTGAAGGTCTACCCGTCGGACACCGACGTCTTTGCCGAGGCCGATGCCGCACTCGCGCGCCATCTGCATCCGCTCGTGTCGATCGACCTGTCGACGGTCGATCCGTCGTGGCAGGGCTGGGTCCACCTGCTCAGCCCGGTCGAACCTTATGACGGGCTCGTCGGGCAGGACACGGCCGCGTACCACAACGACTATCTTCGCGCGAACTGGATCGGGTTCCGGCTCGACGACGACAACCGCTACACGCTGCTCGGCGACCGGCGCTACTTCTATCTGGAAAACCCGCCCGACCCGCGGGACGCAGGCTATCGCAAAGAACTGGAGGCGCATTACGCCGAACAACAGGCCAGCATCGAAGCCGCGCGCAAGCGGTTCGCCGAATACGGCGTGCTCTACTCGTCGAACCAGTACGCGCCGGACGAGCGCGATTTCAGCCAGGAAAAGCCGTGCAATCTCGTCGACCAGCTTGGCGGATCGGTCGGCTGGGGCAACTGGTCGGGCACCTCGGATTTCCCGGTCGACGACAGCGATCCGGACGACATCCGGCCGATCGGCCCCGATGGGGCGCGCTTTCGCTTCGTTGCCGGCGTGACCGGATGGGAATATCGCGCGGCGGGCGCCGACTGGATTCTCCTGTTTTACGAACCGGTCAGCCGCGTGGCGCTGCTGACGTTCGACTGGTCGTAAGGCGGGCGGGACGGCAGGCGTTCCGCCTCGTGGTTGGCCGTTCGGCGGACTCGGCGCGGCGGATTCGCGGCGATAGGCTGGGGTTTTCCGCTTTTCGACCGCAACCATGCCCGCCCGCCTTGTCGACCTCAGTCATGTCCTACCGTACGAGACGACGTACTTCGACGACCGGCTCGCGGTCGAACGAAACGGCCTCGATATTTCCGCGTTGCTGGGTGTGGACGGTCACGTTCCCGACGCGTTGCTGGTTTCGTTATGCGGCGCGCCGTCCGGCTCCGACGTTCAGGCCTATCTCGACAGCGCCGACAAGTTGACGTTCGCCGTCACCCATCCGACGCTGATTCGATCGGAAAACCGGATATCGGTATTCCGAACCGTTGACACGCGAGTGCTTGAACTCCGTGCAATCGATCTGGCCGACGGCGCGGTCGCCGGACTCGGCGCGGCAATGCTCTGGAGAATCGTTCGAGCGTGTGATACGTTGGACATCGCCCGGATCAGCGCCTTGGCGATGGGGGGCCGCAAATCGCCGCCGGAACCCGGCGGGCCCCGGCTCCATGGATACTACGCATGGCCGAGGTTCGGGTTCGATGCGCCCATTCCGGGCGCGCATGCGGATGAAGCAGCCCTGTTCCAGTATTTCCAGGGATATCCGGTCGGGTTGGCCGACGGGTCGCTTCGATCCCTGCGCACGCTTTATGCGACCCGGATCGGGCGAGACTTCTGGCGAGTCGCCGGATCACATCGGTGGATGACATTCGACGTTACGCCGCATGGTGCATCCGTGCTGACACTGCAGGATTACTTGATCGAGAAGGGGATTTACGGATGACGGGAAAGCACAGCCGAATCGCCGGATTCCAGATTGCGCAGCCTTCGGCGGCACGCAGTCGCACAACGAACGGGAATCGTGTCGTCCGGCGCGCGGAAATGAGACGACTCCTTGAAGAATTCCTCGCGCGCGAACTCCGTCGCAGTCTCGCGCATACGTCCGCCGCCGTACTGGCCGCACCGCCGGCCGGTGCGTCGGCGCCGCCGCCGAGAGCCGTCTTCAACGTGGGGCGCATCGATCCGTCGAAGTCCACGTTGCCCATCATCTCGGAGGCCGAAGCCAAAGCTATCGGGGGCCGGGAAACGTTCATGCACTTCGGTCTGGATCCCGATCTGTACACCGCAACGTGTGACACTCTCTGACAGATCGGAATGAGAGGATCGGTGCGTGAACGATCGACGCGCATCGCAATCTCCCCGTCCGCACCCCCTACCCCTTCCGCCCCACCTGTTCCCTCACCCACGCGGCAAACGCAAGCACGTGCTCGACCGCGACACTCTCCGGCTCGACATCGAGCCAATAGCCGAACGGCCCGATCGGCTGCACCGGCGACAGCCGCACGAGGCTGCCTTCGGCGATCTCCTCCTCGATCATGTTCAGGTCGACCACCGCGAGCCCCGCCCCCTTGCGCGCTGCGCGGATCGCCTGTTCGAGCGTGGAAAACTCGATGCCGTCGCCGATCCGCGCCACCGGCACGCCCGCCTGCTCGCACCAGTCGGCCCACAGCGTCAGGCGCTTGCCTTCGTGCAGCACATGCAGCGACGGCAGCCGGCCGAGCAGCACGTCGAGCGCATCGCCGCGATAACGCGGCGCACCGACGAGCGCATGCCGCTCCATCATCAGCAGCTCCGACTGCATCCCCGTGCGCGCCGCGCGCCCGAAGCGGATGTGGCAATGGCAATCGTCGGCCGGCTCGGTGCGGATCGACAGCTCGACGTCGGGCAGCGTCTCCGCGAGCGTGCCGAGCCGCGGCGAAAACCACTGCGTCGCGAACGTCGGCGGCAGCGACACCGTCAGGCGCCGCTTCGCACCCGGCCGCGTGGCGGCGACTTCGTCGACGCCGCGCTCGATCGTGTCGAACGCCTGCCCGATGAACGGCAGCAAGCGCTCGCCGGCCTCGGTCAGGCGCACACCCTTGTGATCGCGCTCGAACAGCCGCGCGCCGAGCGCTTCCTCGAGCAGCCGGATCTGCCGGCTCACCGCCCCCTGGGTCACGCACAGCGAAACCGCCGCACGGTTGAAGCTCAGGTGACGCGCGGTCTCCTCGAAAAATCGCAGCGCGATCAACGATGGCAGGCGTCGCATGATGTGTGTCCCCTTCGTTCGTATCGTTCGTATCGTTCGTATCTTTAGTGTCGTTCGTGCCGTTGCCGGCCGTCACCGCCGTCCATCCCGCGGGCCGCCTGATCGCGACCCTGCGCGCCAGCCGCCGCGCCGCAAAAAACCCCGAGGGCCCGCACCCTCGTTCGCCTCCATTCATCGTCCCCGCGCCCGCGCCGCCCGCCTACAATGAGCATCCCGCACCAAACACAACACCGCCCCGTGAGACGCAAGATGCCGGCGCTGAACGCGCTGAAAGCCTTCGAGATGGCCGGCCGCACCGGCAGCTTCACGCGCGCGGCCGAACTGCTCAACGTAACGCAGAGCGCGGTGAGCCGCCAGGTTCGCCAGCTCGAAGGCCAGCTCGGCGAAACCCTGCTCGAGCGGCGCCATCACCAGCTCGAACTGACGGCGGCCGGCCGCGTGCTGCTGCGCGCGCTGCAGCAATCGTTCGACAAGATCGAGCTGACCGTACGCAGCCTGCAGGAAAAAACCCACCTGAACCGCCTGCGCGCGAACGTGCCGCCCACCTTCGCCGCACGCTGGCTGATGCCGCGGCTCGGCCGGCTGCGCGACGCGCATCCCGAATTCGAGCTGAGCCTCACGACCCGCATTCACGACAGTCTCGGCGAATCGCGCGTACTCGACTGCGCGATCCGGTTCGGCGACGGCGAATGGGACGGCTTCGACAACGCACTGCTGATGCAGGAGCAGCATATCGCCGTCTGCGCACCGGCGCTGTATGCGCGGCTGCGACAGGACGGCGCGCCGATCGACCTGAACCGCTTCACGCTGCTGCACGTGCTCGCCACCGACGACCAGCGCTACCTGACCTGGCAGCACTGGCTGAAGGCCGCCGGCATCGCCGACGTCGACACGCGCGGCGGCTACGAATTCGACCTGCTCGACCACGCGATCCGCGCGGCGATCGACGGCCTCGGGATCACGATCGCCGATCGCCACATGGTCGCGCGCGAATTGGCGACCGGGCAACTGATGCAGGTGCTCAACGTGCACGTCGACGGCCATCAGTCGTACTGGTTCGTCACGCGGCCCGAACAGACGAACCTGCCGCACATCGTCCAGTTCCGCGACTGGCTGCAGCAGGAAGTGTGGCTCGCGAAGCGCCACCTCGAACCGTCGTCGCCGCTTCCGCAAGTGCCGCTGGCCTAGCAGCCCCCCCGCCCCGACCGACCGCGAGCGCCGTCGACCGGCACGCGCGGGCGACACCTTACCGGCTTCCTCGCCCGTCCGCATTCGGCGCCGTCTGAAAATGCGGCCCGGCCACCGACCGCCCCGCGCCCGTTCCCCCCGGCCCGCGCCACGGCAGCCTTGCCGGACGGGCGATTCCGGCCGACAGCCCGAGTAACGTGCGTTTTTCTCATGCCCGGCACGAAAATAAGTCGTTTGTCGTGCGCTAAACGCATGAACAGAATGGCCTCTGTCCCGTGCCGCGCGTGTCGCCACCCGAAGCGATCCGCCTGCATTCATCGGAGGAGTCACTTCATGCGCACCGAACGCAATTACGTGAACGGCCGTTTCGTCGCACCGGAAAGCGACGCGTTCATCGTCGTCCACAATCCCGCCACCGAAGCGCCGTTCGCGCGCGTGCCGGCCGCGACGCCGGCCGACGCACTCGCCGCCGTCGACGCCGCGGCCGCCGCGCAGAAGGCGTGGCGCAAGCTGCCGAGCGCCGAGCGCGCCGCGTACCTGCACCGCTTCGCCGACGCGCTGACCGCGCGTGCGCCCGAGATCAGCGCGGCGCTCGCGCAGGAATCCGGCAAGAGCGTCGAGGACGCGTCGAACGAAGCCGTCTACGCGGGCCAGATCACGCGCTATCACGCCGAGTGGGCACGCCGGATCGAGGGCGAGATCATCCCGAGCGACACGCCCGACGAGAACCTGTTCCTGCAGCGCGAGCCGATCGGCGTCGTCGCGTGCCTGATCCCGTTCAACTATCCCGTCTACACGCTGCTGCGCAAGGTCGCGCCCGCGCTGATCGCCGGCAACACCGTGGTCGTGCGGCCGAGCAACCACACGCCGGTATCCGCGTTCGAGATCGCGAAGGCGGCCGACGATGCGGGCTTCCCGCCGGGCGTCGTCAACCTCCTGACGATGGATCACGCGACGGCCGAAGCGCTGTGCACGCACCCGGCAGTCGGGATGATCACGCTGACCGGCAGCGTGAACGCGGGCCGCAAGGTGCTCGATTACTGCAAGGCGAACATCGCGAAGCCGTCGCTCGAACTCGGCGGCAAGACGCCCGCGATCATCGAGCCCGACGCCGATCTCGAACGCGCGGCCGCCGCGCTCGTCGCGTCGAAGACGACCCATTGCGGCCAGCTCTGCACGGCGATCGAGCGCGTGTATGTACACGACAGCGTGCACGACCGTTTCGTCGCACTGCTGAAGGAGAAGATGGCGGCCGTGCGCATCGGCGACCGGGCGAAAGACGCCACGCGGATGGGCCCGCTCGTCAGCGCATCGGCACGCGCGCACATCCACGGGATGGTCGAACGCGCGATCGCGGCAGGCGCGACGCTCGAAACCGGCGGCGCGATCCCCGACGGCCCCGGCTTCTTCTACCCGGCCACGCTGCTCACCGGCGTGCGGCAGGACATGGAGATCGTGCGGGAGGAGACCTTCGGCCCGATCATGCCGGTGCTGCGCTACGCGACGATCAACGAAGCGATCGAGCAGGCGAACGACCACCAGTTCGGCCTGTCGTCGGTGCTCTACACCGAGCACTACCGCACCGCGATGACCGTCGCGAACGCGATCGAAGCCGGCGAACTGTACGTGAACCGCACGCCGGCCGATCCGTACCAGGGCTTCCACGCCGGCTGGAAACGTTCGGGCCTCGGCGGCGACGACGGCAAGCACGGGATGCTCGAATTCACGCAGACGCGCCTCGTCGTCATGAAGTACTGACACCGCGATACCCACGCACCGTTTCCGGCGCGCGCACCAACGCACCACGCCGCGCGCCGGCCCTGCCCCGACCAGACCAAAAAAAACTGCAGGCGTCCGCCTCACGGACGCCTGATGGAGGAAGACATCATGCCGACCCAACCGTCGACGCCCGCCGCGTCGCTCGCGTTGCACGACGACGCTCACGCGTCGCAGCATTCCCGCGCGCAACGTTACCTGCAACTGCTGCTGCTCGTGATTGCCGCGGGCGCGATCTATCCGATGCTGTATCTGCGGCAGGTGTACCAGCCGACGATGCTGCAGTTCTTCCATATCGACGACGTGCAGCTCGGCTACCTGTATTCGTCGCTCGGCACGATCTTCCTCGTCAGCTACCTGCCGAGCGGCTGGCTCGCCGACCGCCTGTCGCCGCGCTGGCTGATCTGCTTCTCGCTGCTCGCGACGGGCGCGCTCGGGCTCGCCTACGCGACCGGGCCGTCGTTCGACACGCTCGTGCTGATCTTCGGCGGCTGGGGGCTGACCACCGGCCTCACGTTCTGGGCCGCCGTAATCAAGCGCGTGAACATGATCGCGGGCCCCGACGAACAGGGCCGTTTCTTCGGGCTGCTCGACGGCGGCCGCGGGCTCGTCGAGGCGCTGCTCGCGACGATCGCGATCACGCTGTTCGCCTACGTCACGCAGGCGCACGGCGGCACCGATGCGGCCGGCTTCAGGCTCGTCGTGCACCTGTACGCGTTCTTCTGCATCGCGCTCGGCGTGCTGCTCGCGCTGGTGAAGGATCCGGCGGGCACGAGCGACCGTGCGGCCGCCGCGAAGCGCCGCACCGGCAGCGACCGCCGGGGCAACGTGCTGACCGACCTGAAGACGCTCGCGGCGATCCCCGAGCTGTGGCTCGTCGCCGCGATCGTGTTCTGCGGCTACCAGGTGTTCTGGGCGACCTACAGCTTCTCGGCCTATCTGCACGAAGGCAATTTCGGGCTCAGCGCGACGGCGGCCGGCTTCATCACGACGCTCAAGCTGTGGATGCGCCCGATCGGCGGCATCGGCGGCGGCTTCCTCGGCGACCGCGTATCGAAGGTGTCGGTGCTGTTCTGGGCGCAGCTGCTCGCCGCGCTGTCGCTCGTCGGCCTGATCGCCGCGCCCGCGCACAGCCCGCAGGTGATGCTCGTCGTGCTCGTGCTGTTCATCGGCATCCTCACCTATGCGATCCGCGGCCTGTACTGGTCGCTGCTCGACGACTGCAAGGTGCCGACGCATTGCGCCGGCCTCGCGATCGGCCTGATCTCGGTGCTCGGCTATTCGCCCGACGTATTCGTGCCGCTGATCAACGGCTACGTGACGCAGACCTTCCCGGGCGCGCACGGCTACCAGCTCTATTTCGGCTATATCGCGGCCATCGCGCTCTGCGGCGCGGGCGCGGCCGCCTTCCTCAAATACCGTCTCACCCGCATTCACCGAATCCAGGAGTCCGCATGAAGATCGTTTCGCTCGAAACCCATATCGTCGCCGTGCCGCCGCCGCATGTCGGCGGGATGTACTGGATCTTCGTGAAGCTGAAGACCGACGACGGCATCGAAGGCGTCGGCGAGATCTATTCGGCGACGTTCGGCCCGAAGGCGATGGCCCCGATCATCGACGACGTGTTCGAACGCCACCTGCTGAACCGCGATCCGCATCACGTCGAACGGCTGTTCCGCCAGGCCTATTCGAGCGGCTTCACGCAGCGACCGGATCTCACGATGATGGGCGTCGTCAGCGGCCTCGAAATGGCGTGCTGGGACATCATCGGCAAGGCCGCCGGCAAGCCCGTGTACGAACTGCTCGGCGGGAAGATCCACGAGCGGCTGCGCTCGTACACGTACCTGTACCCGAAGAACGCGAAAGGCGAATACGACTACGACGATCCCGATCTCGCGGCCGAATGCGCGGCCGAGAACGTGAAGCTCGGCTTCACCGCCGTGAAGTTCGACCCGGCCGGCCCGTACACGGCCTACTCGGGCCACCAGCTGTCGCTGGACGTGCTCGACCGCTGCGAGACGTTCTGCCGCAAGGTGCGCGAAGCGGTCGGCAGCAAGGCCGACCTGCTGTTCGGCACGCACGGGCAGATGGTGCCGTCGTCGGCGATCCGGCTCGCGAAGCGGCTCGAGAAGTACGACCCGCTGTGGTTCGAGGAGCCGGTTCCCCCCGGCCAGGAAGAAGCGATCGCGCAGGTCGCGAAGCACACGTCGATCCCGATCGCGACCGGCGAGCGCCTGACCACCAAGTACGAGTTCCACAAGCTGCTGCAGGCGGGCGGCGCGTCGATCCTGCAGCTGAACGTCGCGCGCGTGGGCGGCCTGCTCGAAGCGAAGAAGATCGCGACGCTCGCCGAAGTGCACTACGCGCAGATCGCACCGCACCTGTACAACGGGCCGGTGGGCGCCGCCGCGAGCATCCAGCTCGCGACCTGCACGCCGAACTTCCTGATCCAGGAAAGCATCATGACGTGGGGCGGTTTCCATGCCGAAGTCGTGAAGACGCCGATCCGCTGGGAGGACGGCTACATCATCCCGTCCAACGAGCCGGGCCTCGGCATCGAGCTCGACATGGACGTCGTGCGGCGCCACACGCCGTACACGGGCGAACGGCTGCACCTGCAGATGGGCGAGCACCCCGTCGACGTGAAGGATCTCGCCCCCGCGAAGGGCTGAGCGCAAAGGACAGACATGAGCTACGACTACATCATCGTCGGCGCGGGCTCGGCCGGCTGCATCCTCGCGAACCGCCTGAGCGAATCGGGCCGGCACTCGGTGCTGCTGCTCGAGGCGGGCGAACGCGACGCGTCGTTCTGGTTCAAGGTGCCGGTCGGCTTCACGAAGACCTACTACAACCGCCGCTACAACTGGATGTACTACAGCGAGCCCGAGGCGCAACTCGCCGATCGCAAGCTGTACTGCCCGCGCGGCAAGGTGGTCGGCGGGTCGGGCTCGATCAACGCGATGGTCTACGTGCGCGGCCAGCGCAGCGACTACGACGACTGGGCGGCCGCCGGCAATCCGGGCTGGGCGTACGACGACGTGCTGCCGTACTTCCGCAAGCTCGAAACCCACGCGGCCGGCACGACCGATCCGCAGCATCACGGCGCGACGGGGCCGATTCACATCACGTCGATGAAGGCCGACGTGCATCCGATCGTCCACGAGTTCCTGAAGGGCTGCGGCGAACTGAACCTGCCGCGCACCGACGACTTCAACGGCGCGCAGTTCGAAGGCGCGGGCATCTACGACCTGAACACGAAGAACGGCGAACGCTGCTCCAGCAGCTTCGCGTACCTGCGTCCGGCGCTGGGCCGCGCGAACCTCACGCTGCGCGCTGGCGTGCTCGTGCGGCGCGTGACGTTCGACGGCACGCGCGCCACCGGCGTGGTCGTCGCGGGCGAGCGCGGCGACGAAACGCTCGTCGCCGCGCGCGAGGTGATCCTCGCGGCCGGCGCGGTCGATACGCCGAAGCTGCTGCAGCTGTCGGGCGTCGGCGATCCGGCGCTGCTCGCGCGCCGGCGCGTGCCGCTCGTGCATGCGCTGCCGGCCGTCGGCCGCAACCTGCAGGACCACCTGTGCGTGAGCTTCTACTTCAAGGCGAACCGGCCGACGCTGAACGACGAGATGGGCACGCTGCTCGGCAAGATGAAGATCGGGCTGCGCTACCTGCTGACGAAGCGCGGGCCGCTCGCGATGAGCGTGAACCAGGCCGGCGGCTTCTTCCGCGGCACGGACGACGCGCAGGAACCGAACCTCCAGCTCTACTTCAACCCGCTGTCGTACCGGATTCCGAAGAGCGACCGCGCGAACATCAAGCCCGAGCCTTATTCGGGCTTCCTGATCGCGTTCAACCCGTGCCGGCCGACGAGCCGCGGCACGATCAAGATCGCGTCGAACCGCGCGGAAGATGCCGCGAAGATCCACGTCAACGCGCTCACCACGCGGAAGGATCTCGACGAAGCCGTGCAGGGCAGCAAGGTGATCCGTGCGCTGATGCGGGCACCGGCGCTGAAGTCGATGACCGTCGAGGAAATCTCGCCGGGGCCGCAGGTCGATTCCGACGAAGCGATGCTGCGGTATTTCCGCGAGCAGTCGGGTTCGATCTACCACCTGTGCGGCTCGTGCGCGATGGGGCCGGACGCGGCGACGTCGGTGGTCGATGCGTCGCTGCGCGTGCACGGGCTGCAGGCGCTGCGGATCGTCGATGCGTCGGTGTTCCCGAACATCACGTCGGGCAACATCAACGCGCCGACGATGATGGTCGCGGAAAAGGGCGCGGATCTGATCCTGGCGGACGCGGGGCACGGCGAAGCGTCTGCCGTGAGCGCAAGCGAACGGGAAACGGTCACGCATTGAGGCGGCTGCGCTTTCGCCGATTGCCGTTCCGGCAATCGGCTTCACGACGCAACTCGATGCAACGTCAACGCCGCGACTATGCGCAATAGGACAACACGATCAACGGATCCCCCCCTTCCTTCGTTGCTCGCCAATTGATGAACGCGCTGCACTCAAGGCCGGCTCGCCAGCATCGAACAGGTCACACCCGCCCGGGCCGATCCCGCAGATCGCCGACACGTCGCAGCGTGCCGCATCCCGTCCTTCGATTCACATTCAATCCCCCGCATCGCGCGACATCGCCACCTCGTCGAACACCCGCACGATGTGATCGATCATCGCGCTCATCCGCGCGGTATGCCGCAGATCCTTGTGCGTGACCATCCAGACTTCATAGGGCCGCGCCGACGTGCGCGCCGGCCACACGCGCACCAGCCCGTCGCGCTCCGCGATCGGCACCGGGAGTTCGGCGAGCCCGAGCCCGGCACGTGCGGCCGCGCGCAGCATGAGATTCGAATTCAGCCCCGACACGATCCGCCCCGCGCGCACCGGCTCGCCGACCACCGTCAGCGGGCTGCGCGCATTCAGGTGCGGCAGGAAGCACACGAGGTCGTGCCCTTCGAAGCCGGTGCCGGGCGCCGGCTCGCCATGCCGCGCGAGATAGTCCTCTGACGCGTACAACCCGGTCGGCCATGCCGCGAGCCGGCGCATGAGCAGATCGGGATTGTCGGGCTTGATCGTGCGGATCGCGATGTCCGCCTCGCGCTTGGCCAGGTTCTCCACCTGCGTCGACGTGTTGAGCAGCACGCGCACGTCCGGATGCTCGTCGTGCAGGTTGCGCATCGCGCGCATCACGAATTCGAGCCCGATCGTATCGGTCGTCGTCACGCGCACGTCGCCCGCGAGGCGCCGGTCGACGCCCTGGGTCTGCCGCACCAGATCGATCGCCGACTGTTCCATCTTCTCCACGTTGCGCAGCGCCACCTCGCCCACCGCGGTCGGCACGTACCCGGCCGACGTGCGCAGGAACAGCGTCGCCCCGAGCGCGCGCTCGAGCGCGGCGAGCCGCCTGCCGACCGTCGCCTGGTCGAGCCCGACCGCCCGCGCGGCGCCGCGCAGGCTGCGTTCACGGTGGATCGCGAGAAAAATCCGTGCGTCGTCCCAGTTCAAGCGCCTTCTCCCGGTGTGATGCAAATTTGCATCTGTGGTCGTGAAAATCGCTGCGCGAATTCATCAATGCCCAAGCCTATACTTTTTTCACCGATCACTCACCTGTCTTTCCGAGGCAAACATGTCCGAAACGCTCTCCCCCGTTCCCGCCGACATGGCGGCAGTCGAAATCACCCGCCCCGGCGGCCCCGAAGTCCTCGCGACCGCACGTCGCCCCGTGCCGCGGCCGAAAGCCGACGAAGTGCTGATCCGCGTTCACGCCGCCGGCGTGAACGGCCCGGACGTGCTGCAACGCAAGGGGCTCTACAACCCGCCGCCCGGCGCATCCGACATCCCGGGCCTGGAAATCGCGGGCGAAGTCGTCGCGACCGGCGAAGCCGTGCGCGACTTCGCGCCGGGCGACCGGGTCAGCGCGCTGGTGACGGGCGGCGGTTATGCGGAATACGCGGTCGCCCATCACCTCACGACGATGAAGCTGCCGCCCGGCCTCGACATGATCGAAGCCGCGGCGATGCCGGAAACGTTCCTGACGGTCTGGCTGAACCTGGTCCAGCGCGGGCGGCTGCAGGCGGGCGAATCCGTGCTGATCCACGGCGGCGCGTCGGGCATCGGCACCACCGCGACGATGATCGCGAAGGCGATGGGCGCGTCGACCGTCATCACGACGGTGGGCTCGGAAGCGCATCGCGCCGCGAGCCTGCGGCTCGGCGCGGATCACGCGGTGCACTACCAGGAAGAAGATTTCGTGGCCGAAGTCGACAGGATCACCGCCGGGAAGGGCGTGGACGTGATCCTCGACATCATCGCGGGCGACTACGTCGCGCGCAATTACCGGGCCGCGGCGATGAACGGGCGGATCCTGCAGGTCAGCGCGCTCGCCGGGCCGGCGAAGGAACTCGACGTGTGGCCGATGATGACCAAGCGCCTCACGCACATCGGCTCGACGCTGCGCTCGCGCACGCCGGAGGAGAAAGGCGCACTCATCGCCGAACTCGAACGGCAACTGTGGCCGCACGTCGCGGCGGGCACGGTCAAGCCGCAGGTGTTCCGCACCTTCGCGCTCGACGACGCGCGCGGCGCGCACGTGCTGATCGACTCGGGCGAGCACGTCGGCAAGATCGTGCTGACGACGGCCGCGCACCGCGCGGCCTGACCGGGCACGACGCGTCAGTTCACGCTCGTGCGCTTCTCGACGAACCGCTTCACGTAATCGTCCGCCGGACGCGACAGGATGTCGTCCGGCGTGCCGACCTGCACGAGCGCGCCGTCACGCAGGATCGCGATCCGGTCGCCGATGCGCAGCGCCTCGTCGAGATCGTGCGTGATGAACACGATCGTCTTCGCAAGCGTCGCCTGCAGTTCGAGCAGCTGATCCTGCATCTCGGTGCGGATCAGCGGATCGAGCGCGGAAAACGCCTCGTCCATCAGCAGCACGTCGGTATCGGCCGCCAGCGCGCGCGCCAGCCCGACACGCTGTCGCATCCCGCCCGACAGCTCGTCCGGGTAATGATCGCCGTAACCGTCGAGCCCGACCTTCGTCAGCCAGTTGCGCGCGGCGTCAGCCGCGTCGTGCCGCTTCTCGCCGCGCGTGCGCAGCGCATACGCGGCGTTGTCGAGCACGGTCTGGTGCGGCAGCAGCCCGAAGTTCTGGAACACCATGCTGACCTTGTAGCGGCGCAGCTCGCGCAGCCCGTGCGCGTCGAGCTTGATCACGTCGCTGCCGTCGATCACGATCTCGCCGGCCGTCGGCTCGATCAGCCGGTTGAAGTGCCGCACGAGCGTCGATTTCCCGGAACCCGACAGCCCCATGATCACGAAGATCTCGCCCGACTCGATGCCGAGGCTCACGTCGTTGAGCCCGACGTTGCAGCCCGTTTCGGCCAGCACGTCGGCCTTGCGCCTGCCCGAACGCAGCAGGTCGAGCACGCGCGCATGCGCGGCCTGCGGCCCGAACAGCTTGTACACGTGTTTGACGTCGATGGTCGCCATGTCTGCCTCCGTTCCTATGCGCGCGACGATTGCGTCGCCTGATTCGAATCGACGCCCGCCGGCTGCGCCTTGCGCGGCAGCCGGTACGGCACGCGCGACGCGCCTTTCTGCCGGCGCTGCTGCGCGAGCCGGCGGCGCGCGCGCCGCTCCTGGCCGAAGCCCTGGCTGATCCGGTCGATCACGATCGCGAGGATCACGATCGCGAGGCCGGCCTGCGTGCCCTTGCCGACGTCGAGCGTCTGGATGCCCGCGAGCACGTCCTCGCCGAGCCCGCGCGAGCCGATCATCGACGCAATCACGACCATCGACAGCGCCATCATCGTCGTCTGGTTGATGCCGGCCATGATGCTCGGCCGCGCGAGCGGCAGCTGCACGTTGACGAGCAGCTGCCAGCGCGTCGTGCCGAACGCACGCGCGGCCTCCGTCACGTCCGGATCGACCTGGCGGATGCCGAGATCGGTCAGGCGGATCAGCGGCGGCAGCGCATAGATGATCGTCGCGAGAATCGCGGGCACCTTGCCGAGCCCGAACAGCATCAGCACCGGGATCAGGTACACGAAGCTCGGCAGCGTCTGCATCACGTCGAGCACGGGCAGCAGCATCCGCCGCAGCCACGCGCTGCGCGATGCGAGGATGCCGGCCGGCACGCCGATCGCGACCGACAGCACCGTCGCGACGAGCATCAGCGCGAGTGTCTGCATCAGCTTGTCCCACAGGCCGAAGCAGCCGATCGCGTAGAGCAGCAGCACGAAAAGCGCGCCGAGGCCGATGCGGCGCGTCGCATTCCACGCGATCGCGCCGACGACCAGCAGCACGAGCCACGGCGGCGCCACGCGCAACGCGCCTTCGAGCGGCACGAGCAGGTAGCGCAGCACGAGCACGCTGAAGTGATGGAAGCTGTCGCCGTATTGCGCGACGAAAGTCTCGAGCGCGCCGTTCACCCAGTCGGCGATCGACAGGTGCAGAAAGAAGCCGTTCATGTTGATTCTCCGTCGCGCCGCGAAGGCGCGTGACGGCGGCGGCGGGCGCGGGCCTGCCGCCGCGCGCAGGTTACGCGCCCTTCAGGCTGCCGGCGATCTTCTGCGCGACGTCGGCCGGCACCCATTGCTTCCACATGTCCTGGCGGGTCTTCAGGAACTGCGTGGCCATCGCCGCGCCGTCGATCTTCTTCGTGGTCATCTCGAGGATCGTCTGGTTCAGGAAGTCCATCGGGAAACGCACCTTGCCGAATACGCCGACGAGATCGGGATTCGCGTCGGCGAACGGCTTCGACACGCCGACCGTCAGCCGCGACACCATGTACGACGACGCGCACTGGTGCGTGCTGCTCTCGTCGCGCAGCGTCTTCCAGCATGCCTCGTTATAGGCCGGCATCTTCAGCGCGGTGAATTTGTACTTCGCCATCAGTGCGGCCGGGCCCCAGTAATAGAACACGATCGGCGCGCCGCGCTGGTACGCGGACGCGATCGCCGCGTCGAGCGCCGCGCCGGTGCCCGGATGGAAGTTCGTGTACGACTGGTCGAGCTTCAGCACCTTCAGCAGACGCGTGTTCACACGCTCGCAGTCCCAGCCCGTCGGGCAGTTCAGGAAGCGGCCCTTGTCCGGTTCCTCCTCGTCGGCGAACACCTGCCTGAACTTCGGCAGATCGTCGACCGACACGAGCCCGGGCGCGACCGGCTTGATGTTGCGCGCCGGATCGCCCTTCACCACGTAGTCGGGCACGAACCAGCCTTCGGTCGTGCCGCCCGGCAGCGTGTCGCCGATCAGCTTCACGGCGCCCGACGAGACAGCCTTCGCGGTGATCTCGCTGCGGCCCGTCCACTGCTCGGCCCAGATCTGCAGGTCGTTGCGCGCGAGCGCCGTTTCGGTGGCGGCCGTGCTGCCCGGCACGACGTCCGTCTTGCAGCCGTAGCCCTTCTCCATGATCTGCCGCAGCACTTCGGTCGCGAACGACCCGCTCTCCCACGTGATGCCCGCGAAATGGACCGTCTTGCCGTCGGCGCACGCGCCACCGGCCGCGTGGGCCGCGGGCGCGGACAGGATCGCCGCGGCGGCGAGAAGGACCGTTTTCAGTCGTCGAATCTGCATGGTGGGTCGTCTCCAAATCGAATCTGTTGTTTGTGCGTCGCGGCATGCGCGGCGACCGGCGAATCGTGCATCCGGCCACGTCCGGTCAGCCTGCATGTTTCAGCCGCCAATATGTTTAGGGAAACGAGTAATTCCGATCATGGCTATCGGCAGCGCCAATCGATCTCCTGGCGCCCCGCCAGGCCCGCCCGGCGGGCCTCCCGGCCGATCTCCCGCGCCTGCGCACGGCCCCGGCCAGGCTGCGTCGCGCCCCGTCCGGCGAGGGCGCGACCGGCGTTGGCGCGCGCCGCCGCGCACACGGTTTCGACTGTCGAAACGGCCGGTCGCGACCCCATCGGCGAACCCGATCCCATCCATCGAAATTACTCGCTTCCGGTTCCTCTTCGGCTTGGGAAGAATGCGCGGTGTCATCGGAGGAGACACGACCCGGCACAGCCGGTCGCCGCGCCGCCGCGCATCGCGCGTTTCCGGCGCCGCGCGCGCTGCGCCGGAAACGCCCCGGATGACGGGGCGCGCCTCGCCGGTCGCGCCCACGACAACCGATACAAGAAGCTGGATATCCCGGAGATCTCTCAATGAAAAAGACCCTGACGGCGCTCGCCGTAACGGCAACCTTCGCCGCCCCCGTGTTCGCGCAAAGCAGCGTCACGCTGTACGGCGTGATCGACGAAGGCCTGAACTACACGAACAACGTCGGCACCGGCCACGTCTACGAGATGGCAAGCGGCTACGCGCAGGGCAGCCGCTGGGGCCTGAAGGGCAGCGAGGACCTGGGCGGCGGCATGAAGGCGATCTTCCAGCTCGAAAACGGCTTCGACGTGAACTCCGGCCGGCTCAACCAGGGCGGCCGCATGTTCGGCCGCCAGGCGTATGTCGGCCTGAGCCAGACGCAGTACGGCACGCTGACGTTCGGCCGCCAGTACGACTCCGTCGTCGACTATCTCGCACCGACCACGGCCAACGGCAACTGGGGCGGCTATCTGCTCGCGCACCCGTTCGACAACGACAACACCGACAACTCGTTCCGCCTCGACAACACGGTGAAGTACGCGAGCCCGAACTTCGGCGGCTTCCAGTTCGGCGGCGCATACAGCTTCAGCAACAGCACGAACTTCTCGGACAACCGCGCGTACAGCTTCGGCGCGCAATACCAGAACAACGGCCTGCTGATCGGCGCCGCCTACCTGCAGGCGAACCACCCGGGCAACGGCTCGGCCGGCGCGATCACCGCGAACGACGCGAGCTACATCGCGGAGCGCATGCGCGTGTTCGGCGCCGGCATCAACTACACGTTCGGGCCCGCGACGCTCGGCTTCGCGTACACGAACTCGAACTACAAGAACCCGACCGGCAACGGCTACCTCGGCACGCCGGGCGCGATCATCGCACCGGGCGCGACGGTCAGCGCGATCAAGTACCAGAACTTCGAGGTCAACGGTTCGTACCAGATCACGCCGGCGTTCATGGTCGGCGCGCAGTACGTGCTGTCGCTCGAGAAGTACGACGCGTCGACCGGCGACGCGAAACCGAAGATCCACTCGGTCGGGCTGATGGCCGACTACAACCTGTCGAAGCGCACCGACGTGTACGTGCAGGCCGCGTACCAGCACATCGCCGGCGACAAGACGAACTCGATCCTCGACAACGCGTTCATCCCCGGCACCGACGCGCCGTCGTCGACATCGAACCAGGTGGCCGTGCGTCTCGCGCTGCGCCACAAGTTCTGACGCAACCCGGTTCTCCGTTCTTCACGCGACACCCGCGCCGGTCGGCCCGAGGTGTCTTCGCCCGCCCGCACGCGCCAGCCTGCCGGCGGGTTTTTTCATTGTTCCTCGCCGATTTGCGGCGCGCGTGCGACAGCGGCCATCGCGTCGGACCGGACCCGCGCGTTCGACGGCCTCACGAAAATCCACGAAAATCGCTTCCGGCCTTTCATGTCCGCTGGTGCCCGTCTCGGTCCTGCGCACGCGCCGATACGTTCGCAGGGGTCGAGGTATCCGTCCGGCAGCGCACGTTTCGCCACGTTCGGGTCGATCACCGATAAGCCCCGCGCGGGATGAAGGGCGTTCGCGGTGGCGCATTGCTCACAATAGTTTGCAATTCCGCGTCAAGCCGGTCGATATGATCTGCCTGTCACCGTCGGGGCAGCATCGGCATCAACCATCCCGCGGCCGCGAGCCGCAACGAGCCCGAACGGCTCGACGACCACAACGCATCGGGGGCGACGACAATGGAGCGCAATGAAAACCAACAATCGCACGGCGCCGCAGGCTTCTGGCGACGAACCGCCGCCTTTTCGATCGATTCATTCATTCTCGGACTGATCGGGCTGGCAATCGCGATCCTGTTCTTCGATGCCCTTTCGACGATCGGCGATTGGGGAAGGCTGATCGGCTTCCTGATCGGTTCCATTTACTTTGGCCTGCTCGAAGGCGGAAATCGGCACCAGTCGTTCGGCAAGCGGCTAATGAAGATCCGTGTTGCCGATAGCGCCGCGCCTGGCGCATCCGGTCCCGGGTACTGTCGCGCCTGGGCACGGTACGCGCTGATCGCCGTTCCGCTGATACTCGGCGGCATCGGCTTTATCGACCTGCCCGCGCTTCACGATCCGGGCATGCAATGGCTCGCCACCGCAAACAGCGCAATCATGTTCTTCTGGGGCATGGCATTGCTGTATCTGCTCGTTTTCAACAGGCCGAGCCGCCAATCCATACAAGATCTGCTCACCGCCAGCAGGGTCGTGCGTGTCGCGGTGCCCGTCGAGGATACCGCTCCGGTTGGCCGGAGGCACTGGGCAATCCTGGCCGGCGTTGCCGTGCTTCTGTTCGTCGGCAGTCGTTTTGCGGTAACGCGGCTGATCGATGACGATCGCATGGACGACGTCCGTCAGATCCAGCGTGCGACATCCACAGTTCCGGGCGTGATCCAGAGCGGCGTCTGGATCGGCAACATGCGTGCGGTCGGCCCGGCTGGCCAGACGTCGAAAGCGGTCGCCACCATCACCGTGCTCTCGAGCACGCCGACGCTGCTGAACAAGGCCGGGGCGACCGCGGTTGCACACGCAGCGCTTTCCGCATCGACCTGGCTGCGGCAGCAGGATCTCGTCAACGTGGTGAGCGTCCGCGCGGTCAATCTTGGCATAGCGACGTGGCGAAACCAGTTTTTCATGGGTCGCTCGCCGGCCGACTGGGCCGCAACCGCCAGCAACGGGGTGACGTGATGAAGCCGGCGTTACCGCATCCAGCTCGATTGCGCCATGCCCGTCCGCAGGACGAAAGCAGGCGGGCGCGAAGCGGGAGCGACGGTGCCAACGCCAGCGCACGCGGCCAGTGATTGCGGCGATCGCAGCCCATGCGGGGCAATCGTCGGGAGCCGACAAGCCGTATCATGGCGCCAGTTGAACATGATTGAACGCACATCCACACACAACGGAACATCCTGAATGAGTGACATCGGCATCGACCTGCCGATCTGGGTCATCCCGGTCCTTTACGGCGCCATCTACTGGCCGGCGACGCTCTTTTTCGGATCCCTCTGCCTGTATGTCGGCGCGACTCGCCTGCGCGGCATCGATCGTATTGCCTTCATCGTCATCGCGCTCCCGCTCATCGCCGTTGCGTGCCTCGGGATCTATTACGCCCTTGCCGGATATTGAGCAACGGCGCATTGCCCCACGACTGCTCGATATCCGCGGATATCCGGGTTCGATCGTGTCATCCCGTGTCATGAAGCGCCTGCCGCCCGTCAATCGTGACAGGTCGACAGCCGGCGATCCGTCGATACACTGTGTGCCGCCCCATCCGAAGGAGTGTCACTTGAAGCACTGGCGCCGCGCGCTGTTCACCCTCGTCGCCGGCCTTCTGGCCAGCGCGACTTCCCATGCCCACCCGGTCTGCACCGTCGTCGCCGACGCCGCCACCGGCCAGGTGCTCGTGCAGCAAGGCGACTGCGCGACCCGCGTCACGCCCGCGTCGACGTTCAAGATCGCCATCAGCCTGATGGGCTTCGATGCGGGCGTCCTGAAGGACGCGCACACACCGACGCTCGATTTCCACACCGGCTACCCCGACTGGGGCGGCGCGCCGTGGCGCGAGCCGACCGATCCGGCGCGCTGGATGAAGCTGTCGGTGTTCTGGTACTCGCAGCAGGTCACCCAGGCGCTCGGGCAGGCGCGCTTCCAGCAGTACACGACCGCGTTCGGCTACGGCAACGCGGACGCCACCAGTCAGGTGGGTGAACTGAACGGCGTGATGGGCGCATGGGTCAACGCGTCGCTGCGCATCTCGCCGCTCGAACAGGTCGGCTTCATGCGCAAGATCGCGAACCGGACGCTGCCCGTCAGCGCGCACGCGTACGACATGACCGAGCGCATCACGCTGATCGACACGCAGCCCGGCGGCTGGATCGTGCACGGCAAGACGGGCACCGGGTCGCCGGGGCGCAAGTACGACGCGTCGCATGCGTACGGCTGGTTCGTCGGCTGGGCGGCCAAAGGGCCGCGCACGCTCGCGTTCGCGTACCTGATACAGGACGACGAGCGGCAGACGCCGAACGCCGGCCTGCGCGCACGCGACACGTTCCTGGCGACGCTGCCCGCCCTCGCCGAACCGGGCAGGCCCCAATGAGCGCCGGCCCGCGCAACGCGCGGATCGACCTGCTGCGCGGCGTGTCGATCGTGCTCGTCCTGCTGCATCACTTCAACATCCCCTACTCGCTGCGCGAGACATCGCTCGCGCGCGTATTCGGCTGGGAAACGGTGCATGCGGTGGTGCGCAACGGCAACTACGGCGTGACGATGTTCTTCGCGATCTCGGGCTACCTGATCACGTCGAATGCGCGGCACCGCTGGGGCAACCTCGGCGCGGTCGACGTGCGCGCGTTCTACGTGTCGCGCGTCGCGCGCATCGTCCCGTGCCTGCTCCTGCTGCTCGCGCTCGTCAACGGACTCGCGGCGGCCGGCGTGCCGATCTTCCGGAACCACGCGCCGGAGGGCGTCGCCGTGTCGTTCTGGCTCGTGAATCTCGCGTCGCTGACGTTCTGGATGAACGTGCTGATCGGCGCATACGGGTGGGTCAACTACGCGCTCGGCGTGCTGTGGTCGCTGTCGGTCGAAGAGGTGTTCTACCTGTCGTTTCCGCTGCTGTGCATCGCGCTGCGCCGCGATGCGCGGCTGGTCGCGTTCTGGGTGGCCGTCGCCGCGATCGGGCCCGTGTACCGCTTCACGCACGCCGGCGACGAAGGCGGGTTCCTCTATGCGTACTTCGCGTCGTTCGACGGGATCGCGATCGGCTGCTGCACCGCGTTGCTGGCCGAGCGCAAAAGCTGGCAGCGGCTCGCCGCGCCGCTCGTGCAGGGGCTCGTCGCGGCGGCGATGGCCGCGCTGTATCTGGCCTGGCCGATCGCGGAAAGCCACGTCGCCGGCGTCACCGCGATGGCGCTCGGCACGGCCGTGCTGCTGATCGGCGCGCACGTCAACGGCACGCGCGCGCAGGGCCGCCTGCTCGCGCCGTTGCGCCGGGCCGGCACGCTGAGCTACGAGCTGTACCTGTTTCACCTGATCGTGCTCGGCGGGCTGCGCACGTTCTGGCCGCCGTCGGCCACGCATGGCGACACCCGGCTGCTGTTGCTGATCGCGTATCTGGCGTTGTCGGCGGTGCTGAGCGCGGCGATCGCGCGCGGCTATGCGACACCGCTCGACCGCTTCATCAAGCGGGTCGCGTCGCGGCCGTCAACGCGCGTGCCGGACGGCGCGCGGTTCTAGCGGATCGTCGGCCGCCCCTGCCGGGCGACACGACTTCGGAAAGAGAAGAAAGCGGCCAGCGCCCGGCCGTATCGCGATGGCGATACCGGCCGGCCTGACCGCAAACCCCGCGTACGCATCGTACGATCGACCGGGCGACGGAAGCCGTCGGGTAATCGGTAGCGTGTCGCCGCCCGCCGGTCAATCCAGATAGTCGGCGTATTCCTTGCGCGCGTAGCGGGCGAGCGTCGTCCACGGCGGCGGCTCGCGCCGCGCGGCCGGCGCCGGTGTCAACGTCAGCTTGCGCACGACGCGGCCGTCGGCACTCCGGTATTCGACCGACAGCGGCGCCTGCAGCGTCTCGCTCCACAGGATCCGGTTCACGCCGCGCGCGCCGGGCGTATCGACCGCCTGCTCGTACCAGAGGGTGCCGGGCGCGTCACCGCGCTTCGCGACCGCGAGCCGCTTCAGCTGCGACGGCGGCGTGACGTAGTACGCGTTGTCCCATGAGCCGTCGAAGCCCGTGGTTTCGTACTCGGCCGGCGGCACGCTGACGACCGTCCGGTTCGCCGCATCGACGTACTCGATGCGCGCCGTCTTGCCGTCGTAAGTCACATGCCGTGCAGCCGCCTGGAAGTTGAAATGCTTGTGGCCCGCGTGGGCAGCCGCCGGCTGCACGCCGGCGCGGCGGCCCGGGCCTGCATCGTGGTCATGATCGTGATCGTCGCCCTGACCGCCGCCGGCCGCCGCGGCGGGCAGCACGCGTTCGACCCACACGTGCCCGTCGCGCCGCACCATCCGTTCGCGATACAGCGTCGTGCGCGTCACGCCGTCGGCCGTCACCGTGCGGCTCTCGTGCAGCAGCACGGCGTCGAGATCGGCCGCTGCACACGCCGGCAGTGCAATCATCCCGCAGGCGAGCGCACATAGGATCCGGCGTTTCATCGTGCGTTCCTGTTCATCGTGCCATCACCCGCCTCAGAACCCGAACGCCGAGCGCACGAGACCGAACACCTTCGTGTTGTCGATCGTGCCCTTGAACGCCTTCGCATCGGCGCCGTCGGCGAACAGCATCACGTCGCCGCCGCCGTGCGTTTCCGAACCCGCGCTGCCCATCCGCACGCCGACTTCCTGCAGATACGCATCGTTCGTCGCGGTGGCCGAATCGACCGACGCGCGCACGTTCGGCCGGTTCGCGCCGTTGCCGAACACCAGCGTCGTGTAGGTATTGCCGTCGGCGTCCTTGCTCGGCTGGCCGTCGCGATAGTTGCGGCTGATGTCGAGAATCGGGTTGCCGCGCTTCGAATAGCCGTTGATCGTCATCGTGTGGTCGTGGTCGGCCGTCACGACGATCAGCGTGTTCGACAGGTCGACCTTCGACAGCGCGACGCGGATCGCTTCGTCGAATGCCGCCGTGTCCTCGAGCGCGCGCTTCGCGTTGGTGCCGTGCAGCGCGTGATCGATCCGGCCGCCTTCGACCATCAGGAAATAGCCGTTCGAATGCTTCGACAGCACGTCGATCGCCTTCGACGTCATCTCGGCAAGGCTCGGCTGCGACGGCCCTTCGCCCTTGCCCGCGACGCGGTCCAGTTCGTACTCGAGATGGCTCGTCGAACTGAACAAGCCGACCAGCTTGCCGTTGCCGGCCTGCGCGAGCTGATCCTTCGTCGCGACGACCGTGTAGCCCTTCGCCTTCATCTCGTCGAGCAGGTTGCGCCCGTCCGCGCGGCCGCGCCTGTTGGCCACCGGATCGAACGGCGTCCAGTGGTTGCGGCCGCCGCCCATCAGCACGTCGACGCCGTCGCCGAGCGCCGTGTTGTAGCCCGCGCCGCCCGGCGCCGCCTGCGCGGCGATATCGTATTGCGCGTCGCGATGGCAGATGTGCGAATAGGTCGCGGCAGGCGTCGCGTGCGTGAGCTCGGTCGTCGTGATCGCGCCGACCGCCTTGCCGCGCGCCTTCGCCAGCTCCAGCAGCGTCGCGACCGGCTGGCCGTTGCCCGGCGCGCAGTTGTTGACCGTCTTGTTGCCGTTCGCGTCGCTGCCCGGTGCAACCGCGCGCGTGTCGGACGACATCGACAGCACTTCGTTGTTCATCTTCACGCCGGTCATGTACGCGGCCATCGACGGCGCGCTGTCGGTCGTCTGCGCGTCGTTCGAGAAGGTCTTGATGCGCGCGGTGCGCGCCAGCTTCTCCATCGTCAGTTGTCCCGACTCACCGACCTTGTAGATCCGGCTCGCCGTCACGGTCGTCGGCCCCATGCCGTCGCCGAGAAAGAAAATCACGTTCTTCGCCTGGCCGGCGGCCTGCGCCGCGCCGCATGCGAAACCCGCGACGGCCAGCGCCGCCGCGATGCACTTGATGGTCGACATCCTGTATTCCCCTGTACCCGTGTTGTCGGCGCTCAAAGCTGCACCGCGTTGCGCACCAGCTCGAAAACCTTGTTGTTCTCGATCACGCCGTGGAACGCCTCCGCGCCGCGGCCGATCGCACCGAGGAACACATCGGTGCCGCCGTGCGTCTCGTTGCCCTTCTCCATTCGCACGACCGCCTCCTGGCGATAGTCGTCGGCGCCCGTCACCGCGTCGGTGAGCGCGGTGCCCGCGCGGCTGCCCTGCACGCGGTTCTCGCCGTTGCCGAAGCCGATGATCGTGTACGGCGCGCCGTCCGCGTCCTTCGCGACCGCGCCCGTCTGGTAGTTGCGCAGCACGCCCAGCACGCCGGCCTTGCCCGCCTCGGTCTTGCCGGTGCGCGCCGCATAACCGTTCAGCACCAGCGTGTGGTCGTGGTCGGCCGTGACGACGATCAGCGTGTTCTTCAGGTCGGGATCGGTCTTGCGCACCTTGTCGAGCGTGGCCTTGATCGCGTTGTCGAACGCGACCGTGTCCTGCAGTGCGCGCTTCGCATTGGTGTCGTGCAGCGCGTGGTCGATCCGGCCGCCTTCGACCATCAGGAAATAACCGTTCGGATTCTTCTGCAGCACGTCGAGCGCACGCGTCGCCATGTCGGTGAGGCTCGGCTCCTTCGTCGCGCCGCGATCGAGGTCGTAGCTCATGTGGCTCGACGAGAACAGGCCGACCAGCTTGCCGCTCTTCGTCGCATCGGCGGCCAGCAGGTCGTCGCGGTTCTGCGCGAACGCATAACCCTTCGCCTTCAGCTCGTTGACGAGGTTGCGGCCGTCGGTGCGCTTGCCGCCGCCGTCCTTCGGCACGAAGAATTGCGTGCCGCCGCCGAGCACGACGTCGACGCCGTCGCCCAGCGCGCCGTTGTAGCCCGCGCCGCCCGGCACGAGCTGCGCCGCGATGTCGTTCTCGGCGTCGCGATGGCACACGTGCGCATACGTCGCAGCGGGCGTGGCGTGCGTGACGCGCGTGGTCGTCACGACACCGGTGGCCATGCCCTTCGCCTTCGCGATCTCCAGCAGCGTCGTCGCCGATTTGCCGTTGTTCGCGCCGCAATTGCCGGTCAGGCTCGCGCTCGGCTCGATCGCCTTCGTGTCGGGCGACATCGAGATCACTTCGTTGTTGGTCTTCACGCCGGTCATGTACGCCGACATCGACGGCGCGCTGTCCGTCACCTGCGCATCGTTCGAATAGGTCTTCACGAACGCGGTTTCCGGCAGCGTATCGATCGTGAGCGCGCCGTCTTCACCGACACCGTAGATGCGTGCGGCCGTCAGCGTCGTCATCCCCATGCCGTCGCCGAGGAAGAAGATCACGTTGCGCGCGGCCGTCTGAACGGGCGGCTGGGTGGGCGACGTGCTGGTCGGGCCGTCGTCGCTGCCGCATCCGGCGAGCGCAAAGGCGCCCGCGCACAGCAGCGCCGCCGTTTTGATTCGATTCATGGTGCCGGTTCTCCCCGCCGTTGATGCTTTCGAAATGAAAGGCGATGGTAGGAACCGGATGTGACGTCAATGTGAATGGAAACTGGAAGACATCGAATGGATTATGAAAGGCGACGGCGAGGCGCCACGGCCGGGCGCCGCGCGCGCTGCGGCGTCATTCCGCGTGTTCGGCGGCGAGGTTGCGCACGGTCACGATGCGCGCAGGCGGAATGTTCGCCCAGACGATCCGGCTGCCGCAGGCGACAAATGCCGGATCGCCCAGCGGATGCCGCCCGGGCGGCCGCAGGTCGTACGTGAACTGGATCATCACGCCGTCGGCCGACAGCACGCGATGGCACTGGCCGACGATCGCCGTCACGTCCTGGCGCGGCAGCGTGCGCAGCGGCAGGCACGACACGATCGCGTCGACGCGCGCGTCGGGCGGCAGCAGGCGTTCGAGCTGCCGCGCGTCGCCCGACACGATCGAGATGCCCGGAAAACGTCGCCGCAGATGCTGGACGAACGCCGGCGAACGCTCGACCACGACGAGCCGCCGTGGCGCGACGCCGCGTTCGAGCAAGGCCGCGGTGATCGCGCCGGTGCCGCCGCCGAGCTCGACGACCAGCCCGTCACCGTCCGGCACCGCGTCGGCCATCTCGCGCGCCAGCTGCCGCGAACTCGGGCACAACGCGCCCACCGCGGCCGGACGGCCGACCCACTCGCGCACGAACAGTGCCGAGACACGCCACACGTTCGGCCAGATCATCGGCAGCCCTTGAGCGATTGCGCCGTCGGCAACGACGCGCCGAAGACTTCATGGAACAGGGCTACGGCGACACGGGGCTTCGGCATGCGCATCCTCCTGGACGAATCGGTCCGTCGCGGGAAGCGCGACGATCAAATCGATTCTAGGAAACGCAAACTTAAGGCGACGTGAAGATTGACCCTGATTCCCCTGATCAATTCGTACCGGATCAACGGCCGACGCCCGCCCCGTGCGCGGCGCGTCTCACCGCAGGTTGGTTCTCGCCAGCTCGACGATCTCGTCGCCGCGCCCGCTGAGGATCGCGCGCAGCATGAACAGGCTGAAGCCCTTCGCATGCGCGAGTTCGATCTTCGGCGGCATCGCGAGCTCGTACTTCGACGTGACGACGTCGACGACGGCCGGCCCGTCATGCGCGAACGCCGTGCGCAGCGCTTCCTCGACGTTCTCCGAGTGCTCGACCCGCACGCTGAAGATGCCCGCGCCCTTCGCGATCGCCGCGAAATCGGTCGGGCTCAGGTCGACGTTCGTGTCCAGATAGCCGGCCGCCTTCAGCTCCATCGACACGAAGCCGAGCAGGCTGTTGTTGTACACGACGATCTTGACCGGCAGCTTGAGCTGGCGAGCGGTGAGCAGGTCGCCGAGCAGCATCGACAGCCCGCCGTCGCCGGACAGCGACACCACCTGCCGCCCCGGATGCGCGCCCTGCGCACCGAGCGCCTGCGGCATCGCATTCGCCATCGAGCCGTGATTGAACGAACCGTGCAGTTGCCGCTTGCCGTTCATCGTCAGGTAGCGCGCGGCCCACAGCGTCGGCGTGCCGACGTCGGCCGTGAAGATCGCGTCCTCCGCTGCGACTTCGTCGACGATCTTCGTCAGGTATTGCGGATGAATCGCGCGGCCCGGCGGCTCGGCCACCGCGAGATCGTCGAGCCCCTTGCGCGCGGCCGCGTAGTGCTTCAGCGCATTCTCGAGGAAACGCCGCTGCGTCTTGCGCGTCAGGCGCGGCAGCAGCGCCGCGATCGTTTCCTTCACGGTGCCGACGAGACCCAGCGCGAGCGGTGCGCGATGGCCGAGCTGCGAGCCTTTCCAGTCGATCTGCGCGATCTTCGCGTTCGACGGATAGAACGGCCGGTACGGGAAATCCGTGCCGAGCATCAGCAGCGTGTCGCACGATTCCATCGCGTGATAGCCCGAACTGAAGCCGATCAGCCCCGTCATCCCGACGTCGAACGGGTTGTCCCATTCGACGAACTGCTTGCCGCGCAGCGCATGCACGACCGGCGCGCCGAGCGTGTCGGCCAGCGCGACCACCTCGTCGTGCGCGCCCTGCGTGCCGCTGCCGCACAGCAGCGTGACCGCGTCGGACGCGTTGAGCAGCGCCGCGAGCCGGTCGAGATCGGCGTCGGCCGGCAGGATCGACGGCGGCGCCGATTCGCTCCAGGCCGGCGCTTCGTCCGGGCCGTCGCCCAGCGCGATGTCGCCCGGCAGCACGATCACCGCGACGCCGCGCTCGTCGATCGCGGTGCGCATCGCGCGCGCGAGCACGCGCGGGAACTGCGATGCGTTCGTCACGAGTTCCGCGAAGTGGCTGCACTCGCGGAACAGCTCCTGCGGATGCGTTTCCTGGAAGTAGCCGAGGCCGATCTCGGTCGACGGGATGTGCGCGGCGATCGCGAGCACCGGCTGATGATTGCGGTGGCAGTCGTAGAGGCCGTTGATCAGGTGCAGGTTGCCGGGGCCGCAACTGCCCGCGCACACCGCGAGCCGCCCGGTCGACGCGGCATCCGCGCCGGCCGCGAACGCGGCGCTTTCCTCGTGCCGCGTATGCATCCAGCGGATCGAGCCGATCTGGCTCAAGCTGAACGACAGGCCGTTCAGGCTGTCGCCCGTCACGCCCCAGATACGCTCGACGCCCGCTGCCGCCAGCGTCTTCGCCAGGTATTCCGCCATCGTCTGTCTAGCCATCATGCCCTCGCTCGTTGATCGGTCGTCACACGATTGATCCGGCAACGGCAGCCGCCGTTGCCGCTGACGGGACGAGCATACGCGATCGTGCCGCGCGGCGTCGTGACGATGCAAGCGCCCTGCACGCCGCTGCGGCAGCGATCCGTCGCGCCGCACGCCGCGCCTTTCGACGGCGTCGGGCAATCGTCGGCGCTTTGTCATGGTTCCGATTGCAGTCGGAAACCGAGCAGGGTCGCCTGCGGCTCCCCGCTCAGCTCCAGTCGGATGCCGCCTCGTCCGGATCGACGAGCGTCAGTCCGGACGCCGGCAACGGCAGCGCGGTCTTGTAGCGCACCTGCTTCAGCGCGAAGCTCGACCGGATGTTCGATACGCCGGGGATCGTCGTCAGTCGCTCGATGATGAAACGCTCGAGCGTGCGCATGTCGGGCATCACGACGCGCAGCAGGTAGTCGGCGTCGCCCGACATCAGGTAGCACTCCATCACCTCGGGCCGCTGCGAGATCGCTTCCTCGAAGCGCTGCAGCGCGTCCTCGACCTGCTTCTCGAGGCTGACCTGGATGAACACGTTGATCCGCAGCCCGAGCGGCTCGGGGTCGAGCAGCGTGACCTGCTGCCGGAACAGCCCGAGCTTCTCCAGCGCGCGCACGCGGTTGAAGCACGGCGTGGCCGACAGGTTCACCGCACGCGCGAGTTCCGCGTTCGTGATCCGCGCGTTCTGCTGCAGCTGGTTCAGGATGCCGATGTCGATGCGGTCGAGCCGCCGCGGGTTTGAACTCATGGTCGAAATATTCCGGAAGAGTGGCCACAACCGGAATATTTACACTATCGGCGCGCGAAATCCCAATGAAATCAGACGCATATTTTGCAGATCGGCGGGTAGCATGATCCGACCGATTGCCACTGATGCGCGCCGCTTCGAACCGGCGCGCGGGAGACCTGCGATGACGGACCTGTCGAACGGTATCGATGCCACGCGGCGCGCGGGCGCCGCTCACGCCGACGCCGACCCTGAAGAAACCGCCGAATGGCTGGAGGCGCTCGACGCCGTCGTCGCGCACGTCGGCAAGGAGCGCGCCCAGTATCTGCTCGGCCGGCTCGCCGCGCATGCGCACACCCGCGGGCTCGCGGCGCCGCGCGGCCCGGTCACGCCGTACGTGAACACGATCGCCGCGCACGAGCAGCCGCCCTATCCGGGCGACGCCGATCTCGAGGAACGGCTGTCCGCGGCACTGCGCTGGAACGCGCTCGCGATGGTCGTGCGCGCGAACCGGGCGTACGGCGAGCTCGGCGGCCACATCGCGAGCTACGCGTCGGCATCCGACCTGTTCGAAGTCGGCTTCAACCACTTCTTCCGCGCGGCACCGGCCGGCGCGGGCCATGAAAGCGGCCCCGGCGGCGATCTCGTGTACTTCCAGCCGCATTCGTCGCCGGGCGTCTACGCACGTGCGTATCTCGAAGGCTTTCTCGGCGAGGACCACCTCACGCACTATCGCCGTGAAATCGCCGGGCCCGGGCTGTGTTCGTATCCGCACCCGTGGCTGATGCCCGACTTCTGGCAATTCCCGACCGGCTCGATGGGCATCGGCCCGATCAACGCGATCTACCAGGCGCGCTTCATGCGCTACCTGCAGCATCGCGGGCTCACGAACACCGCCGGCCGCACCGTGTGGGGCTTCTTCGGCGACGGCGAGATGGACGAGCCCGAATCGCTCGGCGCGCTGTCGCTCGCCGCGCGCGAGGGGCTCGACAACCTCGTGTTCGTGATCAACTGCAACCTGCAGCGGCTCGACGGACCGGTGCGCGGCAACGGCCGCGTGATCGACGAACTCGAGGCGCTGTTCGCCGGCGCCGGCTGGAACACGATCAAGGTGCTGTGGGGTTCCGACTGGGATCCGCTGTTCGCACGCGATCACGCGGGCGCACTCGCGCGCGCGTTCGCCGATACCGTCGACGGCCAGTTCCAGACCTTCTCCGCGAACGACGGCGCGTACAACCGTGCGCGCTTCTTCAGCCGCGACCCGGCGCTCGAAGCGCTTGCCGCGCAGCTCACCGACGCCGAAATCGACCGCCTGCGCCGCGGCGGCCACGACGCACGCAAGCTGCACGCCGCATACGCTCGCGCACTCGCTCATCGCGGCCAGCCGACCGTGATCCTCGCGAAGACGATGAAGGGTTACGGGATGGGTTCGGCCGGCCAGGGCCGGATGACGACCCACCAGCAGAAGAAACTCGACGTCGACGACCTGAAGGCGTTCCGCGACCGCTTCCGGTTGCCGCTGTCGGACGGCGACGTCGAGCAGCTGAAGTTTTACAAGCCAGCGGAAGATAGCCCGGAAATGCGTTACCTGCATGCCCGCCGGGCTGCCCTGGGAGGCTATCTGCCCAGAAGGCGGATGGCGGCATCGAAGGGGCTGACCGTCCCTTCGATGCCGGCCTGGGGTGCGTTCGCGCTGGATGCGGCCGGCCGCGAGATGTCGACGACGATGGCACTCGTGCGCATGCTTGCCGCGTTGATCAAGGATCGCGAGCTCGGCCCGCGCATCGTGCCGATCGTGGCCGACGAAGCACGCACGTTCGGCATGGCGAGCCTGTTCCGGCAGGTCGGCATCTACTCGCCGCTCGGCCAGCGCTACGAACCCGAGGATCTCGGCTCGATGCTCTACTACCGCGAGGACACGCGCGGCCAGATTCTCGAGGAAGGGATTTCGGAAGCCGGCGCGGTGTCGTCGTGGATCGCCGCGGCGACGTCGTACAGCGTGCACGACCTGCCGATGCTGCCGTTCTACATCTACTACTCGATGTTCGGTTTCCAGCGCATCGGCGACCTGATCTGGGCGGCTGCCGACCAGCGCTCGCGCGGCTTCCTCGTCGGCGCGACGTCGGGCCGCACGACGCTCGGCGGCGAGGGCCTGCAGCACCAGGACGGCAGCAGCCATCTCGCGGCGTCGACGATTCCGAACTGCCGCGCGTACGACCCCGCGTTCGCGTACGAAGTCGCCACGATCGTCGATGCCGGCATGCGCGAGATGGTCGAACAGCAGCGCGACGTGTTCTATTACGTGACCGTCATGAACGAGAACTACGCGCAGCCGTCGATGCCCGGCGACGATCCGGCCGCGCGTCGCGAAGGCATCCTGAAGGGCATGCACCGGCTGCCGGCCGAGTCGAACGCGACCGCGCGCGTGCAGTTGCTCGGCGCGGGCGCGATTCTCGGCGAAGTGCTCGCCGCGCAGCGGATGCTGAAGGACGACTGGGGGATCGATGCGACCGTCTGGAGCGTCACGAGCTTCAGCGAATTGCAGCGCGACGGGATGGAGGCCGAACGGCTGTCACGGCTCGGCGACGGCCCGGCATCGTCGTATGTCACGCGGATGCTCGAAGGCACGCACGGCCCGGTGGTCGCCGCGACCGACTACGTGCGCGCGGTGCCCGAGCTGATCCGCGCCTACATGCCGCGCCGCTACGTGACGCTCGGCACCGACGGGTTCGGGCGCAGCGATACGCGCGATGCGCTGCGCGCGTTCTTCGAGGTCGACCGCGCGAGCATCGTGCTCGCCGCGCTGAAGGCGCTGGCCGATGACGGGGAACTCGATGCGGCGGTCGTGCGAGACGCACGCGAGCGTCTCGGCAAGACCTCGCCTCCAGGCGTCGCGCCGTGGCAGCGCTGACCGAGTGACGCGACCGGGCAGCAGCCGACGACGATTCGTCAACCAAAGCAATTCTTTGATCAACCAAACAGGCGGGGATCCGGCACGAACGCTTCTTTGCCGATCACTTTCACACTTGAAGCAAAATCCGCGTGCAGCGGGTTCAGCAGCAAGTTGAAATCGGTCGGGCAGACGTGTGGTTGCTGCCATGGCGACTCCCAAATGGGTTGATTCAAATTCCCATTTGATACTCCCAATCGGGAGTTTTCAATCGACCAAACGGCATATCCGTCACCAACGGGAATCGACGGCGCTCCGCGCTACACCGGCAACGCGTGCGTCGACAGAATCTCCTTGAGCACCATGAACGAGCGCACCTGCCGCACGCCGGGCAGGTACAGCAACTGTTCGGCATGCAACCGGTTGAAGCTCTCGTTGTCGCGCGTGCGGACCAGCATGAAGTAGTCGAATTCGCCCGTCACGACGTGGCACTCGACACACCCCGACACTTTCTGTGCGGCCTTCTCGAATTCGGCGAACGCCTCCGGCGTCGAGCGATCCAGCACGAAGCCGATCACGACCAGCATCCCGGCACCCAGCGGCTTCGGGTCGAGCAACGCGACGATGCCGCGAATCAATCCCATCTCCTTCAACCGCTCGACGCGCCGCAGACACGCCGGCGCGCTCAGCTTCACCTTCGCGGCGAGACTCACGTTCGAAATCGACGCATCCTGCTGCAACTGCCGCAGGATCGCCCGGTCGATGCGATCGAGCGCCGGCGCGGCGTCGGCCGGGGATGTGCTACCGCGATCTAATTTCATTGCGCCTCCTATCCATTTTGCGAATCAAAATTATCTCGACTATCCATATCTCATCGATAACGTAGGTCCTCACCATTTATTTCGCAAGCTCATTTCGCGCCGTCCTGCCTATCATTTTTCCATCGGGACACGGCGTGCGAGCAGCACCCGACCGATCCGGTTTCCTGCCCACCTTCCCTCGGAGCTTGTCGATGAACCTGCAACGTTTCCCCCGTTATCCGCTTACGTTCGGCCCGACCCCGATCCAGCCGCTCAAGCGCCTGAGTGCGCATCTCGGCGGCAAGGTCGAGCTGTATGCGAAGCGCGAGGACTGCAACAGCGGCCTCGCATTCGGCGGCAACAAGACGCGCAAGCTCGAATACCTCGTGCCCGACGCGCTCTCGCAAGGTGCCGACACGCTCGTGTCGATCGGCGGCGTGCAGTCGAACCAGACGCGCCAGGTCGCGGCCGTCGCCGCGCATCTCGGGATGAAGTGCGTGCTCGTGCAGGAGCACTGGGTCAACTATGAAGACCCTGTGTACGACCGCGTCGGCAACATCCAGCTGTCGCGGATGATGGGTGCCGACGTGCGGCTCGTCGCCGACGGTTTCGATATCGGCATTCGCCGCAGCTGGGAAGAAGCGATGGAAAGCGTGCGGCAGTCGGGCGGCAAGCCGTATCCGATACCAGCCGGGTGTTCCGAGCATCCGCTCGGCGGGCTCGGGTTCGTGGGCTTCGCGGAAGAAGTGCGGGAACAGGAAGCGCAGCTCGGCTTCAAGTTCGATTACATCGTGGTCTGCTCGGTCACGGGCAGCACGCAGGCGGGGATGGTCGTCGGCTTCGCGGCCGACGGACGCGCGGATCGCGTGATCGGCATCGACGCGTCGGCGACGCCCGAGCGCACGCACGAGCAGATCACGCGGATCGCACGGCACACGGCCGAGCTGGTCGGGCTGGGGCGCGATATCGAAACGAAGGACGTGGTGCTCGACACGCGCTATGCCGGGCCGGAATACGGACTCCCGAACGATGGCACGCTGGAGGCGATTCGTCTGTGTGCGCGGCTGGAAGGCATGCTGACCGATCCCGTCTATGAAGGGAAATCGATGCACGGGATGATCGACAAGGTGCGGCGCGGGGAATTCGAGCCGGGGTCGAAGGTGCTGTATGCGCACCTTGGCGGGGTGCCGGCGTTGAGTGCTTACGCGGAGATCTTCCGCAACGGCTGATGGGTATCCGAAGTCGATCCGGCGCGCGATGGGCCAATTCCACGCAATGATGCAGCCGCCTCCGGCATCCGCCGGAGGCGCAGTCATGCCGGATAACCGGTTGTCGAGCGCCGTGCCGTTCTGCGCGGCGGCGTGCGGTGCCCGCGTGTCGCCTCGCTTGCGGCACGGCGGTGTGTCGGCGCGGCGGCCTGTCGGACCATCGCCGCGCCCATCATGGCGTTCGCGCGTCAGTCCATGAATACGATCGACCGGCGAGCGCGTACCTCTCGACGATCCAGTGCGCACGACTGCGCAGCGTCCGCGGTCGTCGGCCGTCCACGTCGCAAGCCTCTCCCGCCGTCGCGCCGGCAAACACGGCGCCGTTCCGTTCAGTCGCCGGGCAATCTCGACAGCGCAGCCTCCACCTCCACGCGCATCGCCGGCCATTCCGGCTTGAGCGCATCGACACCGCCCGCGGCCAGCGCACGCTCGCCTCTCGCGCACGCATCGCTCGCGTCTGCGTCGCCGGCCAGCGCGAAGCCGCCTCGCATCGAATGCAGCTCGCCCTTGAGGCAATCGTCGTCGCCGCGCAGCAATGCGGCGTCGATCGCCGCCAGCGAGCGCAGCGTCGCGGCACGCAATTGTTCGCGCATCTCTTCCGTCATCAGTGGCACCTGCCGGTCGTCGCGATCGACCGCGTGCAACGCCGTCGCGCCGCGCCCCCCATGGCGCCGCAACACCGCATCGAGTGCATCGATCGACAGCGGCTTGAGCACGACCTCCGCGACGCCAACCTGCGCGCACCGCCGACGATCCTCTTCGGTCGCGTGCGCGGTCATCGCGATCACGGGTACCGTCGCCCCCTGCTCGCGCAGGAAGTTCGCCAGCGCGAAGCCGTCGAGTTCGGGCATGCCGAGATCGGTCAGCACGACATCGAACGACTGCGAAAAGTACGCACGCATCGCCTCGACGCCGTTCGTGACGATCGTCGCATCGTAGCTCAGCGCATCGAGCTGATCCCGCAACAGCACGCGGCTCGCCGGGTGATCTTCCGCGACGAGCACGCGCAGCGGCACGCCGCCGTCCGGGCGCGTCGGCCACGCTGGCGCCGCGGCGGGTTCGTCGTCGAACGCAACGCGCCATCCGGACGGCGCCCTCGCCAGCGGCAGCGATGCGGTGAAGGTCGTCCCCGCACCCGGTTGGCTGTCGACCGTCAGCGCACCGCTCATCAGGCGCGCGAGACGTCCGCAAAGCGGCAGCCCCAGCCCCGTGCCGCCGAAGCGCCGGTAAATCGACGGATCGGTCTGCACGTACACATCGAACAGCGCCGGTAGCGCTTCCGCAGGAATGCCGATGCCCGTGTCGCGCACCGAGATTTCGACGCCGTGCTGCCTGCCGGAAGCGACGGCAGGCAGCGCGTCGATCGTCACGCTGCCATGCTCGGTGAACTTGATCGCATTACTGACAAGGTTCGACACGATCTGGCGCAGGCGGGTCGGATCGCCGACGTAACCGTCGGCCAGCCCCGGCGCGACACGGCATTCGAGTACGAGCCGTTTCGCTTCGGCGAGCGGACGAAAGATCGCCGCGACGTCGAGCAGCACGGCTCGCAGGTCGAACGGCACGGCTTCCAGCACCATCTGGTTGGATTCGGCCTTCGACAGGTCGAGCACGTCGTTGATCACGCGCAGCAGTGCGTCGGACGACGACATGACCGTCTGCAGCCGACGCTGTTCGGTCGATGGCAATGCCGCACGCGCCATCAATTCGAGATTGCCGACGATCGCGTTCAGCGGCGTGCGAATCTCGTGGCTCATCGTCGCCAGGAAGGTCGACTTCGCCTTGTTCGCGTCGTCCGCGGCTTCGCGTGCCTCGCGCAGCTTGTCCTCGGCCTGCTTGCGCGCGGTGATGTCGGTCAGCGTACAGAGCAGTACATCGACGCCGCGATAGCGGGTACGGACGATATGCGCGGCAAGGTAGGCCGCCCCGCCATCGGCGCGGTCGACCGACAACTCGTGCGTGACGACGCGCGGTTTCCGACCGCCCGCGATACTGTCGCGGTATGCCTGCCAGATGCGCTTGCCGAGCGACGGCGCCATGCCGGTGCCGCCATAAGCCTGTGCGGCCTCGTTGCGCGCCATCGCGTCGCCGTTGGCCAGCGCCAGCAGCATGATGCCGGCCGGCGCCGTGCGAATCAGCGTGCGGTTCAGCGCCTCGCTTTCGATCAGCCGGATCGCGCGGCGGTTGGCAGGGCGCAGCGCGCGCCGGTCGAACATGACGATCGCGAACCACACCGTCCCGATCGCGAGCAACGCGAGACCGGTTGCGATACCCAGGCGGACGGCCACGTCGTCGAACAGGCCGCGCCACGAATACGTTGCGGTCAGCACCTCGCGGAACCCCGGCATGCGGTCGCCGATGACGATACTCGTGCCGACACGGTGTGCGGCGGCCCGCTCGCCACCGGCCGCGCGCGCATAATCGAGCGCGCGGGCGGTCAGCGCGGGGGCCGCCTGCCGGCCGGTCAGGACATTCGTGTGCGAATCGACCAGTGCATAGTCATGGCCGGAGGACGAGGCGCGCAGGATGTCGTCGATCTCCGGCCGCGCGACGACGACAAACCATGCGACCGGCTTGCCCTGGCTGTCCCGCACCGCCTGCGCGAACCGCAGCACGGACCGCCCGAGCAGCGGATCCTGCCGCCGGTCCAGAAAAATCTGCCGATTGCCGGGCGCGGCAGCCGCCGATACAAACTCGGCCGGCGGCTGCAACTGCCGGATCAACGCCTTCACGTCGAAACCGGCCGGCAGCGCGAGCGTCGCCTTCACCAGCGGATACCCGGCCACGATGACGAAGTCGCCGTCCGGATCGATCAGATATCCGCCCATGCCCGGGTCGCCGGGCTGCCTCGGCGGCATGACACCCGTCTTCTCGACCGGCTCGAGAAACGCCGCGAGAAACGGCGCGTAGGCCCCCCCTGGCCGGGGCGACGGATCGGCCGCGAACGCGGCCACCGCCACGCGTCCCGTGTGTCCGAGAACGGCCAGCCTGCCGCGATCGTCGGCAAACCGCTTGAGTGCATCGGACGGCGCGGTCGGCAATTGCCGGGCCATCAACTCGAGGTTTTCGACATAGCGATTCTGGAGCGCCCTGACCACCTCCATCTCCGCGAGCAGGTCAGCCTTGCGTAGCAGGAACTCGGAACGGTCACGCGCAACCGACTCCTGCAGGTCGAGCTGCGCGACCAGTGCCGCGCAGACCAGCACGAACACCGTGATCACCACACCGCTTCCGTACAGCAACCATTGCTGCTGGCGTCGCACGCGCCCCGGCTCGAACGGCTTGCGGCCCGCGGCCGCGGCATGCGCGATCAGCGTTTTCAGTTTGGTGGGCATAGGTGTCGTCGAAGTCGTCTCGGCACCGGCACCGCGTCATGCGTTGTCCGGGTCACTCGGTACTGTCCGCCGGGCGCCGTTCATGCACCGGCCTCGGGCAAGTCGGGCAGATGGCCCTCGCTCGCGTAGCGAATCAGATCGGCATCGCGAACGATACCGAGCTTCTTCATCGCGCTCGATTTCTGCGAACTGATCGTCTGCTTGCTGCGATGAAGCTGGACGGCGATCTCGCCGACCGTCAGGCCGGCCCCGTAAAGCCGCACGACTTCGATCTCGCGGGCGGTCAGCGTGCGGACACCCGCCGACGGCTGGCAATCCTCCAGCAGCTTCTTGACGAACGGAGACAGATAATTGGCACCGACGAAAGCCGCATGCACCGCGCCGACCAGATGCGAAATCGCATCGGACTTGCTCAGGATGCACCCGACACCCTGCTTCTGGATCGCGAGCAGCACGCTCGGGTTGTCGATCATCGTGATCGTCACGAGGCGAAGTGCCGGGTAGCGACGCTGGAGGAAGGACAGCAGTGAAAGACCGTCGCCATACTTGCCGCCGGGCATGACGTAGTCGACGACGAGCACGTCACTTTGCTGCTCGTCGAGCATCGCCACGAGATCGGTCGAATTCGAGACAGTGCCGAGCAGCTTGATCGTGCTGCTGCCCGCGAGCGCCTGCGACATTCCGAGTGCGGACGAAGGATGATCGTCCGCCACCATCACTCGCACAAAAAATTCATCCATTTATCTTCTTCTCCCGATACACGCGGCCTGACGTGCCATGTTGTGCGACGCGCCGGGACTTGAATCGGTCCCGCAACACGGTCGCGTCGCGGCGTTCGGCGAACCCGGCGGTGCGCAGCGTAATTTTAAGATAATAGACGGGTTCCGCGGCGGCTCTGCGATCCGGCGTGCCGGCCTGTACCCGCCATGATCCGACGCACAAGCCATCACGCACGCAGACGCGCCCGGCGTGACGTTACGGGCCGAACCGTCGAGAGTCCGCCGCCCATGCACGTCCGATCGGCGGCGCCCCCACGCCGTCGATCCATCCCGTCCCGCAAGGCGGCCGAAGCCGCGCCCTAATGCTTGACCGCGGTTTTGTCCTGCTCACCAGACCTGTCATCCGCGGCGTGCTGCCACTCGGTGATGGCCCGCCGCTTCTGCGACGGCGACATCATCATGAATTCGTTCAGCTTCGTCAGGAAATCCCGTCGGGATTTCTCCGGCAACGTCGCGAATCCAAGCAGCAGCCCGAACACCTTTCCCATATAGCGCACTGCCTTACCCTTCCTTCTTCAGTCGAATTCACGCGGCATCGAAGCAATGCGGCGTGTCTGCCTTCCCTGTTCTGACGCAGGCGATCTACGTCGCCGATGCGCCACCATTTCTATCGTCCTGGCCAGTGTGCCGCCGCAGCGGCCATTACGCCCGAAGCAGGCCGCCCGTCCGCCGTGCCCGCGGGCAACACGATCCCGCGCCGCCGCGCGATGCGTACGAGGCCGCGGCGCAGGTCGGCCAGCGTCACCGGCTTGGTCAACACGCACGCGACGTTCGATGCCGCGTAGCGCCGGGCATCGTCGGGCGCCAGATGCGATGCCACGACGATCATGTCGCACGGCAAGGCGCGCGCATGAACGGCTTCCGCCAGTTCCCGGGCCGACATGTCGGGCAGGTCGGCACCGAGCAGCAGCACGTCCCACGTGCCGTTCGCGAGCGTGTCGAGCGCCGCGCCGCCGGACGACACGCACCGGACCGTGCAACCGAGCACATCCAGCTGCTCGCGGAAAATCGACCCGTTGACCGCCGCATCGTCGGCCACCAGCACACGCGGCACACGCGCACTGGAGGCCGGCAACAACGGCTGCCAGAAATCGGTCGCGCGCCCCGGCCCGCGCGGCGACTCGGCGGTAGCGACTCGCGCCTGCGCGATCGCCATGCACAGCCCGTTCAGCGAATAACTCGACACGCGGATCGTCCGGCCCGCGACATCCGGCTGCAGCGGGCCGTCCGGCGTAGCCAGCACGACCGGGGTCTCCCCGCCGAGACTGTCGAGCTCCTCGCGCCGCCATTGGTCGGAGTCGCCGAAGAGCACGATCGCGTGTGCACGCGCGAGGCACCCGGCGGCAATCCCGATCGGACTCGGATGCATCGCGACGTCGAAACCCCATGCCCGCAGATGGGGAAATGCAAACGCACGCCACGCGTCCTCCGGCGACACGACGATCAGCGTCTGGCCGGCGCCCGCGCCGGCCGGGGATTTCGGCGCAATGCCCGCGCGCAGCGGCAAGCGCACGGTAAACAGGCTGCCGACACGCGGCGCGCTGTCGACCGAAATCGTGCCGCCCATCGCCGCGACCAGCCGATCGCACAGCGCGAGCCCGAGCCCCGTGCCGCCGTAGCGCCGCGTGATCGATGCGTCGACCTGCGAGAACGGCTTGAACAGCCTGTTCTGCTGCGCGAAGTCGATCCCGATGCCGGTATCCTCGATGCCGATCGCGATCTCGGGCGCACCACGCGCACTCCGCCCGACCGCCACGCGCGCGACGATACGCCCGTCGCTCGTGAACTTGATCGCGTTGCTCAACAGGTTGCCGACCACCTGTGCGAGCCGCGTCGGATCACCGCGCATCCGCTGCGCGCCGCTCGCATCGATATCGGCGAACAGCGACAACCCTTTTGCCTTTGCGACCGGTGCGAAGGCCGCGAGCTCGCGCTCGATCACCGCGATCACGTCGAACTCGATCGACTCGACCGACATCGCGCCAGCTTCGATCTTCGAGAAATCGAGCACGTCGCTGACGATCGCGAGCAGCCCTTCGGCCGACGCGCGCAACGTCCGCACGCGGCTCTGCTGCGATGCATCGAGCGCCGTGCGCTCGAGCAGCTCGAGGTTGCCGAGGATCACGTTGAGCGGCGTGCGGATCTCATGGCTCGTCGCGGCGAGAAACGACGACTTGGCCGCATTTGCCGAATCGGCCGCGCGCACGGCTTCCTCGAGCTGACGAACGAGGCGGCGCTGCGCGCTCGTGTCGGCGAACGTCGCAATCAGCACGTCCTCGCCCTGATAACGTGCGCTGTGCGCGATGACCTCCAGGTGCAGCGGCGCATCGCCGCGTGCGTCGAGCATGAGTTCGGTCGTCATCGTCCGGCCTGCCCCGCCGTTCGCGACGAACGCGTCGTACTTCTCGAGTACCTGCGCGGACAGCGCATGGTGATCGCCTTCATGCGGCAGCAGCATCTGCGTGAGCGCGTCGCTCGCGAGCATCACGCGCCGGTCGGACAGCGACACGAGGCCGATGCCGACCGGCGCCATCGCGATCACGCTGCGGCACAGCGCCTCGCTGTCGAACACGCGGGCCGAGCGTGCATACACCGGCACAAGCACGCGCCGGTGAAAGCGCACGAGCAGCAACCACATCACGACGATCGCAACGAGGGTCGACGCCGCGAGCGCGCCGGCCTGCACGCCGATGCCGGCCACCACGTCGCCCCACGACAGCGCATAGGCGATCGTCCAGCCGGTTGCCGCGAGCTTGCTGCTGAACACGATCGCGCCGTCGCGAAAGAGCGGCTCGGCGGACACGGCGCCACGATGCGCGACATCGAGGTTCAACAAGCGCTCGGTGAGTGCGTTCGTGCGTTCGACGTCGGGATCGATCGCGATCAGCCGGTTGTCCGCCGACGTGACGAAGAACGTGCCGGCCAGGGCCCGCCCGGGCAGCCATGACAGCAGGTATTCGGGTGCGTATTCGGTGACCAGCACCGCGAACGGCTGGCCGGCGGCGCGCGCCTCGGCGGCAACGCGGATGCGCACCTGCCCGGTGACGGGGTTAACGTAGGGCGGCAGCCAGCGGACATTCGGCCGACCGTCGTTCGGGGCCGGCGGCGAGCCGTCGAAATCGACGCGCAACGCATCGAGCACGTGCGCACGTGCGCCGGCCGACGCCAGTGCGGGATTGTCGCGCGTCAGGTGCGGCACGAGGCCGAAGACGCCCGTGCGCGTGCTGTAGTGGTAACCCTCGAGCGTGCGCCCGCGATTGAGCGAACTCGCCGCGCAGATGCGCGACAGCAGGAACGACAACGCGAGATAGCGCGCGACCTCGTCGCGCTGCGCCGTTTGCCCCGGCACGCCGACCACGAGCGACGGATACGGCTTGATCGCGAGCTGCTGGCCGTCGGCGAAGAACGTGTGCACGACGTCGGCCGGCGCCGCGCCGATCTCTCGCCAGATGAGTTGCGTATTCGTGACGCCGTTGCGGAACGACGTCTCGGCCACCTGTATCTCGTCCGAGGCTTCCTCGACACCGTTCAGGAAATTGCGCCGCTCGCCGTCCAGATAGCCGTAGACGATCGACGTGATCCCGAGCCCGCAGGCGATCAGGATCAGGATCGTGACGACGATGCCGCCCCCGAACATCGAAATGCTCTGGTAGCGGCGAATGGACTGAAGCGTGCTGTATGACATGACTCGGCGTGACGGAGCCCTGGGCGCGGACCTGCAGCAGATCCCCTGCGGATGGACGTCACGATGGAAACAATCGGGATAGCGATGTCCCGATCATGCCAAACGACACTGCGAAAATCAGGCGTGCATTATCCTTTTAGTACACGTCCTATTTGTTTGAATGATGGTTTTGAACTTGAACGAAACTCGACGGCGGAATCGTGTGTCGCGCACCTGTCCGTCCGGACAGGTTGCTTCATCGAATCGCGGGAGGCACGCCCGAAATGAAACACCGCCGGCAAGCCGGCGGCAAAAGATGCGTCAACGAATCTCGCGACGCACCGAGGCACCCGATTCGACCCGCGCGGAACGACCCGGCAGGATCGCCCGCGCACCGCCGTTGTGCCGGCAGCGCCCGCTCAGTTCTGCGTGAGCGGATTGAGCGTCGTGCACAGGAAGCCCGTGCAGTTCGTCGGCTTGAAATAGAACGATGCCGTCACGATCGGCGGCGTGGTGCCGAGCGCGATATCGCTCAGGTAAGCGGAGCCTTGCGCACCGAAACCGTTCGCCTGCTGCACGAAGCTCGCGCCGGTCGACTGGATCGCGGCCGACTGGTAGGTGAAGGTCGGCGATTGCGTCTGGTCCTTCACGTAGACCCACGAGATCGTGCTGCCGAACAGCATCCCGCCCTTCGCGCGATAACCCTTCGCGCCTTCGCTGTTGGCCTGCGCGATGAAGTCGCTGACGTTCGTCGTCGGCGCGAGGGCGTCGTACGTGTAGGTCGCGCCCGACGCATTGTTCTTCATGTACACGTTCGCCTGTACCGAGCCGATCACCATCGGGCCCAGGAACCAGTAGCCCGACTGGCCCTGGCCGTTCGCCTGCGTGAGGAACGCGTTCGGGTCGGCAGGCAGGCCGGTCGTCGTGTACGTGTAGGTGGCCGACGAACCGCCATCCTTGCGATACAGGTAGCCGTACGTGAGCGGCCCTTCGTAGCGATAGCCGTTCGTGCCCTGCGTGTTGGCCTGGTTGAGGAACGTCGTCCAGTCGCCCGGCGTGGATTGCAACTGGTACGTGTAGGTCTGCGCGGTGCCGTCGTTCACGAAGATCGAGCGCGAACCGCCGCTGGATGCGTTGTAGTAATAGTCGCCCAGATAGCGGTAGCCCTTTGCGCCTTCACTGTTGAGGAGCGTCAGGAAACTCGCCTGATCCGCCGCGGTCGGCTGCGCGTCGTAGCGCCACGTCATCGTGCCGCCGCCCGAACCGCCCGAACCGCCCGAACTGCCCGAGCCACCGCTGCCGCCGTTGCCGCCGCTTCCACTACCGCCTGTGCCACCAGTGCCGCCGTTGTTGCTCGTCCCCGATCCGCCGGACGCGGCGGGCGAGGAATTGTCGTCGCCGCCGCAAGCGGTCAGCGCCAGACAGGTCAATGCGATCAATGCAGCGGCTTTCATCGGGGTCACCTCGAAGCAAAAAAGATGAGCGAAGCCGGTACGCGCGGAATCACACCACGCGTACGGACAGTCTCGAATCGGAAATCGGCCCGCGGCGCGCCGCGGGCCGGTCAACGTCAGTTGACCTGCAGCTGGCCGCCGCGGCCGAGGCCGCCCTTGACGTCCTGCGCCTTGTAGCTGCGCAGTGCGACGACCATCTTGTTGTACGCGTCGATGAACGCGACGACCGTCGCCTTGCCTTCCGGCGTCGACGAGAAGCCCGCGAGCGCACCGCCCACGCCGCCGCCGAAGCCGCCCAGCGCGGCACCGTAGTTGGTCGCCGTCGAGCTGCCTTCCGATGCCGCGATCTGCACGGCCGAGCGCACGTCGAACAGCGTCAGCGTGACGACCGATGCCTTCGTCTGCAGGTGGCCGGCCACAGCCGCCACCGCGCTGTTGCCGATCAGCCCGCCGATCATGCTGCCGATGCCGCCGATCGGCGAATCGTTGATGACGATCTGCGGTTCCATGTAGTAGTCGGCCGCGACACGCTGGCCCTTCTGCTGCTTCGAGCCCGCGCGGTATTCGCCCGAGTTGCGCTGCAGCTGCGTGATGCGCGACAGGCGCGCGTCGCTCTTCTGGTTGCCGATCGACGTGATCACGAAGCAGTTCGACTGCTGGACGGCCAGGCGCAGCAGCGGGTCGATCGTCGTCATCTTGGTCGCGCTGCCGAACGGGCCCCACCAGTCGGCATTGCGGCCGTCGTCGACCGCGATCGTGCCGAGCGGCGACGCGCAGCGCTGCAGCCCCGTATCGGCGCCGGCGCTCGTGCCGCCCGCGGCGGCACCGGTCACGCCCGCGTTCTGACCGCCGGGCGTCACCATGCCGCCGCAGCCCGCCACGGACGCGCAAAGCGCTGCGACCAGCGCACCTTGAGTGAGACGTTGGGAAAGGTTGGTCTTCATGTCGTTGTCGATCGATTAGAGTCGTTGTTCGGCTTATGTGTTCGTGCGAACTTCGATAAGCCCCCCGGCTGGCGCGCGATGGTGGTCTCCCCGCTGCTGCCCCCGTTGCTTCAGGCCCGGTCAGTAGTACCAGTACGTCTGCTGCCAGACGCCGTAGTACGGATAGCCCGAGTACCAGTAGCCGTAATAGACGTCACGCCACTGCGTGCGCCATTTCCAGTCTTCTTCGTCTTCCTTCTTGGCCTTGCGTGCAAGGTCGAGCAGCTTCTTCGACTCCTTGTCGCCGCGGCCGGCCGCGATCGACAGCCACTTCTCCGCTTCGCGCGCGTCGGAGCCCATTTCCTCGAGGCCGAACAGGTAGAAACTGCCGAGCGCCTTCTGCGCCTGCAGGTCGCCGCGCTCGGCGGCCTCGCGCATCCACTTGAGGGCCTGGTAGCTGTCCTGGCGCACGCCGTCGCCGCGGAAGTAGCGCAGGCCGAGGTCGTACGCGGCCTTCGGCTGGGTCTTCGCGGTTTGCTTCAACGCGGCGATGCGCGGATCTTCCCGGTCTTCCGAATCGTCCTTTTTCTGATAGGAGACCTGATCTTTCGGGCGGTAAAAACAACCTGTGTCGTCGCAGATCCGCACCGTGTTGCCGGTGACGGACGGATCCTGCGCGCACGCGGCCAACAGCAACAGCAGCCCCGGTGCGAGTAGACGGCGGAACATTGGTACTTTCCTCAAGTTTTATTGGCGCCGCAATTCTTCGAGCCTTTCACCCCCGTGAGCTCGCACCCGGCGGCGCGCGGCGCAACGGATACAATCCGTCGACGCCGACACGCACCCCAAGGCTCTCTCAGGTTCTCTCTTCGAATCGTTCAGTCACCGCTTCATTGTTGTCGCTTTTCGTTGTACCGGCTCCCGCCGGCTGCGATCTCCAAACATGACGCGACAAACAAAGGTGACGTGGTGAGCAATAATAATGGAGAAAAACAGCATGTCAAGGTGATTCGCTTTTTCAAAGTTTGCGTGTCACGTCAGTTTTGATATGCTCTCCCTCGCCAAAACCCCTGGAGACCCCATCGAGATGTCCAACAGCGAGCAGGCCAACGTCGATCTGATCACCGCCAACAAGGTGCGCGACCTACTGAACCGGAACGGCATTCCGCCGCGAAGTCACAACACGACGATCGCGAACGTGCTCGGCCTCAGCTTCTCTGTCGTCACCCGCAAGATGAAGGGCCTGATCCCGTGGAACCTGTCGCAGTTGCAGGACATCGCGACGCATTTCGGCGTGCCGCCCGCGATCCTGCTCGACGACAAGGGCACGCAGCCGGCCGCCGCCGAGATGATCGACGCGACGCTCGTGATCGAGTCGCGGCGCTTTCGCTGCCGCGCCGCGATCTCGACCAAGGCCAGCAGCCAGATCGAGACGGACTTCGTCGCGCTGCAGTGGCAGGGCGAGTGGCTCATCACCGAGCGTCAGCACGCGCGCGAGGGCCGCACGTATCCGGTCGACGTGATCGAGCTGCGCTCGTCCCAGCCGAACGTGTATGCGGCGCGGATCGCCGTGGTCGACGATTCGCAGGACGTCGCCGAAACCGTATGTGAATATTTCATCGAAAAAGGCGTGAACGCGATTCCGTACTTCGACGGCGCATCGTTCCGCAAGGCACTCGAGGTAGAGGATTTCGACGGTTACATCCTCGACTGGATGCTCGGCGACCAGACCGCCGCCGAACTCGTGCGCGGCATCCGCTCGAGCGAGAACAGCGGCGCGCCGATCTTCCTGCTGACCGGCAAGATCTCGACCGGTGAAGCCAGCGAAGACGAAATCGCGCACATCGTGTCGCACTACAACGCGCGCTGCGAGGAAAAGCCGGTGCGCCTGCCGATCCTGTTCGCCGAAGTGGCGCGCGAACTGAAGATCACGCTGCCGGCCGCGGCCGCCGCGAACTGAGACCGGAAACACAAGCCACCACACCACGCGGCAAGACCGAGGGAATGACATGCGAATTCCGACCATCTGGACCAAGAGCCTGCTGACGGCCTGCCTGCTCGGCATGGCCGCCGCGGCGTGGGCCGCCTCGTCGTTCACGTTCACCGTCGACGGCAAGATCGACAGGCACAACCAGCCGGGCAAGACGGCCTACGTCTTCTCCGAACAGGCACTGATGGCGCTGCCCCAGCACACGATCGTCACGTCGACGAGCTGGACGCCGAAGGCGACCTTCACCGGTCCGCGCCTGTCCGACATCCTGAAGACCGTCGGCGCGCACGGCACGCAGATCGAGTTCCGCTGCATCGACGAGTACACGTTCACGATTCCCGTGTCCGACGCCGACCGCTACGGCGTGATCCTCGCGCGGACGATGAACGGCAAGGTGCTCGACAACGACAACTATGGCCCGCTGTGGATCATGTACCCGCGCGACCAGTATCCCGACGAACTGAAGACGCCGCTCGGCGAAGCCAAGTTCGCGTGGCAGATCATCGGCCTGACGGTGAAATGAAACGCGGGCGATGGAAAAATAGAAAAATCATCCTGGTCCTCGGCTCGCTGTGGATCATGGGGTTCGCCGCGTGGGCGTTCCTGCTGTGGGACCTCCTCGCCACCTCGGTCAACGAGGGCGTACTCGAAGGGCCCCGCGAAGGCGTGTTCTGGACCGCCGCGCAATACCGGAACGTCTATACGCGGTTCGACCGGCAACTGATCCTCTACGCGACGCACGAGGACGACGACTTCAATCACGTCCAGATGCAGCTCGACAGCCTGTCGGTGTCGTTCGGCTTTCTGCAGCGGCCGTCGGAAGTGTCCCAATACTGGCTGCGCATCCCGCGCGCGCGCAACGAGATCGATGCGCTCGGCGAATTCATGACGCGCCTGAAGCGCGACATACCGCCGTTGCGCGATTCGCCGAAGCGCGCACGGCAGGTGATCGACGACGTGAACGCGTACTGGCCGAAGGTCAACGGCCTCGCGAACTATTTCCGCGCGATCGAGATGGCGCAGCGCGACTTCACGTTCCATCAGCTGAAGGAAAAGCAGCGCGCGATCCTGATCCTCGGCATCGTGCTCGGCGTGATCCTCTGCGCACTGTTCCTGCTGCTGTTCTATACGATGCGCACGCGTGACGACCTGCTCGAACGGCAGGACGCGGCGCTCGACGCGGAACGCAAGGCGTCCGATCGCGCGTTCGAAATGATCGAGGCGAAGAACGCATTCCTCGGGATGGTCAGCCATGAGTTGCGCACGCCGCTGCAGGCGATCTGCGGATCGGTCGAGATCCTCCTCGCGCGCCCGCAGTCGGACGCGAACCTGAAGACGATCCGGCGGCTGCAGAATTCAGCGCTGTCCCTCGAAGCGCTCGTCAAGGACCTGACCGACTACATCAAGCTGCGCTCGACGAAGCGCCTCGCCGAGCGGGAAACCGTCGGCATCGCGTCGCTGCTCGCCGAGGTGCTCGACCCGCTGCGCGAGAAGATCGCGGCCAGGCGGATCACGGTCACGCAGCGAGTCGAGCCGCACGACCTCGCGATCCGCTCCGATCGCAAGCTGCTGCGCCAGGTGCTGTCGAACCTGATCGAGAACTCGGTCAAGTACACGCTTGGCGGCTCGATCGACGTGTCGATCACGCTCGCCGACGCGCCGGCCGGCCAGCAATTGAAGATCGCCGTGCGCGACACGGGCGCCGGCATCGCGAAACAGCACCTGTCGAAGATCTTCGAGCCGTTCTATCGCGCGAACGACGCGGTCGGGCTGCATGTGGACGGAATCGGCATGGGGCTCGCCGTCGTGCGCGAAATCGTGACGACGCTGCGTGGGCATGTGGACGTGCGCAGCACGGTGGGCGAAGGCAGCGAGTTCGTCGTGACGCTGCCGGCCGAAGTGCCCGGCATCGACACCGCCGGCAATGCGGCCGGCGACGCGCCCGCGCTGCCGCACGCGGCCGCGTACCGCGACCGGCGCGCGCTGGTGGTCGACGACGACGACAACGCACGCGAAACGCTCGGCGCGATGCTGTCGGCGCTCGGCATCGACGTCGATCTGTGCAGCACCGGGCAGGAAGGCGTCGCGCGCTTCGGTGCGAGCCGCTACGACATCGTCGTGCTCGATCTCGAGCTTCCGGACCTGAGCGGTTTCGACGTCGCACGGCGCATTCGCGCGGTGGCGCAACCCGACGACGACGGCCGGCATCCGGCGATCCTCGGCGTCAGTGCATATGAATCGGCTGCGCTGGGCGAAAACAAGCGGGTATTCGACGCATTCCTGCCGAAGCCCGTCCACCTGCGCGAACTCGGTGCGCTCGTCGACAAACTGCTCGCGTAAGCCCGCGATGCCGTGTGCGCACAGGCACCGCATTGCGAGCCGCGCGCGACGTCACCCGTAGAGACTCATTCGCCGATCAGATGCAGCACGATGTCGCGCCGGTGCGCGGCGCGGCGATGCTCGAACAGGTAGATGCCCTGCCACGTGCCGAGCACCATGCGCCCGTGCTCGACCGGGATCGACAGCTGTACCTGCGTGAGCGCCGTGCGCAGATGCGCGGGCATGTCGTCGGGCCCTTCGGTGTCGTGCTCGTAGCGCGTGGCGTCCTCCGGTGCGAGCGTCGCGAAGTAGCGTTCGAGATCGCGCTGCACCGACGGATCCGCATTCTCCTGGATCAGCAGCGACGCCGACGTATGGCGGCAGAACACCGTGAGCAGGCCGGTGCGGATCGCCTGCTGGTCGACGAATGCGCGCACCTGCGGCGTGAATTCGACGAGGCCGCTGCCGCGCGTGTCGACGCCGATGTGCGTGATGGCCTGTTGCATCTCGGCGACCTCAGGCGAGCGCGGCGAAGCCGTCGGCTTCGATCTGCTTCGCGTCGGCCGGACGCACGACGCGCGCGACCTCGACACCGTCACGCAGGAACACCAGCGTCGGCCACAGCTTGACGCCGAACGAGCGGCCGAGCGGACGGCCCGGGCCATCCTCGATCTTCAGGTGCCGCACCGCAGGATGCGCGGAGAACGACGCAGTGATCGCGGGCTGCGCGCCTGCGCAGATCCCGCACCAGTTCGCGCCGAATTCGATGACGGTTGCGCCGCCCAGTGCGTCGACTTCCGCGCGCGTCGGTGCATTGGCGGTGTAGCGTTGCTCGGTATCCATCGGGCCCTCGTGTGCGTTGGCGGAACGTGGCCGCGCCCGCGTGCGTGGTGCGGCGGTCGCGGCCTGCGATTTCCTACTCTAGCGGAAAAGCGCGCGTGATGCCGGCCTGCCCATTGCGGCGCCCACGCCGCCTGCGCCCCCTCCGGAATGACACGACAAGATTCGGAGCGCCGCGCCGCCGCGACAGGATCAGCATGCGGACTGATTCGTCACCGAGGGCACCCGCCATGAATGCGCCGCATTGCGTCACCGAACCGAACATCCTCTATTTCGGCACGCCCGTCGTGCTTGTCAGCACGCTGAACGAAAACGGCACGCCCAATCTCGCGCCGATCTCGTCCGCGTTCTGGCTCGGCTGGCGCGGCGTGATCGGCATCGCCGCCAGCTCGCAGACCACCCGCAACCTGCTGCGCACCGGCGAATGCGTGCTGAACCTGCCGTCGTCGGCGCAGGCGGACGCGGTCGACCGGATCGCGCGCACGACGGGCACGCATCCGGTGCCCGACGGGAAGCGCGCGAGAGGCTACGTATTCGAGCCCGACAAGTTCGGCACGGCCGGGCTCACCGCAACCGCGTCGCAAACCGTCGCGCCGCCGCGCGCGCTCGAATGCCCGGTGCACATGGAAGCGGTCGTCGCGGCCGCGCACGGGATCGGCGACGAGGCGCCGGACCTGCGCGGCCACATCCGCGTGTTCGAGTTGCGCATCCAGCGCGTGCACGTGCATCCCGACCTGCTGATGGAAGGCCACGCGGACCGCATCGATCCGGACAAATGGTCGCCGCTGATCATGAGCTTCCAGAAGTTCTACGGGCTGGCGCCGCGGCAGGTGCATGCGTCGCGGCTCGCGGAGATTCCGGAGCGCGCGTATCGCAGCCCCGATATCGAGCGTTCGCGTGAAGCGGGCATGTTGACCGGCGCCGGACGGTAACGAAGCACCCGGCGTAATGGCAGTAAACCAGGCGCGTCGTCGTGCCTCCACCGGCGGTATCGACGCGGCTACGCCGCCCCCGCACCGCCTCGTACTGCCGGCCCTGTGCATCGCCGTGCCGATCGCGCGGATCGACACCGCGAGCCTATCCCGCCTCGCGGCCCGCCATGCGTTCCATCCATTGCTCGAACGCGGACACCGCGGCATCGTCGGCACGATCGGCGTTCGTCACCAGCATGTAGTCGTCAGCACGCCATACGGGCGATGCGATCGGACACACGAGGTGCCCCTCGGCGAGATCGCGCCCGATCAGCGGCAGTGATGCCAGGGCCACGCCGAGCCCCTCGATCGCCGCGCCGAGCTGAAGATTCACATGATCGAATTCGACATGACGCGCGGCGCGCAGATCGGAAGCCCCCGCTTCCTGCAACCAGTGCGACCAGGCAGAGCGCGTCGTGGCCGAATGCAGCAGGGTGTGATGGCGCAGGTCGGCCACGCTCTGTATCGGTTGCCGGCGCAGCAATGCGGGATTGCAGGCCGGCACGCGCAGGTCGGGCATCAACGGGCGCGATACGACGCCCGCGCCCTGCTCGGGACCGGAACGAACACCGATATCGAAAGCGTCGGCGACATAGCGCAACTTGCGCGATGTCGTCGACACCCTCACGTCGATGTCGGGGTAGCGCGAATGGAAATCGGCGAGCCGCGGCAGCAGCCAGCACAGCGCAAAGCTCATCGGCACATTCACCCGCACGACGCCCGATATCCGGTGCTTGAACGTGTCGTGGCGCAGCCGCCCCACCGCGGTACCGAGGCGCTCGAACACGTGGCTGACGTCATGCAGCAGCGCGGCCCCTTCGTCGGTCAACACGACACCGCGCGGACGACGGTCGAACAACGGCAGGCCGAACCAGTCCTCCAGCAGCCGGATCTGCTTGCCTACGGCCCAGTGGGTGACATGCAGTTCCACCGCCGCCCCCGCGAAGCTGCCGTGCCGCGCGACCGCATCGAAAGCGCGCAGCGCATTGAGCGGGGGCAACTCGCCCCGGCGCTTCGCCGTGTCCTGGTTGTCGTTCATGACGTGACTTTTTCTCTCTGTTGACGCGATTTTAGTTCAATTGAAATGGCCGCTGCCTCAACCATAAAATTGACGCATCGAGCGTGAAAGCGATGCCACGAGCGGCTTCCACCGACCGCTCGCACGGAGCGAATGACAATGCGCCTGCCGGTTTTTTCCCCTCCCGCGACGCGGGAGACTGCGCCGCCCCGACGGCGCGTGCTGTGGCTGTCCTGCATTGCGCACGCAATGCACGATGGCTATACGGACATGATCTACGCGTTGCTACCCGTGTGGCAGTCGGAATTCGGGCTCGACTTTGCGGCCCTGGCGATCCTGCGCGGCATCTATGCCGGCACGATGGCGACGCTGCAGTTGTCTGCGGGGCGCCTCGCGCAACACCTGGGCAGCGGCACGACCCTCGCCTTCGGCACACTGCTCGCCGCGCTCGGTTATGCGCTCGCGGGCCTGTCGGGTGGCCTGCTCGGTCTGGGCGTGGCGCTGGCGATTTCGGGCGGCGGATCCAGCACGCAGCATCCGATCGCATCGGGCGCCGTCTCCCGCCTCTATGGACGCGATGCGAGAGGCCCGCTGAGCATCTACAACTTTGCCGGCGATCTGGGGAAATCCGCACTGCCGGCCGCCATTTCGCTGCTCGTGACCATGATGCCGTGGCGTCACGCGCTATGGATCGTCGCCGGATTGGGCTGCGTCGTGGCCGCCGTCATCGCGCTCTGGTTTCCCGCCGTGCCGCGTGGCGCCGGCAAGACGGCGGTCAAAGAACAAGCGTCCGCTCAACGCAGCGGCACCGGGGGAAGCGGATTCCCCACGCTGTTTTCCATCGGCGTGCTCGATACGGCGGTACGCATGGGACTGCTGACATTTCTGCCTTTCCTGCTCAAGGCAAAAGGTGTCTCGCCGCAACTGCTGGGAACGGCGCTTGCACTCGTTTTCACAGGCGGTGCGGCCGGCAAATTCATGTGTGGCTGGCTGGGCGCGCGTCTGGGTATGGTCAGGACGGTGCTGCTCACGGAGGGGGGTACAGCCGTGTGCATCGTCGCGGTGATGTATCTCCCTTTGGCACTTGCCATGGTGCTGCTGCCGATTCTGGGTATGATGCTCAACGGCACTTCGTCGGTGCTGTACGGAACCGTTCCGGAGATGTCCGCACCCGAGCGCACCGAGCGCGCATTCGCGATTTTCTACACAGGGACGATCGCATCCGGCGCGATATCGCCTGTTCTCTACGGTTTCCTGGGCGACAGGATCGGTGTGCATGGCGCCACGTATGCGACCGCGCTGACCGCCCTCGCGATTTTTCCGCTCGCCCTCGCACTGCGCCCGCATCTGGCGGATGACTGAACAGGATGAACACCATGACGAACGCTGACTACCCGACCGTCGCCCTCGTCGGTCCGGGCGCAATCGGAACGACCGTCGCCGCGGCCCTTCATGAAGCCGGCCGCACGCCGGTGATCTGCGGCCGCTCGGCGCACGAACAGTTGAAGCTGCGCTTCGACGGCGGCGAGATCGTCGTGCCCGGGCCCGTACTGACCGATCCGCACGCGGTCGAGGAAAAGTTCGATCTCGTGTTCGTTGCGGTCAAGTCGACGCAGATAGCGAGTGCGGCACCCTGGGTCTCCGCGCTATGCGATGCGAATACCGTCGTCTGCGTGCTGCAAAACGGCGTCGAGCAAAAAGCCGCGTTCGCACCGTATGCGGCCGGCGCCACGGTCGTGCCTTCGGTCGTCTGGTTTCCGGCGCAACGCGAATCGGGCGCATCGGTGTGGCTGCGGGGCAAGCCTCGGCTCACCCTGCCCGATACGCCGGCGAGCAACGTGGTGGTCTCCGCTTTGCACGGCACGCGCTGCGCGCCGGAGGTGGCGGAGGATTTCATCTCGCTCGCCTGGCGCAAGCTCTTGCAGAACGCAGTGGCGGGACTCATGGTGCTGACCGGTCGCCGCGCCGGCATGTACGCGCGAAGCGACATCACCGAACTGTCGCTCGCCTACCTGCGGGAATGTCTCGAGGTCGCGCGGGCGGAGGGCGCGAAGCTGGGCGATGAAGTGCCGCAGGAAATCGTCGATGGATTGCATGGCTTTCCGCCCGATTTAGGTACGTCCATCCTCGCCGACCGACAAGGCAACCATCCGCTCGAATGGGACTGCCGGAACGGCGTCGTGCAGCGATACGGACGAACGCACGGCATTCCGACGCCGATCAGCGATCTGGTCGTTCCGCTTCTCGCTGCCGCCAGCGATGGGCCGGGCTAGTCGCGAGCAAACCCCAGGGGATACGATCGACGCGAGACTCACCGCCTTACCGGTCATAGAATTCGGCCGCAGGTCACCGGCTCGCGCCGCACTGTTTCTCGTCAGCAGCGACGGGCGTTTCGTCAACGGCGTGAACCTGAGTGTCGACGACGGGAGGTCGCCGCGCTGACCTCCCGCCAGGACGCTCACTCCGCCGCCCGGTGATACATCGCAACGTAGCGAGCCCGTGCAATCACTTTCCCGTGCATCTGATATGCCACGAGGGCCGGGCTCGACGTGGCGTTCACGTCGATACTCGGAACAGAGAGTGCCGATGCCGTAACGATGTACCGGTGCGACTCCCCCTGAGGCGGGCAAGGCCCACCGTATTTCGCCGCGCCGAAGTCGGTCAGCGTTTCGATGGCCCCCGCAGGCATCCGCTTCGGATCGCCCGAGGCGCCCTTTTCGATCGACGTGTCGGATGCCGGAATATTGACGACGCCCCAATGCGTCCAGCCCAGTCCGCCCGTCGGGGCCTCGGGGTCGTGAATGGTCACGACGACGCTCTTCGTTCCGTGAGGAAGATGGGACCACGAAATGCGTGGCGAGACGTTTCCGCCGTGGCAGCCAAATCCGCCGTAGACCTGTTCGTTCTCGAACCGGCCATGGTTCAGGTCATCGACTTTGACGGAGAACGTTCCCGCGACAGCGATGGTCGGCACGATCGACAAGAGCATCGCGGAGCAGAGGGTCGATCGCGGCAAGAAATTGAATGTCATGGTTGCTCCGTTGAAAAGGACGGCGTTTCCGCAGCAGGCAAGAACGATCCAGCCGGACGAAGCGGACGGGTTGCCGGTTTCGTTGCGGCAGATACGTCGGGTTGGAACATGAAACAAGCGTTGTACAACCCGCGCTCAAACAAATTGTAGATTTGGATTCCCGACGTCAGTAGCGTCGCCAACGCGTTCACCGTGTTGTCTTGATGGCAACAATTGACGACCGGCATGTCTTGAAATTGCGATCGCGACTGTCACGCTGAAGCGGCGGCGGCACGAGAAGCAGGCATGGCAAACCGGCCGACTGCACGTCGCGGAGCATTCCCGCGTGCCCGCAATCGGCCGCCGCGCGCGCCTACGATCGGACGATCAGACTCCGTGCAGATCGCCCGGTTGCGTCGAAAAGCGCATCGCGGCGAATCAGATAACATACAGGCCGCCACCTTTCCACGATCAAACCGACGGAGTGTTTTCAGTGATTCAACCGACCCCTGTATTCAAGGACAATCTCGCGCAATTGCCGGCCATCGACGGCATCGCGCGCATCGATCTCGTCGACGCGAACGGCGACGTGGTCGCGACCATCGAGAACCAGCCGGGCAAGCAGGGCTCGCTCGCGGTGTACAACTATCTGCAGCAGGCATTCGGCACGCTCGACGCGAAAGCGGCCGAGCACGGCCTCGCCGTGTTCGCCGAACATACGGCCGACGCACGCAACCGCCCGGGCGCGCACCCGAACGTCGATCGTCTGCTGGCGATCGTCGACGGCGGCGAAGCGCTGCGCATCGACGTCGTCGCGAAGGGCTGAGCAAGCGGCGGAGCGACGATACCGGGCATCAAGGCGCGGTACGTTCCTGCATCTCGTCGACCGACGGAGGTGCGTGCGGCATCGTCGTTCCGACTGTAGCGCCGCGCCCGGTCTTGCCGGCTTGCCGCGCTGATGTCGCCGAGGACACATCTCTTTCGTCGAGCACATGCCACGGCCTGCTGCTTGTCGGCATGCTCGATGAAAGGCGCAACCCCACCCATGTCTCGACGCACGCACGCGCTCGCATTTGCACATGCAATAACGGCGCTGCGCACGGGTCATCGTCATCGCGAATCGCTACTCCGATTCAGTCTCCCGGGAAGATCGCTCGCGATACCGGCGCCGAATCGCCCCGCCATCCCTCCTGGGCGGCAAATTCCTTGCAACACATCACATAGCGCCTGCCGCTGAAGCCGCATGCCGTCCCGGCATCGCGAGATGCTGCCGCCGAGCCTCTACCAGGCAAGGTACAGATGGGTGATGGCCAGTCTTCCTGCTCATCGCAGAAATAGCGTGGTCGCCCAAGCGAAATATCCGTGGCCCCGGATCGCAGGTCGTCAACACCATTGCTTCCGAAACGACGAGCGCGTAGCCGTCGATTTGATCCATACGGTTCCGGACTGGCGGCACGAGCAACGAGATCACGGCCACGAGGAAGCGCACGGGGCTAGCCGGGCAGTGCTCCCCGGGTTGTGCATGACCGGAGGTGGCGCCCCGTGCTGAGGTCGCGCCAACGTCACCATCAAGAAATTCTTGATCCCGTGTCGCCTCTGCCCGAGGCAGCTCAACGCCGCGGATTGCAGATGCCACACGCACGCGTCGACGCGTCCGCCGGCGAGGATGCGTTGTACGCGTCAAATCGATCGAGGCGGGATTCGCGAGTATCTCATTCAACCGGATACGCAACCAGATCGCGTCCATCTCGAATTCACGGACAAAAAACACCGCCCACTTGAATAGGGCTTTATAAAAACAAGTAAAAAGTCTGAGAAAGATGATTTTTCCTCTTCGCCCGACATAAATTTCGAAAAACTCCATCGACGAATTCAAGCCAGTCATATATTCCGGAATACGTCGCCACCGATCGCCCGCCCGTCCTGCCCGTCCTGCCTGCCATCTCCGGCATTCGACCGTCTCAATGTCAAATCCTTCTGACAATTAAAGTAATCCCCCCCAAACCACCCCAAAAAATCTTTTTTCGTACTTGTACTACGAAATAGCAATACAACTTCGGACACATCCAATTCAAATAAACACCCCCCCAACAGTACCATTGCACCAACTCTTCCAAAGAGTTAACACCCCTCCTTTAAATCACGTTGAAACGGAAACATCATGGCTCTCAACAAAAATATTCTCGCTATCGCCGCGGCAGCGGCCACGTTCGCGGCAGCGGGTTCGGCTATGGCCGCCGACGGCACCATCAACTTCACCGGCGCGATCACGACGGCATCGTGCTCGCTGACGGGCGGCGCAGGCGCCAACGTGTCGCCCGGCGCCGGCGGTCAGAGCATCGCAGTCAACCTCGGCACGGTGAGCGCGGATTCGATCGGCAACACCGTTGGCGGCGGCGTCGCCGCAGGCACGCAGATCAACCTGAACCTCGACTGCGGCAACACCGGCACCGGCCTGACCACGGTCAAGATGAAGTTCGATCCGGCCACGGGTACGGGCCTCGACGGCAAGAACAACAAGCTGCTGAAGGTCTCGGGTGACGCGGAAGGCGTCGGCATCGGTCTGTACGACAGCAACAACAAGTTGCTGAACCTGGCTGCCAACGAAACGTTCGACGCCCCGCTCGTGAAGGGCGGCCCGGACGACGCGCCGACCTACACCGCCGCGCTGAATCTGCGTGCCGGCTATGTCGCGAACGGCGCAGCAATCAAGGCCGGTGTGGCAAACGGCACGCTGCCGTTCACGCTGACCTACGAGTAAGCACCTCTTCGGGCGACGCGCCGGGTCACGGTCCCGTCGCCCTTCTCACTTTTCAATTCCATCATGAAACGATCACTCATTGCCGGGCTGGTCGCGGCCAGCTCGCTATTACCCTATTCCGGCGCATCGTTCGCCGGCATCTCGTTGAATGGCACGCGCGTCGTTTACACGGCGCAGAGCAAGGAAGCGTCCGTTCTCGTCAGGAACCCGTCGAAGCAAGACGTGATGATTCAGTCATGGCTGGAATCGGACGACCAGAAAAGCGATCTGCCGTTCGCGATTACGCCTTCGCTGAGTCGCCTTGGCGCCGAAAAGCAGCAAACGCTTCGGATCTTCTACGCCGGCCAGGGTTTGCCGACTGACCGCGAATCCGTGTTCTGGCTCAGCGTGCAGGAAATTCCGCAGAAATCGGATGGCGATAACACGCTGCAAGTCGCGGTGCGCCAGCGCATCAAGCTGTTCTATCGGCCGGCCAACCTCGCCAGCAAGCCCGAGGATGCCGCCAAGCAACTGCAATGGCGCTGGCGCGCGGCGGGTGGCAAGTACGGCATGGAGGTCGTCAACGCCTCCCCATATTACGTATCGCTGGTCAGGGCAACGCTCAATAGCGGCGCGCAAACGCATTCGATCAATACGGAAATGATTCCGCCGCAGTCGACCCGTCAACTCAGCGTCAAGAACTACAACGGCCAATCGCTTGCACCAGGCGCCAAGGTCAACTTCGAGTCGATCAACGACTTCGGCGCGACCGAAGAGAACAACGCAACAGTCTCCAACTGACAACGCATTCCGTCAGCTTCAGCTTCGAGTCGCTCGATAGAAATTCGCATTACTAATTTACTGGAGGCGCGCATTCCTGAAATCAGGGCAGGTAGGAACGGCACGCGATCAAGGTCAAGGCATGGATACCACTGAAAAGAAAATCGATTTGCGGGTAGCGGCATGCCAGGGAGCTACCTGTCTGGTGGCGCTGGGAAGTCTCGTTGCGGCAACGACCGTTCAGGCGGCAGAGTTCAACGAACTCTTCCTCAAGAAAGGGGACGCACCTGTCGAGCTCAAATACCTCGAACAGGGTAGTTCCGTACCGCCCGGCACGTACGACGTCGACGTGTCGCTGAACCAGCAGCCCGGCAAGCGCGAATCGATCGTCTTTCAGGCGAACGGCGGCGAGGTCAAGCCCGTCATCACACTCGGCCTGCTCAAGGCGCTCGGCGTGGACTCGCAGCGGCTCGAGCGGGAAAACAGGATTCCGGCCGGCCTGCAAGACGACGCGGTGCTGAATCTCGCGGAGATCGTCGACGGCGCGTCGGCGGATTTCGACGTCGGCACGTTGTCGCTGAACATCAGCATGCCGCAGGCCTACGTGCCGGGCCGGTCGCGCGGCTACGTGGATCCGTCGAAGTGGGACGACGGCGTAGTAGCGGCCTACAGCAACTATCAGGCCAATTTCAGCCATGACTCCGACTCCGGTTACAACAGCTCCTACTATTACCTCGGCCTGCGCAACGGCTTCAACGTCGGCGGCTGGCGGCTCAGGAACGAATCGGCGCTAACCGGGCGCCGCGGCGCGAAGTCGCAGTTCACGTCGAACCGTACCTACGTGCAGCGCGACCTGCGCGGTATCAGAGGCACGCTGTCGGCAGGCGAACTGTATTCGGCCAGCGAAATCTTCGACAGTTTCCGCTTCGTCGGCGTGCAGGTCGGCTCGGACACCGGCATGCTGCCAGACGACGAGGTCGGTTTCGCGCCGGTCGTGCGCGGCATCGCGCAAACCAACGCGGTCGTCGAGGTGCGTCAGAACGGCTACGTGATCTACTCGACCACGGTCACGCCCGGCGCATTCGAGCTGAAGGACATCTATCCGAGCGGCTCCAACGGCGATCTCGAAATCTCTATCACCGAATCCGACGGCAGCGTCCGGCGTTATACGCAGCCCTATTCGTTCCTGCCCGTGATGATCCGGCGCGGCTCGGTTCGCTATTCGTTTTCCGCAGGGCAGTATCGCGGGGTCGGCGAAGTCCGCCCGAAGTTCGCGCAGGGCACGGTGGTGTATGGCCTGTCCGACAACTTCACCGGCTACGGCGGCCTGATCGGCGCACAGAACTATGCCGCGATCGCGCTCGGCGTCGGCTTCAACTCGCGGCTCGGCGGCATTTCGTTCGACATCACGCATAGCCAGTCGAACGCGCCGGGCCGAAAAGCGAACGGGCAGAGCTTCCGGTTCCTGTACTCGAAGACGCTGGCGGCCACCGACACCACGTTCACGATGGTCGGCTATCGGTATTCGACCGACGGCTTCCGTACGCTGAGCCAGCACGTCGACGACATGAGCAACCGGCAAGGCGACGGCGTGCGACGCCAGAAGAGCCGTGTCGACCTGAACATCAACCAGTCGCTCGGTCGCAACGGGTCGGTCTACGCGAGCGTCGGCGAAACGAGCTACTGGAACCGCGGCGGCACGAGCCGCAACATCCAGCTCGGCTACAGCGGCTCGCTGAAGAACCTCAGCTACAGCGTCGCGCTCGCGCGCACGCAGGACACGGGGCCGTTCGGGCGCACCGACAACCAGATTTCGGCGACGGTCAGCATTCCGTTCGGCAGCAGCGCACGCGCGCATCGCGCGTACTCGAACGTCACGGCGTCGACGCGCGGCGACGTGAGCGTCCAGGCAGGCGTATCGGGCTTCCTGAACGACAGGAACACGGTCAACTATTCGGTACAGGGCGACTACCAGAAGGGCAACGGCGGCTCCGGCGGCGTGGGTCTCGGCTGGGATACGCCGATGGCGAAACTGACGTCGAACTACACCCAGTCCGGCCACGGCAAGCACGTCGACGTCGGCGCAACCGGGTCGATCGTCGCGCATCGCGGCGGCGTCACGCTCGGCCAGCCGGTCGGCGAGACGTTCGCGATCGTCGAGGTGCCCGGCGTGAAGGGCGCACGCTTCGCTTCGTCGTCGACGGTCAGCACCGATCGTCGCGGTTATGCGGTGCTGCCTTACGCGCAGCCGTACCGGTACAACTGGCTCAACATCGACACGGAAAGCCTCGGCAACGACACCGAGATCACCGAGAACGCAAAAACGATCGTACCGACGCGCGGCGCAATCGTGAAAGCACGCTTCGCCGCGGAAACGGGCCGCCGCATCCAGTTCGACGTGACGACGACCGACGGCAAGAAGGTGCCGCTCGGCGCAACCGCTTACGACCAGAACGACAAGGTGCTCGGCATGGTCGACAACGCATCGCGCGTGCTCGTTTTCGGCGTGAAGGATCAGGGGCGCCTGTCGATTCGCTGGAGCGAAGGCTCGTGTGAAGGCAATTACGCGCTGCCGCAGCAGAACAAGGCGCTCATGTACGAGCGTGTTGCGATGAGCTGCCGCATGGCCGGCCGGTAACGCGAAGCGGTGATCGTGCACAGATGCTCGGTACATCCTGCAAGCCCGGCGCACACGACAACGAACACTTGAAAGGTATACGAATGCGCAACACGATCTTCTCTGTCATTTTGTTTGGCGCTGCGGTCTCGCCGGCCCTTGCCATGTCGGCCTCGGATTGCGAGTGGGGGAACGGAACATCTCTCGCGGGTAATATCGCTATGTACTACGTTAACGGTTACTCCACCCCTGAATTCAATCCATCGGTTCCAATCGGCACCGTACTCGATTCGAGAACAGTCTCCGCATCGGGACTAAGCAATACTCTTTCTTGTAGCCAGATCGCCGATACCATACTCCACGGACGATTATTCGGAACAGCAGAACCCGTATATAACACTTATCCGACTACCATTCCTGGTGTTGGGGTGCGCATTCGCTTTTCGAATAACAAAAATTGGCTCCCATTCACTGTCAACTGGGGTACATCGATGATCAATATAAGCACCTCATCCTTGATCATCGAATTCGTCAAGGTCGGCCCGATCACTGCAGCGGGAACGTTGAAGGGCGAACTCGCTGGAAGTTATGTGAATGGAACGATTCAATACAGGTCGATCCGCATCCAGGGCGGGATCGAGATCAAGCCGAAGGTGCCGACCTGTTCAGTCGCGACCAAGCAGATCGCCGTCAAGATGAGTCCGACCGGCAACGACTTTTCGTCGAAAGACTTCAGCGGCGTCGGTAGCACTACTCCCGAGCGCGACTTCAGCATTCAGTTGAATTGCACGGGCGGTGACCTAGGCACATCGACCAACGCATACGTGACGCTGACCGACAACTCCAATTCAGGCAACCGCTCGAATCGGCTGTCGCTCACACCGAACTCCGAGGCATCGGGTGTCGCAGTCCAGATTCTGAGAAACGGGTCTCCGCTGAATTTTGGTCCGGATTCCAGCGCCCCGTCGAACCCCAATCAGTGGAAAGCCGGAAACATTCCGCAAGGACAGGGGGTATTCACGATTCCGTTGACCGCGCGCTATATCCAGACCGGCACGTTGAAGGGCGGGACGGCAAATGCGGTTGCGACGTTCACGATGAGCTATCAATAGCGGGAAGGCAGCGAACGGCGTGCATGGTGCATGGCACCTGACTGGGCAGGATCGCTCGAAGCGAGCGTTCGATCGCATCCCGCCTGCCGGTTCGCTCATCGCGCCCTCTGCACGGCCAGTCAGCTCAACGCCCGTTCATGCCGCAAACGGCCTGGGTGTGGCTTGCGCTTCGCAGCACCGCTCGATACACGGCGCAACAGCAAACAACAACAACTGGCCCCTCCAGGAATCCCGGCTACCTCATAACCCGTGGAGCCGCACGCGCACACGTGCCCCGCCGGCCAACGTCCGCTCGTCGAACTCGACACGACCGATCATCCGCTGTCGATTGACCTCCACAACGAGATGCCCGCCGAACGCGCGCAGGCGCTGTTCGAGAAGGTGCTGCATCAGGACAGATCGGCGCACTGACGTCGCCGTCTCGCGCATCGCGCGCCACCGAACCGGGCGTACGCGTGCCCCATCGTGACACCGGCGCGGAAACCCGCGATCATCGCGGTTGCCTGTTCTTTCCTGGAGACCATCCACATGCCTCGCATGACTGTCCAGCTATTTGCCCGCCACGTCGCATCGATCGCGGCATTTGCATGCGTGGCGCTCGGCGGCGCTGCGTCGGCCGAGACGCTGCGGACGGCCTCCGATATCGTCGGCGCGTCGCTAGTGCCGCTTGGCGCGCTGCCGCACTCGCCGGAGAACGGCACGCTCGATGCGTTTTGCGCGCGATATCGTGCGAAGACCACCACCGCGGCCGGCCGCGACGTCGCGAGGCTCGGCTGGATCGTGACGTCGGAAGCGCCGCTCGGCCGCTACACGGTCGTCACGTTCGCGAGCGGGTTCAAGCCTGGGACGAGCGCGATCTGTTTTGCGCGCAACGCAAACATCGGCGTCTTCGACGGCACGACGCTCGTCGCGCTCGGCTACACGGCACGCGCGGCCGGCTGGCAACTCGGCTCGGTCGAGTCGCTGGAAAGCGGTGCGCTGCTCGTCTGGGGCGGCGATGGTCCGTCGGCGCCCGTCGGCGAGCTGCGCGAAGAGCATGGCGGCTTGCGGCTGACCGCGGTCGCCGCGGAGCGCACTTATTGTCACGGCCGTGCGGTCGTGCCCAATGTGTACGGCAAACCACTCGACAAGGCGCGCAAGATCCTGATCTCGCACGGCTGGCAGCCGCTGCGGCCGCACGAGAAGCCGGACCCGCTGGACGGCGCGGCGACGCTCGCGAAGCACGGGATCATCGAAGCCGAAGCGTGCTCGGGCACCGGCATGGGGTATTGCGCGCTGCGATACCGGAGCGCGGCCGGCGTGCTCGGCGTGACGACGGCCGGCGGCGAGCCGGACACGCCGTCGGCGAATACCGTGATCGATTATCAGGTGGCGTGCCGAAAGCAGTAAACGTCACGGAGCGGTGCGTCGGTGCGTGTGTCTGATTCACGCGAGACGGCGCGGGATACCTGCATCGTTGCATCGAAATCGGAGCAAATCCGTTGCCGGGCGGCTGCGTCGGCACATCGAATCATCGGCCTTTCGGGCGATTGACCCGCACCGCCCCCCCTCTTAAACTGACCTCCCTTTCACGCCTCCCCGGCACAAAAGGACTTCCATGATCGACCTATCCACGCTCGCGCTGTTCTCCGGCGCATGTCTCGCGCTGACCGCCACGCCCGGCCCCGACATGCTGCTGATCGCGTCGCGCAGCGTGAGCCAGGGGCGGCGCGCGGGGTTCGCCACGCTCGCGGGCATTCAGGCCGGCACCTACTGCCACGCACTCGCGGCCGCGCTGGGCTTGTCGCAGCTCTTCGTCGCAGTGCCGATCGCGTATGACGCCGTGCGCTTCGCAGGCGCCGCGTATTTGCTGTATCTCGCATGGAAGACGTTCCGTTCGGATGCGACCGCGCTGTCGCCCGTCGCGTCGCCACGCCGCCACTCGACCGCGACGATCTTCCGCCAGGGCCTGACGACGAACCTGCTGAACCCGAAGATGGCGCTGTTCGTGCTCGCGCTGTTTCCGCAGTTCGTGCACCCCGAGCACGGTTCGATCGCCGTGCAGATTCTCGTGCTCGCGACGGTGCTGAACCTGATCGGACTCGTCGTGAACGGCGCGGTCATTCTTTCCGCGAGCCGGCTGAGCCAGCGGATCGGCGCGCGCCGCCGGCCGTCGAAGCTGCCTCAGTATCTGCTTGGGTCGGTATTCGTCGGATTGGCGGCACGGCTTGCGGTGGCGGGGCGGCAGTAGTCGTAGCCGCTGCCCGATTCAGGTGCCACCCGAACGGCCACGTTCAGGCCCGTTCTCGACACACCCGCGCGTATCCGCCACTACCCGCAACGCGTCGCTCTCGAGCAAGCTCGCCGGCGTCACGGTGCGACGCCGCCACGGAATCCGGCCGAAATACCAGATCCTCCAGAAACCGAGCGGATGATCGGGATTCCGGCGCAGCAGCATGTCGAGGGTCTCGACGTCGCCGAGCACGATCCGCGTCGCATCGCGCACGACTTCGCGCACGAACCGCGAGCAGAACTGCCGGCGCGACGCGAGATTGAAACCCGTGTCGTACACCACACCGGTCCGGCGCATCGCCGCGTCGACAAGCCGCCGCCGCTGCTCTGCATCGAGCGGCTGCTTCAGCCGCGCGATCACGCATGCGCCGCGATCGGAGCGCGCGAGAAACCGCGACATCGTCGTCACGCGCGATAGCGGGAACGTGCTCTCGGCAACGAGCGGTTCCCCGTCGCGCTCGCCGACGACAATGCCCACGTGATTCGTCCATGAACGCGTCGCGTTCGCCACTTCGAGAAACGGCCGCACGGTCACGCGGATGAAGACGATGTCGCCGATCTCGGGCTCGGCCGGCAACGACCGTTCATTGCGACGGGAAGCGCCGACGGAGAAGAAACGCCGCCAGTCCGTGCCGGGCGAGCGGATCATGAGCGGCTGGCAGCCGGTGTCGACAACCATACTGACCTCGCGCGAGTGATGATGGCGCGAGCATGTCAGCAGCGGCCGGGCTCCGCATCCGCTTCGTGCGCGAGGCCAGGTATTCGCGCCGCCCGGTGGCGGATTTCGATACCGGCGTGAATCAGCGCGCGGGCGCGGCTGCCTTCAGCGCGTCGCGCCCAGCGCCACGCGCAGCCGCTCCATCAATTGCGTGTAGTGGCGCAGCACGTCGTCCCTCGGCACGACATTCGCCGTCGCGAAACGGTCGGACCACGCAGGTTTCCACTCATACGAGCCGTGCACGCTGCGGTCCCCATCGGGCGCCTGGATCAGCGAGCGGATCCGCGCATCGCGGCCCGGGCCCGTATGCATGTCGAACAGCGCGTGGATATACGTGTGATACGCGTCGTACACGTCGTCGTCGAACAGGTAGCGGTAGATGTGGAACGTACGGTCGAGCTCGCGCTTCGCGCGGATCACGTCGTCCGGCGAGATGTCCTTCCAGTAGCCGATCCATGTGTAGAAGCACAGCAGCGCATTGAGCTGCGGCGCGACCGCGTCGTACAGCGCGAGCCGCTTCTCGATCAATCGCTGGTTGGTCCATTGCACCAGTTCAAGGCGCTTCAGCCGACGCGCGACGAGCCAGCCGAGACACGCGACCGACAACGGCGTCAGCACACCCAGCACGAGCTTGACGATTTCCAGCGAATTCCACGGATTGTTGATTGGCTGCATGAATGGCCCGACAAGAAGAAACGCATCCGCGCCGGCGCATGATTCGGTGCGCGCGGCGCCTGCCCGATTGCGTCGAAATTGACCGTTAGTTGCTTGCGCATCGAACGTCGCGCGACAGCACGGGCGACATGCCCGAAGCGGCATGATGCGTCAGTCTATCGGGCGATTGTCACCGAGCCGTGACCGTTCGTCGACCCGTCGTCGTGAGTCGCCGCGCCCGCGTCGCGTTACGTCGGCAGCGCCGACGTCAGCTTGACCTTCTGCATCGGAATGTCCGTCTTCACGCTCAGCACGCCCGGGATGCGCGTGAGGGTTTCCATCTGGAAGCGCCGGTAGTCGTCGATATCGGCCGCGACGACGCGCAGCAGGAAATCGCAGTCGCCCGCCATCAGGTGGCATTCGACGACTTCCGGCATCTGCTGGACGGCGTCGGCGAAGCGGTTCACCGATTCCGCGTCCTGCCCCTTCAGCCACACGCGCGTGAAGATCGTCAGGCCCTTGCCGACTTTCGCGGGATTCAGCACGGCCACGTATTTCTCGATCACGCCGGCTTCCTCGAGGAGCCGCACGCGCCGCAGGCACGGCGACGGCGACAGTCCGACCTCGTGCGCGAGTTCCACGTTCTGCATGCGGCCGTCGCGCTGGAGCGCGCTCAGGATCCGGCGGTCGATGGCGTCAAGTTTCATTTGGCATCCGATTCCAAGAAATTCCCAAATCCTTCGTTCGATGCCAAATTCTCCGAAAATCATGGCCACAACGCAACCCGATTCGAGTCAAAAAAGCAGACAATTCCTCCCCCGAAGGAGGAGTAATGAGCAGTAGCGTTTCAACGTCGTCAGGGCTTCGCGACAAGCCCGCCTATGTCGCCGAGATGGGTCGCGGATTGCGCGCGGCGCTGCCCGTCATGCTGGGTTTCGTGCCGTTCGCGCTCGTGCTGGGCGCGCAGGCCGCGCAGAAAGGGCTGAGCCTGTTCGAAGTGCCGATGATGACCGGCATGAACTTCGGCGGCGGCTCCGAATTCGCGGCGATCCACCTGTGGACGTCGCCGCCGCACATCGCGCTGATCGTCGCGATGTCGTTCCTCGTGAATTCGCGCCACATCCTGATGGGCGCTGCATTCGAACCGTATATCCGCCGCCTGCCCCGCCGCCGCGCGTTCTTCGCCCTGTTCTTCATGTGCGACGAAAGCTGGGCGATGTCGCTCGCCGACGCCCGGGCGCGCTCGGCCACCCACATCAGCGTGCCCTATTACGCGGGCATCTGCGTGGGGCTCTACCTGACATGGATCTCGATGACCACGCTCGGCGCGGCGGTCGGCCCGACGATCGGCGACGTCGAGCAGTACGGCTTCGACATGGCGTTCACGGCCGTCTTCCTGGTGCTGCTGCGCGGGATGTGGAAAGGAATGCGCGCGAGCCGCCCGTGGTTCGTGAGCCTCGTCGTCGCGGCGGCCACGCACCTGGCCGTGCCCGGCGCGTGGTACGTTGCGGCCGGCGCCTGCGCGGGGCTGATCGCCGCGCTGCTGTGGGAGCCGCGCGATGCCTGATTTCCCGGATATCAGCACGGTCGCGACGATCGTGCTGATGGCGTCGACGACTTACCTGTCGCGCATCCTCGGCTACGTGCTGCTGCGCAATCGTACGCTGAGCCCGCGCATGGCATCGGTGATGGAGAACGTGCCCGGCTGCGTGCTGATCTCGGTGATCGCGCCGGCCTTCGTGTCGACGCGCCCGGCCGACCTGCTCGCGCTGGCCATTACGCTGATCGCGGCGACACGCCTGTCGATCCTGCCGACCGTCATCGTCGGCGTCGTGTCGGCCGGCCTGCTGCGGTACCTGCTCGGATAAACGCGAGTAGCGCGGGTAACGCGGATCCGACCCGCCGCATGGGCGGTCTGTCGAACCCGAGAACGGGCGCACGATGCGCCCGTTTTCGCATGCGCGCACGGTGCAAGGCACTGCGCGGCACGACAGGCGTCGCGGCGGGATGCTAGCCTTCCGGGTGTACCCGCGATGCCATCTCCCCTCATTGCCTACCTGCGAGGATCGTCCCGATGCAAGAAACCCGCCCGCTGTTCGACCGTGTCCTGCTCACCAACGACGACGGATTCGACGCCCCCGGCCTTGAAGTGCTCGAACAGGTCGCCACGCAACTGGCGCGCGAAGTGTGGATCGTCGCGCCGGCGGAAGACCAGAGCGGCACGTCGCATTCGCTGAGCCTGCACGAACCGCTGCGCGTGCATCGCAAGGGCGAGCGCCGTTTCGCGGTGCGCGGCACGCCCGGTGATTGCGTCGCGATCGCGATCAGCCACCTGATGAAGGATGCGCGGCCCGACGTCGTGTTGTCCGGCGTAAATCGCGGCGCGAACCTCGGCACCGAAACGGTGTTCTCCGGCACGGTCGGCGCCGCGATGACGAGCATGCTGGTCGGCGTGCCGGCCATCGCGCTGAGCCAGGCCTTCACCGACCGCAATGCGGTGCCGTGGGGCACCGCGCTTGCGCTCGCGCCGGACGTCATTCGCCGGCTCGTCGCCGCCGGCTGGGACAGCGACGCGTGCCTCAACGTGAATTTCCCGGCACGGCCGGCCGACGACGTGCGCGGCCTGAAGTTGACGAACCAGGGGGCCGGTACGCTGCAGGGCGTCGAGATCGTGTCGGGCCGCGATCCGCGCGAGATCGACTATCACTGGCTGAAGCTGGCCCGCGCGCCGCGTGAGGACGATCCGGATTCGGAAACGGTCGCACTCGGCGAAGGGTATGTCGCCGTCACGCCGCTGAAGTTCGAGCGCACGCACGACCAGGCGCTCGCGCAACTGCGGTCGCGCCTCGGCTGATCCGCGTACGCGGGCAGGAAAGCGGTCGCGGCAATCGCGTGCATGATTCTTGCGCGCAGCTGTCCGGCCGCGACATTGCATCACGACATCACCGCATCGCCACAACACCGCGACGCTGTATCCCCACATCCCTTGCATCACGGCATCACTGCATCACCGCATCGCCGCATCGCCGCATCGCCGCATCGCCGCATCGCCGCATCACCGCATCACCGCATCACCGCATCACCGCATCACCGCATCACGTCAGGTTCATCCCCCCGTCGAGCATCACGATCTCGCCCGTCACGTAATCGGACGCGACGAGCATCGCGACCGTCTGCGCGATGTCATCCGGCGCCGCCGCCCGCCGCATCGGCGCGCGCTCGCGCCAGAGCTGCTGCGCGTCCGTCCAGTCGGCCGTGAGCGGCGTATCGACGAGCCCCGGCGCGACCGCATTGACGCGAATCGCCGGCGCGAGCGTGCGGGCGAGCAGCCGCGTCGTGTGATTGAGCGCCGCCTTCGCCGCCGCATAGGGAATCGACGCGCCCTTCGGCCGCACGCCCGCATGCGAACTGACGTTCACGACGCACCCGGCCCGCCCGTGCGACGCCGCCTCGCGCAGCGCAGCCTCCGCTTCGGCGACGAGCCGGAATGGCGCGATCACGTTGATCTCGTGCATCTCGCGCCACACGTCGGGCGTCGCCGCGGCAAGGTCGTCATGCGGAATCACGCGGCTGACGCCCGCATTGTTGACGAGGACGTCGAGCCGCCCGTGCACGGCCAGTGCGTCGCGAATCAGCCGCACGCGTTCGGCATCGTCGGCGAGATCGGCCTGCACGTAGGCCGCGCCGAGTTCGCGCGCCATTGCGCGCCCCACGTCCGCCGAACTGCGCGAATGCAGAATCACCGCATAACCGTCCGCCGCCAGGCGGCGCGCGATCGCCGCGCCGATTCCCGACGTCGATCCGGTGACGAGCGCGACCGGCCGATGCAGCCGCGACGCGCGCGGCTCGGCGACGGTTTCGGTTTCAGGTTCCGTTTCGGGAATCGGGGCAGAAATCGGCGGAAGCGGCGCGTCCATGTCGGGGAACCCTGTCAGTGGCGTTCCCGCATCATAAGCGCGACGACGTCTCCCAGACGCGAAAGTCACCGCGACCACCACGAGGGTCGCTCCGGCGAAGCCGAATCGGCCGGCCATCCAGCCGGCCGGCAACGCGCGGATTGCACAGCCGAGATCGCATCAGAACCGATACACGCTCGGCGAGCGAGCGCGCCCGCCAGCCTGGCCCGGCCGCATCGGACGCATCGGACACGGCGGCAATCAGGCCCGGACAGACCATCGCCGTGCCGAGACCGGGCAACACGCTCGCCACGAGCCGCCAGCCACCAGCGCAACCGCCCCGTCAGCGCGGTCGGCGCACGCCCGGCCGCCCGCACCCGCATCCCGGCGACGATCAGCCCCTTGCTGCCCCAGCGGTCGCTCAGCGGCCCGGTGACGATCCGGCAACTGCCCCACACGGCCGGATAAGACGGCCGCAAAGATGCCGATCCGCTCGAAACCGGCGCCGCCGGATGAAGCCAATCGGCCCGCGTCGATGCAGGCCGCTTGCTGTTGCCAGCCGCTACTTCCCTGCCAACGCCAGCGAAGGTGCGAGCGCGCTGTTCGGATCCTGCCCGTTCCACTGGCTGACCCAACCATCGTTCGGCGTCGCCCCCATCACGAAATCGAGCGTGCCGCCGGCCTTCATCTCGTCGTACGTGATGTACGGCCGATGCAGCGGCACACCGTTCAGGCTCACCGACTGCACATAGCGATTGACCGACGACGGCGCGCCGCCGCCGGCCGTGTGCGCCGTCACGGTGAAGCGCCGCGACTTGCCGAACTTCAACGCACCGCCGTCTCCGCCGCCCGATGCAACCGGAATATCGAGCGTCGCTTCCTCGAACAGCGGCGTGCCAAGGTAGAACACGCCGCCCACCGGATTCAGCGAATAGATGGCGAGCGCGGACAGCACGTACCACGCGGACAGCTGCCCGCAGTCGTCATTGCCGGGAATAGCCGAATCGCGCACGCGGCGCGGGTCGGCCAGCGCCGCCTTCAGGCTATCGCCGCTGAGCAGCGCGCGATCGCCGGCCGTCAACGTCAGCGAATACATGTCGTCCATCACCGTGCGCACGCGGTCCTGTGTCTTCGACGGCATGCCCGCGACGTCGTACAGGTACGGCAGATGGTTCGCCGGCTCGTTCCCGGCGAAGAACTGGCCGCTGCGGCCGGTCAGGTCCGGAAAGCCCTGGTTGCCGAGGAAGGTCAGCGGGTTGGCCGGATCGAACGTGCGATCGAGCTGCGCGATGAACTGGCTTTTCCCGCCGAGCAACGCAACGAGCCCCGGGAAGTCGTGGAAGATGTTCCACGTATCGATCCACGCATTCGATTCGGAGAAGTCCGTCTTCTCCGCCGCAGTCGGATCGAAGCCCGCCACCCAGTTGCCCTGCGCATCCTTCGGCTGCGAGAACTTCCAGCCGTTGTTCAGCGTCGGGTTGAACACGTTCCGGTAATTCTGGCTGCGCTGCAGGTAGGGCCGGTAGTCGGCCGTGCTCTTGCCCGCCGCCTTGCCGACCGCGGCCGTCGCCCAGTCGTCGAACGCATAGTCCTGCGTCGTCGACACCGATGCGTTGTCGCCCGCGACCACGTAGCCGCGCTGGCGGTACTGGTCGAAGCCGTGCGCGCTCGCGCCCTGCGTGGTGGTCAACGCGGTCCAGATGTCGTCGATGCCCGCGCTCGTCAGGTGCTTCAGGTACGCATCGGCGATCAGCGGGATCGACGGGTGGCCGGCCATCGTGAAGGTTTCCGTTTGCGCGAGCGGCCACACCGGCAGCTCGCCCTTGCCGTTCTGCCTGAACTGCGTGAGCAGCGACTTGACCCAGCCGTCGACGCGCTCGGGCTGCACCAGCGTCATCAACGGCGACTCGGCACGGAAGGTGTCCCACAGCGAGAACGTCGACGAATAGTCGAAGCCCGGATTCGCATGCTTGCTCGTCGTCGGCGGCGACGTCATGCCGTCGTTGGTCGAATCGGTGCCGACGTAGCTGCCGTCCGCGTTGTTGTAGACGGTCGGCGCGAGCATCGTGCGATACAGCGACGTATAGAACATCGTCCGCTGGTCGGCGCTGCCGCCCTTGATCCTGATCCGTCCGAGCGCGTCGGCCCACACGCGTTCGGCCGCGCCGCGCACCTGGTCGAACGACTTCGCACCGACTTCCGCGGCGAGATTGGCCTGTGCATCCGCGATGCTCGACGGCGAGATGCCGACCTTCACCGTAACCGCGCCGCTGTCGTTACCGTCGGCGAACGTCAGGTAGGCCTTGAAGCCGTCGGCGCCGAACGCGACGTGTTTCGTATCGAACGGCTTCGAGAAACGCGCGACGAAATACGTCGGCTTGTTGTTCGCCCAGTTGTTCGTGATCTCCCAGCCGGCGATCGTCTGCGCATCGACGACCCGGATCTTGCCGCTCGCGGTCGAGCCGCCGATCGGGTTGTCGATGCTGACGATCATGCTGCGCTTCTGCGCAGCCGCGCTCGGGAAATACGTGTAGCGATGCACGCCCGCGTGCGCGGTGGCCGTCATCTCCGCGAGAATCTTCGCGCCCTTCACGTTCCACGGCGTGTTGCCGCTGCCGACCGGCGCCATCTTCACGCGGTAGTAGCCGGGGCTCGCGGTTTCGTCGTCGTGGCTGAACGACGCGTTGTAGGTGATCGACGCATCGGCGGCCACCTTGGCCAGCGTCGCGGTGTCGACCGGCGCCAGCGTCGGCAGGAACCGCACTTCGCCGCCCGAGCCGATGCCGGTGCCCGACAGGTGCGTGTGCGTGAAGCCGGTGATGAGCGGATCGTCGTACTGATAGCCGGACGTGCGATCCCAGTTCCACGGCAGCGTGTGCGCGCCGCCGGTCGTGTCCGGCCCGAGCTGCACCATGCCGAACGGCACGGTCGCGCCCGGATACACGTGGCCGTGGCCGCGCACGCCGCTGCCCCAGTCCGCGTTGATGTCGAGGTTCGCGGTGCCGATCATCGGATCGACGCTGCGCAGCAGCGACCGCTTGCCCGCACCGCCGTTCTCGCCCTGGTCGTTCTGGTTGCCCTGCGCGTTCGACATCTGCGCGAGCACGCTCGCATCCGTCGAAGCCTGATCGCCCCCGCACCCCGACAACACGGCAAGACACCCGATACCCACCACATGACGTAGCTTCATCCGTTCGTCCCTCCCTCTCTCTGCGTCGATCCTGTCGGCAAGAACCGCTCGTTGATCTTCTCGACCGTTACGGCGCGCCGGCCGCCTGCGGGAACGACGGCATCGCGGATGCGTCGGTGCCCCACGTCGCCGCGCTCGCGTCGGTCGTCATCGAATACGACAGCTTTCCGCCCTTCGCGATGTGCTCGAACGGCAGCCACGCGGTCGGGTAAGGTGCGCCGTTCAGCTTCAGCGACTTCACGTAGAACGACGCGGCATCGCCCGAACCCGCCCCCGGCGCGACGATGTGCAGCAGGCGGTAGCTGCCGTCCTGCTGCCCGACGCGCACGACGATCTTCTCGAACTGCGGGCTCGACAGCGCGACGCCGCTCACGCCCGGCACGACCGGGTAGAGACCGAGCGCGGCCCACACGTACCAGCCCGAGATCGCGCCGAGATCGTCGTTGCCGGGCAGCCCGGCCGCACCGGTGCCGAACTCGTTCGCGAGCGACGCGTGCAGCACGCGCTGCGTATGCGACGGCGCGCCCGCCCATGCATAGACCCACGGCACGGCCATCGTCACTTCGTTGCCGACGTAGAAATACGGCTGCACGGTGCCGATGTTCAGGTGCGTGAAGAACGTGTCGAGCCGCTTGACGACCGGTGCGGCGCCCCCGGCCTGCGCGATCACGCCGCCGAGATCGTGCGGCACGTACCACGTGTACTGCTCAGAGTTGCCTTCCATGAAGCCGGTGCCGTCGGTGACCCACGCGCCCGCCGACGTCTTCGGCTGGATCGCGTTCCTGTCGAACAGGTTCTGCCAGTTGCCGCTCGACTTCAGCAGCGTGCCGGCCGTCGCCGTATCGCCGAGCGCCGTCGCGAAGCGCGACACCGCGAAGTCGCGCACCGCATATTCGAGCGTGTTCGACGCGGTCTGGTTGTCGCCCGGGCCCGACGACGGCACGTAGCCGAGCCGGTCGTAATCCGCGCGGCTGCCCATCACCGGCGTGCCGGCGCATGCGGCGCCCGGCGTCGTGCTGCGCTTCATGATCGACAGCGCGGCCTGCGTGTCGAAGTTCGTCGCGCCGAACGCATGCGCGTTCGCGACGATGATCGAGCCCGCATCGCCGGGCATCACCGCCGTCTCGGTATTGAAGTATGCCCAGCGCGGGAACGCGCCGCACGCTTTTGCATCGAGCACGAGCGACTGCACGATGTCGCTGGTCCGCACCGGATCGAGCAATGCCTGAAGCTGCATGAACGAGCGGTCGATGTCCCAGCCGGAGAAGTTCGCGTACATCGTGCGGCCTTGCTCGACCTGACGCGTCGGCGCGGCCGATGCGCCGTTCGACGCGTAGAAGTCCGGATACTGGCCGTTCACGTCGTTGAACACGTTCGGGTGCAGCGACGCGTGATACAGCGCGGTGTAGAACTTCGTCTTGTCGGCGTCGCTGCCGCCCGTGACCTGGATCGCGTTCAGGCGCGCGTTCCACGCGGCGCTCGCCGCGCGGCGTACCTTGTCGAAGCGCCAGTTCCGGTTGCCCTGCGCATCGGTGCCCGGATTCTCGGCGAGCAGGTTCGCCTTCGCATTCGCTTCGCTGACGAACGAAATGCCGAGCTTCATCATCACGTCCGGATGCTTGCGGTCGACATTGAACGTCAACGCCACGGGGCTGTCGTTCGACAACGCCGGCTTCACCGCGAACGGCTGGCTGAATTCCGCGTAGTAGTAGACGGGCACCGCATGCCCGGCCCAGCAGAATCCGCCGCCCGCGATCGTGCCGGACAACGTGCGGTCGCCGACCTGGCTGATCGTGTCGCCCGTCGAGCCTTGCGCGCGGTTGTTCAGCACGGTCGGATTGATCGCGATCGTCGCCTGCTGGCCCTGCGCGAGTGCCGGATACGTGAAGCGCGCGAAACCGGTGCGCAGCGTCGTCGTCAGTTCCGCCTTGATGCCGTTGCCGAGCGTGACGCCGTAATAGCCGGCCTGCGCGGTTTCGTTCGCGTGGCTGAAGCTGGCGGGGGTGCCGGCGTCGCCGGGCGCGAGCTGCGGCATCACGTTCAGGTAGCCGCCGTTCGCCCAGCAGCCGGTGCCGCTCAGGTGCAGGATGCTGAATGCGTTGATCGACGTGTCGCCGTACCAGTAGCCGCCGGAGAAGCCGGAGCCGTCGCCTTTGCGGCTGTCGTACTGGGCGGTGGGCGTCATCGGGCTCCACTGCATCATCCCGAACGGGACCGTCGGCCCCGGGAACGTGCCGCCGCCCAGACCCGAGCCGACCGGGTCGGCCGGTTGGTCGGTCGCGTAGTCGGTACCGATCAGCGGATTGACGTACTGAACGACGCGAATGTCGGCGTTCTTCTTCGATGCTGCGTTGCCGTCGTCGTTTCCATTGCCGTTGCCGCTGTTGCCGTCTTCGTTGCCTTGCGACTGCGTCGCGGCCGACAGATTCGAAGCGGCTGCCGACGGCGAATCGCCATCGCCCCCGCACGAAGCCAAGCCAACACAAAGCGCCAGCAGCGTCGCTCCCAACCCCCAGTTCCTCGACATCGCCTGTCTCCGTTTCGTTCTTGAATCAAGCTGCTGGTTCGAACTACTGAGCTTTAAATCAGGAATCTTTTCGTGACTTGTCGCGTACGCGGCCAATCGGTCGAAACTGCCGGACGCGTGTATTTATTTCCGTACCCGGATGCCCGAAAAAGACGCGCCGGCAGGTCGAAATGCCGGCACCCGGGAACGGACAATGCGCACAAGCGTGCCCAAATAAACGTGGTTTCTCTACCCCGTATTTTTACGAATTTTTATTTTGTTTATCTAAACAATAGGTAATTGATTCGGTTTTTTATACGGAATTCGACATTGCGAATGCGATCGGCAATCAGGGCTGTTTCGGCAGCTCGACATAGTCTTCAAGCTCGCCGGCGATATAAAGCCGCTTGCCGATACGCGGGTATTCGCAGACATCGTGTTCGAGCCGCTGCCCGCCGACGAGCAGCTCCAGCGGTGCATCGCCGGTGTTCTGCACCGTGTGCGCTTCACCGCCGCGCGGAAAGCCGATGAAATCACCGGGCCCGATTTCACTGACGCGTTCGCCGATCGTGACCGAGCCCGTGCCGGACAGCACGTAGACGAATTCTTCTTCGTACAGATGACGGTGATACTCGGCCGATTCGTGACCGGGCATCAGCGTGAGCAGGTGGATACCGAATTGCGTCAGGCCGGTCAGGTCGCTGAGTTGTCGTTTGAGCCGGACGGCATTGGGATTCAGCGAATGCACCGCGCGCGTCGGTTCCATCTTCGCGATATCGGCGGCCTTCAGCAGTTCCCGGGGAAAGGGAGTCGACATGGGGATCTCGCAAGCGTGAATGCATCGGTTGAACGCTGCGCCGGCGCGGCGCGCGCAGCGGCTATTGTCCGACATTTTCACGCTGGCAGCCGTGGCATCCGCATCGCCGTCGCACACGGCTCACACGCCCTCGTTCGTTGCGCGAGCGCGTCGATGCGAATGGTGCGCGCCGCGCTGCACGTCTTCGAATGCTCGAAGGTTGCGCCCGCCGACGTGACGGGCGCGGACGCCGCGCGACGCTCAGCGCACGTGCACGCCGCGCAACGCCGTCAGCAACGCGACGAGCCGATCGATGTGCGCATCTTCCGTGCGCCACGACGACACGCTGATCCGGAACGCCGGCCGCCCCTGCCACACGGTCGCGCCGAACCACACGTCGCCCGATGCCTGTGCGGCTTCGAGGATCGCCGCGGTTTCGTCGTCGGTGCCGGCGCGCACGAGCACCTGGTTCAGCACGACGCGGTTCAGCACCTCGTAGCCGGCCGCACGCAGACCGTCCGCAACCCGCGCCGCCTGCGCGCAATGCCGCTCGACCATCGTCGCCACGCCGGCGCGGCCGAGTGCACGCAACGCAGCCCACACGGGAATGCCGCGCGCCCGCCGCGAGAATTCGAGGTTCAGGTTCTTCTGCGCATCCTGTGCACCGCTCAGGTAGACGGCATCGCTGTTCATCGCGGTGGCGAGCGCCGCCGCGTCGCGGCAGATCACCATCGCGCCGTCGTACGGCGTGTTGAGCCACTTGTGGCCGTCGGTCGTCCAGCTGTCCGCGCCGTCGATGCCGTCCGTCAGCGCGCGCTTCGACGATGCGCGTGCCCACAGGCCGAACGCGCCGTCCACGTGCACCCATGCGCCGGCCGCCTTCGCGGGCGGAATCAGCGCCGCGAACGGATCGAATTCGCCGGTGTTCACTTCGCCGGCCTGCACGCAGAGGATCGTCATGTCGTCGAGCGGCGGCAACTGGGCGGGGTCGATGCGACCGTGCGCATCGACCGGCGCGACGACGATGCGCTTCATCCCGAAGCCGAGCACGCGCAGCGCCTTCTTCACCGTGATGTGCGCGAGCGCGGAAATCACGACCTTCACTTCGGGCGCGCCGATCAGCCCGTCCTCGTCGATATCCCAGCCCTTGCGTGCGAGCAGCGCGCGCCGCGCGGCCACCAGCGCGACGAGCGTGCAGGCTGTCGCGCTCGTACCGAACCCGACCGCGCTGCCTTCGGGCAACGCGAGCGCATCAACCACCCAGCGCGCGGCCTGGCGTTCGATCGTCGCCGCGACCGGCGAATTCGCGTACGACGACGCGCACTGGTCCCACGCGAGCATCAGTCGCTCGGCCGCGGCAGCAGCCGGGAGCGCCGCGCCGATCACGAAGCCGAAGTAGTTCGGGCCGTTCGACGCGACCGTCGCGGGCGTGCCGTGCTCGTCGAGCAGGCGCAGCACGTCGTCGGCCGGGCGGCCCGCGTCGGGCAGCGGCTCGTCGAAGGCGGCGAGGCCGGCCAGCGCGGCCGCGTCGGGAAACGCGCGTCGCTCGCCGGTTGCGGCCAGATACGCGTGCGCGCGCCGGTCGGCGTCGGCCAGCAGTGCAAGTTCGTCCATGTCGGTTGCCTCGGGGGAAATGGAATCAGAGTTGCGAAAGATCTTGGCCGAGCTGCTGCAGCGCGCCGTCGATCCGCTTGTAGTACGTGAACTTGCCGACGCGGGTCGCCCGCACGAGCCCGGCATCCGCGAGGATGCGCATGTGGCGCGTGGTCGTGGCCGGCGCGATGCCGAGCTTCTCGGTGATGTACGTGCAGCACACGCCGAGCTCGTCGAAGTCGCCGTGCGGCTGCGGCGGGAAATGCTTGCGCGGCTGCTTGAGCCAGCGCATCACGGCCAGACGGCTTTCGTTGGCCAGGGCGCTGATGCGAGTAACGTCGTCCATGGGGTGCGGTTTCGTTTGACGTTTCGAATATTAGCTAAATGACAAAATGTGGGCAATTGGTTTGAAGGACGATTGCTGCTGGCGATGTGGTGTGCACGGGCGTTGCATCGACACGCGACGCAAAAGCAGCGGGATCGCTGCTTCAACGTTTCGCGACAGCCCGTGTAATCCGCATCACGCCGCAGTCAGTGCCTGCGCCAGCCGGTCGATCAGCGCGCGCACGCGCGTCGGCTGCGCGGCACGGCCCGGATACACGATCTGCAAGTCGACGTCGCCCGGCGAGAAGTCGCGAAGGATCTCGACGAGCGCGCCGGACGCCAGATCCTGCTCGACGTCGACCAGCGACTTCAGCGCGACGCCATGCCCCGCGATGCACCACGCCCGCACGAGCGCGCCGTCGTTGGCCACGCGCCGGCCGCGTACCATCACGCGCTTCGGTTCGCCGTCGATGCTGAACGGCCATTCGGCATACAGGTCCGGCCCGAAACGCATCACGAGGCAGTCGTGAGAAACGAGATCGTCCGGATGCGTTGGCGTGCCGTGCGCGGCGAGATACGCAGGCGACGCACATACCACGCGCCGCGCGCGGCCGAGCGAGCGGCTGCGCAGCGAACTGTCCGCGAGCGTGCCGCGGCGAATCGCGAAATCGAGCCCCTGCCCGACGAGATCGACGTAACCGTCGCCGAGATGCAGGTCGACCGTCACACCTGGATGCTCGGCCAGAAACGCATCGACAACGGGCACCACGCGCTCGCGACCGAGATCGGCCGGCGCACTCAGCCGCACGGGCCCCGACAATGTCTGCACGCCCAGCCGCACGCGGCTTTCGAGTTCATCGGCTTCGGCCAGCAGGCGCCGCGCGCCGTCGACGAGCGTGCGGCCCTCGTCGGTCAGGCTGATCGCGCGCGTCGTGCGCGTGAGCAGCGCCGCGCCGTAGTGACGCTCGAGCGCCGTCAGTCGCTCGGACACCGTGGCCGGCGACAGCCCGACCTCGCGGCCCGCCGCAGCCAGCCCGCCCTTCTCCACGATGCGCAGGAACAGCGCGAGATTGTCGAGCAGCATTGTTCGCTCCTTCCGAAGGATATTTTCGAAGCCTGCCCGATTATCCGAAATGTCCGCAAGCGATACAGTGCGGCAACGCTCGATGTCACGGCCGTCCGCCCCGGCGCTTCGATCATCCACAGGAAACCCGCCATGGAATACCGCACCCTCGGCCGCTCCGGCCTCAAGGTTCCCGTCCTGAGCTTCGGCGCCGGCACATTCGGCGGCACCGGCCCGCTGTTCAGCGCATGGGGCAACACCGGCGTCGACGAAGCGCGCCGCCTGATCGACATCTGCCTCGAAGCCGGGGTGAACCTGTTCGACACGGCCGACGTGTATTCGGATGGTGAATCCGAGCGCGTGCTCGGCGCCGCGATCAAGGGACGTCGCGACCAGGTGCTGATCTCGACGAAGACGGGCCTGCCGACCGGCGACGGCCCGAACGACGCGGGCACGTCGCGCGCGCGACTGATCCGCGCGGTCGACCATGCGCTGCGCCGCCTCGACACCGACTACATCGACCTGCTGCAACTTCATGCGTTCGACGCGGGCACGCCGGTCGAGGAAGTGATGTCGACGCTCGACGATCTCGTGCGCGCGGGCAAGCTGCGCTACATCGGCGTGTCGAACTTCGCGGGGTGGCAGATCATGAAGTCACTGGCGGCGGCGGATCGGCACGGCTGGTCGCGTTACGTCGCGAACCAGGTCTACTACTCGCTCGTCGGCCGCGACTACGAGTGGGACCTGATGCCGCTCGGCGCCGACCAGGGCCTCGGCGCACTCGTGTGGAGCCCGCTCGGCTGGGGCCGGCTCACCGGCAAGATCCGGCGCAACGTGCCGCTGCCCGAAGGCAGCCGCCTGCATGAAACGGCGAGCTACGGGCCGCCGGTCGACGAAACGCGCCTGTACGACGTGGTCGATGTGCTCGACGCGATCGCGGAGGAAACCGGCAAGACGGTGCCGCAGATCGCGCTGAACTGGCTGCTGCAACGGCCGACCGTGTCGTCGGTGATCATCGGCGCGCGCAACGAGGAACAGTTGCGCCAGAACCTCGGCGCGGCAGGCTGGGCGCTGACCGATGCGCAGGTCGCGAAGCTCGATGCGGCGAGTGCCGTCGAAGCGCCTTATCCGTACTTCCCGTATCGCCGGCAGGCGGCGTTCGCGCGGTTGAACCCGCCGATGCGCGGGTAAGGGACGGTAGCGGCGACGCGGTTGCGTGCCTGTGTCAGGCCGGCACGCCTGCCCGGCCGAGCCGCACGACCTTGTCGGCCGCGCCGATGACCGAGCGCCGGTGGGTGATCGCGATCACCGTGACATCGCGGGCGAGCAGTCGCACGTGTTCCATGATGTCGCGCTCCGTCGCTTCATCCAGCGCGGAACTCGCCTCGTCGAGAAACAGTACGGTCGGGTTGCCGTACAGCGCCCGGGCGATCGCGATGCGCTGGCGCTCGCCGCCGGACAGCTTCAGCCCGCGCTCGCCCACCGTCGTGCGGAAGCCGTCCGGCAGGCCGTCGATGAACGTCAGGATCGCGGCCCTCGCAGCGGCTTCCCGCAAACGCCGAGCATCGTGCGGCCGGCCGAGCAGAATGTTGTCCTCCAGGCTTTCGTTCAGCAGCACTACGTCCTGCGGCACGACGGCGACCGCACCGTACCAGTCGGCGCGGTCGATGTCCGCGAGATCGACGCCGTCGACGAGAATGCGCCCGCCGGTCGGTTCGATCGACTTCAGCGCCAGCTTGAAGATCGTCGATTTCCCCGCCCCCGTTTCGCCGACGATGAACGTGACGGCCCCGCGCTCGGCGACGAAATCGACATCGGTCACGCCGCGCCCGTTGCCGTACGCGTAGCCGACATGATCGAACACCACGCGCCCTTCTCGCGGCACGAACGCCGATGCGTGCGACACCTGCCGCTCCTCGGGTGCCGCCCAGAGCGCCGCGAACGGCACGAGGGCCGCGCGGGAGCGCGCACTCTCGTCGATCGAGCGCGCGAGCATTTCGAACGGCAGGTTCAGTTGCAACAGCAACGTGTTGAACAGCACGATGTCGCCGATCGACAGCGCACCGGCTTCATGGCGCGGCAGCAGCAACCAGAACGTCACCGAGAACTGGACCGCGAGGCAGAGACCCAGCAGCGCGAGATAGCCGACGTGCTGCAGCACGTATGCGCGCCAGCTGTCGCGCTCGACGCGCGCTTTCTCGGAGAAACGTTCGCTCATCCACCGATGGCTGCCGAAATGCCGAAGCGTCTCCATCGCATTGATCGCGCCGCCGACGAAACGCGCATTCTCCTGCCCGGCCTCGATGGCGCGGTCGAGAAACGCGCGCGAGCGCCGCGCGGCAACGATCGCGATCGTCACTGCGACCGCGCCGTAGGCGGCCGTGATGGCCACGACCTCGAAATTGATCAGCGCGCCGAGCGTGGCGAGCGTCAGCACGATCTGAAGCGTGCCGGGGATCAGGTCCATCAGCGCGAGTTGCACGAGCACCGACAGTGCGCGGCTGCCGCGTTCGTTCGCACTCTGGATTTCAGCCGGATTGTGTTCGACGAAGAAGGCCGTGGTCTTCTTCAGGATGCGCTCGAAGAAGCGCGTGCCGGTGATGAATCCGAGATTCTTGGAACTCGTGAAGGACAGGTACTGCACCACGCGTTGCAGCGCGCTGGACAGGCCCAGCAACACCGCATAGAGCACAAAGCCCGGGATCAGCGCATGGAGCACGCCGCGATGCGACAGCGCGTCGATCAGACGCGAGAACAGATAGGGCGCGGCGACGGCGCTCGCACTCGACAGCACGACGACCGCCGCGACCGTCAGCAGCATCCAGCGATCGGCCTTCCAGTAGGCTCGCAGCACCTCGACAATCGGATTCGGCGCGTGGTGTTCGTTCATGACGCGAAAAACCGGGGGCGACCCGGATGGCGACAGACGGCCGAAAAGTCTAACAGACCGAAAGCAAAGACACGGCGGCGTTCCGGCGGCACGGCGGCAGCAACGCGGGGCCTTCGAAGACCGGTTAGCCCTGGACACTACCAAACGGCGGATGCCCCTCACATTGACATATCGGTAAATCTCGATATACTCCGCGCCATGGAATTGCTCGACATTTTCAAGGCCCTCTCGAACCGGACTCGTCTCGAGATCCTGCAAGGCTTGAAGGATCCCGTGAAAAACTTCCCTCCGCAGGACGAAGGGGACGTGCTCACGGTGGGCGTTTGCGTCAGCAGCATTCAGGAGGGTGTCGGGCTGTCGCAGTCGACGGTGTCCGATTATCTTGCCACGCTGCAACGCGCCGGCCTGGTCGAGGTCAGGCGCATCGGCCAGTGGACCTACTACAAGCGCAACGAAGCAGCCATCAGTGCGCTTGCCAAGGCCATTGGCAAAGAGCTGTAATTTTTTGCCGCATCATATCGATAATTCCCGATATCTCTTTTTGTCGAAACAAGGAGTTCCAATGAAAGCGCTCATGCTCAAATCATTTGGCGGCCCGGAATCGTTCGAACTGCGTGACGTACCCAAGCCCGTGCCGCACGCGGGACAAGTTCTGGTCCGCGTCCATGCGACGTCCATCAACCCGCTGGACTATCAGGTCCGGCGTGGCGACTATCCCGACCTGGTGCCGCTGCCGGCCATTACCGGGCATGACGTCTCCGGCGTGGTCGAAGCAGTCGGGCCGGGTGTGACAGCCTTCTCTCCGGGAGACGAAGTCTGGTACACCCCGCAAATCTTCGACGGGCCGGGCAGTTATGCCGAGTACCACGTTGCCGCCGAACACATCGTCGGGAAGAAGCCGCCGTCACTGAGCCATCTCGAAGCGGCAAGCCTGACCCTGGTCGGCGGGACGGCATGGGAAGCACTGGTCGTGCGTGCGGCGCTGCGCGTGGGGGAAAGCATTCTGGTACACGGTGGCGCGGGAGGCGTCGGCCATGTGGCGATCCAGCTCGCCAAAGCCATCGGCGCGAGGGTGTTCACGACCGTGCGCGCAGCCAACGTCGAATTCGCCCGAAGTCTGGGGGCCGATGAGGTCATCGACTACGAAAAGGACGATTACGTCGACGCCGTCATGCGGACCACGGGTGGCCGCGGAGTCGACGTAGTGTTCGACACCATCGGCGGCAACACCTTGTCGCGCAGCCCCGACGCGCTCGCACAGCTTGGCCGCGTCGTCACGATCGTGGACATCGCACAGCCGCAAAACGTCATTCAGGCCTGGGGCAAGAACGCGAGCTATCACTTCGTTTTCACGAGGCAAAACCGCGGCAAGCTGGATGAGCTGAGCGCGTTGGTTGCGCGCGGACAGCTGCGGCCACACGTCGGCGCCGTCTATTCCCTTGCCGATATTCCGCTCGCCCATGCCCGGCTGGAAAGTCCCCGCCACGGTGTTCGAGGAAAGATCGCGATCGCGGTCGAGCCGTCGACTCATCTCGACCGTGTTGCCGCGTCTTCATGAGCCTGTTGCGCGGATGCTCGACCGCTGGCCGTGGCACCATGAAATGTAGTCGTCATGGGCCTACCGATGGTGCCGCGAACGTCCTATCGTAGAGACCTGCGACGCGCCGGCCGGATCGGAGGCGCGCGCCCTTCTCCTCGAAAGGTCCGCCAACATGAACGCCAACGAAACAGGACTGACCGTACGCGCGGTCACTAAAAACGACTACGACCAGTGGCTGCCGCTGTGGGACGGCTATAACCGCTTCTACGGCCGCTTCGACGATACGGCCCTGCCGATGCGCATCACGCAGCTCACGTGGTCGCGCTTCTTCGACGGCTACGAGCCCGTCCATGCTTTCGTCGCGGAACGCGACGGCAAGCTCGTCGGGCTCGTGCATTTCCTGTATCACCGCAGCACGACGCACGCCGGGCCGGTCTGCTACCTGCAGGATCTGTTCACGCTCGACAGCGAGCGCGGCAAGGGCGTCGGCCGCGCGCTGATCGAAGCCGTGTACGACACCGCGCGTGCGCATCGCGCCGAACGCGTGTCCTGGCAGACACACGAAGCGAACCACACGGCGATGCGGCTCTACGACACCGTCGCGGAAAAAACCGGGGCCGTGCTCTACCGGAAGGAGCTGTTGCGCTGAAACGGATGAAAATGGGTGTCGGAATGCTGGCCGTCTCACGTCGACAGGCCACAGTAGCCCAGGGGACACAAGATCCGTCATTCCGTCGGTTGCTGTATCCCCACGGCTACCAATTCAACGCGTCAATTTGTGTTCTCTTCCGTACTGGCGAACCCATCGTCGTCGCCCGACATTGACCGCCCGCGCTCACCCCACCGGCCGCGCCTTGATCCACAGAAACAGCGGCACGCGCGCCCACTGCTTCAGTTGATCCGTATCGGCGTGGTCGGGCGGCGGCTCGCGCAGCGACACGATCGCGAACCCGGCCGCTTCCAGCGCGTCCATATACGCCTGCAGCGGCAGCGACCAGCCCGCGAAATGCATCGACAGCCCGTCGCGCGTTTCCACGCCGTCGAAGTGCTCGCGCCCGAAATAGCTGCCCTTCAGCACGAACGGCGCATCGGGTTGCGGCCCCGCGAAGCCGCCGCGATCGCGAAACGGATGCACGAGCGAGATGAACAGCAGCCCGCCCGGCTTCAGCACGCGGCGCGCCTCGTTCAACGCGCGCTGCATGTCGTCGAGATCCATCAGCACGTTGTATGCCATCACGAGATCGAAGCTGGCCGCGTCGAACGGCAGCGACGCCGCGTCGGCCAGCTCGTAGCGATGCGCGGAATCCGCATGACGGGCGGCGTCGAGCATCGCGGGCACCACGTCGGTCGCGGTCACGTCGTAGCCGAGCGCCTTCAGTTCGCGGCTCACGCGGCCTTCGCCGCAGCCGATCTCCAGCGCGCGGCCGGTGTCGCGGCCGATATAGGCCGCGAGCCCCGCGCGGTATTTCCAGAACGCATCGTGCCCGGGCTTGCCGGCCCAGCCGATCCATTGGTCGGCGACCTGTGTCCAGTGTTCGGTGATGGCTTTCGTGTCGGTCATGCGCGCTCCCGCCCGGTGTGCGTCGTTGGCTCAGGATGCGCATGGTAAGCCGATGCGGCGGAACGCGCGACCAGGCTGTGCCGCGCCGCCGGTTTCCGTTTCCGGCGGCGACGTTCTACAGTGACATAAAACAATCCGCGCCGCCGCGCGTCGCCCCCGCCCGGCGATGCGCACCCGATTCCGAGGACATCCCATGCCGAGCATCCTGGCCGCGCCCGCCAATCTCCCCCCGAGCCCCGTCGCGGCGGAAACGCGCATGGTGCACGACGTCGCGACGCTGAAGCCGTCCGACTACCGTTCGGCGGACGGCGTGTCGTGGGTCATCGCCACCATCACGCCGGCCGCGGACAGCGGATCGAACGTGACCGGCACGACGTACTTCGACACCGCGAAAGGCCGGACCGTCCCGGTGCCCGACGCGCGGCGTCGCTACGCGAATCGCGGCACGTGGCAGGTCGTCGCGAGCTCGAGCCCTGCCGTGCCCGCCACCGGCCGCTACGACTGGCTGACGCTCGCCTGGCTGCCGATCAACCGGCGGCCGCTGCCGCAAACGCCCGAACACCTGTATTCGCCGTTCATTCGCGGCGGCACGATCGTGTATCGATGGAATCCGGCGGCGGAAGGCGGCGAGCAGTTCGGCAACGTGCGGATGATCTTTCCGGAATGGACGCAGCAGGTGGCCGATGCGTTGCGGTCTGCGCCGGCAGCGTCGCCGGACGGCGCCAGCACGTCGGCCGCACCGTCGGCGCTCGATCGCCTGACAGCGGACACGAACCCGATGACCGCCGTGCTCGACTTCGGCGACGCACTGCGCGACGAGCCGGTCGAGCGAATCGTCGCGCGGCTGCCGGCGCTGCTGCGCGTGAAGGACCTGCACGAACTGTCGGCGATCGTGTTCCTGTGCCTGTCCGGATCGCGCGCCGAAGACCGGCCGCGCCTCGCCGAAGCGATCAACGGATCGATCGCGTCGACCGACGACAGCGCACGCCTGCTCGCGATTGCATATGGCGCGTTCGCGGCCGGCCGGGCACGGCCCCATCCGTTCAACGATGCGGGGCAGGCCGCGCGTATCAACGACGTGTTCGGCGCGTTGAAGCGGCGGACCGCGGCGCTCGACGTGCCGGTCGCGGAAGGGTCGCCGTGGTACGAGTTCTTCACGGCATATCGGCTCGGCGGGGCGGCGCCGGGTAACAACCCGTGACGAGACGCACGTAGCCGGTGCCGCCACGCTGGAAGCCGGCCTCCCGCATGCGCGTGGACCCCATCGCTCCGGCGAGCTGTGCGCCGTCATCGCCCGTCACGTGAGCGGCGCAGGTTTGCATCGGCACCGAAGGCGCGACGAATCCGGATCAAACGGCATGTTCGATCTATTCGACCATTTGAACCGGATCGCCCTGTGCTAGATTCCCGCCCGGCCATAGAGCCATCTCAAATAACCCGAACTAAAAAGACCAAATCATGAAATCTGTATTCCGTCATGCCGCTCTGGCATTGGTGACGATCGGCTTCCTGTCGGGCTGCGCCAGCAGCGTGACACGCGACGCCAGCGATCAGGCGGGGCCGCCGTGACCGCATCGACGATGAAATTCGGCACGAAACCCGTGGTCGTGAAGGTCACGCTCGACAATACCGCGCAGGAAGCGTTGAAAGACAACCTGAAGTTCGACGCGAAGAAACTGCAGGAAAAAATCGAAGGCGCACTGGACGCACGCAAGCTGCTGGCAAAAGCGGATTCGACCGATGCAATGCACCTGAACGTCGAAGTCAACGGCATTCGCGTGCGCTCGAGCTTCTCGGCCGTCATGTTCGGCTTCATGGCGGGCAACGATCACGTCGACGGCACCGTGACGTTGCTCGACGCCGACAATCATCAGATCGACCGCTTCAAGGTATCGGCTTCGTACGCGCTCGGCGGCATCGCAGGCGGCATGGACGATACGCGCATGAACTGGTTGTACGAGAAGTTCACCGAGCAGACGCTGACGACGCTCGAACCGGCGGCCGGCGCGCAACAGGCGAACGCCACGCAGACGAAGACGCAGTAATGCCCGACGCCCGGCCGGCCGCGAATGCGCGGCCCGCCGGGCGGCAGCGGTCGCGCTCATCCGCCGGCGACGATGCGGATGTCGCACGCAACGATCGTCGCCGACCGGGGCCTTTCAGCCTGCTCGCCAGTCACCGGCCATGCCCCGCCGCTCACCGCGCGCCCGCGCGCGGCATGACAGCATCGCCGAATTCCTAAATTCGGTCGCAAGCCTCGCTTGCACAAATGCTCAGCCATCAGTCGGCCGATCAGCAACGACGGTTCATATGTGTTGCCTTCATCGGAACCCTGTGCCTGCCACCAACCTGGCGCCACGCCGTGCGCGAGTGACTGCCCGGTGCCCGTATCCGGCAACGATCCCGTTCCATCGAATCAGCCGGCATGAATCGGATCGCGGCCGAGCCCATCCACCGCCACAACGCATTCACGATTGCATGTGAAACGACGGGAATGCAGCCGCTCGGGGGAACCGACCGTCAGGCAGAGATCCCTTTCGAGACACCGACGGACACCACGCCGGACCGGCGACCGCATTGTCGACGAGCGATTCGCAACCGATCATCAGACCAGCCTGAACGACCGCGCACCGACCGAACAATGACGGCATCCCGAATATGCGCACGCCGCGCCGGGAACCCGCACACATCGCGCCATGTCGAATCGCATCACGACCGTTGACCGCATCGCGCTCATCGGCCGATCATCGTCCTCCTGCCCCCGCTCGATCAAGTCGCCCCTTTCCTGCTCATGTTAAGCATCGGTCCCTTCTCGATCCGCGTCGTCGCGGTGGCCGTCGCCGCGCTGCTCGCGTGGCTCGTCGCCCGTTTCATCCAGCGCCGCCCGCCGGACGGCCAGCACAAGACCGCATCGAGCCTGATCCTCGATACCTTGTTGCTCGGGCTGATCGCCGCGCGCATCGGCTACGTCGCGCAGTGGTGGCACGAGTACGCCGCCGCACCGCGCTCGATCGTCGCGCTCGGCGACGGCGGTTTCGACTGGCGCATCGGCCTCGCGGCCGGAATCGTGTTCGCGGGCTGGCGCCTGCGCCGCCTGCCCGCGCTGTGTCGCCCGGTGATGGCCGGCATGCTCGCGGGCCTCGCCGCGTGGGGCATCGCGCAGGGCACGCTCGCAACGTTGCAGCACGGCGCGCCGCCGCTTGCCGCGTTGCGGCTCGAAGCGCTCGACGCCACGCCGGTGCCTGCGCAACGCTTCGCGGGCAAGCCGGTCGTCGTGAACCTGTGGGCCACGTGGTGCCCGCCGTGCCAGCGCGAAATGCCGATCCTCGCGCAAGCGCAGCAGGATCATCCGGGGATGACGGTGCTGATGGTCAACCAGGGCGAAGATGCGCACGCAGTGCGCGCGTTCCTCGAACAGAAAGGGCTGCGGTTCGATCACGTGCTGCTCGATCGCACGCTGCACGCGATGCAGGCCTACGGTTCGCGCGGGCTGCCGACGACGCTCTTCTTCGATGCGAAAGGCAATCTCGTCGAATCGCACATGGGCGAGATCACTGCCGCACGGCTGAAGGACGCCGTGGCGGACCGCTTCGGCCAGTAACGCGCGTCGGCCGAAAGGCCGCGGCATCGCTGCGTCACATCCGCGCCTCGACCGCGGCGAGCCGGGCCGGGAGATGAACACGCTGCACGCATGATTCGCGGCCGCCGTGGCGGAAAGCACGGCGGTTTCCCGCGCAAGTTCGGGCGGCCCTGCACGACGCCCATGACATCCTCGTGCGACGTGTGGCAGGCGAATCGGAGCATTCGACCGACACGCTTTCTGACATATCGTCAATAAAGTGACGACGCGGCCCGCCGGCGCAATCGCCGGGGAAGCGTTTCGCAGCAAGCCTGCAAGACATCGGTGCGTCCGTCAGTGCAGACGAAGGCGCTCCGGACCGACACCTGATGCCGGCCGATCTCGGCTAGAGTGATTGCACGTTTTCGCCTGGAATGCCATTTCATTTCGCCATGCCAACCATGTGACGGGATGCCGATCGAAATCCACTGCGTAAACGAGCGCGGCCCGCGCGTGCACTACCACGCGCGGGCCGCTGACCACAACCCACTCTGTACAGGAGTCAGTCATGGCTGACGGGAATCATAACGCACCGGTTCGCTTTCACGATTGTTCCATGCCCGCTCGCACGTCTTTTCAGACTCGCCGCATCGTTCCACATCTCAGGCTCGCCGACACGGCACCGCCGGCCCTCCATCTGTGGATGAAGCTGTCCGGCCGCTGGATCGACGCAGCGGGTTTCGAACCCGGGCAGCGCCTGCGGATCGAGGTGATGCACAAGCGGCTGGTGGTCACGCCGATCGAAGAAGCGCCCGGCGACGATATCGGCCAGGATGCCGATCGCTCGACAGGCCAGCCGCGGCCGACGTTCTCGGTGATCACGGGAGGCGCGCAATGAATCGCAACGCCTCGCGACAACGTGCCGGCACCTTGCCGGCCGACTTCGGCCTCGATGACGCGGGCGCACTGTCGGCCAAATCCGCGCTCGTCCTGAAGATCAACGCACTGACCGTCTCGCGCGGCCTGAGCGAAGACGAGGCTGCGGCGCTCGCGGAGATGGCCCGGCCGGTCGTCACGCCCGAGCAACGCGAAAGACTCCGGAACGTCTCGCTGGAACTGCTGATGCAGACGCTGGCGTCGCTCGGCCAGCAGGTGGAAATCGTGGTGCGGCCTGCGGGGCCGCCGCATTCGGCAGGCATCACGGTTTCAGTCTGACAGTCGACAAAAGGAACGAAGGGGGCGTAGCAGCCGCGCCCCGGTCGCCCCGCGTTCCGACGATGCGCCGGACCTGACGGTCAGGGACGCGACAACACCATCACACGACCCGACACGCGCTGCAGCTTCAACCAGCCCGTGTCGGCCGTAAATTGAAGCTGCTGCAGCGGAAAATCGAACTCCGCGCGCTGCGCGGCGCTGATCACCGCATCGGCGATCCAGCGGATCAGTTCCTTGCCTTCGTCGGTCGTCTGGTGGCCGTTCTGGACACCATAGAAATAGCGGTTCCCGGCGTTGACCTCGTTCTGAACCTGCATCCAGTGCCCCGGCAGGCCCCGCTGCGTCCTGAACAGGTCGGCCACCCGCTGCGTCGTCAGTCCGCGCGCCCACAATGCGCCGTTCACGGCGGGGCGCGCCAGGTTGTGGCGATCGGCTTCCTGGGCTTGCTCCTTGATGTCGCCTTTCAGGGAATCGGGTTTCGTCATGACGCTTTCCTCGCGATGGGCCCGACAAAGGGCCGGTTGAATGGACAAGGACCACGGAGAGGAGGGGCCTGAAGCGCGGATCTGCGCGACCCTGGCGTCCGTGGCCACCACGAACGACAGGCCGGCGACATGCGCCGGCCTGCCTCACGATATCGGCCGCAGGCCGGTCGTCCCGCCTGCGCCGGGTGAACGATACGCCCATTGCAGGAATTCTTCGCCTGTCAGGTATGTCAGGCTTCGATATCGGGCGTCCGTCCCCATCACGCTGTCCTTTTCTCCTTCAACAGGAACGCCGCCGCCGTACATCCCGCCATCGCAACACCCGCGATCAGGAACGTATCGCTGTACGCCATCAACAGCGCCTCACGCATCACGCGCTGGTTCACGAGCGCGAGCGCCAGCTCGTGCACGCCGCCGGTCGCAGAACCCGGCAACGCATCGGCACGCGGCACATGCACGCGCGACAGCAGCCGCACCAGCATCGCCATGCGTTCCTGAAACGCTTCCGAGAACGGCGTCACGGCCTCGCCGATCCGCATCGCATGCAGCTTCTGCCGCTCGACGACGATCTGGCTCGCCACCGCGATGCCGATCGCACCGCCGACATTGCGCACCATGTTGAACACGCCGGACGCCGAACCGAGCTGCGCCTTCTCGATCCCGTCGACGGCCATCACCGACAGCGCGATCACGACGAGCGACTGCCCGATCCCGCGCACGACGAGCGACGGCACGATCACGTTCGACGCGGCGTCGGCGGTCAGGTGGATGTTCATCAGGCAGCCGGCCGCGACGAGCGCGAAACCGAGCACGATCGTCGCGCGCGGGCTCGTGCGGCGCATCAGCGGCGGCGTCAGGAACGACATCACGAACTGCACGAGCCCGTACGGGATCATCGCGAGGCCGATGTCGCGCGCGCTGTAGCCGTGCAGCTCCGCGAAGTAGTTCGGCACGAGGAACACGACGCCGAACACCACCGCGCCGAACAGGAACTGCATCAGGCTCGCGATCCCGAAGTTGTAGCGGCCGAGCAGCCGCAGGTTGATGAACGGCGCCTCGCGCCGCAGCTCGATCGCGACGAACGCGACGAGCCCCGCCACCGCGACGATCGACAGCTCGACGATCAGGTCGGACGCGAACCAGTCCTTGCGCCCGCCCTCCTCCAGCACGATCTGCAGCGCGCTCAAGCCGATCGCCATCGTCGCGATCCCGAACCAGTCGGCCTGGCGCAGCTTCGACAACTGCACGGGCACCGGCCGGATCGCCCACGCGATCGCCGCGATCAGCGCGATCGCGGGCGGAATCTGCAGATAGAAGATCCAGCGCCACGAATACATGTCGGTGAGCCAGCCGCCGAGCGACGGCCCGGCCGCCTGCGCGACGTTGTTCGCGACCGCGAACAGCGCCATCCCGAGCGGATGCTTCGACGGTGGCAGCTCGGTGACGATCAGCTGGAACGACAGCGGAATCAGCACGCCGCCGAACGCGCCCTGCAGCGCGCGCGCGACGATCATCGTCGAAATGGTCGGCGCGACCGAGCACGCGATCGAGAACGCGAGGAACCCCGTTGCGCCGACGAGCAGCACGCGGCGCGCGGAGAACACCTGCACGAGCCAGCCGGTGAGCGGAATCACGACGATCTCGGCAACGAGGTACGCGGTCGAGATCCACGAGCCTTCCTCGAAGCTCGCGCCCAACGACCCGCGGATGTCGGGCAGCGACGCGTTCGTCACGTGCACGTTCATCCCCGCCATGAAGCAGCCGAACACGCCGCCGAGCACCGCGACCCACGCGCGCAGCGAGACGGTTTCGTCGTGCGCGGCCTGCGCGCCCCGTGATGCCGCGGCCGTCACGATCCGGCTCCCGGTGCGCCGCGCGTATCGACGCGCGCGATCACCGACATGCCGGGCCTCAGCACGAGGCCCGGCGGAGGCGCATCGAGGCGGATCTTCACGGGTACGCGCTGCACGATCTTCGTGAAGTTGCCAGTCGCGTTGTCGGGCGGCAGCAGCGCGAATTCGGCGCCCGAGCCCGGGGCGAGCCCGAGCACGCGGCCGTGCAGCGTGCGGCCCGAGTAGGTATCGACGTCGATCTCGACCGGCTGCCCGTCGCGCATCGCGCCGAGCTGCGTCTCCTTGAAGTTCGCGACGACGTACACGTCGCGCAGCGGCACGACCGCGAGCAACGGCATCCCGACCTCGACGTACTGACCCGCGCGCACCGCCCGCTGGCCGATCGTGCCGTCGCGGGTCGCGCGGATCACCGTGTGCTCGAGATCGAGTTGCGCCAGCGCGAGCTTCGCGCGGGACGCCGCGAGCCGCGCACGCGCCTGCTCGATCGCGGCCGTGCTTTGGGCACGGCGCCGGCGCAACACCGTCTGCTGGTCGTCCTGCGCGCGCACGGCCGCACCGGCGCGCGCCAGTTCCGCGCGCGCCTTCAGCGCATCGGCGTGCGCCTGTTCCCAGCGCTGCCCGCTGGCGGCCGATTCGGCGAGCAACTGCTTGTAGCGCGCCGCATCCGCGTCGCGTCGGGTCGCCTCGGCACGCGCGGCGGCCGCGTCGGCCTGCGCCTGCTCGATCACGCTGCGCTGCTGGCCGACCTGCGCGTCGAGCGTCGCGGCCGCGGCTTCCTCGGCCTGCAACGTCGCATCGGCGGCGGCAACGGCCGCCTGCGCGTCGTCGAGCCTCGCGCGATAGTCGCGATCGTCGAGCGTGACGAGCACGTCGCCGCGCTTCACGGGCTGGTTGTCGTCGACGGCCACGCTTGCGACATAACCGGCCACCCGCGGGCTGACGGTCACGATGTCGGCGCGCACGTAGGCATCGTCGGTGTGCTCGATGAAGCGGCCGACCGTCCACCAGCGCCAGCCGAACCCGGCCAGCACGATGACGGTGATGAAGGCGCCGGCGGCGATCCAGTGGCGCCGCGCGAAACGGGCGGATTTCTCGGGTACGGCTGTGGTGCTCATGATCGGAATCGGAAGGGTTGAGTGCGTGCGGATTCACGAACGGCCGGTCACGGCCCGTTCACGTCAATAACGGGCTTGCGCTGGCCCTGACGCTGCCAGCCGCCCCCCAGTGCCTTGAAGACGGCAACCTGATCGAGCGCGACCTGCTGCGTCGACGCGGCGAGCGCCGCATCGACCGCGACGAGGCTGCGCTGCGCGTCGAGCACGCCGAGAAAATCCAGCGCGCCCGCGTCGTAGTTCAGTTCCGCGAGCCGGAAAGCACGCGCGTGCTCGGCGCGCGCGGTTTCGAGCGCGGCCTTGTGGCGCCACTCGGCGCCGTATCGCGCGAGCGCCTGTTCGGTTTCCTTCAGCGCGCGCAGCACCTGCGCGTCGAACGACGCGCGTGCGGCCGCATCGTCCGCGCGTGCCTGCGCGAGCTGCGCGCGGCTCGCCGCGAGATTCGGAAAGCGCCAGGTAATCAGCGGCCCGACGCCCCACGCGATCGCGTACTTGTCGCCGAGCGACGACGGATCGCCGGTTGTCGACAGCCAGTTCACCGACCCGCCGAGCACGATCGACGGATACAGCTCGGCCGTGGCGGCACCGATCCGCGCGTTCGACGCGGCGAGCCGGCGCTCGCTTTCGCGCAAGTCGGGCCGGCGCCGGAGCAGCGCGGCGCCATCGCCGACCGGAAACGGCCGCGCCAGCGCCGGCGTCGCATGGCAGCGCGCGGCCGCATCGGGAATCGCGCCGGGCGCGTGCCCGGTCAGCACCGCCAGCTCATACAACGCGGCGCGGCGCGCGCCAGTCAGCGCCGGCAGTTCGGCACGCGTATCGTCGGCGAACGCGCGCGATCGCGCGACTTCCAGATCGGACACGAGACCGTGCGTGCGCTGCCGTGCGGTCAGCGCGGCGAGGCGGTCGGCGATCGCGACCGAACGCTCGGCCACGTCGATCCGCTCGCCGTACGCGCACGCCTGCGCGTAGGCGGCTGTCGTCTCGGCGGCCACCGTGACGCGCATCGCATCCGATGCCGCCTGCACGGCGTCCGAATCGGCGCGCGCGGCATCGACGAGATAACCGACACGCCCCCACAGATCGACTTCCCACGACAGCGCGAACGACGGCGCGAATCCCCGGCGCGTACGTGCATCGGTGCCCTTCGCGCTCGCGACGATCTGATCGGGCGCGTGCTTGCCGTAGTCGACGCCGAAGCCGGCCGTCGTGTCGGGCAATCGCGCGGCGCCCGCTTCGTCGAGCACGGCGCGCGCCCGCGCGACGCGTGCCGCGGCCACCGCGAGATCGCGGTTTTGCGCAAGCGCTTCGCGCACGAGTGCGTCCAGCGCCGGATCGTCGAACAGTTGCCACCAGCGATCGGGCAACGCGCCGCCCGGCGCGACGGGCGCATCGACGGCGGCATCGAACGGCGCGCGATGTGCCGCGTCGATCGACGGCGGGCGATACGGCTCGCCGACGGAGCATGCGCCCAGCATCGCCGCGCTCAGCAGCGTGGCGGCGATGCGCGGCGCGCAAGACGAGGCGGCAACGGGTAAAACGAAGGAAAGCGAAGCAAGGAAGGAGGCGCGCATCGTGCGGTGGCAGTCGAACAAACGATGGGCCTATGGTAATTTCGGCACATTCAGTCGATCTCGCGCGCAAAGCGCATTCGTCGTCGAGAAAAGGACAAGTGGACCCATTTTTCAGCGCGCTCGAGCGCAAGGACAAGCACAAGCAGATCGCGGTCGCCGTGTCCGACGCGGCGTCCGGCGTCCTGTATCCGCCGCATTCGCACCGGCACGGCCAGCTGATTCACGCGATTTCCGGCGTGATGCTCGTGCATGCGGATGCCGGCAGCTGGGTCGTGCCGACAGGGCGCGCGGTGTGGGTGCCGGCCGGCACGCAGCACGAGATCCGGATGGCCGGCGACGTGCAGATGCGCTCGGTGTTCGTCGCGCGCGAAGTGCGGCCGAGCCTGCCGGGCGAGTGCCGCGTGATCGAGGTCGGCACGTTGCTGCGCGAACTGATCGTGACCGCGTGCGAACTGCCGGCCGACTACGACCTTTCGCATCGCGCGGGACGCGTGCTCGCGCTGATCCTCGACGAAATCGAAATCGCGCCGCTGCTGTCGCTGCATGTGCCGATGCCGCGCCATCCGGCACTCGCCGCGCTGTGCACGCAGCTGGTCAACGACCCGTCGTTGGCCGTCACGCTGCAGTCGTGGGCGCGCGATGCGCACATGAACGAGCGCACGCTCGCACGCACGTTCAAGCGCGAGACGGGCATGACGCACGGCGCATGGTGCCGCCACGCGCGATTGCTGCTGAGCCTGCCGCGCCTCGCGGCCGGCACGCCGATCCTCGAACTCGCGCTCGAGCACGGCTACGACAGCCCGAGCGCGTTCGCGGCGATGTTCCGCAAGGCGCTCGGCGTGCCGCCGAGCGAATACTTCCGGCGGCGATAAACAGCGCTGTCCGTTTCGCGACGATCGAGCGCTGCCGCGCGTGCGCGGCGCAACGTGTGGCCCGCTACAGTGGCGGCATCGCACGACACTCGCGCTCCGCCGATGGATCTGATTCAACGCATGCAGGTTTTCGTCACGCTCGCCGACGCGGGAACCTTCACCGAAACCGGCAAGCGGCTCAACCTCACGACCGCGTATGTCAGCCGCGCGATCGCGTCGCTCGAAACGCATCTCGGCATCCGGCTGCTGAACCGCACGACGCGCTCGATGTGCCTGACCGAAGCCGGTGAACGCTATCTGGCCCGCGCACGCGACATCACGCTCGCAGTGGACGCGAGCGAACGCGAAGCGCGCGGTGCGCGGCTGCATCCGTACGGACGACTGCGCGCGCACTGCAGCGCCAGCATCGCGAACCGTTTCGTGATTCCGCTGGTCGCGCGCTTCCAGGCGCGTTATCCGGAAGTCAGCGTCGATTTGACGCTCGCGCCGCACGTGCCCGACCTGATCCGCGGCAGCTACGACGTCGCCATCATCGCAATGCCGAACCTGCCGAGCTCCGATCAGGTCGCGATCGATGTCGGGCGAATCGGCAGCGTGCTGTGCGCGGCGCCCGCGTATGTCGCGCATCACGGCATGCCGGATACGCCGCGCGCACTCGTGCGGCATCGCTGCCTGCAGCTGGTCGCACCCGCCTACCCGGCGGGTGAATGGGCACTGACGCGCGGTGCGGATGCGGAAACGGTCGCGTTCGAGCCGGCGATGACGGCCGACGTCGCGGCATCGCTCGCGATCGCGGTGCGGGAAGGGGCGGGAATCGGCCTGCTGCCGGAATTCGTCGCGGCGGACGATCTGCGTTCAGGCGCGCTGGTGCGCGTGCTGCCCGATTACCGGGCGGACGACGTGGGCGTGTTTCTGGTGTACCCGTCACGCCGGCACATCGACGCGAAGACGCGCGCGTGGGTGGATTTCATGAAGGTGGAACTGCGCGATGCGCTTGCCGGGCCGCGCAGCGGCCACCGGGACGGCCACCAAGGCGGCGGCGACGCGACCGCGCCGGACACCGCCGGCGCAGCCGCCACGACGCCGCTTACGCGACAGCCTTCACCGCGGAATGCGCGCCAAAAAACGTCGCCTGCACCGCTTCGTCCGCGCGCGCATACGCGCGGTTGACACCGCTGATCACCGCGCGGATCGACGCGGTCGTCAGGTTCGCGTCGATACCGACGCCGAACGCGCTGCCGCGCACGCCCGACCCGGCCAGCTCCGCGATCGCGATCGCCTTCGCATCGGCGCCTTGCGACAGCGCGCGCTCCTCGTAGTGCTGGATGCGCAGCGGCGTACGCAGCGCGTGCATCAGCGCGTCGAGCGGGCCGTTGCCTTCACCGCGCAGCACGCGGCGCTCGCCGTGCACGTCGGCGGTCAGCACGATCGTCTCGCGGCCGTCGCGCTCGCTCAGTTCATGACCGACATAACGCAGCGGCGCATCGCCTTCCACGTATTCCTGCTGGAACAGCGACCAGATCTGCGCGCTCGTCACCTCGAGCCCGCTGTCGTCGGTCAGGCGCTGCACGGCCGCGCTGAAGTCGACCTGCAGGCGGCGCGGCAGCGCGACGCCATAGCTCTGCTCGAGCAGGTACGCGATACCGCCCTTGCCCGACTGGCTGTTCACGCGAATGATCGAGTCGTACGTGCGGCCGACATCGCTCGGATCGATCGGCAGGTACGGCATTTCCCATACGGCGTCGGGTTTCTGTACCGCGAAGCCCTTCTTGATCGCGTCCTGATGCGAGCCGGAGAACGCGGTGAACACGAGGTCGCCGACATACGGATGGCGCGGGTGGATCGGCAACTGCGTGCATTCCTCGGACGTGCGCGCGACTTCGTTGATCTGCGAGAAATCGAGGCCCGGATCGACGCCCTGCGAGTAGAGGTTCAGCGCGAGCGTGACGAGATCGACGTTACCGGTGCGCTCGCCGTTGCCGAACAGGCAGCCCTCGATCCGGTCCGCGCCGGCCATCACCGCGAGCTCGGCCGCCGCGACCGCGGTGCCGCGGTCGTTGTGCGGATGCACGGACACGATCAGCGCATCGCGGCGCGCGAGGTTGCGGTGCATCCATTCGATCTGGTCCGCGTAGAAGTTCGGCGTGCCGACTTCGACCGTGGCGGGCAGGTTCACGATCGCCTTGTGCTCCGGCGTCGGCTGCCAGACGTCGAACACGGCGTCGCAGACTTCCTTCGCGAAATCCAGCTCGGTCGCCGTGAAGGTTTCCGGGCTGTATTGCAGCGTGAAATGCGTGTCGGTCGCGGCGTCGGCGCAGCGCTTGATCGTGCGCGCCGCGTTCACCGCGAGTGCCTTCACGCCGTCGCGGTCGAGGCCGAACACGATCTTGCGGAATTCCGGCGCGGTCGCGTTGTACAGGTGAACGATCGCGCGCTTCGCGCCGCGCAGCGAGTCGAAGGTACGCTCGATCAGGTCGTCGCGGGCCTGCGTGAGCACCTCGATCGTCACGTCGTCGGGAATGTGGCCGCCTTCGATCAGTTCGCGCACGAAGTTGAAGTCGGTCTCCGACGCCGACGGAAACGCGACCTCGATCTCCTTGAAGCCGATCGCGACCAGCATCTTGAACATCCGCATCTTGCGCGCCGCGTCCATCGGCTCGAACAGCGACTGGTTGCCGTCGCGCAGGTCGGTGCTCATCCAGATCGGCGCTTGCGTGATCGTGCGCGTCGGCCACATGCGGTTCGGCAGGTTGACGGGCGTGAACGGTCGGTACTTCGTCGCGGGGTTCTTCAGCATCATGATGTTCGGTCCTCGGTCGGTGGGTCAGGAAACCGCGGCGCGATGGCCATCAGTCGTGGTGGCAGGCTGCGCGCACAGCGGTGAAAACGGTGGAAAGCGGCACAACGGCAAAGCGGTACGGCGAACGACAGCCTTGGCGGTTGAGCGACCGGGACGGAGCGGAACGATTCGGAAGAAAGACGAACTCAGGCGCCGGTCGACAACCGGGGCCAGGTCGGTGATGCGGGGGAAATCTGGCGCTTCAGGAAAGAAGCAGATGGAAAGCGCGCAGCCGCAGACCCAGCCCGGAGAAACGGGCTAGTAGTCGTAGCGAGAAGAGGGGCTGGGCGGCTTGCATGGCCGGAATCAAATCACAGGGTGACGGGGGCTGTCAACGGGCCGGGCGCAAATGACGCCGAATTTGATCGCTCAGAATCAGTCCTGTCCGATAGGCGTCGCGCAGCCCCGTCGATATGCTTCATGGGTGCGGCGCCGGTGGAGCCCTGTTCACGTTCGGAGTGAGTGGGTCAATCCACTTCGCCGGTTGCCGCACCCCATTTCCATTGCGATCGGGTTTCGGCGCGGGCGTTCGGTGGTGGCCGGTGGGCGCGGCCATGACCGAGATGCTGATGTTGAAACGAACGCTGCCATATGCGAACGCCGAACGTCCGCGCCCAAGCCCGATTGCTGTCGCCTCCCCTGCCTCCCCGCCGGCGTTATCGCGCATCGTTCAGAAAAGCGATATGGGCACCGATATAGTTTCCCGAATATCTGCAAATAGCGCCAATTAAACACGTTTCATTAAATCGATTAACCTCGGTTTTCGATTTACTGAACAATAGCCATTCCCCGGCGAATATTTTCTGATTTATTTTTCGGCATGCTCGATGCGTCGCATTTCAAACGGCAAACGTTTGCGCGACACAGCTCCAAGCCTTACCCATCATTCCTCAGGAGGAGAGCATGGCCGATTCTCAAACGTCTTCCAATCGCGCCGGCGAGTTTTCGATTCCGCCGAATACCGATTTCCGCGCGATTTTCTTCGCGAATGCCGCCGAGCAGCAGCACATCAAGCTGTTCATCGGCGACAGCAAGGAACCTGCCGCGTATCACAAGCTGACGACGCGCGACGGCCCGCGTGAAGCGACGCTGAATTCCGGCAACGGCAAGATCCGCTTCGAAGTGTCGGTGAACGGCAAGCCATCAGCCACCGACGCGCGCCTCGCGCCGATCAACGGCAAGAAATCGGACGGCTCGCCGTACACGGTCAACTTCGGGATCGTCGTGTCGGAAGACGGCCACGACAGCGACTACAACGACGGCATCGTCGTGCTCCAGTGGCCGATCGGCTGACCTGACGCACGGCCGACGACCGACCACCGCCGGCCGCCTCCGGGCCGGCCGGCGGTTGGGCACCGCATTCAGCGGCGCCTCGCGCCGCACTCCACAGAAACCCGTCCTACCAACGGAGACATCCATGCCCCTCCTTTCGGCTTCGATCATCAGTGCACCCGTGGCGACCTCGGAGACCTACGTCGACATCCCGGGCCTGTACATCGACATCGCCAAGGCAGAGATTCGAAACGGGAAACTGCAGGTCATCCTCAACGTGCCGACGCCGTACGCGACCGGCAACAACTTCCCCGGCATCTATTTCGCGATCGCGACCGACAAGGGCGTCGTCGCGGACGGCTGCTTCACCTATTCGTCGAAGGTGCCCGAAAGCACCGGGCGCATGCCGTTCACGCTCGTCGCGACGATCGACGTCGGCACCGGCGTCACGTTCGTGAAGGGCCAGTGGAAAAGCGTGCGCGGCAGCGCGATGCATATCGACTCGTACGCGAGCCTGTCCGCGATCGGGGAAACGGCGGCGTCATCGTCGTCGCCCGCCGGCGGCGGCAACGAAACCGGTGCGGAGGGCGGCAGCGGTGCCGGCAGCATCGGCGGCGGCGAGCGCGACGGCACGTTCAATCTGCCGCCGAACATCAAGTTCGGCGTCACCGCGCTCACCAACGCGGCGAACGACCAGACGATCGACATCTACGTCGACGACAACCCGAAACCGGCCGCCACGTTCAAGGGTGCCGGCGCGCAGGACCAGAACCTCGGCACCAAGGTGCTCGATTCCGGCAAGGGACGCGTGCGCGTGATCGTGATGGCGAACGGCAAGCCGTCGCGGCTCGGCTCGCGGCAGGTCGATATCTTCAAGAAGTCGTATTTCGGGATCGTCGGCTCGGAAGACGGCGCCGACGACGACTACAACGACGGCATCGTGTTCCTGAACTGGCCGCTGGGCTGAGTCGCACCGCCCTGCCCGCCGTCGCCACGCCGCCCGGCGTGGCGATCCGCTCCAGTGCGTCAGCCGGCGCACGCCCTGCCCGCGCCGCAAGAACGATCAAATGCCCCCGGCGCCGATACCATATAGTCCGCCCGACACACTCATTGGCACGCCATGAATCCGGTAGGACAAGCACTCTGGTTTATCGAAACCACGCTAGACACGGAACTGACGCTCGACAGGATCTCCGCCAGTTGCGACATGTCGCGCTTCGGCTTCTCGCGCCTGTTCTCGATGAATACCGGCTGGCCGGTGATGCGCTACGTGCGGTCGCGGCGGCTCACGCGCGCGGCACGCGCACTCGCGCAAGGCGCGCCGGACATCCTGCACGTGGCGCTCGATGCCGGCTATGGCTCCCATGAGGCGTTTACGCGCGCCTTCCGCGATCTCTTCGGCGTCACGCCCGAGGACGTGCGGGCACGGCGCACCCTCGACGGATTGTCTCTTGTGGAGCCGCTGCGCATGAAAGAACTGAAGATCATCGACGTGAGGCCGTCGCGCTTCGAAACCGCCGGCAAGCGGTTGATCGCGGGCATGAGCGACCGCTATACGTTTGACACCAACGAAGGGATTCCGGCGCTCTGGCAAGCGTTCATCCCATACATCGGTACCCTTCCCGGCCAGGTCGGCGACGTGACGTACGGCGTGTGCTGCAACCCCGATGCGGACGGCAGCTTCGAATACATCGCGGGCGTGGAAGTCACGAGCCGCGACCGGCTGCCCGCGCCGTTTCGCTGGGTCGAACTGGCGCCACAGCGGTACGCGGTGTTCGAACACGCCGGGCATGTCTCGACGTTGCACCAGACCTTCTACAGCATCTGGAACGGCTGGCTGCCGACGTCGGGATTCAAGGCGGTGGACGCACCCGAGTTCGAGCGCTACAGCGGCGACTACGATCCGGTGACGGGCGCCGGCGTGCTGGAAATCTGGTTGCCGGTCGAACCTGTGGCGTTAACGTGAACGAACGTGACAAACAATCGGACCACACTGATTCTGCAGCCAATGTGTTCGACTACGAAGTGCCCACACGATGAACCGGACGGGCTGCAGTTTCTCGAGGCGCGGGATTCACAGTCAGGATCGTGGCCGCGTATGCGGTCTCCCGACGAAGTTCGTTTGCGAAATCAGCGCCTGACGCCAGCGTGTTCACGCGAACGAAATGACAAGCTTCTTGCCGCACGCTGCGGCGTACTTGCGCAGCGTCGCAAACGACGGCGAGTGCTTCTCGCTCGAAAACGAAGCTTCGAGCCTCGATACTGCCGACGTCGTGGTGCCCATTCGTTCGGCGACCTGAGCCTGAGTCAGGCCCGCATCCTTGCGCGCGTCGAGCAACGCACGAAGCGCGGTGAACTCCTCTTCCAGTGCATCGTATTCCGCCTTGATGGCCGGATCGGCGAGCAGACGTGCGGTGTCTTCGGCAGTGTGTCGGACAGGTGCATACCGCTCCTCGCTTGTATGTGCGGGGCGAGCCTTAGCCATTGTTACGTACCTCCTTCATTCGCCTGCGGGCGATTTGCAACTCGTCGTTGGGTGTCTCCTGCGTCTTCTTGACGAAGGAATGCAGGACGACGAGTTCATATCCCACCCGGATGCAATAGAACACACGCCCGATGCCTTCACGGCCTCGCGGGCGCAATTCAAACAATCCTTCCCCCATCGCGCGCGAATACGGCATCCGCAGATCCGCACCGTGTTCTTCCATCGCCTCGATCAGTAGGAGGTAGCCAGCCAGAATGCCCTTGGGCAAAGCGAACACATCACGCTTTACCCGTTCGTCGTAGTACAGGATCGTCCACTTCTTCATCGCGATATTAGCAAATTTGCTAACCCCCATCAAACCTGTCGAGTCCTTCCGGTCGGCGCGCTCCGGGCACGTGACCATCCGCATGTATTGCGACTCCTGCGACAAAGCGACATGCCCGCTGCCGGCCACGCGCCCCGATCAGGTACCTCTCGTCAGGCCAGGTGAACCGGGTATCCGGCTTCCGTTTGTCAATTCGTCTTCTACACGCTTCCTTCAGACTCTAAGGCGACGTCTTTGCGATTCGTCAGTTAACCAAACGATCTAATTCCCACATTGCAAGTCCGCGGGGTCAGCCATCGTGCGACGGGGAAAGCGTCGACATCGCGACCGACCGCAGCCAGTCGGCAGACGCGAGCTGCGTGCGCGCACCGAGCGCCACCTGGTTGAACGCCACGCGCCGCTCACCCTTCAGCTTCGCCGCGTCGCCCGCCTGTACCAGCGCGACCGGGTCGACGAGACGGTCATGCCTGCGCACCTCGAAATGCAGATGCGGCCCCGTGGCCGTCCCCGTGCTGCCGACCGCGCCGACACGCTGGCCGCGCGCAACCCGCATGCCGGTTCGCAGCGTCGGCTCGAACGCCGACAGGTGCGCGTAGTACGACGCATAACCGCCGTCATGGCGAATCACCACGTACTTGCCATAGCCGCTCGGCTCGGTGCCGATGAACGTCACGACCCCACGTTCCGACGCATGAACCGCGCGCCCGGCCGGTGCCGCGAGATCGACGCCGGAATGCACATGACGCGCGCCGGTCACCGGATGCACGCGCGCCCCGAAATGCGAGCTGATCCGCGTTGCGTTGACCGGCATCGCAAACCGCGAACCGGCAAGCGGCACGCCGTCGAAGTCGTAATAACCACCCGACGAGCCATCAGCGGGCGCAAACCACACGCCCGTGACGTACTGGCCGCGAAAGCGAAGCTCGAGCGCCGTCACGCGCGTGCCGCCCGGCTGCATCGCGCTGTCGTCGGGTTCGTATGCGACGCGAAAGGTGTCGCCGAGTGCGCCGTGCTGTTTCAGGTCGATGTGCCCGGCGAGCATGCGGATGACCTGCTCGGCAACGCCGGCCGGCAGATCGGCGCGCGCCAGCGACGCCCGCAGGCTGCCGACGATCGCGCCGCCACGCGCGCCGCGCTCGGCCTCTTCGAGCACGAACGGTTCAGCGGCGGCGAGATCGACGGGACGCCGTTCATACGCGGCCCGTTCACCCATCGCGGGCAACGCCGATGCAAGACCGTAATCGAACCTCGACGCGTACGCGCGCTCGACCGCACCGCGCGCCGCATCGCACAGCACGCGGTAGGCCACACATGCACCGAAGCGCGCAACGGCGCCATCGCGTTCATGCGCGCTCGGCACGTTCGGCACGTTCGGCACGGTCGACGCAGGCAACGCGTAGGCAACGTCGAGCGGCGCTGCCGACGATGCATGCAAGCCGCCCCACGTCGTTCGCGCGGCATCGAAAAAGGGCACGTCGACAAGGTCGGCCGTCACGGGCGAAAACGGCGCGGTGTCGTGGGACACCTGCGCCGACGCACCCGGTGCACTCGCCACACAGGCGGCCGCGACGACACCGCGCAGCAACGTGCGGCGCATCGGGAGACCGCAAACGCCGCGGAGCGCGGATAGACCTTGTTCGCGTGCGAGACGGAAACGCAGGTCTAACCGCATGACGTCGTCACTCGCTGTTTGTCAATGAAAAATCGGGAAAGAACCGGGTATCGCGGAGGAACGATCGTCGCGACCCGGCAACGTGAAGACGAGTGTATCGGCGCGATCGAAGCAGCTGAATAGGACAAGTCTCAGTTACTGGAAAAGTCGCTTCGTACTAGATCGAAATCGCGATGTCGTGCACCGGCGGCACGGCTGTGCGGCATTCGACCCCACCCACGCGAGCGAACCATCGTGCCGCAGGTACAGTCGAACGCTGCCGGCGCGTGAGCGCGAGCGTGCCCGACCACGGCACGTTCGCGTCGCATCGCGCACGGCTTCCTCAACCCGGAATTCCTTCATGTTTCTCGACCAACTACACCCGGAACGCTGGACGTTCCTGTGGAACGCACTGTCCACCCTCTCCATCAAGCTATGTGCCGGCCTGGCGCTGCTCGTCGTCGGCTGGTGGCTGTCGAAACGCATCGGCAACTGGCTGAACCGCCTGCTCTCGAACAAGGAGCGCGTCGACGACACGCTGCGGCCGATCCTCTGCGACGTGGCCGTGTGGGGCATCCGCATCGTCGCGATCGTCGGCGCGCTGTCGCAGCTCGGCATCGAAACCGCGAGCATCGTCGCGGTGCTCGGCGCCGCAGGCCTCGCAATCGGCCTCGCGCTGCAAGGCACGATGCAGAACATCGCGGCCGGCATCATGCTCCTGCTGCTGCGGCCGTTCAAGGTCGGCGACTATATCGACGGCGGCACGGGAGTCGCGGGCACCGTCGACGAGGTCGGGCTCTTCATGACTCGGCTGACTAAACCGGACGGCATCTGCGAGTACGTGCCGAACAGCGCGCTGTGGGGCAGCTCGATTCGCAACTACACGCGCAACCCGACACGCCGCCTCGATCTCGAAGTGGAAGTATCGGTACACGACGACATCGACCGTGCGCTCGATGCGCTGCGCAAGCTGGCGCTCGCCGATCCCGACGTGCTCCGCGAGCCGGAACCGGACGTGATGGTGATGCGCTTCGACGACAGCACGGCGGTCGCGAACATGCGCGTGTGGACGCACACCGACAAGTTCTGGGCGATGCGCTGGCGCCTCGCGCGCCAGGTGCGCAAGACGCTTGCCGATGCGGATTGCGTGCTGCCGATCCGCGCACGCGAGCTGCACATCGTGCACGACGCGGAGCGCCGCGGCGACAGCACGCGAGTGCGCGCGCTGTAAACGGCGAAGGCCGCGAAGCCTGTCCCGCTTCGCGGCCCCCGCGACATCAGGCGCGACATCAATGCAACATCACCGCCGCGTCACATCTTCACGATATCGAGCAGCGCCTTCTTGCCGCTCTTGTAAGTGAACACCGAGATCGCGCCGTGCTTCAGGTCGCCCTGCGGCGTGAAGCTCGTTTCGCCGATCACGCCGCGATAGTCGGTGGCCGGCATCGCGGCCAGCACCTTCGCCGGATCGGTCGAGTTCGCGCGTTTCATCGCGTCGACGATGATGTAGACGGCGTCGTACGAGAACGGCGCATACACCTGCATCGGCTGGTGGTAACGCGCTTCGTAGCGCTTCGCGAACGCCGCGCCGCCCGGCATCTTCTCGAGCGCGATGCCGGCTTCGGAGCACACGACGTTGTCGGAGGCCGGACCCGCGAGCTTCGGCAGGTCGGTCGAGCACACGCCGTCGCCGGCGAGGATCTTCGCCCGCATGCCGAGCTGGCGCGCCTGCTTCGCGAGCGGGCCGCCCGTCGCGTCCATGCCGCCGTACATGATCGCGTCCGGGTTCGCGCCCTTGATCTTCGTGAGGATCGCGCGGAAGTCGATCGCCTTGTCGTTGGTCGCGTCGCGCGACACGACATTCATGCCGGCCGCCTTCGCGGCTTTCTCGAACTCGGTCGCGAGGCCCTGCCCGTACGCGGTCGAATCGTCGACCACGGCCACCGTCCTGATGCCCATGTTCTTCGCCGCATACATCGCGAGCGCGGGCCCCTGCTGCGCGTCGGTCGCGACGACGCGATAGGTCGTCTTGAAGCCCTGCTGCGTGTAGGTCGGGTTGGTCGCGGCCTGCGAGATCTGCACGACGCCGCCGTCGCGATAGACGCGCGACGCCGGAATCGACGTGCCCGAGTTGTGATGGCCGACGACACCGATCACCTTGTCGTCGACGAGCCGCTGCGCGACCTGCGTCGCGGTACGCGGATCGCCCGCGTCGTCCTGCGCGTCGAGCTGCAGCGTGACCTTCTTGCCGCCGATCACTAGCCCCTTCGCATTGATTTCCTCGACCGCGAGGCGCGCGCCGTTCTCGCTGTCCTTGCCGAGATGCGCGATCGCGCCGGTCAGCGGCGCGACGTGGCCGATGCGCACGATCTCGTCCGCGTGCGCGGGCCATGCGGCCAGCGCGCACGTCAATGCGGCCGCGGTGGCGAGTGCCGTCTTGTGATGCCGGTTCATGCCTGTCTCCTCCTTTGTCGCACTTCGTTCGTGTTCGGATTCGTCGTTCGTCGAAGGCCGCGCATGCGCTCACGCGCGCCCTTCGAATCCCAGCAGTACGTTCACCGCGTTGATGCCGATCTCGTCGACCATGTAGCCGCCTTCCATCACGAACAGCGTCGGCAGGTTCAGGCGCGCGAGCGCCGCGCCGATGCGCAGGTAGTCGGGCGAGCGCAGCCGGAAATGGCTGATCGGGTCGTGCTCGAAGGTATCGACGCCGAGCGAGACGACGAGCGCGTCGGGCGCATGCGCGGCGATCGCGGTTGCCGCCTGGTCGAGCGCCGCCGAATAGGTGTCCCACAGCGTGCCCTTCGGCAGCGGCAGGTTCAGGTTGTAGCCTTCGCCCGCACCGATGCCGCGCTCCTCCGCGTAGCCGGAGAAGTACGGGTACGACACCGGCGCCTCGCCGTGGATCGATGCGAACAGCACGTCCGCACGGTCGTAGAAGATGTCCTGCGTGCCGTTGCCGTGGTGGAAATCGACGTCGAGCACCGCGACGCGCGCGGCGCCCTGCGCGATGCAGTGCTGCGCGGCGATCGCCGCGTTGTTCAGGTAGCAATAGCCGCCCATGTACTCGCGGCCCGCGTGATGGCCGGGCGGGCGGCACAGCGCGAACGCCGCGCGCGCCGCGCCGCTCGACAGCAGGTCGGCGCCGGTGAGCGCCGAGTTCGCGCTCGCGCTCACGGCGTCCCAAGTGCCGACGTTGATCGGCGCACCGGCGTCCATCGCGTAGAAGCCGAGCTTGCCGTCGATGAACGCGGGCGGCGTCGCGGCGGCCGGCATCGCGCGCACCGGCCACACGAGCGGCAACGCCTGGCAGGTGCGGCCCGTCGCGGCCCACTCGTCCCACGCGCCGGCGAGGAAATCGACGTAGCGCGCGCTGTGCGCGGCCGCGTAGTGCGCGCGGTCGAACGGTTTCGGCGCGATGACGTCGCCAAGTCCAGTGGCACGCACCTGCGCGAGCACCGTCTCGGCGCGAAGGGGGTTTTCGAACGAATCGGTGATCGCGCCGTCCTTCAGTTCGACGCCGCGATGCAATTGGTGATCGCTGCTGTAGACCGTGAGCATGGTTGACTGTTGCGGTGAGGGTGGCAACAGTTTATTGACCGCAGGCGGCAATAACTTTGCTTTCGACGCGCGCCTTTCGTACAATTTTGCGAAAACCGCCTACGGAATCCCGGAAATGAGCAAAATTCGCGCTTCGGTCGAACTGGATGGCGTGGACCGCGCCATGCTGCGCCTGCTGCAGGACGACGGCGCGCTGTCGAACGCGACGCTCGGCGAGAAGCTGTCGCTGAGCGTCACGCCCTGCTGGCGCCGCCGCAAGCGGCTCGAGGACGAAGGCGTCATCACCGGCTACCAGGCGAATCTCGACCGGCGCGCGCTCGGCATGAACGTGTTCGCGTTCGTGCAGGTGACGTTCAACATGCATTCCGACGAGGATTCCGATCACTTCGAGGAGGTGATGCGACGGCACGACGAAGTGACGTCGTGCCACAAGATCACTGGCGCGGCCGACTACATCCTGCAGGTCGTCGCGGCCGATCTCGATGCGTACGCCGAATTCGTCGAGCGCGTGCTGCGCAAGCAGGCCGGGGTTTCGTCGATCCAGTCGAGCCTCGCGTTGCGCGAAGTGAAGTTCTCGTCGCGCGTGCCGGTACCGGGCGCCTGAACGACGCGGCGAACGCAGGGGCCGTCAGCCGATTCTCCGAATACCCATCCCATGGAGCACCACCCATGAAGCGTTTCGTCCCTTCCCTGTCGCTGGCCGCCACGCTGGCCTGCGCGTTCGCACTGAGCGCCTGTGCCGCACCATCCACGCCGCCCGCCCCGCCGATGGTCGGCAGCGATCGCGACGCGCACGGCTGCATCGGCTCGGCCGGCTATTCGTGGTGCGAAACGACGCAACGATGCGAGCGCCCGTGGGAACTCGCGAAGCAGAAGGGCTTCGCAAATTCGGCGCAAGCGTACGACCAGTTCTGCCGGAACGCTGCCGCCAAGTAAAGTGGCGTGACGTCGCGCGATCGTGTCGCGGCACGCTGCCGCGACACGACGAGACACGAGCAAGACGCTCCCGAAAACCCCTCGCGATCCCGCGCAGTTATCCACACGTTTCCCGGTTCCGCCGACCGTCATTCCGGAAACCCGGACACGCAAAAAACCCCACGAAAACAACGGTATTTTTCGTTTGTGACACAGCAAACGAGTTCGGTTACATTACGCGCCCCTTGCCACCCCGCCCCCCGCAAAACGCGTCGCGCGCGGCCTCTTTCCACGCAGCCTGAAGCGCCTTCCGCCGTGGCTTGCCGCAAGGGCCCGGGCGCGTCGTGCGCCACTGTGACGCAGGCGCTTGCCTGCCCGCGGGAAGCCGATCCGAAGGTGTCCTTCCCGACGGTTTCGCGTGCGCAAATGCAACGCGGCGCGGCGTCGATCCGGAATTCCGGATTCGCGATCCGGATCTCCGGATCCGCGTTTCGCCGCGGTCGACACACGCGCCGGGCGGCTTGGCAAACCGATGCATCCAAGTTGAAAAAGGGATCTGCTGTGATCAAAACGTTACGGGTAATACTGTCCGCGCTCGCGCTGTGCGTCGCCGCGTCGTCCGCGCACGCCGCCGATACGAAGAAGGTCGACGTCCTGCTGGTGGGCGGCGGCATCATGAGCTCGACGCTCGGCGTCTGGCTGCACGAGCTCCAGCCTGACTGGTCGATGACGATGGTCGAGCGCCTCGACGGCGTCGCGCTGGAAAGCTCGAACGGCTGGAACAACGCCGGCACCGGCCACTCGGCGCTCGCCGAACTCAACTACACGCCGGAGAAGGCGGACGGCAAGGTCGACATCTCGAAGGCCATCGAGATCAACGAGTCGTTCCAGATCTCGCGCCAGTTCTGGGCGTGGCAGGTCAAGCAGGGCGTGCTGAAGAACCCGCACTCGTTCATCAACTCGACGCCGCACATGAGCTTCGTGTGGGGCGACGACAACGTGCGCTTCCTGAAGAAGCGCTACGAGGCGCTGCAAGCCAGCCCGCTGTTCCGCGGCATGCAGTATTCGGAAGACTACGACCAGATCAAGCAGTGGGTGCCGCTGATGATGGAAGGCCGCGACCGCAACCAGAAGGTCGCGGCGACGTGGACGCCGATCGGCACCGACGTGAACTTCGGCGAGATCACGCGCCAGTTCGTCGGCTACCTGAAGACGCAACCGAACTTCACGCTGTCGCTGTCGAGCGAAGTGCGCGAGATCACGCGCAATGCCGACGGCACGTGGCACGTGACGTGGGTCAAGCTGCACTCGGATGAACCGGCGCAGTCGGTCGACGCGAAGTTCGTGTTCATCGGCGCGGGCGGCGGTGCGCTGCACCTGCTGCAGGCGTCGGGCATCCCCGAGGCGAAGGACTACGGCGCGTTCCCGGTCGGCGGCTCGTTCCTCGTGACGGACAACCCCGAGGTTGTGAAGCAGCATCTCGCGAAGGCGTACGGCAAGGCGTCGGTCGGCTCGCCGCCGATGTCGGTGCCGCACCTCGACACGCGGATCATCGACGGCAAGAAGATCATTCTGTTCGGGCCGTTCGCGACGTTCTCGACCAAGTTCCTGAAGAACGGTTCGTACTTCGACCTGCTCAAGAGCACCAACACGCACAACGTCGCGCCGATGATGCGCGTGGGCGTCGACGAATTTCCGCTGGTCCAGTACCTCGCCGGCCAGCTGATGCTGTCGGACGACGACCGTTTCAACGCGCTGAAGGAATATTTCCCGAACGCGAAGAAGGAAGACTGGCGCCTGTGGCAGGCCGGCCAGCGCGTGCAGATCATCAAGCGCGACCCGGTGAAGGGTGGCGTGCTGAAGCTCGGCACCGAGATCGTCAGCTCGCAGGACGGCAGCATCGCGGGCCTGCTCGGCGCGTCGCCGGGCGCGTCGACGGCCGCGCCGATCATGCTGAACCTGATGAAGAAGGTGTTCAAGGACAAGGTCGCGACGCCCGAGTGGCAGCAGAAGATCCGCCAGATCGTGCCGAGCTACGGCACGAAGCTGAACGACAGCCCGGCGAAGGTCGTCGAGGAATGGACCTACACGAGCGACGTGCTGCAACTGGCGCCGCCGCCGAAGATCGACATGGCGACGCCGTCGCAGGCGACGGGCACGGCCCCGGCACGCCCCGCGAAGGCGTCGGCCGACATGGCGCTCTGATGCGCTGAGCGGCAACGCGCGATTTGAACGGCTATCCGCGAGGATGGCCGTTTTTACGTGCGCGGGCCGCGCCTCCTGCATGGTGGTCCTTGCCGCAGGACTCCAGGACGTTGGCGAACGTGACCGACTCAGGCTCGATCAGTGCGAGGAAGGCTTCGCACTGCGGCGGCCCCCGCCAGCCGTCGCAGATGTCCCAAACAGACTGCTGGCTGGTAGCGAACAGAAGGTCGAGATAGGTGCCGTCTGGCAGCGTCACCAGATGACGCGACAGGAATCCCGGTTAATGCCGCAAGTTGCAGGTATCCGAATACGCCATTTTCCACGAAATGCATGGTATGCGAGATCGTGTCGTGGATCTGCACGGCTTCTTGGCGTATAACCTGGCGCAGGTCATCGATTTGCACACGGCGGATCGCCGGGACATTCCCACTCATGTTGCCTGACTCCGAGACGAGTACCTGCCCGCCATCGGGACCTTCGAACAGATAACTTCCGACTGATTTCAACAGCCGCTGTCACTCCACCTGCCATCCTGCTTCGCCCTCGACCAGAGTGCCGCCATGGCTCGTGGTGTCGCCTTCGCGCGCCACCGGCTGGCCTTCGATCTCCGCGCCGGACGAGCCGGTTTGAATCACCGCGCCACAACTGATGCGGTCGCCCACGCGCGCTACGGCTCGACCGTTGATGGCAGCTGACTCGGCGCCGCCGATGACGACACCTTCACCGTGGATAGGACAGCTGTGTCGGTGGCCGACGCGTACGATAGGTCGCATATCAAGCCCCTTATGGTTTGAACTACTTTTGAATATCCTGACGCTTACTAGCTAACAGGCGAAGACCACCGAAGATGCCGATCGCCAAGGCCGGTAACGAGGCCATGGCGAGCTTCATGGTCACGACGGTAATGGTGAGACCGACGCAACTGACCACGATCAGCGCGCCGAGCACCTTTGCTAGCCACGTGCCCTGGAAATGGCTCTGCTTGATCGGCACCGTCGGGTGGTGCGACCGCCACGTCGCCATGGCTGGCCCAAGCGCCGCCTGGAAGTCCTTGTAGCCGGGTGTCTTGCGGTTCCCGAGCAACGCGAGCGTTGGCTGTTCCCGGCGCGTGAGTCGGATCAGTCCGTCCAAGGTATACGCGGTGATACTGTCAAAGGGGACTGTTCCATAGCGCTTGAAGACCAATGAATCGGGTGTGATGTGCACCACGTCTTTGGCAGGCGGGTACACCACGTGGGCCAGGATCAACGGAGTGGCGATACAGACGACTATCAGCGCCGCGATGGCAAGAAGAGATACTTCGGTGAGCGATGGGAATAGCGCGAGTATCGCCACGACGAGCAGGGGAGAAAAAAGCGCCAACAGCGGGGCGACCTGGTGCCATCTGGTGTAGATAACCACGTTAGGTAGGTCGTTGACTCCGTTGGTGTCCGTTTCGAGGCTGGGGTTGTTCATGCAAGCGCACTCCAGAAAATATTTGATCGGCAGCTTCGAGACCGTTGGGGTGTGATGTTGTGTTTCCGGTCGTTCGATAGTGTGGATAATCGCGTCGCCTCACCTCGTGCAGCGCGTCGGCTCTCCCCCATTCAGTGCTTCCGGAGGTGGCGGTGCGCTGCGCACGTTGAACACATGGCACACCACGTACCAGCACAGGGCGGAGAACAGGTTGTACGGGAACAGGATCAGCCACATCGGTATTAGCCAGTTCTTCTTGCCTTGCCATTCGCCCGGCTCGCCGCTGCGCCATGGCGCATAGTGGCGCCAGGCTTCGGCCGGGGTCAGGCAGATGCGGTGTAGCGGCACGTACCACCAGTTGGGCTCGCCGGGCGGCGGCAAGTGGTCCGGGCCCTTCTCCATGAACTGGCAGATGTATTCCCACACCTCAGCGATGTAGCGCGGGTCGGGGTCATTGGGCGCATTGCTGTCGACCCAGAGAACGATGCGATCTTTCTCGTCACCGGGCGCCGGCCGTGGGCCGAAGGCCAATGCGAAATTCGTGCTGAAGGATCGGCCACCGAACTCGTTGCGCACGAATTCGGCGCCTTCGGTCCGTGCCCAGTCGAACGCAATCAGGGTCTTGTTGCGCTGGTAGTAGACCTTGCGCGTCTTGCGATTGAAGTAGAAGTTGGATAACCGCTTGACGAAGAAGATGCGGTACCAGACAAGAATACAAACAAACGCGGGAAACACCATGAGTATCGAGTAACCTATCAATAGATCGGCACTGAAATTCCCCGTGAAAAATACCAAGTACGTGATGACAAAAACGCCAGCCAAGGTCATGGAGATATACATTTTCCCCATGAATACCGAATCCGCCACCCATGGATTTCGCAAACACAACAGGTCCCGATCAATGCTAACCAATTGATCGCGGATGGCCGGTGCCACACCAGTTCGCGTCTGTCGAGAAAATCGCCATGTCATCGCCATCGATTCAACGCTCTAAGGCTTCCGCCGGCGGCGGTGCGCTGCACACGTTGAACACGCGGCACACCACATACCAGCACAGGGCGGAGAACAGGTTGTACGGGAACAGGATCAGCCACATCGGCAACAGCCAATTCTTCTTGCCTTGCCACTCGCCCGGCTCGCCGCTGCGCCATGGCGCATAGTGGCGCCAGGCTTCGGCCGGGGTCAGGCAGATGCGGTGTAGCGGCACGTACCACCAGTTGGGCTCGCCGGGCGGCGGCAAGTGGTCCGGGCCCTTCTCCATGAACTGGCAGATGTATTCCCACACCTCAGCGATGTAGCGCGGGTCGGGGTCACTGGGCGCATTGCTGTCGACCCAGAGAACGGTGCGATCTTGCTCGTCACCGGGCGCCGGCCGTGGGCCGAGGGCCAATGCGAAATTCGTGCTGAAGGATCGGCCGCCGAACTCGTTGCGCACGAATTCGGCGCCTTCGGTTTGCGCCCAGTCGAACGCAATCAGGGTCTTGTTGCGCCGGTAGTAGACCTTACGCGTCTTGCGATTGAAGTAGAAGTTGGATAGGTGCTTGATGAAGAAGATGCGATACCCGGAGATTGCGATCGCAAATAATCCGAACACGATGACGCAAGCCAGAAGTGTCCAGAAAAGTACTCCGAATCTTTCTCTCCCAATTAGTACCCAACACAAATATCCGAACATTGGAATGTTAAGGGATGAATACATTTTCCCCATGAATACCGAATCCGCCACCCATGGATTTCGCAAACACAACAGGTCCCGGCCAATGCTAACCAATTGATCGCGGATGGCCGGCGCCACACCAGTTCGCGTCTGTCGGGAAAATCGCCATGTCATCGCCATCGGTTCAACGCTCCAATTGAAATTGCTCGGTGGCCTGCGCGCTTTCATCCAGGCCCTGATTAGGCTTGTAGTAGATGCGCAAAGCCATCCGGTAGACCTCCGTGACTTCCTTCTTGAAATGGATGACCAAGCCACTGCGTGTGTCATAGCAGGTCGGGTTACCGACAACGCAGATGTTGCCTTGCTCCAATATCTCGGACCAATGGCTTTGCCCCATGACATAGCCGCGTAGCAGGACCGCGAATTCCACAGTGGTCGTGGTTTGTGGTACCTGGTTTGTCGCGATCCTGCCCCAATCCGGGTATGACCACTTCAACAGTTTGCGGTGCCAGGTGCTGTCGATGCCTTTGATCCCGATGGCCTCGGCGTCTTTCTTGGTCAGCAGCACAGGGGCGTAATAGGCGGCGTACCAGGCCTTGATTTCTTCGTGGACGCCGGGAAACGGCGGCAGTTTCCCGTTGGCGTCCAGCTTGATGTCATCGCGCTTTTCACCATCGTTCAGGCGCTTGCCAAAGATGCCGCGTGCCGCCCAGAGTTCGATGGGGCTATGGCGGCGCGCATCTGACTGAGAGTGGAGCCAAACCCCGCCGGCAAGAACGCCTGCCCCGATAAGCACAATCGCAGCGGCAGCCCAGCCAGCTACCGGAACCACGGCTGTCGGACCTGCAATGGCCAAGCCACCTTCCAAAATCGCAGCGCCGCCAAGCAAAACCAGCAAGCCACCTCCTGCCGTGTAGGCAGCTGCTATGTCGTCCCCGTTTTCGGATTGCCTTTGAACCTTTGCTACATCAGACGCAAACCCCGCCAACATCGTCGGATACCCCAACAACCGACTGAACAGATTGCCGGTAATAAAACTCATCACGCCGTTACCGAACGCCATACCAGGCGCGTTGGCGGTGTAGCGCAGCACGATGATCTTATAGGTGGAGCGAGCGCTGGCGCCCGTTGCCACCAACGCTCCAGTCACACCCAAGATGGCGGAAGCGAAGCCCGCCGCGTTTTCGAAGGACGGGTCGCTGCAAAGGCTGGCATAAGCGCTCTTGAGAGCGATGACGTTGAAGTAAAGCATGGCGACGTTCAGTGCGCCGCCCCCGGCGGTGGTCGCCAGCGCAGCGATATTAGGGCGTACCCGCTTGATCAACGTCGCTTCGACGGTGACGGTACGGCTGCCACTGACACGTACGCGCTTGATCTCCTCGAAGTCCGCCATGCCGGACTTCACGAACTTGTCCACCTCTTTGCTGAGGGGATCGGTGAGCGACTTCGTATTGGTGACGCCGTAGCGTGCGCTTAGCAGACCCAAGGCCTTCTCTGCATTGGCTTCGGCAGCGGCGGCGAGCACCTGCTGACGCAGGTTGCGGCTGGCGTCCCAGCGGGTCTTGCCCTGCAGGCGCTTGAGCGTCACGGTGGTCACCGCTTCGGCGGTGAGATCGGTGATGCCGGCGGCGACCGGGAAGCGCCCGGCCAGACCCTCGATGACGCCATCGGCAGCGCCCAGCAGCACGCCCACCGCATCGGCCTTCTGCTTGAACGGGTTGTATGGGGCGAGCGCGAGATAGAGCGGACTGTCGTGCTGGTCCAGCCAGGCGCTCAACCGTTGGAAGCGCGCATCCTCGTCGTCCGTACCCGGCAGGGCCTGGCTCATGGGATGGAGCATCAAGGCCAGGGTCATTTCGAGGCCCCGGGCGGACGACTGCTCATCGCGGTCATAGGTGGCCAGGGCGGCAGCCAGACTGGTGGGCTCGTTGCGATGGCGGGATTCGGCGGTGGCCAGCCATTGGTCGTGGTCGGTGCAGGCCAGGAGCGCGGTGCGCAGGTGGGTGCGTAGTTGCGCTTCGCGTTGATCGCGTTCGGCCAGGAACTGGTGGTATTTGGCGGTATCGATGCGATCACCCAGGCGGTTGCCGATGGGCGACACCCCCTTGTCGGTGAGTACCTGGTAACGCAGCTCGGAGGGCGTCGCCCGGCGCTTGCCCCCCACTTGCTTGGTTTGATGCTCCTCGCGCAGCTTGACCAAGACTTCCGTCTTGGGCTGGTTGGCGGGGTACATGCTTTGCAACGTTTGCTCCAGCACCGCGGCAACGAGGTTCTTGTGGTGGTAGTCCTTGCTCTGGGCGCTGAGTTTTTCCACATCCAAGCGGAAGCAAGCGGGCACGCAGGGCGCTTGGGGCTGGTCCTTGCCTTGGCCCGCGGCAGCCTGACCCTGCTGCGTCGGCAGAATGTCGCGCAGTTGATGCTGATAGGCGGCAACCGACAGGCCGAGATCCAGGCTGATGCCTTCGGCGTCGTTGAGCACGACCACCACGGGCACGCGCGGCTGGGTGAAGCGATAGTGCTGGCCCTGGGCCAGGAAGGTGCTGACGGGCAAGTCGTCCTTGCTGGCGTGGCTGCTCCAGTTCAGGGCGATGCGCTGGCTCTTGGGCTTGCAGTCTTCAACCCACTTGCTCAGGGCACTGGCGGGCAGCACGTGCGGCTGGCTGGACGGGGCTTTTTCACCGGAGGTCAGCTCGGCCATGTCGAGCCGGCGCATATGGCGCTGGCGCATGGCCGGGTCGGACGTGATCCTGGTGGTCATGGCGTTGGTCCACAGGTGCGGGCTGTAGCCGATCCAGACCTCTTTGGCCTTGTCCTGGCAGGTGTCGGCCCACACCCAACCCATGCTGTTTCCGGTTTTGTAACGATCCTTGCGGTGGTACTGCTCGAGGCTGCCGTACTTGAGTTCCTTGTAGCGCCCTTCACCGTCGTATTCGTGGATGACCAGCTGTTCGCCCTTCGTTCCTTTCATGAACACGTAGACGTAGCCCGGCCGCAGGGCGCGCAGGGTGTAGGCCGAGCGCTTGAGGGGCTTGAAGCCCTTTTCCAATTTGAAGCCGGCGTCGGCATATCGGTAGAACGGTGCCTTGTCGTCGCGCGGCACGATGGCATAGCGAATCGGCAGGATGGGCACGCGCGAACTGCACGAAGGAGCCGAGGACGAGCCGCCGGCCGTGGGCTTAGTCATGGGAGGACTCCTTGGTGTTCGCCAAGGCGGCGAGCTGGCGCACCCGCGCCTGCGGAGATTCAGTGAGGTCGTTGAGGATGGCGACAGCTTCCCTGTCTTCGAGCAACCAGGGATGACGAGCCACCAGGTCGACGTAGCGTCTCGCCACGTCGTCGTCGCTGATGTAGAGCTGGGCAGCGACCTGCAACAGTTGAGCGACCCACTGCCGGATGTCATCGAGGGAGCGACGCGCGTGCTGCGGCAGTGCCTGGACTTCGTAGCTGCGGCTGAGCAGGAAGTGCTCGCTGGTGTTGGCGTCGAAGCGGGTCCATTCGTGTGGCCGCAAGGTGAACGGCGCGGCGTTGTCGTCACGGCTGGGCGTGGCTGTGCGATCCAGGCGCATCCACGCCTTGACCGGCCCCCAGTGGGTACGCCAAAGCAGGCTGGTCATGGGACCGAGCCATACGTTGCGCTGATCCTCGTCGAGGGCGTCGAGCCACGCGGCGAGGTGGTGAGGCTGGATGTCGAGATGCGCCTGGCTCTCGTCCGGCAAGGCAATCTGCACGAGGCTGCTGAGATGGGTGGTGAGCGTGTCCAGGTCAGCGTCGGCGCCGATGACGACGGCACCTCCGATGGGCACCCATTCCGCCAGCGCGTGCTGCATCAGGGCATGCTGCGCGGTGGCGTCCACCAACAGGGGGCCTTGGTCGTAGATATCGTCGAGCGAGCCGTGCTGCCAGAGCCAGGCGCGATGCGGAAACGGGTCCCACTCCTGGACCAGATCCAGTACTCCGGGCGCGTAGGCGGGCTGCCACTCCCCTTGCTGCGGGGGTGGGCGGTAGACCCAGTTCTGCAAGGGCACGGTCATCAGCAGAAGATGGCGGAAGGGGCTGTCGGGTAGCGCGTCTACAGGAAGGTCCAGGCGCTGCCATGTGAGCAGCGGCGACGCCGGTGTATTGATCATTTCGCTCGTCCCCCCAGGCAGGTGCAATCAGCGAGCGGACATGTGCCATCCGGACGGCGGCCGCACCGCCGATCGAGCGGCTTGCCGGAGGCCGGTGCGCCCGTGATGGCGAAGGGATTGCTCGCTCCCCCGCTCTGCTGGGTCATCGGCCCCTTCGTACGAATCGCCACGCCTTCCAGCGTGATGCCGCCGCCATCGATGCGCACAGTGCCGCCCGGGCCTTTGACTTCTAGGACTTCAGCGGCATGGATTTCATAGACCTTGGTGCGTTGCCGAATGGCCTGTCCCGCCTCCAGCTCGGCACGCCCCTGCACGCGCTGCGTCAGATGCCCGCCGATATCTGCCGTGTGGTTAGCCGCCGTCTTGTCGCGACGATGGTTGCCGACTTCCTCGGTACGGTCCTTGCCCGTGTGGATCGTGTGGTTGCGGCCGATGGTCAAGAAGTCGTCCTGGCCGATATCGTGGCGACGGTCCTGGCCGATGGTGACCTGCTCGTCGCGCCCAACGGTCTCTTTGCGATCGTTACCGATGGCGATGGTTTCGTCGTGCTCGACCTGTTCGTTGCGGTCGTTGCCGACGAAGGTGGTTTCGTCGTGATTGACGTGGATGTTCTGGTCCTTCTGCGCGTGGACGTAGATTTCCTCTTGATCCTTCTCGTCCTCGAAGCGCAGTTCGTTGTAGCCCTCGCCCTTGTGCGTCTGGCTCTTGATCGTCATCCGCGTCTTGTGCCGCGGCAGCTCGTACGGCGGCAACTGCAGCCGGTTGTACGCCCGCCCGATGATGAGAGGCTGGTCCGGATCGCCATCCAGGTTGACCACGATCACTTCCTGCCCGATACGTGGGATCGCCATGTGGCCCCAGGTCGCGCCGGCCCAGTTCTGCGCGACCTGGATCCAGCACGAGCTGTGCTCGTCGTGCTTGCCTTCGCGATCCCACGGGAACTGCACCTTTACCCGGCCGTACTCGTCCGTGTAAATCTCTTCGCCTTCGGGGCCGACCACGGTCGCCGGCTGCGGGCCGTCAATGCGCGGGCGCGGCAGCGGCTCGGCGCGCCACTCGGCATCGTCGGGCACCAGCACCGCCTCGTAGCGGTAGTGCGTGCCCTGCTGCGCGTCAGCGCCCTCCTCCGCCTGGCTGGTGGTCTGCACGCCGTGATGCACGATGCTCACCGGGCGCCAGCCGCGGTTCATGTCCTCGCGCGGGTGACCGGTGAGGTCGAACGCGATGCCGGGTTGCAGGCGCGCATCATCGCCGGTAACCCGCGCGACTCGCGCATCGCGACGGTGACCACGCAGGCGGTCCTGCGTGAAGGCCTTGCCGCTGGCTTCATGCTTGTAGCGGCCCGGGTAGTCGTAGCGCGCGTAGCCGCGACCCTGGTGATCGAGGTCGGTCCCTTCGCGCGGGTACTCGTGCGGATAGCGTGGACTCTTGAACGTGTAGTCGCGCTGCACCTGACGCGCGGTACGCACGTTCTCCGTATAGGCGAAGGTGCGCAGGCATGGCTGCGGCTGGTCGCCGCCGGGCGTGGGGTTGTAGATCACCGGCTCGCCCTGCTGACGACCGAAGATAAACAGCCGATCGCAGTGGATCAACCGATGACCGTCGGCGCGGTGCTGAAAGGCGTAGAAGAAGCCTTCCTCGCGCAAGATACGTTCGATGAAATCGTAGTCGGTATCGCCTGCCTGCACGCAATACTCGCGCGCCAGATGCTCGCTGGTGACACGCTGCTCGTAGTCCAGCGTTTGATGGTGTGCCTTGAGCACGGCCGTGGCGATCTCGGGCACGCTCAAAGTCTGGAAGATGCGCCAGTCGGAGGACAGCTTCAGACGCGCCAAACGCGGCTCGACCACCGCGGAATAGCGAGTACGTCGAAAGCCCGTGTCACGCTGAACGAACGATGAGATGGCGCCATGCACGTAACGCACCGGCTGCCCGCCCTGCCCAATCGTGAGCAGGCCGTTGCGATCGAGCACCTCGCCAAAGTCGATGGCGGGATTCGCGCTCGCCAGTTCCACCTGCAACAGGAAGGTTTCGGATAAACCTTCGTGCAGCGTGAATTCAACGACTTCGAACAATTCGTCGCCGGCGGTGAAGGTGAAGCGCAGGTCGGATTGCATGGGTATCGTGAGCTCTCTGCCACAACAAACCTATCGCGTCTTGCGTCGCCCGATAGGCGGTGGCGAATGAATGGCAAACGTACAAGCCAGCGCGGAACTTTCGCCGAACTGGCCGTCGCAGACGGACATCCATGAACTTCCTACCTTGACAGGCTGTACAACTGCCCTGGTCAGCGGCATTGGAAGACAGAAGCGCGATCCTCCAGCCGGTGACTCGCATCAGTGATGCAACGTAGTCTCTCAGGAGAGTCGATGGTGTATGACAGCGCATGCTGGACGTCCGGCAGCGATAGTTATCTATTGCCACACTCGCGTCTATGGGACAAATCCGAAAACAGTTGCATTCGAAACTAAACCACGGCCGGTCGAATGAAAGGTCACAGACAAAGAACGGCGCCGAGACAAGTATCTGAACGGATTCGAGCAGAAGCGCCGCAAGATCGCCAATTTCGTACCGCGTGGTCAATGCGAATCCAGCATCGGTCTCCGCCGAAAACCAATGCCGGCACCCAGTGCATGCTGTTCTCGATGCGCCAACGCGCTCGCCGGCCTACGCAACTCGCGCTGCGCCGGAACGCAGGTCCGACACGTAGTAACGCCGCACCCCGTCGCGAAACTGCCTGCGCCACCACGTATCCGCTAGAATTGCGCCACGCGCGTTCCTGTCCTGTGATCGCGCCCCGATCCATCATCCACCCCGACGAACCATCACGCGAACGGCTGCACCGCGCCCCGCCCTTTCGCGCGGACGCCGCGCGCCACGACCGCGCAATACCGGCGCCCTTACCCGACATGCCGGGGCGCCCAACCGAATTCAGCTGGAGAAAAATCCGTGTTTACCTGCCGAAACCAGAGCTGCGGCACGCAGTGGGAACAGTCCGACGTCGTCATCAAGGACGAAGGCCAGGGGCTGCTGTTCCGCTGCCCGCTGTGCGGCGCCCGCAACTACCTCGAGCGCTTCGAGGACGATGAAGGCAACGTCGCCTACGAACAGATGGAAGGCAAGCCTTACCTCGGAGACCTCCAATGACCCAGCCGACCGCCACGCCCTTCAGCGCGCTGCCGCTGACGCCGGCCACGCTCGCCAACCTTGCCCAGCTCGGTTATGTCGACATGACGCCGATCCAGGCCGCGAGCCTGCCGGTCGCGCTGGCCGGCCAGGACCTGATCGCGCAGGCGAAGACGGGCAGCGGCAAGACCGCCGCGTTCTCGCTCGCGCTGCTGGCCCGCCTCGACGCGCGCCGCTTCGACGTGCAGGCGATGATCCTGTGCCCGACGCGCGAACTCGCCGACCAGGTCGCGCAGGAAGTGCGCCGCCTCGCGCGCGCCGAGGAGAACGTGAAGGTGCTGACGCTCTGCGGCGGCACGCCGATGCGCCCGCAGGCGCAGAGCCTCGAGCACGGTGCGCACATCGTCGTCGGCACGCCGGGCCGCATCATGGATCACCTCGATCGCGGCAACCTGAAGCTCGACGCGCTGAACACGCTGGTGCTCGACGAAGCCGACCGGATGCTCGACATGGGCTTCTTCGACGACATCGCGAAGGTCGCGCGGATGTGCCCGACCACGCGCCAGACACTGCTGTTCTCCGCGACCTATCCGGACGGCATCGCGAAGCTGAGCCAGCAGTTCCTGCGCAATCCGAAGGAAGTGAAGCTCGAGGAGCGTCACGACAACAGCAAGATCCGCCAGCGTTTCTATGAAGTGACGGAGAACGAGCGTCTGCATGCGGTCGGCCAGTTGCTGAACCATTACCGGCCGGTGAGCACGATCGCGTTCTGCAACACGAAGCAGCAGTGCCGCGACCTGCTCGACGTGCTGCACGCGCAGGGCTTCCACGCGCTCGCGCTGCACGGCGAGCTCGACCAGCGCGAGCGCGACCAGGTGCTGATCCAGTTCGCGAACCGCAGCTGCTCGGTGCTGGTGGCGACCGACGTCGCCGCGCGCGGGCTCGACATCGCGCAGCTCGAAGCCGTGATCAACGTCGACGTGACGCCCGATCCCGAAGTGCACGTGCACCGCATCGGCCGGACGGGCCGCGCGGATCAGGACGGTTGGGCGCTGAGCCTCGCGAGCATGGACGAGATGGGCCGCGTCGGTGCGATCGAGCAGGCGCAGAAGCGTGACGTCGAATGGCATCCGCTCGCGGAGCTGAAGCCGGCCGACGACGGCGTGCTGACGCCGCCGATGGAAACGCTGCAGATCCTCGGCGGACGCAAGGACAAGATCCGCCCGGGCGACGTGCTCGGCGCGCTGACCGGCGACGCCGGGTTCGACGGCAAGCAGATCGGCAAGATCAACGTGACCGAGTTCTCGACCTATGTCGCGATCGAGCGCGGCGTCGCGCGCGACGCGCTGCGCAAGCTCAATGCGGGGAAGATCAAGGGCAAGCGGGTCAAGGTCCGGTTGATGGACGAGGAGTAAGCCCCGCGCGCGCCGCTACCCCTGCGCGGCGCGCTCGCCCAGCATCGTCAGGTACTGCTGTACCGCCCCCCATTCCGCGCCGAGCCGGCTGAGCGCGACGAGCTCCGACCGCGGTGTATCGCCGGCAAGCTTCCGGTACACGACGTTCGGCGCCGCGATCCGGCTGAGCGGCGCCGGCACGATCGACACGCCCAGGCCGGCCCCCGTCAGCGCCAGCACCGACAGCGTGCTGCTCACCTGGTGCGCGATGCGCGGCTCGCGCCCGAGCACCTGGCGCAGGATCGCCAGTTGCCCTTCATCGTCGCCGTCGGCCGCATACAGGATGAACGGTTCGTCCGCGAGCGCGGCAACGCTCACCGAGCGCCGCTTCGCGAACGGATGCCGATCGCTCATCACGACTTCCCACGACCAGCTGCCGACCGTCCGCACGGCCAGTTTCGCGTCGAAGGCCACGCCGAACGTAGGGCAATAGCCGATGTCGAGCCGGCCCGCGAGAATCGCATCCTGCTGCGCGGCCGGCGCCATTTCGTGCAGGTCGAGCACCACGCCCGGCCAGGTCGCATGAAACTCGGTCAGATCGTGGGACAGCCGCCCCGTCGCGACCGCATTCCCGACGAAACCGATCCGCACGATGCCCGTCTCGCCGCGCGCCGCGCGCTGGACCAGCGTCTTCGCGCGCTCGGCCTGCTCGAGCGTGCGCTGCGCCTCGATCACCAGCAGCCGGCCGGCATCCGTCAGCGCGACCTTGCGCGTGCTGCGCTCGAACAGCGGCGTGCCCAGTTCCTCCTCGAGCGCGCGGATCTGCTGGCTCAACGCGGGCTGCACGATATGCAGCCGCTCCGCCGCGCGACCGAAATGCCCTTCCTCGGCAACCGCGAGAAAGTAGCGCAAATGACGAAGATCCATGGGGCCGATTAATCACCAAAAACGATCAATATCGAAATTTAATCTATTGGATTGAAAAATCAAGCGCGCGCATCCTGACGGTCAGGCGCTGCACCGCAGCGCACCTTCACAGGAGCCGCATCATGTCCGACCGCAACCGCATCGATGTACACCAGCATGTCGTCCCGCCGTTCTGGGCCGCCGCCCTGCCCGCCCACGGCGGCGACCCGTCCGGCTGGGGCAGCCCGACGTGGAGCCCGGAAAGCGCCATCGCATTCATGGATTCGCTGGAGATCCAGACCGGCGTGCTGTCGTTAACCGCGCCGGGCGTACAGGGCTGGAACGGCCAGGCGAAGTGCGACATGGCTCGCCAGGTGAACGAGTACGTCGCCGGCCTCGTCGCGAAATGGCCGACCCGCTTCGGAAACTTCGCGACGCTGCCGCTGCCCGACGTCGACGGCACGCTCGCCGAAATCGACCACGCTTTCGACACGCTGAAGGCCGACGGCGTCGTGCTGCTCAGCAACTACGGCGGCACCTATCTCGGCGATGCGGCATTCGAACCCGTGTGGGCCGCGCTCGACCGTCGCCACGCGGTGGTGCTCATCCACCCGGCCAAGCCCGCGATCGACGTGCTGCCCGGCATGCCCGGCCCGCTGCTCGACTACCCGTTCGACACGACGCGCACCGCGCTGCAGCTCGTCCTCAACGGCGTGATCACGCGCTACCCGAACGTGCGCATCATCCTGTCGCATGCCGGCGGCTTCCTGCCGTACACCGCGTACCGCTTCGCCGAACTCGCGCCGGGCGTGCGCAACGACGTGCCGGATCGCGACGGGCTGCTCGACCTGCTGCGCTCGTTCTACTTCGATACCGCGCTGTCGTCGCCGTCAGCGCTGCCGAGCCTCACCGCGTTCGCGCAACCCGATCGCGTGCTGTTCGGCAGCGACTTCCCGTACGCGCCGCCGTCGGTCAGCACGTCGTTCACCCATGCGCAGGATGCGTATGCGGCGCTGAGCGCCGACCGGCATGCCGCGCTCAACCGTGCGAACGCGCTGCCGCTGTTCCCGCGTCTCGCCGCGCTCGCGCGGTAACGCGCAATAACGCGCGATGAAGCGGCGCGTGACGCGCGGCGATGGCGGCATCACGCGTGCAACCGATGGCCGGCCCACGCCGTCAGATCAGAACGGAATGACGGCCTTCGCCCACACGGCCTCGCCGGCCGGCCGGTTGCGGACGAAAAACTCCTTCACGATGCGCGCTTCCACGCTGATCTTGCTGAACTGATAGCGAACCCCCGGCCCGATCGCGAACGCCTGCCCGCGAAACCCGTCGCCCGCGACCGGCTGGCCGTTCTGCATGTCGTCGGTGGTCTGCTTGACGAAGTAGCCCGACAGCCCGACCCGCACCTTCGGTGTCACCGCATAGCTCGCCGAATAGTCGACGTGAAACAGGTTCCCCGAGTGGTAATGCGTGTCGTTGTTCGGCGAGTTGAAGCTGTACGTGATCTTCGCGGATACCTCGACCTTGTCGTTCGGCAGCCACGACACGCCGAATACCGGCCGCGCGGTGTAGTAGTTCTTGCCCGTGTTCAGCGCGGATTGCGCGTCGTACTGCCCGGTCGGGAACACGAACTCGACCGCCGCGACGGTGCGCAACGCGCCCGAGCCCCATGCGATCAGCGCGGGACTGACGATCAGGTCGCCGAGGTTGGTGCGGTCGAACGACGCGCCGCCCGCGTCGAGCGCAAGATGCTGCATCGGCAGTACCGCATACGCGCCGTAGCGCCCGCCGAGCACCGACAGGTTCGACATCCAGACCACGCGCGGAATCAGCACGTCCGCATCGAGCTTGAAGCCCGGCACCGAGCCGTTGCCGCGCGAATCGTTGAAGCGCGATGCATGGTAGTGCGTGTAGTACAGCAGCGCGTACAGCCCGGCCGGCGGCAGCGCGCCGGCGAAGAACGCTTCCGCGCCCTCGCCGATCGTGTCGCCGCCGCCCTCCGTCGCGCGTGCGCCCGTGCTCAGCGCCATGCCCGCGCAAGCCGCGAGCGAGATCAGTCCGAATGCAGCCTTTCGTTTCATCGATGTCTCCAATCTTCGTTCTACTGATTTGATTTATTGTGGTCGTCCTGCGCTGCCTGCCCTGCCGATGCGTTACTCGTTGAAGTGGTCGATCACGAGCCGGTTGAAGCGCGCGGCATGCTCGATCTGCGTCCAGTGCCCGCAGCGGCCGAACACGTGCAGCTGCGCGTTCGGCAGCCATTCCATCAGCTTCAGCGAACTCTCGAGCGGAATCACGCGGTCCTCGCGGCCGTGCACGATCAGCGTGTCATGCGTCAGCGCACGCAACTGCGTCTCGTCGCTCGAGAGCGCATCGACCCAGCGCTGGCGGGGCGCGGGAAACATGTTCGCGAACGCTTCCTGGTAGCCGGGCCGCACGCTCGCGTCGTAGCGCAGCTTCGCGAGCTCGTCGTTCACGAGCGTGCGATCGAATGCGAAGATGTCCAGCAGCGCGCGCATGTTCGCGATCGACGGCGTGTAACCCCACACCGCGTCGAGCCCTTCGGTCAGCGTGAAGCGCGTGCCGGCGGCGCCCATCAGCACAAGCTTGCCGACCCGCTCCGGCGCGCGGATCGCGAGTGCCAGCGCGAGCGCGCCGCCGAACGAATTGCCGACCACGTGCGCGCGCTCGACGTCGAGCGCATCGAGCAAGCCCAACGCGTGATCGACCCAGTGCGCCATCGAATAACGGTATCCGGCCGGGCGTTCGGTTTCGCCGAAGCCGGCCATGTCCGGCGCGATCACGCGGAACTGCCGCGCAAGCACCGGCATCGTGAGCCGCCAGTTCGCATAGGCCGTGACACCGGGCCCCGAGCCGTGGATCAAAAGCACGGGCGGGCCGTCGCCGACGTCGTGATAATTCGTGTCGATGCCGCCGGCGACGATCCGGCGGCCGATTTCAGGATTGGATGACATGACGCTCCCCCAGTCGATTCATGTAGACGCGGCGCATCAGCGCCCGCGCTGCTTCGCGCTCTGCCCGCCGATCCCGAAATGCGCCTTCGGCATCTCGGTGATGATCACGCGCACCGATTCGACCGGTGCGTCGAGCGAGCGATGGATGGCTTCGGTGACCTCGGCGATCAGGCGTTCCTTCTTGTCGTCGCTGCGGCCTTCCAGGATGTACAGATGAGCAACCGGCACGATCGGCCTCCCCGTCAGATGAAACGCAGGCCGACTGACCCGATGTCCTGCACGCGCAGCGTCACGCTGTCGCCGGCCGCGACGGCCACCGCCTCGGTGATGCCGCCCGACAGGATCAGGCTACCCGCCGGAATCGATTCGCCGCGCGCGCCGAGATGGTTCGCGAGCATCGCGATCGCGGCGGCCGGATGCCCGAGCACGGCCGCGCCCGCACCGAACGCGACCGGCAGCCCGTTCTTCTCGAGCACGACGCCGAGCGTGCGCAGATCGACGCCGTCCACCGGCAACGGGCGCCCACCCGCCACGAAGCGCGCGGCCGACGTGTTGTCGGCCACCACGCTCTTCAGGTCGAACTTGAAGTCGCGGTAACGGCTGTCGATCACCTCGATGCCGGCGATGACGAAATCCGTCGCGGCGAGCACCGCACCGATATGACAACCGGGGCCTTTCAGCTCGGCCTTCGTCACGAACGCGATCTCGGGCTCCACCTTCGGGTGAATCAGCGCGGACGTGTCGCACTCGCCGCCGTCGGGCAGGTCGTAGAGATCGGTGAGGAAGCCGAACACGGGCGTATCGACGCCCATCTGGCGCATCTTCGCGTGCGATGTCAGGCCGGCCTTGTAGCCGACGATCCGTGCGCCGCGTGCGAGCTGCCGGCGTCGGATCGCGTCCTGGACCGCGTATGCGTCGTCCCAGTCCATTTCCGGATGCCGGTCGGTGATCTTCGGCGTGTCGCGCGCTTCGCGCATGCAGTCGTCGAGATGCGCGGCGAGCGATTCGACAGTCTCGTTGGTCAGGTTCATGCAGCCTCCCGCTTCGCTTGCGCCGCGCGCGCCTTCGCGAGCGTCAACGCCGTGTCTTCGATCATGTCTTCCTGGCCGCCGACCATCCCGCGCCTGCCCAGCTCGACGAGGATGTCGCGCGCCGGGATCCCGTACTTGTCGCCCGCACGCTTCGCGAACAGCAGGAACGACCCGTACACGCCCGCATAACCGAGCGTCAGTGCATCGCGATCGACGCGGATCGGGAAATCCATCATCGGCACGACGAGATCCTCGGCGACGTCCTGGATCTTCCACACGTCGACGCCGGTCTCGATGCCCATCCGCTGGCACACGGCGACGAACACTTCGAGCGGCGTGTTGCCGGCGCCGGCGCCGAGGCCGGCCGCCGCGCCGTCGATCCGGTTAGCGCCGGCCTCGATCGCCGCGATCGAGTTCGCGACGCCCATCGCGAGGTTGTGGTGGCCATGAAAGCCGAGTTCGGTATCCGGCTGCAGCGCGTCGCGCACCGCGGCGAGGCGCGCCTTCACGTCGTCGGGCAGCATGTAGCCGGCCGAATCGGTGATGTAGATGCAGTTCGCGCCGTACGACTCCATCAGCTTCGCCTGCTTCACGAGCCCTTCCGGGCTGTTCATGTGGCTCATCATCAGGAAGCCGACGGTATCCATGCCGAGCTTGCGCGCCATCGCGATGTGCTGCTCGGACACATCGGCCTCGGTGCAGTGCGTCGCGACGCGGATCGTCTGCACGCCGAGCGCATGCGCCTCCTTCAGGTGATCGACGGTGCCGATGCCCGGCAGCAGCAGCGCCGACACCTTCGCGCGCTTCAGCAGCGGGATCACCGCGCCGAGGTATTCGGCATCGGTGTGCGCGGGGAAGCCGTAATTGACCGACGAGCCGCCGAGCCCGTCGCCGTGCGTGACTTCGATCAGCGGCACGCCGGCCGCATCGAGCCCGGTCGCGACCGCGCGCATCTGGTCGAGCGTCATCCGGTGACGCTTCGGGTGCATGCCGTCACGCAGCGTCATGTCGTGGACGGTGATTCGCTTGCCTTTGAGATTCATTGCCGTTTCCTTGTTCGTCCGGTCATGGGAGAAGCGCGCGTCAGGCTGCCTGCGCAACCGGCTGGAGCGCGAGGCGGCCGGCCAGCAGTTCCTCGGCGAACATCTCGGCGGTGCGCGCGGCGGCGGCCGTCATGATGTCGAGGTTGCCCGCGTATTTCGGCAGGTAGTCGCCGAGGCCTTCGACCTCGAGGTAGATCGACACGCGGTTGCCGTCGAACACCGGCCCGTTGACGATCCGGTAGCCCGGCACGTAGCGCTGCACGTCGGCGATCATCGCGTGCACCGATTCGACGATGCGCGCTTCGTCGGGCGCGCTTTCCGTCAGGCAATGCACGGTGTCGCGCATGATCAGCGGCGGATCGGCCGGGTTGATCACGATGATCGCCTTGCCGGCCTGCGCGCCGCCGACCTGCGCGACCGCCGCCGCCGTCGTGCGCGTGAATTCGTCGATGTTCTTGCGCGTGCCGGGGCCGACCGAGCGCGACGACACGGTCGCGACGATCTCGCCGTACGCGACCGGCTGCACGCGGGACACCGCGCGCACCATCGGGATCGTCGCCTGGCCGCCGCAGGTGACCATGTTGACGTTCATCTCGCCGGAGCCGATGTGATCCTTCAGGTTCACGGGCGGCACGCAGTACGGGCCGATCGCGGCCGGCGTCAGGTCGATCATCAGCACGCCGAGCGCGTTGAGCTTGCGGCTGTTCTCCGCGTGGACGTATGCGCTCGTCGCGTCGAACGCGATCTGCACGCCGTCGGCCTGCACGTGCGGCAGCAGGCCGTCGACGCCTTCCGCGGTCGTCTTCAGCCCGAGTTCGCGCGCCCGCTTCAGGCCGTCTGAATCGGGATCGATGCCGACCATCCAGACGGGTTCGAGCACGGGGCTGCGCATGAGTTTGGCGAGCAGGTCGGTGCCGATGTTGCCGGGGCCGATCAGCGCGCAACGGATCTTTCGGGTCATGGGGATGTCCTCGTTTGCGATTGAATGGAAACGGCGCCGCTCACGCGAACCGCACCGAACACGCGCCGATCCCGCCGATCGACACGCGGAAGTTGTCGCCGGGCCCGGCCGGCGCCATCGCGGCAAGCGCGCCGGACAGGATCACCTCGCCGGCCTTCAGCGGAATGCCGAGGCGGCCGAGCGTATTGGCGAGCCACGCGACGGCGTTCACCGGCGAGCCGAGCGCGGCCGCGCCGGCGCCGGTGCCGATCACGTCGCCGTTCTTCTCGAGCACCATCCCGCAGGTCGAGAGATCGACGCGGCGCGTGCTCACCGCCTGGTCGCCGAGCACGAACACGCCGCACGACGCGTTGTCGGCCACCGTGTCGCCGATGCGGATCTTCCAGTCGCGAATGCGCGAATCGACGATCTCGAAGCACGGCATCACGCATTCGGTCGCGGCCAGCACCATCGCGTTCGTCACGCCGGGGCCGAGCAGGTCGCGCTTCAGCACGAATGCGATCTCGCCTTCGGCCTTCGGCTGAATCAGCGTGTCGAGCGCGATGCATTCGCCCTCGCCGACCACCATGCCCGACAGCAGGTAGCCGAAATCGGGCTGGTACACGCCGAGCATGTCCATCACGGCTTTCGACGTGACGCCGATCTTTTTGCCGACGACGGTCTCGCCGGCGTCCAGGCGGCGCTGCACGAAGCGCTGCTGGATCCGGTACGCGTCGTCGATCGACAGGTCCTCGTGCTGCGACGTCAGCGGCGCGACGGGCATGCGCGACGTCATCGCGTCGTACAGCCGGTCGCCCAGCGTGGTAATCAATGTGGAGTCCATAAGCGTTTTCCGGTCGGTAACGGGGGGATCAAAGCTTGATGCAGACGTTGCGGAGTTCCGTGTAGAACTCGAGCGAATGCACGCCGCCTTCGCGGCCGATGCCCGATTGCTTCGCACCGCCGAATGCGGTGCGCAGGTCGCGCAGGAACCACGAGTTGACCCACGCGATGCCGACGTCGATCGACGCGGCGACGCGATGCGCGCGGGCCAGGCTGGTCGTCCAGATCGCGGTCGACAGCCCGTACACGTTCGCATTCGCTCGGCCGATCACCTCGGCTTCAGAGTCGAACGGCATCACGAGCGTGCACGGGCCGAAGATTTCCTCGCGCGCGATCGGCGAATCGTCGCCGAGGCCGGTCCAGATCGTCGGCTGTACCCACGCGCCGCCGCGCAGGTCGTCCGGCAGGTCGGGCACGCCGCCGCCCGTCACGACCGTCGCGCCGAGTTCGGTTGCCTTGCGGTAGTACGACAGCACCTTGTCGCGGTGTTCCTGGCTGATCAGCGGGCCGATGCCGGTCGTGTCCGCTTCCGGGCGGCCCGGCCGCAGCGCCTCGGCGCCTGCCTTCAGCGCGGCGACGAAACGCTCGAACAGCGGGCGCTCGACGTACACGCGCTCCGTGCCGAGACACACCTGTCCGGCATTCGCGAAGCACGAGCGCAACGTGCCCTCGACGGCCGCGTCGAAGTCGCAATCGGCGAACACGATCGCCGCGTTCTTGCCGCCCATCTCGAGGCTGACGGGCCGCGCGCCGTCGGCGGCCGCCTTCATGATCGCCGCACCGGTGCGCGTCTCGCCGGTAAACGTGATCGCGTTCACGCCGGGATGGGTCGTCAGGAATTCGCCGGCTGAATCGGGCCCGAAGCCGTGCACGACGTTGTAGACGCCGCGCGGCACGCCCGCCGCGTTCATCACTTCGCCGAGCAGCGCGGCCGTCTGCGGCGTTTCCTCCGACGGCTTCACGACCACGGTGTTGCCGCACGCGAGTGCCGGCCCGACCTTCCACGTCATCAGCAGCAACGGCAGGTTCCACGGGCAGATCACGCCGACCACGCCGACCGGGCGGCGAATCGCGTAGTTGAGCGCGCCCGCGCCGTCCGGCGTCGCCATTTCGAAGGTTTCGCCCGGCACGTTCTTCACGATGTCGGCGAACACCTTGAAGTTCGCGGCGCCGCGCGGGATGTCGATATGGCTCGCGAGGCTCACCGGCTTGCCGGTGTCGGCCACTTCGGCCTCGAGAAAATCGTCGAAGCGGCGCGTGATGCCATCGGCTACCGCGTACAGGATCTCGACGCGCTGTGCGACCGTGATGCCGCCCCACGGCCCCGACAGCGCCGCGCGCGCCGCATGCACGGCCGCGTCGACGTCGGCGCGGCTCGCTTCGGCCACGCGCGCGATCACCGCGTTGTCGAGCGGCGAGCGCTTGTCGAACCAGCGTTCTCCGGCGCGATAGCTGCCGTCGATGAAATTGCGGACGAGCCGCACGTCCGGCTGCCCGCCGGCGGGGCCGCGCGTCGCGGCGATGGGTTCGGTGTCGTACATGATTGTGTCTGTCGAGTGTCTTGAATCCGTGATCCGGTGGGTTCGTTCCGTGCGTTCGCGTGCCGTGCGTCATCGCGCGCGGAAGCCGGCGGCAGCGAGGCCCGCGTGCGCGCACTGTTCGTCCTGCGCCTCGCTGCCGCCCGACACGCCGATGCCGCCGATCCGCGCGCCGTCGTCGTCGATCGGCAAGCCGCCGCCGAACGCGACGAAGCGTGCGCGCAAGACGAGCCCCTGCCGCACCGCGTCCGAATGCGTGGCCAGCGCGTCGTGCCAGCCGCCGGTCGGCACGCCGAAACTCGCGGCCGTGTACGCCTTGTCGATCGCGATGTCGATCGAATGCAGCGGCGCGCCGGGCATCCGCACGAAGGCCGCGAGCAGCCCCGCCGCATCGACCACTGCGACGTTCACGCGCACGCCGAGCCGTTCGGCCGCTTCTGCCGCCGCGTGCGCGGCGCGCGCGGCGGCCGGCCAGTCGATCGTGCGCAACGCGACGCTGCGGGTCGAATCATTCCGTGCCATGACGCTGTGCTCCTTCGCGGGTCAGGTGTAGACGGTCGTGAACGCTTCGTTCAGCTCGCCGGAGTGGAAGAAGATCCCGCGCCCGAGTTCGTCCTCGGTCCATGTCGTGACCGGGCGATCGGGTTGCGCGAGATAGCCGAGCCCCGCGAAGGTTTCGTTGCGGTTGCCGCTCGGATCGAAGAAGTAGATGGTCGTGCCGCGCGTGATGCCGTGCCGCGTGGGCGCGACGTCGATCTTCACCTTGTTCTTCGCCATCACGTCGGCCGACTTCAGCACGTCGGCCCAGTCGTCGAGGAAGAACGCGATGTGATGCAGGCCGTTGCGCGGGCCGCCGACGAACGCGATGTCGTGCGGCGTCGAGCTGCGGAACATCCACGTCGCGGCGCGAATCGTGTTGCCCGGGCCGACCATCACCTGCTCGGCCAGATGGAAGTCGAGGCACTCGGCCATGAAGCGCGTGTTCTCCTCGACACGGTTCACGCCGGTCTCGGGATTCAGCTCGCACATCAGCAGGCAATGGTCGAGCCAGTGCACGGCCGAGCCCGGAATGTCGTCGGGCCAAGGATCTGGATTCAGCGAACCGACGGCCGTGCCGACCTGCTCCTTCTGCGCGAACAGGCGCAATTCATGCCCGCTCGGCAGCAGGAACCGCAGCTGGCGGCCCACGGCCGGCAACGCGCCTTCCGGCAGCATCTCGGTCTTGATCCCGTACGCGTCGATCCGCTGCCGCAGCGTGTCGAGGTCGGCATCGCGCTCGACCTTGTAGGCCGCATGCTTGAGCCCGGCCTGGTCGGACGGCGACAGGATCAGCGAATAGCGGTCCCATTCGTCCCAGCATTTCAGGTAGACATTGCCGGCCGCGTCGCGCATCGTCTCCTGCATGCCGAGCACGCGTATGTAATGACGCAGCGCTGCTTCCATGTCCATCACCTTCAGATTGACATGACCAATACGCATCACACTCATGGTGAGTCTCCTCCTTGGTTACTTGTTGAGTTCCGGCGTCCCGGCACAGGCCGATCCGCAGAAAAACGGCTTCTTCAGCCGGCCGGCCACTTCCAGTTCGACGTCGCCGTCGGCCGTCACGCGGCACGCGAGCGCATAACCGTCGCCCTCCTCCTCGGCGCTCACGTGCGCGCGGCTGACCGGCCCGAGCTTGCGCACCGCGCCGCGCAGCACGCGCACCTTGCACACGCCGCACCCGCCGTTCAGGCAGCCGACCGGGATGCCGCGCCGGCCGAGCTTCGCCATGCCGGCCAGCAGCGATTCGCCGGCGCCGCATGCGTAGCGCTCGTCGGTCTGCGCGATCGTCACCGTCGCGCACACGCGGCCCGCGTCCACGTCACACCCGCCGGAACAGCGGGCTGCGCGTCTGTTGCGCGTCGGCCGCCGAAATGAACTTCTCGTGATAGATGTCACGCTCGAACAGGCGCCCCTGCATCAGCGCGGTGATGCACGCGTCGATCATCGCGGGCGGTCCGCACAGGTAGGCTTGATGGCCGGAGAAGTCGCCGTCGAAATGCGCCTTCGCGACGTCGTGCACGAAGCCGTTCGCGACGCCGTCACCCGCGTCCGGTGCGCCTTCCGACAGCGCCGGCACGTACGTGAAATTCGGGTGGCGTTCGGCCAGCGCGCGGAATTCGTCGTGGTAATAAAGCTCCTTCGCGTTGCGCTGGCCGTAGATCAGCGTGATCGGCGCGGTAACGCCGCTCGCGAGCAGGTCGGCGATCATCGAGCGCGGGCTCGACAGCCCGGAGCCGCCGGCCATGAAGATCATCGGCAGCGCGGCCGAGCGGCGCACGAAGAAACGGCCGTACGGGCCCGACAGCCGCACGCGGTCGCCGGTCGCCAGCTGCTCGTGCAGGTAGCCGGTGCCCAGGCCGCCCGGCACCTGACGCACGTTCAGCTCGATCTCGTCGGTGGCGGCCACATCCGCCGGTGCGTTCGCGATCGAGAACGCGCGGCTCTGCCCGAGCCCGGGGATTTCGAGCTGCACGTACTGGCCGGCCTGGAAATGGATCGGCTGCGACAGCTTCAGGCGGATCGACTTGATGGTCGGCGTGAGCTGCTCGATGCGCGTGACGTCGGCCGCGAAGTCCTTGACCGGGATGATCTCCGCGTCGGGCTCCTCGTCGACGTCGGCCTCGATCACGGTGTCGGCCTGCAGCGTCGCGCAGCATGCGAGCGCCTTGCCTTCCTCGCGCTCGAAATCCATCAGCGCGAACGGGTTCGCGTCGCCAAGATCGGTCTCGCCGTCGAGTACGGCGACCTTGCAGGTGCCGCACAGGCCGTGACAGCACGCGTGCGGAATGTAGATGCCCTGGCGCAGCGCGGCATCGAGCATCGTCTGTCCTTCCTCGACCTCGATCGTGACGCCCAGCGGCTCGATGGTAAGTTGGTGGCTCATGATGGTTCGCTCGTCCGCATGGCGGTCAGAAGCTCGCGCCGCCGAGGCCGTCGAGGCCCGGCGTGCGGAAGCTGATCAGGTCCTTGTGCCCGAGGCCGTTGCCGGCGAGGCTCTGCGCGGGATCCGGCGTCCACGGCTCACCGGAGCGGAACCACTCGACGCGATCCCAGTCGATCTTCGCGAAATCCGGGTGGTAGCCGTAGACGGGCGGCAGCACGTCGCGCGCGAGCGCGCCGAACGGCAGGTCGGGCGGCAGCGGCAGGCAGAACGGCGCCGGGAACATCAGGTGGTCTTCCCAGCACACGTAGAGCAGCGGCGCCGGGAACTTCCCGACCGCGTCCTTCACCGGGAAGTCGTAGGGTTTGAGCGCGATGACGGCCATGTTTGTCTCCTGTCGGCCGGCGTTCGCGCCTTCGCGCGTGCGCCGGTCTCGTTCAAGGTTGCGTATTGATCAGTTGCTCGTGACCTGGCCGCGCCAGGCCGCGAAGTTCTTCTGGTCTTCCGAGGCTTCGAAATCGAGGTTGTCGCGGCCCATCTGCACCGCGTAGTAGTCGAGCACCGCGGCAAGCGGATCGAAGCCTTCCGCCGTCGGGTCCGCATCGGGCGGGAAGCAGTTGCCCTGATGGATCTGGTGCACCGGCAGCCACGCCTGCACGTACTTCTGCGGCTCGTGATCGAAGATTTCCTTGCAGTGATCGCTGCAGAAATGGAACTTGTTGCCGAGGTAATCCGATTCGCGCGCGCCGATCTTGCGTGCGTTGCCGGGCTCGGTGAACAGCATCGGGATCTGGCAGGTCTGGCACAGCATCGGCAGCGTCTTCATGTAGAAGCGGTTGCCGGCCTTCGCCTGCTCGCCCCAGTAATCGAAGCGCGGGCGGTAGTAGCGGTCGAACGAATCCGGATACTTCGCGGACAGCCACGCCATCTCGTCCTCGCCCGGCACCCACGTATGGAATGCGGACGCCGCGTTGAAGCCGTAGAACGTCGACCACGCCTGGTGGCTAATGTGGTCCTTGCCTTCGCATGCGTCCTGCCAGCCCTTCGGCTCGCGAATGCCGTAGCGCGCGAGATCCTTGAACAGCGCGCCGCCGTTCTGCTCCGCGTACATCTCCCACGATTCGCGCCAGCTCATCACGCGCTTCGGCTGCATGTAGTCCATCATCATCGCGACGAGCGTCAGCAGCCGGTAGCCGCGCCAGAACCACTTGTCGATCCAGCGCTGCACGATCGGCACGTTGTCGGGGTCCTGTTCGAGCAGGAACTTGATGCACTCGATGCCGAGCGTCATGTGACGCGATTCGTCCGATTGCGCGGAGAAGCCGAACGTGACGGTCGACATGTCGCCGTTGTACGCGGCGCCCGACATGAACGGCACGAACAGCAGGTTCGTCAGCACGTATTCGAACGAGAAGCTCACGGCGGTCAGGAATTCGAACGGCCCCGACGAATACGCATCCTCGAAGAACGACTTCGGCACCGACAGGTACCAGACGCGATCGAACCAGTGGTTCGAGTGATGGAACCCGTTGAAGAACCTGTTGTACGTCGACATCGCGTGCGTTTCGGTCTGGTAGTGCCGCAGCTCGTCGATCGACTGCATCTGGCACGCGATGCGCGCGCCCTCGCCGGTGAAATGCCGGCCGACGTGCGCGAAGCCGCGGTGCGCGAGGTATTCGAGCGGCGTCACGCCCTGGATGAACAGCTTCAGCGCATTGATGTAGCGCGCGTCCGTCACGCCGAGGAACGCGTTGTTCTGCGTGAACGCGTCGATCACCGCGTACAGTTTCTTTTCCTTCTCGCCCTGGTATTTCCAGTACGCGTCCATCGTCAGGCGGAACGGGTCGACCCACTTGTCCCAGTCGTGGATCTTGATGCCCTCGTAGCGGTCGTACGGGAATACCTTGTCCATCGGCTGGTAGGTCGTTTCCCAGCCGAGGCCGCGCGTCATCGCCGCGTAGCGGTCCTTCAGGCCGAGCTTTTTCTTGAGCGTAGGCGTATCCATTCGTGTCTCCGGTGTTGTCGGTGCGCGGTGCGCGGCGTTCAGTGCGACCAGCTCAGCGTGAACTGGTCGTCGTCCTCGTCGATGTGGCCCGACAGCGTGATCAGGTTCACCTGCAGCTGCTGCAGGTCGAAGCGCGTGCCGGTCAGTTCCTCGATCGTTTCGCGGCGGATCGTCAGGCGGTCCGGCGAATCGATCTTGACCATGCCGGGCGACTCGACCACCGTCGCGAGCGGGTTGTCCGCGACGATCGCCTCGACGATCGGTCTGGATTCCTCATTGGCCTGGAAGGCGATGAATACGTTGGACATGCTGGTTTCCCTGTTTGAGTGATTGACGCCCGTCGTCAGAGCGCGATGCCGAGCTTCGCGATGCGCGCATGGAACAGCTCGCGCACTTCGTCGAGCGCCGCACGACCGTCGTCCCGCAACGCCAGCGCCAGCGCCGCCACCGGCGCGAGGGCCGCATCGGCCCGTGCGGACCAGTCGCGCGTCCAGCGGGCAAGCAGTGCGCGGTTGCCGTCCGATTCGGCCGCCATCGTTTTCACGACCGCGTCGATCCAGCGGTTCGATTCCGTGTGCCATTCGGGCATGAACGCGGTCAGCATCGCGACCGCCGAGCCGCCCGCAAGCGCGATCCGTTCATCGACGAAGCGGTCGTATATGAGCGGATAAAGCAGCCCGTCGAGCGCGAGGTTCTGCGCGACGAACAGCTCGACCGGATCGGCGACGACCAGCGTGTCCTCGACGTAGCGGCGCAGCGGCTGCCACGCGGCGCCGGTCAGCCATGCCGCCTTGGCCGTATCGAGCGTGTCGGGCTCGGCCATCGCAAGCGCGAGACGCGTGAGGTACTGCGCGACGCCGAGGTTGTCCATCGCATGGAACATCGCGGGGGCGGTGAACGCCGTGCCGTAGCCGAGCGCGCAGACCTGCGCGTTGTTCATGTTCGCGCCCCACGCCGCGTGGCGCAGCGGCACCAGCACGTCGAGCGCGTGCGCAGCGACGTCGTCGCGCATCAGGCCGATCATCCGGCGCGATTCGACGAACTCGAAGTTCGCTTCCATCGTGTCCTGCTGGCGCGCCCGCGCGGTTGCCCACGACGCGTAGTAGAACTGGCGCGGGTCCTTCAGCGCATACCAGTCCGCCATCCGGATCGCCGAGCGCGACGCGTCGAAGATCTCGTGATCGGGGTCCCACGTCGGCCGGTAATGGAAGTTCGCCTGGGGCTGCGCGCCCATCATGCCTTCCTGGTAGCGCGTCGCCGTCCTGTCGCCGCCGATGTGCTGCGCGACATGCGCAAAGGTGTGCCGGAGCGGCTTGATGTCGACTGTCTTCAGCTCGATGGTCACTTCTTGCTCCTCAAGGTCATGGGTTCGCTTCGAGGTCCAGCCGCGTGACCTGCTGTTCGCGGCAGAACGCGTCGAAGGCGGCAGGAGGCAACGTCAGCTCGACGCACAGCTCCGGCGCGCCGCCGATCGACAGCTCGAATTCGACGAAGCCGCGTGAGTTCGTGCCGGTCACGCGGACGCACTTGCGGCCCGGGTCGAGCGGAGAAAGATCGGTGTCGGGTGGATTCATGTTCGGTGTCGCCTCCATACCGTCCTTCAATGCAGCATCCGTGCCACACTCGGCCGGCCTGGCAAAAAATCTCGATAATTCAGGGAAAGCCCTGACGTAAAGTTTGAATTCGAGATCCACAATGGCGGTTAACCAGAACGCGATCCGCGCCCGGACTATCGCGCCGAACCCCTGATCAGACGGACTCCTTCATCATTTGATCAATCCGGTTTCGCGCATTTGACCAAATGATCAACCCGTCACGTGTCCCGGGGCGCCGCTTGCGGAAATTTCGAAAATCACGAGAAATCTCGACGGAGGAGACATGACGCGGCCCAGCCTGCCCCCCTTGCCGCCAGACACCGACCTGCGCAAGCTGATCCATTTTTCGGCGAGCGACGGCCGCATCTGGCTCGCCGGACAGCGGATGGTGCTGCTCCATGCCGGCGCGCTGGCGACGCTGCGCCAGGAACTGATGGAAAGCGTCGGCCCGGCGCAGACGCGGCGATTCTTCACGCGCGTCGGCTTTGCCGCCGGCGAACGGGACGCCGCGCTCGCGCGCGAGATCCGCAGCGGCGCATCGCTGTTCGACATGTTTCATGTCGGCCCGCAGTTGCACATGCTCGAAGGCGCGGTGCAGGTCACGCCGCTGCGTTTCGAAGCGGACCCTGCGACCGGTGCGTTCTATTGCGAGTACCGGTGGGAGCATTCCTGGGAAGCCGACGTGCACCGCCGCACATTCGGCCCGCAGCCCGAGCCCGTGTGCTGGATGCTGATCGGCTATGCGACCGGCTATACGAGCGCGTTCATCGGCCGGACCATCCTGTTCAAGGAAACGTCCTGTGTCGGCATGCACGATCCGCACTGCACGATCGTCGGCAAGCCGGCCGACGAATGGCCCGATGCAGAGGAAATCTCGTCGTGGTTCAAGGCCGATTCGCTGATCAATACGATCCGCGACCTGCAGACCGAGGTCGAATCGCTGCGCCTCGAAATCGCGCCCGACGACAGCCGGACGAAGCTCGTCGGGCGCTCCGATGCGTTTCGCGCCGCATACGCGCTGCTCGAAACGGCCGCGCCGACCAAGGTCGCCGTGCTGCTCACCGGCGAGACGGGCGTCGGCAAGGAACGGTTCGCCCGCGCGCTGCACAGCCTCAGCCCGCGCGCCGCGAAGCCGTTCGTCGCGATCAACTGCGCGGCGATTCCGCACGCACTGATCGAATCGGAACTGTTCGGCGCGGAGAAGGGCGCGTTCACGGGTTCGCAGGCCACGCGTGCCGGGCGCTTCGAGCGCGCGAACGGCGGCACGCTGTTCCTCGACGAGATCGGCGAACTGCCGCTCGACGTGCAGGCCAAGCTGCTGCGCGTGCTTCAGGAGGGCGAAGTCGAGCGGCTCGGCGCGACGGAAGGCAGGAAGGTCGACGTGCGCGTCGTCGCGGCGACCAACCGCGACCTCGAACAGGCCGTGCGCGACGGCACCTTTCGCGCGGACCTCTATTACCGGATCAACGTCTACCCGGTGCTGATCCCGCCGCTGCGCGACCGGCAGGACGACATCGCGCTGCTCGCCGACGCGATGCTCGAACGCTTCGCGTCGCTGCACGGCAAGCCGGCGCCCACGCTGACCGACTATGCGTACGACACGCTGCGCGGCTACCGGTGGCCCGGCAACGTGCGCGAGCTCGAGAACCTGATCGAGCGCGCGGTGATCCTGTCACGCCCGAACCGGCCGGTCGACGCGAAGGACCTGTTCCCCGGCGTCGGGCTGCCCGGCGGCGCGACGGTCGACCGTGCGGGGCAGATTCGCCCGGCGGCCGCGCTGTCGATCGACTGCGCGACGCTGCTCGACCAGTTGCAGGGCGGCGGCGGGCTCGACGGCCTCGAGCGCGCGCTGCTGCATGAAGCCGTCGACCGCGCGAACGGCAACCTGTCGGCCGCCGCACGCCTGCTCGGCGTGACACGCGCGCAGCTCAGCTACCGCCTCAATCGCAAGCACGATCAGGAGGACGCCTGACATGAACACCATCCTGCCCGCGCCCCCGTTCACCGACACGCTGCCCGACGACGCGTCGGCGACCGACGATACCGTCGAGCCGCATGCCCGCACGCTCAGCGAGCATGCCTACCATCAGCTGCGCCAGCACATCGTCGAAGGCCACTACCCGCCGGGCGCGAAGCTGCGCGTCGAGCATCTGAAGAACGTGTACGGCGTCGGCGCCGGCACGCTGCGCGAAGCGCTCACGCGGCTCGTCAGCGATGCGCTGGTCGTCGCCGAAGGGCAGCGCGGCTTTCGCGTGACGCCGATGTCGGTCGACGATCTCGAAGCGATCACACGGCTGCGCATCCACATCGAGGTCGATGCATTGCGCGAATCCGTGCGACGCGGCGACGACGCATGGGAACAGCGCGTGCGCCAGAGCTTCGAGATGCTGTCGGCGTGGGAACAACCGGTGTCGATCGCGCACCGGACCGCGTGGGAAGCCTGCAACCGGCGCTTTCACGAAGCGCTGATCTCGGCCGCCGCGACGCCGTGGACCTACCTGATCCTGCGGATGCTCTCGCAGCAAAGCGAACGGTACCGGCGCGTGTGCATTGGGCTCGGCGATTCGAAGCGCGACGTGCATGCGGAACATGCGTGCCTGTTCGATGCCGCGATGCGGCGCGCCGATGCGCGCGCGGCGCTCGCGCTCGAGGACCATATCGGCACGACGCTCGCGGTGGTGCGTAACGCGCCGCCCGGCACGCTGCCGTTCTAGCGCTTCACGGCATGCTGGCGGCGCTCAGGCCAGTTCGGGATAACCGTGCGCGGCCGCGTCCTGCGCGAACCGTGCAATCGTGTCGTAATCGGCCGGCAGCAGCCGTTCGAAGCCCTTCAGCCGCAGCACGCGCGCCCGTTGCGCGTCGGCGGCCGCCGCACGATCGAGTGCGTCCTGCAACGCGCCGACCTGTGTTTCCGGCAGCGCGCGCGACGCGATGAACGGCAATCCCGGCGCGGAAGCCGTCGTACCGATGACCCGAATGTCCTTCAGCAGATCGGGCAACGCGTCGCGGATATAAGCAAACGTCACGCAGTCAATCGCCCCGCAATCGGCATCGCCCGACGCCAGCGCACGCAGCACGTTCACGTGAGAGCCAACCGGCGTGACCGCCCCGAAGAAATGCCCGTCATGCGCATGCGGCGCGACCGCGTGCCTGAATGCGTTCATCCCGCTGTGTGAATCGTCGCCGTTGAGTGCGGCGCGCAGCCCGCGACAGGCGGCGAGCGTCGTCGTGCCGCCCGCATGCACGCGCGCCGACACGACCAGCACGCTGCTATAGCGCGCCCCGTCGCAGCCGTCCGCGTCGAAAGCGGGCGTCGCGATCAAACGCACGACGCCGCGCAACCCGAGCATCCGGTACGGGTAGCCGCAGGTCTGCGACAGCAGCAGATCGTCGCGCCGCCACAGCGCATGCAGGTCGTCGAACGGCGCATCGGGCAGCGCTACGCCGGCAGGGCCGCCCGCCTTCGCGAACGCATCGAGCGCATCGCGCAACAACGCGCGCCACAGGGCGGCGTGGCGCGGCGTCACGTTGTACATCGGCAGTACTGCGATCCATGGGTTCATGCGGGCATTCTACGCACCGGCGGCGGTCCCGATGCTTATCGGCCTCGTCGCGATAAGCAAATGCGAATCGATTGGTTGGCGCGGCAGCGCCGCCCCGGTACCGTTCGAAGGCCTGCCGGCGCCGCCACCTTGCGCAATGCCGGACAGGCCGACCGTGATCCGCGAGACACCTGCGCACCGGGCCGAGCGCACCGGTTCCATCGCTCGTTCCCCGCACTGCCCGATCCATCCGCCTCAACGCCATGGCCGAATACTTCGACGTCGATCACGCGCGCGCGATTGCCGCGCTCGGCGCCCGCTTCACCGCCCGCACCGAGTGGCCGACCTGGCTGCTGGTCGCCGTCATCTACGGCGGCTGGCTGGCCGTGCTGCTGCTCGTGCGCGACGGGCACCTGTCGCTCGCGGCCGCGACGCCGCCGCTGATCCTGCTCGGCGCATGGCACATGTCGCTGCAGCACGAACTGCTGCACGGCCATCCGACACGTTCCGCGTTCGTGAACAAGCTGCTCGGCTATCCGCCGCTGACGGTCTGGTATCCGTACACGCTGTATCGCGACACGCACCTCGACCATCACCGCGACGAAGACCTGACCGTGCCGGGCGTCGATCCCGAAACGAACTACGTAACGCGCGAACGCTGGGCGCGACTGCCGCGCTGGCGTCGCGCGCTGACGGTCGCGCGCAAGACTTTCATCGGACGAATCGTCGTGGGGCCGCCGCTCGCCGTCGCCGCGACGGTCGCCGATGCGGTCGCCAGGTTCCGGCGCGGCGACTTCCGCCATCTGCCGATGTGGATCATGCACGCCGCCTGCGTGGTCGTGCTGCTCGCATGGCTGCAACGCGAGATCGGCGTGCCGTGGTGGTACTACCTGCTGGCCGTCACGTGGCCCGCGCTGTCGCTCGCGATGATCCGCTCGCTGTACGAGCACCGCGCCGCGCGGCACCCGAAGGCGCGCATCACGATCAACGAGGCCGGCTTCGCGATGCGGCTGCTGTACCTGAACAACAACTACCACCTCGTTCATCACGACCTGCCGAAGCTGCCGTGGTACGACCTGCCGCGCGCGTACCGGATGCGGCGCGACGCGTATGCGAAGAAATGCGGCGGCTTCGTGATCCGCGGCGGGTATCGCGAGCTGCTCGCGCGCCATGCGTGGACGCCGACCGATACGCCCGTGCATCCGTTCGACCAGGGCACGGCGTCGCTGTCGACGGGGAGCGGGGTAAAGGTGGCGGTGGTCGACAAGGTGCTGCAGGTCAGTACGTGACGTGCGGCGGAGCCGCACTTCTTCGTGAAGCAGCCCGATTCAGCGACGCGGGCGTCAGGCCGTACGGCCGCCGATTCGTCCGCCGCGCCGCATTTTTCTTACGAAATGCCGACGATACCGCTCGTGCCCGCGCATTGCCAATTGCGCCGCCAATGTCCAGAATGGCGGCTCGTCCGGGGCTTCCAACAATCATTCGCCCCGGCTCTGCCCCCGGCCACTCGCCGCACGCCCCCACGACGATGCAATCGAACACCCCGCCCGGCGCAATCCGCGCGATCGGCAACGACTGGTCCGTTTCCGCGATCACCGCGGGCTTTCTCGCGGTCCTGATTTCCTACGCGGGCCCGCTCGCGATCTTCTTCCAGGCGTCGCAGGCCGCGCACGTGTCCAATGAAATGGTGTCGTCGTGGGTCTGGGCGATCTCGATCGGCGCGGGCATCTCGGGCCTGTTCGCGAGCTGGAAGCTGAAGGTGCCGGTCGTCACCGCGTGGTCGGCACCCGGCACCGCGCTGCTCGTCGGCCTGTTTCCGCAACTGACGCTCGACCAGGCCGTCGGCGCCTACATCACGGCCGCGCTGATCATCCTGCTGATCGGCGTAACCGGCTATTTCGACCGGCTCGTGCGTCACATTCCGCGCGGCATCGCGTGCGGGATGATGGCCGGCATCCTGCTGCCGTTCGGCACGCACGCGTTCGCCGCCGCATCGGAGCAGCCCGCGCTCGCATTCGGGATGATCGCGGCCTACGTGATCTTCAAGCGCCTGCTGCCGCGCTACAGCATCGTGCTCGTGCTGCTGACGGGCGCCGCGCTCGCGACGGCGCTCGGGATGACGCATCTCGGCAACGTGTCGCCGAGCATCGCGCACCCGATCTTCATCGCGCCCGAATGGACGCTCGGCACGACGCTCAGCCTCGCGCTGCCGCTCGTCGTCGTCAGCCTCACCGGCCAGTTCCTGCCGGGCATGACGATCCTGCGCGTGTCCGGCTATCACACGCCCGCGCGCCCGATCATCACGGCGACCAGCGTGATGTCGCTCGTGGTCGCGTGCTTCGGCGGAATCACGATCGTCGTCGCGGCGATCACCGCGGCGCTGTGCACCGGCAAGGACGCGCACGAGGATGCGGGCCGGCGCTACGTCGCCGGGCTCGCGAACGGTGCGTTCTACCTGGTCGGCGGGCTCTTCGCGGGCACGATCGTCACGGTGTTCTTCGCGCTGCCGAAGGCGTTCGTCGCGATCCTCGCGGGGCTCGCGCTGATCGGCGCGATCGGCGCGAACGTGCACGGGATCTTCGAGGACGAGAATCACCGCGAGGCGTCGGTGATCACGTTCCTCGCGACCGCGTCGGGCATGACGTGGCTCGGGCTCGGTTCCGCGTTCTGGGGGATCGTGATCGGGTCGCTTTCGTATGCGGTACTGAACAAGGTGCGGCGACAGGTGTGATGCGCAACACGCGCAACGCTCGCCGCCGCGTCGATCAGCGCGCGTGCTGGCGCAACAGCTGCGCGAGTGCATCGGCCGGCGCCGTCGTGCCGTAAAGCCGCTCCGACACGCCCTCCTCGACGTCGATCTGTCCGGCGTTGTGCACGTCGTAGAGATCGACGATCAACTGTGCATGGCGTTCGCTGAGGCCCGCGCGCAGCAGCGTCGCGGCCCAGGTGTCGCGCGGCAGTTCATGCGCGACGATGGCACGGCCGGCCGCCGCGCCGAGCGTATCCGCAATCGTCGTCACGCTCACCCGCTGCGGCCCTTCGACGCTGACGATGCGCGGTCCGTTGCCGCCCTCGGGTGCATCGAGCAGCAGACGCGCCGCGACGACGCCCACATCGGGCGCCCAGACCGTCGGGAACACCTTGCCGACCGGATGGTGAAAGCTCGGCAGCACGCCGGTGCCGAGCGCGACCGGCAGCACGCGCGCCCAGTTCTGCAGATGCTCGGCCGAACGTAGCAGCGTCAATTGCGTCGGGATCGTTCTCAGCCGCTCCTCGAGGTAATGGAACAGACGCGTGATGCCCGTGTTGCCTTCGCGCTCCGCGCCGTAATCCGACAGGGCGAGTAGCGCAGGCGGCGGGTTTGCGGCGAGTGCGGCGGTGGCGACGTCGATCGTCCGCGCCATCGTCGCGGCCGGATCGGAGTCGGCGACGGGTACCGGGCACAGTATCTGTACGGCCTGTGCGCCGTCGATCGCGGATGCGACCGCGTTCGCGTCCGTCAGCTCGGCGATCACGACATCGCAGCCAAGCTGCGCGAAGCGTTCACGATGGCGTGCGTCGCGCAACACCGCGCGCACGGGATGGCCGGCGTTGCGCAAGGTCGTCACGGTCGACTGGCCGACGTTGCCTGATGCTCCGAAGATCACGAACACGGTTCGCTCCTGGGGGGATGAAGGTGGGGTGATTGTCGGGTTGGGCGGAGGGAACGGCGCGCAGGGAGGGATGAATACAGCAGGAAAGGATGACGGGATGCGGGGCCGCGCACGGATCGCGCTACGCCCCGCCCACCCGTCACGCTGCCGAGGCTAGCGACGCGAGGGCTTCGCGTCCTCCTCGCCCTCATACGCCAACCTCAACCCACCCCGCTCCCCCGATCGCGCAATCTCCGTCGGCGTCGCACCCACCACGCGATTCATCCAGTTCGCCATATGACTCTGGTGCGCAAACCCGGCTTCGAGCGCGATCTGGCTGATACTCAGCCGGCCTTCGAGCAGCAACGCCTTCGCCCGCTCGACCCGGCGCCGCACGACGTACTGGTGCACGGGCATCCCGAGCGTTTCGCGGAACAGCACCTTGAAATGCGGGACGCTGATCGACACGAGCGCCGCGAGTTCGGCAAGCGTCATGCGCCGCTCGAGATTCGCTTCGACATAGTCGATCACGCGCGCGGCCGCCTTCGGCGCGAGCGTGCGGCGGCGCTCGCGAAACGCCGGCTGGCCGTCGACCAGCCGCGCGACGAGCGCCGTGCACAGGCTTTCCGCATAGAGCGGATCCGACGCGTCGTCCGCTTCGAGTTCGGCCGCCATCGCCCACGCGATGTGCTGAAGGCGCGGGTCGCGCACCTGCAGCCGGCGGCGGATCTGCCCCTGCGACGGCTTCAGTTCGAGCTGCTCGACGGTGCGCCGCACGAACGTGTCGCTGAGCATGATGTGCAGGATCCGGCAGTCGGCGCTGTCGGTCCACTGGCCGGGCAAGCCCGCCGGAATCACATCGACGTCGCCATGCGCCTGAATGCGCGATACGCGTTCGCCGTCGCACACGCAATCCGCGCGAACAGGCCCGCCTATATGCACGCCGATCCGGTGATGCTCGGCCGCCGGAATCCGGTAGGTGCCCGCGCGGATTTCCAGCAGCGACGCGCCAAAGCCCTGCCAGCCGAGCCCGCGGCTGGAGCGCAGGCTGACCGGGACGCCGTTGTCCGTCGGCGCCGCGAGAATCGCATCGCTCATGGCCTTCCTCCGGTGAACGGGGATATCGAACGCGCATTGTGACGCGTTTTCGGCCTGCCTGCCGGGCCTGCCGGCGGCTCACCCCGGCTGAGCAGAAAAAGATCATCCGTTTCTGCTCGGGGCCATCCTTGCGTGTGCGCCGGCGGCCGCCGTGCCGCTTACGATGGCCCCATCCGACACCTACGGAGACCGTCATGCCTCACTGCCTTGCGCAACGCGCCGCGCTCACCGCGCCGTCGCCCGCCGCCACCCGCCCCTCGTCCGGCCCCCGCTCCCGCAACGACCTCACCACGATAGCCGCCCGGTGCCTGCGCATCGTGGGCTGGTACCGGCTCGAACGGCTGCTCGCGTCGATCCCCGACAGCAACGACGATTTCGGGCTCGTCTGACCGGCCGCACGGCCGGCATCGTCCACCTACTTGCGCCGCCGCTCGTGCAGTGCCACCGTCGCGCCGTCGATCACCGGCGCGCCCTGCTTGATCAGGAAATCGCGGAACAGCCCCGTGACCTGCGAAATGCGCCGGTCGGCGAGCGTGACCACATACCATTCGCGTTCGATCGGGTTGCCGGGGAACGGCAGTTGCCCGAGCAGCCCGGTGCGCAGTTCGAGTGCACACGCGTGCAACGACAGGAACGCGACACCGAGCCCGGCTTCGGCCATCTGCTTGATCGCCTCGTTGCTCGACAGTTCGGAGCCCATATGGAAGCGGTGGCCGGCCGTCTTGAAGAGGTTCTCGACGGTCGAGCGCGTGCCCGCGCCGCGTTCGCGCACGAGCAGGTGCGCGGATTCGAGATCCTTCAGCGAGATGCGCTTGCGCTGCATCAGCGGATGGCCAGGCGCCGCGACGAACACCATCGGATGCTTCGCGAACTCCACCGCATGCGTACGCAACTCCTTCGGCGCGCTGCCCATCACCGCGAGATCGATTTCATGCGTGGCGAGCATGCGGATGATGTCGTCGCGATTTCCAACCTTGAAATAAGTCTTCACATGCGGACGCGTCGCGGTGAATTTCACGAGCAGCGGCGGAATCAGGTACTCGGCCGTCGTGATCGCACCGATTCGCAGCGTGCCGCCGAGATCGCCGGTCAGCGCGGCCACTTCGTCGCCGGCCTCGCTCCACAGATGCAGGATCTCGCGCGCATAGCGCGACACGATCTCGCCGGCCGCGGTCAGCTGTACCCCGCGCCCCACCCGCTGCAGCAAAGCGGCGCCCACCGCCTCCTCGAGCAGGCGAACCTGCAGCGACACGGCCGGCTGCGTCAGGTTCAGCTCCTCGGCCGCCCGCGACACGCTGCCGAGCCGCGCAATCATGTCCAGCGCCTTCAGCTGCCGGAACGTCGCGGTCTTTCCTATAAGTGAATACATATGAGTCGCTTATAAACATTAAATTGTTCGAGTGGGTTCGAAACTATATCGTCGGTTCTTGAGCAATGTCATCCGAATCGTCATTCAGCGGGAGCCCCACATGGACAACACCACGCCCAACCTTGCAACGGACCGCGCACCGCGCCTGCCGCGCATCGTGATCGTCGGCGGCGGCGCCGGCGGCCTGCACCTCGCCACGCGTCTCGGCGATACGGTCGGACGCCGCGGCCAAGCCGAAGTCGTGCTCGTCGACCGCTACCCGACGCACTTCTGGAAGCCGCTGCTGCACGAAGCCGCATCGGGCCATCGCGACCCGGCATCGCACACGATCGAGTATGCGGCGCAAGCAAAGCGCCACGGTTTCCGTTTCGTGCAGGGCGCGCTGCAGCGGGTCGACCGCGCGGCACGCACCGCAACGATCGCGGCCGTGCAGGACGCGGACGGCACGGAAATCCTGCCGCAGCGCGAACTCGACTATGACGACCTCGTGCTCGCCGTCGGCAGCGTGACGAACTTCTTCAACGTGCCGGGCGCCGCGCGCCATGCGCTGCCGCTCGAAAACCTCGACCAGGCCGAGGATTTCCGCCGGAAGTTCCTCGCAGCCTGCACGAAGGCGAATCACCTGGCCGAGCAGCAGCCCGCGCGGCGGGCGGCGCCGATCTGCATCAACATGATCGGTGCGGGTGCGACGGGCGTCGAGCTGGCCGCGGCATTGCGGCATGCGATCCAGCAGCTGACGACGTACCGCTTCAAGGCGCTGGTATCCGCACGCGACGTGCACATCCGGTTGATCGAAGGCGGCCCGCGCATCCTGCCGGCACTCGACGCGCGGCTGTCCGGCAAGATGCACGCGCAGCTTCGCGCACTGAACGTGGACGTGCTGACCGATACCCGCGTCGCGGAAGTCGGCGCGGATGCGGTGACGACCGCGACGGGCGAACGGCTCGCGAGCGACATCACGATCTGGGCGGCCGGCGTGGCGGGCCCCGCGATGCTGCGCGAAATCGGCGACATCGCGCTCAATCGCGCGAACCAGGTGATCGTGACCGACACGCTGCAGACACCCGACGATCCGCACGTATATGCGTTCGGCGACTGCGCCGCGTGCCCGACGGCCGGTGCTAGCGGCTTCCTGCCGCCGCGCGCGCAGGTTGCGTACCAGCAGGCCGTGTATCTGGTCAACGCGTTCGCGCGCCGCGTCGCCGGCAAGCCGGTGGCCGGCTTCACGTTCCGTGATGCAGGCACCGTCGTGTCGCTCGGGCATGCTGGCGCCGTGTACCAGGCCGACCTCGGCGTGCGTTCGCGCTCGCTGATCGTCGACGGGCTCGCCGCGATCGGCCTGTACAAGTTCCTGTATCGCAAGCACCTGTTCAGCGTGGTCGGCGTGAAGCGTGCGCTGTTCCAGTCGCTCAGCCACTGGCTGCAAAGCCGCAACCAGCCGTCGATCAAGCTGCACTGAGCGACGACTCGCACGCAGCATCGCACAACGGCATATGGGGCGGCCATCGCTCGATATGCCGTTTTTTATATGCATATAACGGTTGCATCCACAACGTGCGCGACTTTGGTGCATCACATCGAAAACAGTCGATGCGATGCATTTCGCTCGAAAAATGTCGCGCGACACGCATCCCGCGCCGGTTCTGGCTGACACCCCGATTCATTAGTCGAATCGTATAGGTTGGATAAAAATATTAATTGGTCGCGTTTTCAGGATCGACGCTAAGGTGTGTGGCATTCCCGTCGGCGAACGGATCATCACGTTTCTGAAGAGGAATCACCGTGGTTATCGAAGCCATCGTCACCCGTCTCGACGCTGCATTCGCGCAAATCGAAGCAACACCGGATTCGCATGAATCGCGCCATCAACGCGACGCGATCATCCAGTGGCTCGACCGGGCATCGGAAGAAGGATATCGACTCGGTCTCGTCACGACGCTGCCGGCCGCACGGCTCAGCGACATGTTCGAAGGCCAGTTCGGCCGCGCGAACCTCGACCGCTTCTCGGTCGTCGTCACGGATGCCAATCATCAGGACTCCGGATCAAACCAGCATCCTTTCGACGTCGCACTGCAGGCACTCGGCGTACCGCCCGAACGCGCGGTGGGGATCGCGAGCAGCGAACCGGAGCGCCGGGAAGCCGAGCATTTCGGCCTGTCGCGCTGCGTGAACATCACCGACACCGTGCGCTCGATCGCATCGGCCGGCCTGCACTGACCGCCCGCACACCGGCTGGCGGCGGCCGGCCACCCTCGATCCGGCGGCCATCCGACGATTGCCCGACCGAATCCTGACATTCTGCTGTCAAAGTCGCTTGCAACACTTCCGGGCTTGACCCATCCCTCCCGGAAACGGGACGACGCGAAACCGCATCGTCCCGCCCGTTGCACACCACGATGACACGCCCGACCCGCACCGCCGCCGCCCTCGCCGTTACCTGCCTGCTGCTCGCCGCTTGCGGCGGGGACGATTCGACACCGCCCGCAGCCTCGGCCGACAACAGCGGCTCGACGCCCGCACCGCAACCGCAACCCCAGCCCACGCCGGCACCCGCGACCTATTACCAGACGAAGACGCCATACCGTCCGCAGCAGGACGCCGCGACGTACGAAGCACCGCCCGCCGGCTACGCGCCCGTCTACACCGAACTCGTCGCGCGCCACGGCTCGCGCGGGCTGTCGGGTTTCAAGTACGACGGCGCGATCTACGCGATGCTGGTCAAGGCCGAAGCCGACGGCGCCCTGACCGCGCTCGGCGCACAGCTCAAGGCCGATACGTACGCGATGATGAAAGCCAATGCGCTGCTCGGCTATGGCGTGGCGGGCATCTCCACGCCCGGGTACGGCAACCTCACGCAAACCGGCATCCGTGAACACCAGCAACTCGCCGCGCGCCTCGCGCAGCGGCTGCCCGCGCTGTTCGCGGCCGGGAACCGGCAGATCGTCGTCGTCAACTCGGGCCAGGACCGCGCGGTCGACAGTTCGACCTTTTTCTCCTCGTCGCTCGTGGCCGCGCAACCGGCACTGGCCCCGGCGATCACGCTGCCGGCCGCGCCGGCTGGTTATCCCTCGAGCGCGCCGGTCGTGCAGCCGGCCGGCACCAACCGTTTCCTGCTGTACTTCCACTCGCTGAAGCCGGCCACCGACTTCGTGACCGATACGGGCAATCCGTACTACGCGACCTACCAGGCGAGCCAGGCCTACCAGGCTTATGCGAACGACGCGGCGGTAGCCGCGAAGCTCAACGCGATCAAGGCCGCGCCGCAGGCGGCCGACGTCGCGCAAACGGTGCTGTCCGCGCTCGTGTCGCAGGCATTCATCGCGAAGCTCGGCACCAGCGGCTACACGTTCGCGAACACGGGCACCTATGCGTTCACGTCGTCGGACGGCAAGTTCACCAACACGCTGAAGGGCGACGGCAAGACGAAGATCGCGACGGCTGTCGATGCGGTGAACGTGCTGTACAACCTGTTGCAGGTCGCGCCCGCGATGACGGCGGAAACGGGCGGCGTCACGATGGAGAAGTACATCGGCGCGGAGCAGGCGCAGTATCTCGCGTATCTGCAGGATGCCGAGGACTACTACCAGAAGGGGCCCGGCATCCAGGAAGCGAACCCCGTCACGTACCGGATGGCGAAGGTGCTGCAGGACGATTTCTTCGGCGAAGTCGATGCGATCGCGCGCGGCGACCTGACCCGCGCCGCGAAGCTGCGCTTCACGCATGCGGAGATCATGATTCCGTTCGCGTCGATCATGAACCTGAAGAACGTGTTCGTGCCGACGCCGCAAGCGCAGACGTACACGTACGCGAACAACCCGTGGCGCGGCGATCAGGTGTCGCCGATGGCCGCGAACATGCAGTGGGATGTCTATCGCAACGGATCGCGGCTCATCGTGAAGATGCTGTACAACGAGCGCGAAACGGATTTCCAGGCTGCGTGCGATGGCGCGAAGCTCGCGCCGGGCAGTCACTTCTATGACTACGTGGGGTTGAAGCGGTGTTACGGGTATCCGTGACGGACAGCGGCGCGCCGTCAGTCCACCGGATAGTTGAGATCGTGCCAGCGCTTGGCGGATTTCCCGCCGGAGCCGAGGTGACCGGCGGGGAAGCGCATCACGGCAATCGCGTGGAGCGCTTTCTCGTCGAGCGCGGAATCGCCGCAGCTGCGCCGGACCTTCAGATCGCGCACGCGTCCCTGTTCGTCGAGCCACACGCGCACAGTCACCTGCCTTCGCGACGAGGTGTTCGGCACGCCACGTGACAACAAGCGATCCATGAGCGACACGATGTTCTCCGTAACCGTCGAATGCTGCGATTATCACCGAGCGCGCGGCAGTGCGGCGCGCGGCGCGGCGTCAATGCTTCGACACTTCAGGCCGCACGACCGTACCCGTGCGTACCGCCCGTACGCGCTGCGGATTCGCGGCGGTTTTCCGTTTCGGGTCGGTACGCCCCGCCTCCTGAGGCCTCCGCACCTTGGCCGCAGCCGGCTGCGACTTGGCGGCAGGCTTCGCGTCGGCATGCGCGGCGACCGGGCCGGTCGCGCGCGAGCGAACGGGCTGCCGAACCGGCTTTGCGGCTGTCGCACTGCTCGCCGCCACGGCCGGATGCTTGACCTGCCGCGCGTATTCCTTCACGTCGCCGTCGCTCATCCACGCCTCCGTGTAGACCGCTGACGCAGGATGTGCAAGATTGAGATAGGCGAACGAGGCCACGAGAAATGCACGCACGTGTGTGCGACGAGTCGATGCGGTAATGACGAATGCTCCTTGCGATCTGGCTCGACGCCCCTGTGTCGGGGCCGTCGTGGCGGCACAATAAAGGAGGGCCATGCACATCGCAAGCATCCAACCGGCGATCCAAACTATTCTTAACGTTTGGATCGCCCCGCCGGCCCGAATCTCATTCCCGTCCGTCGTCACCCTTGCGTTCGACGCTCCACGTATGGATCGGCCGATGCCCCGGCCGCTCCCATTCGGGCGGCATCCACAGATGCTTCAGCCGCTGCAGGATCGGCCCCGGCGCGAATACGTCACGCCACATGTCGACGAATTCGTGCAGGTTCAGCACCAGGAAGTTGTACGAACGAATCTGCTGCGTGATCCCGTAGTCGACCGGCTCCGTTTCCTCGACATAGGTGCCGAACAGGCGATCGAAGACGATCAGCACGCCGCCGTAGTTCCTGTCGATATAGCGCGGATTGCGGCCGTGATGCGCGCGATGGTTCGACGGCGTGTCGAACACGTACTCGAACCAGCGCGGCAGCCGCCCGATCGCTTCGGTATGCACGAAGTACTGGTACACGAGATCGACCGCGAGCAGGAACAGCACGACCGCTGGCGGGATGCCGAGCCAGACTGGCGGCAGGTAGAACAGGAACACGCCGACGAACGCGTTCAGCAGCGACTGCCGCATCGCTGTCGTGAAGTTCATCACTTCACCGCTGTGATGCGGCACGTGCGCGGCCCAGAACCAGCGCACGCGGTGCGACGTGCGATGAAACCAGTAGTAGCAGCATTCCACGACGACGAAGATCGGCACGATCGTGAGGCCGTTCACCGGCACGTCGAACAGCCGGTGCCGGTAGACCCACGCGAAGATCGCACCGGTGAACAGGAGCCCCATCACGGTCTCGGCCACCTGATAGCCGGCGCCGAGCGACAGGTTCGCGACGATCTCCTTCCAGCGAAACGGCTCACGGCGCCCGCGCCCGGTCATCACCGCGTATTCGATCGCGAACGCGATCAGGAAGACCGGCGTCATGCCGATCAGCAACACCTGCTTCCAGTCCACGTCGTTACCCAGGAACGCATGGAGCCACGTCATCAACTCGGTCGGCATGTTCGCATGCCTCGATCAGGAACTGGCCGGCAGTATGGTCGCGCGCGGGCCGCTCCGCGTTGACACTTGCCGACGATTACTTGACACTTTCCGCCATGCCCGCCGCCTCCCCGCTTTCGACGCAGCGCGTCTACTACTCGAGCACCTACGTGCGGCTGCTGTTCGACTATCTGTCCGAGCAGGGCAAGGATGCCGCGCGCGTGCTGGGCGAGGCGCGGCCGCCCGAGGACGACCGCGGGCTCACGCTGTACGCGAGCGCGCACTGGCGGCGCCTGCTCGAATGCGCGGTACACGTGCTCGACGATCCGCTGCTCGGCCTGCACGTCGGCCAGCGGATCACGCCCGCCCATCTCGGCGCGCTCGGCTATGCGCTGCATGCGTGCCGCGATGCCGGCGCCGCACTCGCGCGCTGGCAGCAATACGAGCACCTGATCGCGAACGTCGCGCGCATGGAAGTGCGCGTCGAGGCGGCGTCGGTCGCGATCGAATGGCACGATGCGCCCGAGCCGCTCGGCCCGCTCGTCGACGAAGTCGCGCTCACGGCCATCGTCCAGTTCGCACGCAACATCACCGGCACGCGTGACGGGCCCGACGAAGTCTGCTTCGTGCACCCGTCGCCCGGCGACGATCGGCCCTACGTCGATTATTTCGGCTGCCCGGTGCGGTTCGGCCAGCCGGTGAACCGCCTCGCGTTCCCGCTGCACCTGCTCACACAGCCGCTGCGCCAACCGGACGACGCACTGCTGCGGATGATGGAACGCCAGGCAAGCGCGCTGCTGGCCGAGCTGCGGCAGACGGACGATCTCGAACAGTCGGTGCGCGAAGCCGTCGCGCGCCTGCTGACGCAAGGCAAAGCGAGCATCGAACAGATCGCGTCGGACCTGCATGTGTCGTCGCGCACGCTGCATCGGCGGCTTGCCGAACTCGGGCTCAACTTCCGGACACTGCGCGAGGACACGCGGCGGCGGCTCGCGATCGACCACCTGAACGATCCACGGCTGACCCTCGCGGAAGTCGCGTGGCTGCTCGGGTATTCGGAACACAGCGCATTTACGCGCGCCTTTCGGCGCTGGGCCGGCGAATCGCCGCAGCAGTGGCGCAGCCGGCAACCGGCGCGGGCGGCGAGCGTCGCGCGCGGCTGAGCGCGGTGCGCAACCGCGCCGCCGACGAACTCGCGTCCGCCCGCGCGGTCGAACGAGCATCGCCGGAGAATCCCATGAAACGCGTTGCCGCTGTCGCTGTCCTGACCCTGCTTGCCGCCGTCAGCTTGCCGGCAGCCGCCGGTGCAACATCCGGCAGCGCCGGGCCGGCGCCCGTTCAAGCGCACGCGAACAACTGCGTGCCGTCCCGCAATGCCACGCCCGACGCGCGCTCGCCGTCGAAGGCGCCGCCGATCCGCGTATGCGTCGGCGATTCCAATACGCAACTGAACCTGCCGTGGTTCCTGACTGACGTCCTCACCGCCGTGGACACGCATCAGTCGGGCGGTGACCTGCTACGCAAGATGCGCGACGATTTCTGAACGCGGCCCGCGCGACGCGCGGGCACCGCATCGTTCACTCATCTTCGGACGCCTGCAGCACCTGCGTGAACGTACCGACCATGTCGGCCCACATCGCGGGGTCGGCAATGCTGCGCAGCAGCGCAAGCACTTCCTTTCGTTCGCCTTTCGAAAGCGGACCCTGTGCGCCGCTGATGGTGTTGTAGCGCGGCGTGCCGCGCGAAGCGAGCGCGCGATCGAGCACGTAATTGCGGGCCTGCCCGTTTACGTCGATCCGGATCCACAGCGAACCGCCGTCGGCTGCGGCTGCACCATCGATCACGATGACCGTGGGCACGGTATTTTCTTCCATCCCGAAGCTCCGGCGAGACGTGCGACCGTATCGCGCGGCGACCGAACGCAGGCCGTCGGCAGGTCGGCAAAGACAGCATCCCGAAAGAATGTTTCCTGTCGAGACACAATGACAAAATTACACCAATTGTTGAATAACAATATTTCGTAATCTCTCGTCACATCTTATACTTGCCGCGCACCATCCTCGTGCCAAGAGACGGTGTTTTTTCGTCCCGGCCGCAAGACCATGCGGCCGGGGATTTTTTCGGTACGTTCCGCCAATTCATATGCGCCGGATGCGCATGTTCATGGAGGCAAGCCTCGGAATGAACGGCCAATTGCGACGAGGCTGTCACGGATGTCCGTCGCGACCGTAGAATCGATCGCATCGAGATGGCGGCGCGCATGACGCAGGCGTGCCGTCGATGTATCGACCGGTTCGACTTGCCTCTCCCAACACACAACACCAAAGGCGACCGCGGGAATGTCGGCGTTCACGCCAGGCTCGAAACCAGTTTTCCAGCGCAGCGGCGCCTGGCCGCGGGTCGTCTTGTTCGTCGCCGTTATCGTTTGCGTACTCATGCCGGCATTCGCGATCGCGCTTGCCGACCGCTATGCGCGCGATACCGTCATCGAACATGAACGCGTCGTGGCGAACGACATCGTGGCATCGGTCGACCGCATCCTGGACGGCGCGCGCCTGCGGCATGTGGATGAACTCACCGCACTCGTCGGGCGGCCATGCGCGACGGTATTCCGGACGCTCGCCGAGATAGGCACGCGCCTGCGCTACCTGCGCGCCGTCGCGCTGGTGTACGACGGCCGTGTCATGTGCTCGTCGGCGCTGGGGGCAATCGACTTGCCGCTGGGCGCGTATACGCACGAGCCGGAGCCGGGTTCGACGCTCGTCACGCTGCTGCGCCAGACGCCGTTCCAGCAGGGCATCCCGGTGCTGCCCGTGTTTTACGCCACCGCGCCCGGCGCGGGCGTGCTCTACCTGGTCGAAGGCGACTACGTGGCCGACGCACTCGCGCACGGTGCCCGCTACGGGACGGAAACCGCGACGCTGTCGATCGCGGGTTCGGGCCATCTCGATCAGTACGGGAAGTTTGCGCCGGAATCGGCCGCGGAACCCGCAGGCGGCAGCACGATCGTGTCGCCCCGCTGGCCGTTCACGGTGTCGGTTGCGGCATCCCCTCACTACGCGTCGCAGGTTCGGCACCACTATCGGCTGATCGGCATCACGATCGTGCTGCTGGCGGATGGCCTTGTGATGGCGGCCTACCTGCTGGCGATGGCACCGCGCCGGCTGCTGCTGAAGGCCGTGCGCAACGCGCTCAGGCGCGACGAACTCCATGTCGTGTACCAGCCGATCGTCGAGGTCGGGACGCGCAGGACCGTCGGCGTCGAGGCGCTGCTGCGCTGGCAGCATCCGAAGTGGGGGGCCATCAGCCCGGCGGTGTTCATCCCGCAGGTCGAATCGAGCGCGGTGCTGCCGAAAGTGACCGAATTCGTGCTGCGGACCGCCGTGTCGGAACTCTCCGCACTGACGCCGTCAATGCCGCTGCGCATCGCCGTCAACATCGCGCCGAAGGATCTCGAGCGCACGCGGTTCGTGTCCATCGTCGAGAATGCGATTCGCGCACTGCCGCCCGGCTTTACGCTGGTGCTCGAAGTCACCGAGCGCATCCTGCTCGAGAAGAACGCGCGGACCACCGCGATCTTCCATGCGCTGAGAGCGAAAGGCGCGAAATTCGCGATCGACGATTTCGGCACGCATCACAGCAATCTCGACATGCTGTCGCGTTTTCCGTTCGACTACGTGAAGATCGATCGCCAGTTCGTCTCGCAACTGAACGGCGGCAGCGCGGGATTGATCGAGGGAATCGCGTCCGTCGCGCATCACTACGACCTGAAGATCATCGCGGAGGGCGTGGAAACGGAAGCGCAGCATCGCGCGCTGCAAACGGTCGGGATTCAGTATGCGCAGGGATATCTGTATCAGCGGCCGCAACGGGCAGAGCACTTGAAGCAGGATGTCGCGTGGGTGTAGGGCGCCGGTGCGTGCGCCGATGCGCACGCTGCCGAATCGCCGCGGGTCGTCTTGTCGTGCACGCGGATCACGCCATATCCGCTTGCGGGTTTCACGACGTCGGCATGCCTTGCGACGGTCCAGCGGTCTCGCCACGCGCAGCGGCATAGAACACGCGGAACCACACCCAGTAGGCCGCGCCGGTTGCGGCGAGAACGACGACCGGCATGATGCCGGACATCAGGCTGGCTATTCCGAGCACGTCGCCCACGAGGCGCAGCACCGCATAAGCCAGCAGCAGGACCGATGCCATCGACGCAAGCGACGCCCCCAGCAGACGCCGGACGTGAAGTCGACCGAGATCGCGAGGCAGGCCGAGCATCGCGCCTGCGAAGACGATCGCGGCGGGAACGACGATCCCCCCGACGTAGTTCAGCATCACGAGCTTGAGATCGTCGTCGAAATAGTCGAGCAGGATCATCACGGCCTGCGTCATGAAGAGCAGCAATACGCTGGCAAACAACCAGGCCGCGAGACCCGCAATGCGCCGCCGCGCATTGCCGCGCGGCGCCCCTTGCAACGCGTCGTTGCGAAACAGGTGGGTGACGAACCACCACGCAAGCCAGGCGACGAGCGCATAGAGGACGGCATTCACCGGCGCGATGAGCGTCACGATGTGCGTCAGGCTGAGGGAACCGCCGCGCAACATGCCCACGAGCGCCTGGAATACCAGTACCTGCGCGGCCTGCCAGACCAGCAGGCACAACGCAAAGGCCGTCAGCGGCAACGCGGGGCGACGGAATGCAAGCTGGTCCCGATACTCTCCGTGCCAGCGGACGATCAGGAACACCAGGCCGCTTCGAAACACCAGGCTCCCGATGAAAGTGGACAGTTGCACGGCCAGCATATTCACGGACGGCGAAGACTTCGTCGACCACACGTAGAGGCCGATCAGAAATTGCGCCGTGGTAATGACCGCCGCGAAGAGCGCGGCGATACCGGGTAAAGAAATTTGCCGGGAGGAGGCGTTCATGGGGAGTCCGGGGTAAATGGGTTCATCGGCAATGCGTGCGGCGCCGCACTTCCAGGCAAACCGAACAGCCGCGCCATCCCCGCAGCAACAGGACGGCCGGGCATCCGCCGGGAAAATGCGCGTGTGCGTTTCGTGCGGTGCTTCCGGGCAGCGACCCACGGCCCCGACCGGGGCGACACACCGGTTGCGACCGTTTCCGGCGCACCGGCTGTCCGGCCAAGACCCTCGAGCGTGTCGCGGAGAAGGGCCCGCCCCGGCAGCCCGAGGACGAGCGACAGCGAGTCGAATGCAAGCGGGATCAGTGGATGCGTGCGGTTCTGCGGTCGATTGCCTTCGCTCAGGTCGAGCGACAGGCCGGTCGACTGCGGCATGGAGGCTTTCACCAGCGGCGACTGGAAACGAGGCAGGCGAAGTCAGGTCGGCATGCGTCATGCGCTCCCACGCAGCTTGCGCGATGTGTCGGCACGTCATCGCGACCGATGCAGGGCTGCCCGGCCCTGCGGTGGGGAATCGGAGCACGATTGCCAAGCCGGGAATGGAACGCGACAAGCAATGCTTGCCGAGCCGGCCGTTCCGCAATTGCTTCCATCATGCGGTGCGCATTCATGGCGCCTCTCTCAGAATGATGTTGTTCTTGACCGGCGATTCTACGAATGATGATTCCGTGACGTCAATCGGGCCGGATTCGTCAGCATGCCGGTGGATGATCGGGATCGGACAGGCATGTGTCCCGATAGGCGTCGTCGACGGCACGCAGAAACGCCTTCCGTCCGTTCTCCAATGCCGTGGCCGTGTGCGCGTCCGGCGAGACAGGCATCACGCGGCCGTCAGGCGACATCGAATATCCGAGATCGACGAACGCATCGTCCGGCGCGCGCTTCGTTCCGATCCAGTAGCCGATCGAAACCGAGCCGGCGACGCCGGTCGCGCCGTTGTAACCCACTTCGAATCGTCCGGCCTTGAAGATGCGCGGCCTCATTTTTTCCGCATAGGCCAGCACTTCGGCAACCGTTGCGCCATCTTTTGTCCGATGCTGCCTGACCGCCTGTATCCAGTTGGCTTCCGTGGTCGCCGGCAATGCCTTCACTTTCGGGGAAGCGCATATCGCCCGCCCGCTTCCACACAGGCAGGCCGCAACGACGACGCAGCCGGCAACACGTGCGACGCGATCAATCGCGAGTTTCATTCAATGATCCTTGATGGGTTCAATCGAGCCCGAATCTTACGATCATCGGCCCGGATGCCGGAACGGTATCGCGCACCCCGTCTCGGCACTGCCCCGCCCAAGCGATGAAATCGGCCGCCCGGGCATCCACGACGAGCGGGCGTCTCGACAACGTTCGAGCAGGGTCCCATATGGATTCACCCCGTCGATGCCGCGACACCGCATTTCGTCGGCGCAAAAAACCCGGGAACCCGATGCGCATCTGCCGCGCGGCGCTTCAGTCGAACGTACGCACCACGGCGGACGCCTTGGTTGCGATCAACCAGCTGCCATCCACCTTGTGCATGACGAAGTGATCGTTGAACAACCGGTTGCCGATCCGCACCCGCACCGTCGCCGTTGAAAGGCCATCCGACACATGCGCCATCGAGAGGATCGCCTCGTCCCTGGGCGCGCCGGTCGATCGCGGACTCGGCCTCCCGTTGATGAGCGCCGCATACTCGTGCGACGCCAGCGTGCGAAACCGGCCTTCATCGAGCCACTGAATCACGCAGCTCGGGTGAAAAACCTTGTCGAAGTCGCGGCTCTTCGGCTCATAAGCCAAATTGAAGTAGTCGTCGATCAACGCGACTACGGCCTGGGTCTGGGTCATGGCTGGCTTTCCTCGATAGTGAACCGCTCGTATAGTGAGCGATCGCCCCCGCCCTCGGCTACGGCGACCCGGTTATCGCTGCCATTACAGGAACACATGGATCATGGAAGACCTCGACGGAGGACTGGTAAGCGGCTTGCTTGTCCTTGCGGCCCTGGCCGAATCCGGGAGCTTCGGTCGAGCGGCCTCCCGCCTGGGTAAGACTCAGCCCGCGGTCAGTCGCGCGATCCAGCGGCTGGAGGATCGCCTGCGCGCGAAGCTCGTGCATCGCACCAGCCGGCACGTCGAAGTGACGGACGCGGGCCACGACCTGTTGTCGAAGGTGCTGCCGTTACTGCAGGGGATCGAGGAGGCGACCGCCGGCACGTCCGGCCAGGCCTCGGTCGCCAGCGGCACGCTCCGTGTGGCGTGCGATGCCGCATTCGCCCGCCTTGTGCTCGCGCCGGAGCTGGCCCGGTTCATGAAGGAACACCCCGCTCTGCACCTGAAGCTGGAGACCCGGAACGACCTCTCGGACCTCGTCAGCGACGGCTTCGATCTCGCCATCCGCTTCGGCCCCCCATCCGTTTCCACCTTGGTCTGTCGAAGGCTGTACAGCCCGCGGGTGCTGACGGTGGCCGCGCCGTCCTACCTGGAGCGACGCGGCCGGCCGAGGTCGCCGCAGGATCTGGTCGACGACGGCCACGAATGCATCCTGGCCATCGACCCGGCTACCGGCCGCCCCTTCGACTGGGAGTTCTGGCGTGACGGCGAAAAAATCAAAGTGGCCGTAACCGGCAGCCTGACCGTCACGGATGCGGGCACCAAGATCGGCGCCTGCGTTGCAGGCTTCGGGATCGCCCAGGTGATCGACCTCGGAATCGACATGCACCTGCGTGCCGGCACACTGGAGCCGGTGCTGACGGACTGGTGCGACGAGACGTTCCCGCTTTATGTCTACTACCCCAGCCGGAACCACGTTCCGGCCAAGGTGAGAACGTTCATCGACTTCGTCGTCGGCATGATGCCCAAGCTGCAGTCCAATGGCTACGGCGCGTGCCAGCGACCGCCAACCACCTTGCTCGAAACGCTGCGGCGCGAGTAGTCGCCTTCTTTCCGTCGCGCGCCGGCTTCCTGCCACCTGTTGCCACGCGCGCCCCCGTCGGCACGGCCGCCATTCAAGCGCTAAAATCCGCCGCCTGGGCATTCACGACGAGCAAGCGTTTTGACGGCGTTCGAGCAGGGTTTCATCCTCACCCGCCACTGGCGGGACACCGCATCCGGCATCGAGATCGAGTTCTGGCTGGCAACCGAACACGGTCCGCGCCGCGTGCGCCTGCGCCCGCAGGAAGCCGTCGCGTTCATCCCCGCCGAACAGCAGGCGCTCGCCGAACGCGCGCTGGCGGGCGAGCACGACGCCGAGTTGCGCCCGCTCGCGCTGCGCGATTTCCGGCAGCGCCCCGTCGTCGGCCTCTATTGCAAGCGCTATCGCCATCTGTCCGGGCTGCAAAAGCGCCTCGCCGCAGCGGGCGTCGACGTCTACGAAGCCGACGTGCAACCGCCCGACCGCTACGCGATGGAACGCTTCATCACGGCATGCGTGCAGTTTCGCGGCCGGGCCGGCCGCGACGGCACGCTGACCGGCACCGAGCTGAAATCCGCGACCGGCTATCGTCCGGCCCTGCGCTGCGTGTCGCTCGACATCGAAACCAGCGTCCACGGCGAACTGTATTCGATCGCGCTCGAAGGCTGCGGGCAGCGGCAGGTCTACATGCTCGGCCCGCCGAACGGCGATGCAAGCAGCGAAGCAGGCAGCGACGCGGGCACGCGGGACTTCGCCCTCGACTATTGCGACAGCCGCGCCGCGATACTCACGCGGCTCAACGACTGGTTCGAGACATACGATCCCGATGCCGTGATCGGCTGGAACCTCGTGCAGTTCGACCTGCGCATCCTGCATGCGCATTCGGAGCAGTACGGCGTGCCGCTGAAGCTCGGGCGCGGCGGCAGCGTGCTCGACTGGCGCGCGCACGGCCAGCAGCCCGACCACTTCTTCGCGGGCGCGGCCGGCCGGCTGATCCTCGACGGCATCGACATGCTGAAATCCGCGACGTGGACGTTCCCGTCGTTCAGCCTCGAATACGTGTCGCAGGCACTGCTCGGCGAAGGCAAGTCGATCGACAATCCGTACCAGCGGATGGACGAGATCCAGCGCCGCTTCGATCACGACAAGCCGGCGCTCGCGCGCTACAACCTGAAGGACTGCGAGCTCGTCACGCGCATCTTCGACAAGGCGGACCTGCTGTCCTTCGCGCTCGAACGCGCGAGCGTGACGGGCCTCGCGGCCGATCGCACCGGCGGGTCGGTCGCGGCCTTCACGCACCTGTACCTGCCCCGCATGCACCGGCTCGGCTACGTCGCGCCGAACCTCGGCGACGTGACGGGGCAAAACAGCCCCGGCGGCTTCGTGATGGATTCGCGCCCCGGGCTGTACGACTCGGTGCTCGTGTTCGACTACAAGAGCCTCTATCCGTCGATCATCCGCACGTTCCTGATCGATCCGGTCGGGCTGATCGAAGGGCTCGCGAATCCCGGCGACGACGCATCGGTGCCCGGCTTTCTCGGCGCGCGCTTCTCGCGTACCGCACACTGCCTGCCCGATATCGTGCGCCGCGTGTGGGAAGGCCGCGACGATGCGAAGCGGCAGCGCAACGCGCCGCTGTCGCAGGCGCTGAAGATCATCATGAATTCGTTCTACGGCGTGCTCGGCTCGACGGGCTGCCGCTTCTTCGACCCGCGCCTCGCGTCGTCGATCACGATGCGCGGGCACGAGATCATGCACCGCACGCGCGAGCTGATCGAAGCGCAGGGCTACGAAGTGATCTATGGCGATACCGATTCGACGTTCGTGTGGCTCGGCCGTGCGCACGACGACGATGAAGCCGGCGCCAAGGGCCGCGCGCTCGTCGAACACGTGAACCGCTGGTGGCACGCGCACCTGCGCGACCACTTCGGGCTCGAGAGCGCGCTGGAGCTGCAGTACGAGCGGCACTACCGCCGCTTCCTGATGCCGACCGTGCGCGGTGCGGAAGAAGGCAGCAAGAAGCGTTACGCGGGCCTCGCCGCGGCGGCCGACGGCGGCGAGGATCTCGTGTTCAAGGGGCTCGAAACGGTGCGCACCGACTGGACGCCGCTCGCGCAGCAGTTCCAGCGCGAGCTGTATCGACGCGTGTTCAGCCGCGAGCCCTACCAGGATTTCATTCGCGACTACGTGCAGCGCACGCTGGCCGGCGAATTCGACGACCAGCTCGTCTACCGCAAGCGCGTGCGCCGGCCGCTGCGCGAATACGAGCGCAACGTGCCGCCGCACGTGCGCGCGGCGCGGATCGCCGACGAGTTCAACCACGCGCAGGGCCGGCCGTTGCAATATCAGCGCGGCGGCTGGATCAGCTACGTGATGACGACGGCCGGCCCCGAGCCGCTCGAGACGATGCGCTCGCCGATCGACTACGCGTTCTACCTGAGCCGCCAGTTGCAGCCCGTGGCCGACGCGATCCTGCCGTTCCTGCGCGACGATTTCGAACGCGTGATCTCCGGGCAGGGGCAGTTGTTCGGCGATTGACGACGTGGCGGCACCGCGGCATGGCACGCCTGTCGCCCACTGTGGCGCATTCCGGAAACACAGTTCACCCGGAATCGGCATTTATCCGGCCGGCACGGATTCCTAAACTTGCTTCGTCGGTTCGCTGAACCGCCACGCAACCGTCTGAGGAAATCATGAAATCGATCATCGCCACCGTCGTCGTCGCCACCGCTGCCGCGACTGCCCTGCTCGCCGCGCCGGCCGTGTCGTACGCGCAGTCGTCGCACTCGACGCTCACGCGTGCGCAGGTACGCCAGGAACTGTTCGACCTCGAAGCCGTCGGCTACGACCCGGTCGCCAGCAACGGGGACAACTATCCGGGCGACATCGTCGCCGCGCAGGAGCGCCTGACCGCCAAGCGTCTCGCGGCACGCAACAACGCCGCTGCCGCCTATGGGCCGGGCGGCACGCCGGGCACGGATGCGGGCGCACCGGCGGTCGCGGCGCCGCGGCCGTAACGCGCAGCCGGAAGCGCCGGCGAAGCAGGCCGTTGCGCGCCGCCGGCCGCACATCCGGCTAGAATACCGGCCTGCTGCGCGTCCTGCCGCGGCCGGAGGACATTCATCATGACCGCACGACGCGGTGCCGCGGTCGTCATTGCGCCCGGCCACGAGACAGCCAGCCTGTCGAAAGCCCATAAGACGTTCAATACGCTCGTCCAGCAGATCGAAACACGGCGCGAACGCCTCGGCGCATGGGACGCCGTGACGCCGGCCTTCCACAAGAAATTCGTCGACGGGCTGCTGCCGCTCGAGCAGGCGGCGACGGCGTTGCGGATCAGCCTGCTCAACCGGCTCGACGACGCGTTCCTGCAAAAGGGCTTGAGCAAGGCCGAGCAGCGCACGCTGTCCGACGTGATCGCGAACATGGCGCGCGACCTGCTCGACGTCAGCGACGACGCGCAGTTGAAGATCATCTACAACCGGCACCGCGCATCCGGCGACGACGACCGTACGGCAGCCGATCGCGCACGGCCGAAGCAGGCACCGGAGCCTGCGCCCGCCCCCGCGCCGGAAAACGATCTCGACACGCTGTCGCCCGACGAACTCGCCGAGCGCATGCAAGCCGAGCTGGACGAACAGTTCAGGCGCGACATGGCCGAGCACGAGGCCCGCGAGGCGCAGCGCGCGAAGCGCAAGAAAGCGCCCCGGCAATCGGCGGCGCAAGCGAGGCGCGAAGCCGAGCAGGCCGAATCGAGCAAGTCGATCCGCGACGTTTATCGCAAGCTCGCGAGCGTGCTGCATCCCGATCGCGAAACCGATCCGAAGGAACAGGAACGCAAGACCGTGCTGATGCAGCGGGTCAACCACGCGTATGCGAAAGGCAACCTGCTGCAGCTGCTGGAACTGCAGCTGGAGATCGAGCAGATCGACCGTCGCGCGATCGACGGCCTCGGCGAAGACCGGCTGATGCGCTACAACGGCATCCTGGAGGAACAGGTGCGCGAGCTGGACCAGGAGATCCGGCACGTCGAAACCCACTTCCGCCGAACCTACGGCATCGCATCGTCCGTCAAGATCGCGCCCGATACGGTCATGCGGATACTGACGCGCGACATTGCCGGCATGCAGCGCAGCAACCAGGATCTGGCCATCGCGGTGCGCGAATTCGACGACCCGGACAACGTCAGGGAATGGCTGAAGGAGATGAAGCGCCGGCCGGCATCGTCCCGCTTCGACGACGATTCGTACTGAACGCGCACGCCCGGCGCAACGTCGGCGCAGTGCAGCGCACCGCGCCGCGCCGCGCCTCCGTCACCCGTTCACGCCCGGTGCCCCGAGATCGGCCCCGCTTCGCCGGTCAGGTTGAACACGCTGTCGATCCACGCGAGAAACGTCGAGAACGTGAAATCCGACCACTGCTGCGTGCGGAACGCCTTCATCACCGGCGTCTCGGCCGGGTCCTGCTGGTTCAGCAGGTTGTCGACGAACGTGCCGATATCCGCGTCGGTGCCGTTCTCGTGGATCCCCGACCCGGTGAAGCTGACCGCCGTCACCTGATGGTTGGCGATGAAGTCGTTGCGCGCCCACGGCATGAAATAGCCGAAGTTCGGCAGCGGGTTCAGCGTCTGCTTCAGCCCGTCCAGCTCCTTCCCGAACATCGCGAGCGACAGCGCATCCTTCGTCGCGTCGTCCGGCGCCGCGATCACGGCCGGCACGAACGCGCGATAGTGATACGCGGCGATGATCTTGTCGCGCTGGTAGCTGGAAAAACCGAAGCGATCATGCGGAAAGGTCGCCGACAGCGCCGCGTACGCGCTCCCCATGTTGCCGGGGTCGAACCGGCTGGTCAGGCGGCTGTTCACGGTGATCATCCCGTCGGGGCCCGTCATCCCCCACTCGGTGCGCACGCGGTCGTACAGGCCGACCGACGGATGCGTGGCCGCGTCCGCATCGAACGGCGTGTTGAACACCGTGCCGGCGTCGTCGAGCAGCGAACTGTGCGCCTGCGGCTGCAGCGTGTTGCGCAGCGTCGCGTAGTTCGCGAGCGTGCCGTAGCCGCCCGCGCTCATCCCGTACACGAGCAGCCGGTTCGGCTTGCCGAAGCCGTGCGACGTCAGCCACTGCGCGACGGCCTGGATGTTCTTCAGCCCGCTGTAGTGCTGCAGGCGCCAGTCGCCGGACGGCGACGTGTAGTTGCGCACCGCGCTGCCCATGTGGATATCTCCGGTGCAATAGGGCACGAAAACCTGTGTCCATTGCTGCGTTTCGACCTTCGGCTCGCCGACGAGAATGTGCGCGAGATCCATGCGCGTCAGCAGCGGCGACAGGAACGACGACAGCAGGCTCTCGTTCGCGGTGCCGTTCATGTAGTTGTGCGGGATGCCGTCCGGATTGAAGCCGCCGAGGCCGGCCTCGGCACCGGTCGACGTCTGCGTGCAGGTGCCGTAGTCCCAGCACGCGCCGCCCGGCTCCATCATGTACAGCAGGTTGTCCGACTGCGCGCGATTGATGTAGAAGCGCATCGGCGTGCCGTTGCCGCACGATGCACCGGTGCTCTCCGGCAACGTCACTTCGTACCACGAATAATAAGGAACCGACGGATCCGGCATCGTCGTATCGGCCGCGTGACCGTTCAGTGCCGCGCAACCGAGCAGCGCGGCAACGGCCGCGCGCAGCAGGCATCGTGCTGTGGACATCTCCCCTCCTTGTCGATGGACATGACGCGGCCGCCGGGCGCCGCCCCGGCCGCGCGGATTCGGCGCTCAGTGCACGCCGCACGGTGAAGCGCCGTCGAACAGCTGGACGCGCAGCGCCTGCAGGCGTTGCGCGATGACGGCTTGCTGCTGGTCGGGATCGGGAATGCTCGCCTGAACCTGCCGGACGACGTCGCGGCTCTGCTGTTCGTACGAGAGATAGCTCGGGTCCTGCGCCGGCGACGGGCCGACCGTCCGCTGCGCATAGGTGTCCCATTGCGCGCGCATCGACCGGATCGCCGCACTGCGCGTCGCGGGGTCGGCCTCGGTGTCGGTCAGCAGCGCCGCGCTCAGCGCTTCGGCCTGCACGGGCACGATCTCGTTGCGCGCGACGTGGTCGGGAAGTTCGTCGAGAATCCGGCGCGCGAGCGCGTCGCGCTCGGTTGGCGGCAGGCTGTTGCGGCGATCGCCGTAAGCGGCGACCTCGTCGCGGAAGCGCGCGAATGCGACGATGCGCTTCACTTCCGCGTCCGCATCGGGGCGCCCGGCAAGGCTGCGGCGCAGCGCGTCGACATCGAGCCGCCGCTCCTCGGGGCCCGGTGTCGCGGCGCCGGTGCCGGTGCCGAACGTATCGGCCGCGCCGGACCGTGTGCCCGCCGTCGCGACCGGCGTGCCGGACGACGCGGCTTGCGCCGGTGTCGCCGCTTCGTATCGCCAGATCGCGACGACGGCCACGCCGATCGCCGCGATCGCGCCCGTGCGTCGCCAGAGTGCCCTGTTCTTCTTCACGTCGCCTCCTCGTCACGTCATGCCGTTCTTCGCCGGTGCATCCGCGAGTAGGTTCTAGGTCGAATCCGGCATGCAGTCAAAAGCGGCACTAGAACGCGGGCACTAAACCTGCGCGCGTCGGCGATGGCCGGCAAGACGTTTGAAACGCATTTCGTTGTCGCATCGGCACGCGCGTGATGTCGAGCGTCGTGCCCGTCCGGCGGTGGTTCGCGCCGGCACACGCGATGTGCGCCGCGACACCAAGCAAGCAACGATCCACCTTCACGGGGCGCGACGCTCACGCTTGCGCGTGGCCGATACGGATGGCCGGATAAGACCCGTCGAACGACCCGCTGAGCGCTTGGTCGTCATTTTGGCCGGCCCTATGCTGGTTTCCGACACGCGCCGAACGGTCGGCGCGGCACACACCCCACCCAGCCGAGCCCGTTCCATGAGCCGTGCAGACCTTCCGCATCGCGCACCCGCCGCCGTCCACGACTATCCGACCTACCGCGACGCGCTCGCGGGCCGCCGCCTTCCCGCCGCATTCGTCGATCTCGACTGCCTCGACGCGAACCTCGCCGACCTGAAGCACCGCGCGCGCGGCCTGCCGATCCGGCTCGCGACGAAATCGGTACGCTCGCGCGAACTGATCGGCGCGGTGCTCGCCGCCGGCCCGTTCATGCAGGGGCTGCTGTGCTATTCGGCCGCGGAAGCCGCGTGGCTTGCGGACGGCGGGTTCGACGACATCGTCGTCGCCTATCCGACCGTCGAGACCGACGACCTTCGCGCGGTGGCCGCGCAGTTCGGGCGGGGCCGCTCGATCACGCTGATGGTCGACGATGCCGCCCAGGTCGACGCGATCGACCGCCTCGCACGCGCGGAAGGCGTGACGATCCCGCTCGCGATCGATCTCGACATGTCGTCCGCGTATCCGGGCCTGTATTTCGGCATGTACCGCTCGCCGGTGCGCGACGTGGCCGCTGCACTCGCCCTCGCGAACCGCATCGGCGAGCGGCAGCACGTGCGGCTCGACGGGCTGATGGGTTACGAAGGACAGATCGCCGGCGTGGCCGACACGGAGCCGGGCAGCGGCGCGCGCAACGCGCTGGTGCGCCACCTGAAGCGCCGCTCGGCGCGCGAGATCAACGCGCGCCGCCACGCGGCCGTGCAGGCGCTCGCGGCGGCGGGCCACACGTTGCGCTTCGTGAACGGCGGCGGCACCGGCAGCTTCGAAAGCACGCTGGGCGACGCATCGGTCACCGAGCTCGCCGCCGGCTCCGGCCTCTACGCGCCGGCGCTGTTCGATCACTATGCGGCGTTTCATGCGCAACCCGCCGCCGGCTTCGCGCTGCCGGTCGTGCGGATTCCGCAGCCGGGCATCGTGACCTGCTCGGGCGGCGGCTATATCGCGTCGGGCCCGGCCGGCAAGAGCCGGCTGCCCCGCCCGTGGCTGCCGGCCGGCTGCACGCTGATCGACAACGAAGGCGCGGGCGAGGTGCAGACGCCCGTGCGCGTGCCGCGCGGCGTCGCACCGGCGATCGGCGATCCGATCCTGTTCCGTCACGCGAAGGCTGGCGAACTGTGCGAACGCTTCAACACGCTGCTGCTGATCCGCGGCGGCCGCGTGGTCGGCGAGGCGCCCACCTATCGCGGCGAAGGCAAGAGCTTTTTCTAGCGGGCCGCGCGGCCCGTCGCTCAGACCGTTCAACTCATTCGATCGACAACCACGGAGACAATGCCATGTGGCGTAACTGGTCGGGATATGTCTGCAGTCCTGATGCAACCGTGTCGACGCCCGCGTCGCACGCCGCGCTCGCGGCGGTGCTGCGCGACGCGGCGGCAGCCGGCGCCACCGTGCGCGCGGCCGGCGCCGGGCACTCGTTCTCGCCGCTCGTGCAGACCGACGACGTGATCCTGTCGCTCGACGCGATGCAGGGCGTGATCGACGTCGACCGCGACCGGCGCGTCGCGCGCGTACATGCCGGCACGCGGCTGTGGGCGCTGGGCCCGGCGCTCGCCGCGCACGGCCTCGCGATGGAGAACCTCGGCGACATCAACGTGCAGTCGATCGCCGGCGCGACCAGCACCGGCACGCACGGCACCGGCATCACGCTCGGCAACCTGGCGACGCAGATCGACAGCCTGACCTTCATGTGCGCGGACGGCAGCGAGATTCGCGCGAGCGCCGACACGCATCCCGAACTGTTCGCCGGCGGCCGGATCGGGCTCGGCGCGCTCGGCGTGCTGACCGAGATCGGCCTGCGCCTCGTGCCCGCGTTCAAGCTGCGCCTCGAGCGCGGCGGCATGCGGCTCGACGATTGCCTCGCTCAGGCGGACACGCTGATCGCCAAGCATCGCTCGTTCGAGTTCTACTGGTTCCCGCACACGGACACCGTGCTGACCAAGGCGTGGGACATGACCGACGAGCCGGCCGACGCAGTGCACTGGGCGAGCCGCGCGTCCGAGTCGTTCCTCGAGAACACGGTGTTCGGCGCGCTGTGCGGGCTCGGCCGGCGCGTGCCGGCGCTGTGCCCGGCGCTGAGCCGGCTGTGCGCATCGACCGTGTCGGCCGGCCGGCACGTGGATGCGAGCTACGCGATGCTGTCGACGGTGCGCCGCGTGCGCTTCAACGAAATGGAGTGGTCGGTGCCGGCCGACCGCGGCGCCGACGCGCTGCGCGAAATCCGCGCATTCATCGCGCGCCGCAGCTTCCCGCTGATGTTCCCGCTCGAATACCGCTGGGTGCGCGGCGACGACATCTGGCTGAGCCCCGACTACGGGCGCGACAGCGTACGCATCTCGGCGCACCAGTATCGCGGGATGCCGTTCGACGCGTATTTCTCGGGCGTGCAGGCCATCTGCCGCAATCACGGCGGGCGGCCGCACTGGGGCAAGGTGCACGCGATGAAGGCCGCCGAGCTGGCGGCGTGCTACCCGCACTGGGACGATTTCCTCGCGCTGCGTGAGCGGATGGACCCGCACGGCCGCTTCCTGACGCCGTACCTGCGTACGCTGTTCGGCCTGCCGCAAAGCGCAGGCGCAAACGCAAGCGCCACCGCTCGCGCCACGCCGGCCCACCGGGGGACACACCCGATGCACGAAACGGCCGGCGCCGCGCAAGATCGGCCGCGATCCAGCCAGGAGGCCTCATGAGCACAGCCACGCTGCACGCGGCCGCGCCGTCGCGTCCCGATCCGTCGACCGGCGCCGTCGTCCGCCTTGCGCTCGCGTTCGCGGCCGCCACCAACGGCCTGATCCTGTCGCCGTTCCTCGTCGCGGCGGTGATGACGCGCTTCCGGCTCGACGAAGGCACCGCGACCGCGCTCGTCAGCGCCGAGATCCTCGGCATCGCGATCAGTTGCGCGCTGCTGTCGCACCGGATCGCGCGCGCCGCGCGGCCGTTCACGCTGGCCGGCCTGATCGGCACGATCGCCGGCCAGGCCCTCGGCGCGGTCGCGCCCGGCATCGTGTCGGCGGCGCTCGCACGCGGGATGACGGGGCTGTTCGAGGGGATGCTGTTCGTCGTCGTCGCGTCCGGCGTGTCGCAACGCGCATCGACCGACCGCCTGTGGGGGCAAATCAACCTGCTCGCGGGCGTCGTCAACGGCGGCATCCTCGTGCTGATCTCCGCGCTGCCGGCCGCGTGGCTCGGGCGCTGGGTGTTCGCGCTGCTGGCCGCCGTCGTCGCCGTGCTGGCGCCCGCGATCCGCGGCATCGACGCGTTCGCGAGCGCGCCCGCGCAGGCCCGCTTGCGCGCCGGCACGCTGCCGTGGCGGCCGGTGATCGCGATCTGGGTCGTGACGGCGCTCGTCTATGGCGTGCAGGCATCGCAATGGGCGATCGCCGGTTTCGTCGGCGAGCGTGCCGGGCTGTCGCCCACGACGATCGGCGTGCTGCTGTCGGTGTCGTCCCTGCTCGGCTTCGTCGGCGCGGCGATTCCGTCGCATCCGGCCAGCCACCGGCACCGCCTCGCGCTGATCTGGGCCGCGCAGCTCGCGATGATCGCGTCGATCGAATGGTTCTTCGGCGCGCGCGGCGGCAGCGCGTACTTCCTGAGCCAGTTCGTGCTGAACAGTGCGTTCTTCGTGATCGTGCCGTTCCTCTCCGGCATGCTGTCCGACGTCGACCCGGACGGCTCGCTGGTCGCGCGCACGCTCGTCATCACGTTCTTCGCGGCCGGCATCGGCACCGCGCTGTCGGGCGCGCTGCTCGGCCGCTTCGGCGGCACGCGCGTCGCCCACGTGCTGTGCGTGGCCGTGCTGGCCGCCGCCCCGTTCGTGCGGCTGGCGCTGCGCCGCGCGGCACCCGCTGCCGTGGCCGGCGCGGCGCCCTGACCGCAGTGCGCCATGCCGTGGCCGCGACGCACCACGAGAATGGCCGCCGCGGCCTTGGCTCGCGCAAATTTGGCTTTCTACAGTCGTTCCCGACGGCACGAGCCGTCCGTCCCCAGTTCGATGCGGAGTCCAGAAGAATGAATCGTCACGATAGCGTTCGCGCCGCGTGCTGCGCGATGATGGTCCTGGCCGGTACCGGTGCGCACGCGCAAGGCAACGTGACGCTGTACGGCGTGATCGATGCGGGCATCCGCTACGAAACGCACGGCGTGTCCTACGGCGCCGACGGCACACCGGTGTCGACGGGCCGCAAGATCTCGATGGCCGACGGGGGCGGCCTGACGGAAAGCTACTGGGGGCTCAAGGGCAATGAAGATCTGGGCGGCGGGTTGTCCGCGCAGTTCAACGTCGAAAGCCACTTCGGCCCCAACAGCGGCGCCATCGTGCCGGCCGGCTCGCCGAATTTCTTCCAGGTCGCGTACGTGGGGCTGACGTCCACTACGCTTGGCCAGCTCTCGCTCGGGCGCCAGTACAACGTGCCGTTCGAGATGGCGTCGCTGACCTTCGGCTCGAACCTGTGGGCCGGCCCGCAGGACCCGTACTTCAACCTGTTCAAGCCGGAGCAGACGATGCTCGCGGGCGCGCGCACCAGCAACATGATCCAGTACGGCGCGCAGCTCGGCAGCTTCTACCTGCTCGCGCAATACGCGCCGGGCGGCCACGCGGGCGGCGGCGTGCGCGGCGGCCAGCTCGGCGCGGCCGCCGCGTATGCGCCGGACAAGGGGCCGTTCACGGTCGGCGCATCGTTCATGCGCAGCTGGGACGACGTCACGCACGGGAAATTCGACATCTACACGGGCGGCGGCTCGGTGACGATCGGCAACGCGACCGTCAACGCCGGCTACATCGAGAACGCACGCGACAATGACTTCACGTCGTTCGAGAACGGCCCGTTCAGCCCGACCGATCTGGCGGGGCTCGGGATCATCTCGCCCGCGCAGGTCGTCGACCCGACCGTGCCCGGCGGGTTCCGCCGCCGCAAGATGGCGCTCGCGGGGCTGACCTACCGCTTCACGTCGGCGTTCACGGCGGCCGTCAACGCGTGGTGGACGCAGCAGTCCGGCTATACGGCTGATTTCGACGGCCGTGCGCGCCAGTTCCAGGTGATCGCCGGCTACAGCCTGTCGAAGCGCAGCATGCTCTATGCGGAAGTCGACTACGCGATCTACCGCGGCGGGCTGGTCGGCGCGCAATTGGTCGGCGTGAACGGGCAGGCGCCGAGCACCGGCACCACGCAGCTCGGTGCGACGGTCGGCCTGCGTCACTACTTCTGAAGCGGGGCCGCGCGGGATGTGGGCGATCGCGGCCGGGGCGGCGCCGGGTCTCCGGCCGGGCGGGACGAGTACAATCCATGGAAAAAAATACGGAGCATCCATGGACGATACCGACCGTTATACGACGGCGAATCTGCCGGTCCATCTGTTGCGGTGCCTCGCGGAGACAAGCAAGGAACTGGGCATCGACCCCACGCGGCTGTGCCTCGGGCTCGGCTTCGACGTCGCCGACCTGTCGAATCCGTCGTGCCGGATTTCATTGCGCCAGGCGAGCACGATGATCCGCCGCGCGCTCGAGATGGCGCCGGGGCGGGCGCTCGGCCTCGAACTCGGCACGAGCGAGACGATCGCGTCGATCGGGCTGGTCGGCTATGCGATGCTGACGAGCCCGACGCTGAAGGACGCGATCGTGACCGGTATCGGGCTGCAGCGCCACACGGGGCCGCTGATGCGCTTCGACGTGATGTCGGATGCGCGCACGCTGTCGGTTCGCGCCACCAACGTCTTCCTCGAGCCCGACATCGAGGCGTTCCTCGTCGAGGAGGCGTTCGGCAGCTTCATGAAGATCGGGCGCTCGCTCGTCGGCCCCGCGTTCCAGCCGAAGGTCGTCGATCTCAGCTACCCGCCGCCGGCCTATGCGGAGCAATACGCCCGCGTGTTCCCGTGCCCGGTGCGGTTCGAACAGGAGCAGAACCTGTTTTCGTGCGACGCCGCGCTCGGCAACCGCCCGATCGCGACCCACGATCCGCTCGCGCATCGCCAGGTGCTCGAATTCCTGCAGGACGCGCTGCCGCCCGAACCCGAAGGCACCGAATTTCTCGAATCGATCGAACGGATCATGCGGCGCGACCTGCGGCATGCGCCGTCGCTCGCCGAGATCGCCGCGCAGCTGTGCATGAGCGAGCGCACCCTGCGACGGCGGCTCGCCGACCAGGGCGTGTCGTACCAGACGGTGATCGACACGATCCGCCGCAAGCGCGCGTTCACGCTGCTGAGCAATCCGCGGCTGTCGATCGAGGATGTTGCACACGAAGTCGGGTTCAGCGACGCGCACAACTTCCGCCGTGCGTTCAAGCGGTGGACGGGGCACGGGCCGAGAGAGGGGCAGCGGGCGGCGATGTAGCGGCGCGGCCTGCCGCGGGGCCGCGCCGCCTCATTCGGCCGGGTCAGACGGCCACTCGTGCCCTGCGAGCGTGCGCCGGCTGTCACCCGGCCGGGTCTTCGACATAACCCTTGCGCAGTTTCTCCGCCACCAGCTTGTCCATTTCGCGGCGCGCGCGTTCGACGCTTTCGAATTGCTTCAGGTTGACTTGCCCGTTCGTGCCGATACGACCGTACGTCACGCTCAACTCGGTACCGCGCAGGCTGGCGCGCCAGAACTTGCTGGACGCGCCCTGCATGTATCGCAGCGACCGCACCCGCTCCGTCGGCGCACTGGCCGCTGCCACCGCTTCCTCGTCGACCGCGGCGGCCTCCCGGGCCGGGGTCCGGACGGGAAGCACCGGGAGCTCGATTTCCTGGTCCAGCGCGCGATCTTCCCCGTCCGCGAGCATCGCCTCGATGCGTGCAAGCACCCCCGCCGAGTCATCCAGCCAGTCCTTTCCGGGAATGTCGAGCACACGCCAGCCGAATGCGCGCAGAATGCCGGTCCGGAACACGTAGCGCTCCGCGGTATCGGCCACGATGCTGGACGGGTTGTCGAGCAGGATCGCCAGCGAATAGCCCTGCTTCGTCGCATCGACGATCGCCAGGTCGCAGCGGAATTGCGATCGACCGACGTCGACGTCGACCCGATGGCCGCGTGCGCGCAGCGCGTCGGCCAGTGCGTCGCGAATGGCGTCGGGCGAGGTCCGCCGCGTGAAGGCATCGCGCGCGCCCTGATTCAACGCACCGAGCACCGCCTGCGCACGATCGAACTGGCCCGTGGCACTGGCCTGGGCAAACTGCAGGAACGCTCGCAACGCGGCCGCGCCATCGTTGTGCACGTTGGTGATCGCGTCGGCTTGGATCGTCGACACCACGGCCATCCGATGCCTCGCGCGGCTAAAGATGACATTGAGGCGCTTCTCTCCCCCGCGCTGGTTGATCGGCCCGAAATTCATCAGCATCCTGCCGTCGGGACCCGGTGCGTAACAGATGCTGAGGATGATCACGTCGCGCTCGTCACCCTGGACGTTTTCCAGGTTCTTGACGAACAGGCCATTGAACTGGTCGTCGTCTTCGCGCACGTACTCGCGCTCGAGTCGCGCGGCAAAGTCGGCGTCCTCGGCAGCCAGCGCCTCCAGCGCCGCTTCGATCGCGCTCTGCTGCGCCTCGGAGAACGCGACGATACCCAGGCTCAGGCCGCCCTCCCGGCGCAGGAGCTCGCGCACGACCCGCGCGATATAGCGCGCTTCGGGCACGTTTCCGCGCTCGACGTATACGCCGTCGTCGAGCCGGTGAAAACTGATCGGCCGCGCCAGCAGCGCATCGGCACCGACGACGCCTGCATCGTCCTGATCCGATCGCAACGACTGCACGCCGTCCTCGTTTTGCTCGAGCACGCGATCGGGAATCGTGACGAGGCGGCCATCGTAGAACGCCGCATTGGAAAAGCTGATCAACGCTTCGTGTCGGCTGCGGTAGTGCCATGCGAGCAGCGTCGCGGGCAAATTGCGCGCCGCCTGATTCAGCAGGCTGTCGGAGTCGAGACTGATTGCGATGCGCTCGCCCTCTTCCTCGATCACGATCTCGTCCTCGCCTTCCGCGCCCGCCGCCGTGAAGAAACTCGTGGGCGGCAGCTGCATTTCGTCGCCCACGACCACGACCTGCCGGGCGCGGCTGAGCGCCGGTACGGATTCCTCGGTGGGAATCTGGCTGGCCTCGTCGAAGATCACCACGTCGAACAGGTCGGGCGACAGCGGCAGCGTATCCGACACGGAGAGCGGGCTCATCAGCCAGATCGGCTTCAGGTCGTTGACGACCATGCCCGTTTCGTCGTCGGCGAGATCGCGAATCGAGCGGTGCCGCATGCTCTTGCCGAATTCGTGTTCGAGCTCGCGCCGGCCGGTCGCGTAGCGCTTCTTGAAGGTCTTGCCGTCCGCATCGAGCTGCGTGGCCGACAACGAAGACTGTCGTACGTGCTCGGCGAACTGCCGGTGCAACGTCGAGCTCACCACCTGCGCGTTCACGGCCAGCAGTTCGCGCTGAATCCGGGCGGCGGCGCGCGCGGCCTGGGCAAGCGCCGCACCGCCAAACCGTGCGAGCACCGGGTTCTCGCGCTCGAGCCGGCGCAACGCCTCGTCGGCAATCAGCGCCTCCAGCTCGGCAGGCGCATGATCGGCAGACTGAAGCGTGGCCGCATACGCGGGATCGGCCGCGTGCACCGCGCGCAACAGCGGCAACAGGTCGGGCAAGTCGTCCAGGCCTTCCCGCAGATCGCGCAGCGATTCGGCGATATCGCCCAGCGACGCGTCGTCGCTCATCACGAGGTTCTCGCGGATGCGCCCCGCCAGCTTGTCAAGCGCCTCGCGGGCGCCGGCCTCGACACGTGCGGCAGCAAGCGGATCGACGGCCCGGCGCAGATGAGCGATCCGTTCGCGCAAATCATCGTCCGATGCCAGACGTGCTTCCAGCTCGGCCAACGCGCGCAGGAAGGCGCCCATTTCGCTCACGCCGTAGCGCTTGCGGCATTCGACATCGGCCGAGTCGAGCGCAGCGGCAGCCGCCTGCTCCGCGGCCAGCTGCTCCAGGACCTTGACGTAACCAGGATGCACCGCATGCTGCCCGAAGTCGTAGCGACGCCGGAGTTCGCCGCGCAGCCGCCACCATGCCGGCTGCAGCCATCGCAGCGCCGACGTCTCGAACCGGCGCGCGAGCGCCAGGGCGGACGCCGTATCGCCCGGCGACAGCTTGTCTCGCCAGTGCACGGTCGCGGCCTGCGCGGCCGTCAGCGCGTCGGCATGTGCAGCCAGTGCGTCGCGGTCGTCGCGCAGCGCCGCCTGAGCGGACGATGCCGGGTCGAGCACGTCGAGGTGCGCGGCGAGGCCGGTGTCGACCAGCCACTGGCAGTCGGTCGCGATCGTGCGGGCGCGCGCCAGTGCGGTTTCGTGTCCGATCGACGCCGCCGTGTTGTCGAGCACCGGATCGAGCGCGTCGAACAGCGCGTCGGCGTCCCGGCACAGCTGCTCGGCCCGTCCGAATGCGCGTTCGTCGGCCAGCAGCCCTGCCGACAGCCGTGCGAACGGTTGCGAAGCGAGACTGTCCGCGCCGAACCGTTCGCGCATCGCGCGATGCACGCGCTGGGTCAGCTCGCCATGCCGATCCCAGACAGCGAGCGCCGGCAATCGCTCGCGCAACGCGAAACCCGCTTCCGGTGCGACCGGCAGCGCGACCAGACGGCGCAACAGTGTGCGTACGCTCGCACCCAGCGCGTCGGGCGCCGCGGCCATCGCCGCTTCGAACGCGTCGATGCGCTGCTGGTGCAGGTCGAGCGCATCGATCAGTGCCGCCCGCCGTGCGTGCAACGATTCGCTGTCGTGCGATTGCGCGATCCAGCGCTCGTAACAGGTCTTCAGATCGGCAATGAACGCCCTCTTGTCGGTCTGAGAATCGTGGATCAGGCAACACAGTGCGTCCAGCCCGCTCTGCTTGAGCCGATGGAACACCACGTCCAGCGCCGCGCGCTTCTCGCACACGAACAGCACGCGCTTGCCGCGCCCCGCGTAATCCGCGATGAGGTTGGTGATGGTCTGTGACTTGCCCGTGCCGGGCGGCCCTTGAATGATGAAGCTGCGCTGGCTGCGAGCCAGACTCACCGACGCATTCTGGGTCGCATCGGACGCCACCACGTTCCACTGTTCTCCCGCCGGCAGCGGAGCAGGGGCGATCGTTTCCACCTCGCGCGGCTCGATCGAGAACACCCTGTCGAACGCAGGGTTCGCGCCGGTTTCGTCCAGCAGTTGCGCGTAATCGCGCACCAGCGACATCTTCCGGTAGTTGAAGTTGGCCAGCGTGACCTGCGTCAGGTCGAGATCCCACGCATAGCGATGGCCCTCCGCCTCCTGCAGCACGTAACCTTGCCGCTCGTCGACGCGCTCGGCCGCCGTGTCCGCCATCTGCGGACGACGCAGGCTGGCACCCGGTGCGGCACCCGCCTCGAAGCGCTGCGGCAGCTCGCTCGGCCGCACCCATTCCTCGAACAGCGCGCGGCCGAGCGGGCGATAGTCATCCTGGCTGTAGCTGAACGACGGCAGCCGGCTGCCGCGCGACTCGCCCGCGCGCGCCGCGGGCTTGCGGCGCCGGTACTGCTGCATGCGCTGCAGCGCCTTCTGACGCACCAGCCGAACGGACGCCTTGTCGACGAGCCGTAGCTCGACCGCCGGTTCGGAGCGCCGGATCTGCGCGAGGATATCCGCGTGAATCTCGGCCAGCGTGATCTTGCCCAGATCGACCGTCTCGGGCAGCCGGATGTCGTAGAGCTGACTCAGGTGGTGCCGCAACACCGGATTGAATTCGGCGTCGCCGCCCGTGCACTGGATCACGTACTGATCGCGCACGCCCTTGCGCTTGACGAGTTCGACCGGCAACCAGAGCAGCGGCGACACGATGCGGTCGTCGGGTGTCTCTTTCAGATTGTGCCAACGCAGGAACGCGACCACGAGACGCAGGTTGCTGAAGCCGAACTCCGCACGTTCGCGGCGCGTATCGGCAATCAGCCGGTCCAGCGACGCCGGCAAGTAGGGCTGGTCGTCGAAGCGCAGCCATTGCTGCAGCGGCACGGCCTTGCCGGCCACCAGGTCGGCCGCGAACGGTCCGCCCCACGTGCAGATGTGTTCCGGACGCACGCTTTCGATCTGCAGCATCAACGGCACGCTGGCCACGGTCAGGTTGACGGTCGCGGCGGTCGGGCGGAAATGCAGCAGCCGGTTGCGACGCGACAAATCGAACAGGCGGTCGCGCAGATGCGTCAGCACGGCGCCGCGACGCGATGCCGCGCCGGTCGTCCCCGCCAGCGCGCGCTCGACGTCGAGGCCGAGCGGTTGCTCGCGCCACGTGCGCAAGCGCATCGCGAGCGCCGCCACGTCGGTCGCGCGGTCGTGGCGATTCACTTCGGTCATCTCGACGATCACCGCAGCGACGATCGGATGCAGCCGTTCGTGAAGCACGAACAGATTGCGCCGATGCGCGACGAACCCGTTCAGGTCGCTCCCGGTCTCGAAGTTCAACCCGCATGCGAGGCTGGCGAGCACCATGCCCAGCAGGAAAACGTCTGTGATCTCGTCATGATGGCCGAGCGATCGCTCCCAGCTCGCATACCCGGGCAAATAGACGGGGCGCTCGATGGGGGCTGCCGCATCCGTCTGCAGCGCGAGGTCGGTCTGATCGTGGCGGCCATCCGGTGTGTGTTCCAGCCGCAGCGCGCCGACGATGTTCAGGCCCGAAGCAGGGTGCGGCTGCACGCGATGCACGGCGCCGATGTCCATCTGCGGCGTTTCGCCCTCGGGGTGTCGCAGCGCCAGCCCGCCCTCTTCGCCGATCACGATGCTGTCGGCGTCGAGCCGGGCCACCTTGCCCCGAGCATGCAGCGCGGCCACCTGTCCGAACAGCGGCAGCACCAGCACGAGTACGTCGTCGGTCGGCAGTGCCGCGCCGGCCTGCGCGGCGATCAGTGTGCGCAGCGTGCGCGGCGCACCGTCGTCGATCGTGTCGTTCATGCGTCCTTCTCCCCGGTCAGTTGCCGCTTGTAGCGTTCGAGATCGCGCTTGCCGAGGCCCGCGTCGCGCCGAAGGTTGAGTTGCAGTGCGTCGAGGCTGCCGAGCGACCGGGCGACCTGCCCGGCGCGCAGCAACGCCACGTCGCGCTGATCGGGGTCCGCCAGTGCAAGATCCATCATCAGCGCGTTGAGATAGCCGCGCACACTGTCGTCGACGCCTGCCGCCGCGAATGCGTCGGGGCCGACGACGGGCTCGTCGTCACACCAGTCCGGAAACAGCATGCGCACCTGGGCCAGCACGGCGTCGCTCGCCAGCGACGCGCCGTCGAGATAGTGCGCAATGAACCCGCGCGTCAGCGCCTGCAGACGCGCCTGGCCGGGCAGGTCGAGACGCTCGAGCGAAAGCGGGCCGTGCAGGCGCGCGTCGATCCAGTCGTCGAGACCGGCCTCGCCGTCCCACCACAGAGCAAGCGCACGTGCGCGGATGAAGGTCTCGGGATGGCTCAATGCGGCACTGGCGCCGGACTCGTTCGATTCGATTTCAGCGGCCTGACGCAGATACGCGGCGGCATCGACCGTGCTGATACCCGTCTGCACCTTCACGAGCGTCGATACGGCGGGCGCCACCGCGCCGGCCGCGATGGCGCCGCCCCGATCCGCGAAGAGTTCGGTATGCAGCGCGTAACGCCGAAAAGTCTCGCGATGACTGTCGGCTCCGGCCGGGTTGGCCACCGCGTCGTTGAGAATCCGGTCCGCCGTCAGGAAGCGGCCGTCGGCGCGCGACCACAGCAGATGGTGCGCGAGTTCGTGCCCGAGGATCGCCAGCAGTTCCTGCGAAGACAATCGCTCCAGTACGGATCCTTGCAACAGGATGTGGATCTCGCCCGGCACGAAAACGAGCGACGCATTCATCTGGTTGCCCGGCGACTGGTAGAGCGTGGCCGGTATATCGACGATACCGAGTCGCTCCATGGCCAGTGCCAATGCGGCATGGACATCGCCGTGCGCGTCGGCGTCGATCCGGTAGGTTTCGCGCAACAGCGACGCGCGCAGCGATTCGAGCTGTTCGGTGTACGTTTCGCGCTCGCCGGTCCAGCGCCAGACGTCCGGCTCATGCCGGCACAAATAATCCGCTACGGCTTCGTGGTAGACGAGGGGCGCCAGCGCGCCGCGGTTCGGGGCGTGAGAGTCCATGCGAGGCACTCCGGTTGGGAAGTGCCGATTCTACCGACGGAATACGGCGCCGCAACTGTCGAAAAGAGGCCGTCGCGACCATCCGTTCGGGACTTCGGGACAGGACGCTCGTCGAGTCGACTCGACGGCGAGCGTCACGCATGACACCGGGCCGCATCCGGCGTCCCGGCGTGTGTCCCGGCGCCCGGACCGTCGGCGTTACGCCGGTTCGTGGCCGGTGTGCGGCGCTGCCTCCCCCTGCTGCAACAACACCGCGTCGCGCTTCTCCAGCAGATGCCGCCGCAGGATCGCCGCGAGCGCCTTGCCGTCGCGCGCCTCCAGCGCCTTGATCATCTCCTCGTGATCGTGCACCGCGCGATCCCATTTCTCGACGTGCTGGTTCGAGCGGAACCGCATCGACATGATCCGGCGATTGATCGACTGGTACGTGGCACGCAGCGCCGAGTTGCGCGCGGCCTCGTTGATGCGGTCGTGGATTTCCTGGTTGCGGCTGTAGTAGCCGGGCAGGTCGTTCTGCAGCCGGCACGCGAGCATCGAGTAATGCAGCGCCTTGATCTCCGCGAGCTCCGCTTGCGTGATGCGCTCGCAGGCCAGCTCGCCTGAAAACGCCTCCAGCCCCGACATCAGCTCGAACGTCTCGCGGATCTCCGATTCGCTCATCCGGTACACGCTCGCGCCGCGATTCGGCGACAGCACCAGCAGCCCCTCGGCCGCCAGCACCTTGAACGCCTCGCGCAGCGGCGTGCGCGAGATGCCGAGCGTCTCGCACAGCTCGCGCTCGTTCAGCCGCATGCCCGGCGCGAGCACGCCTTCGACGATGAATTTGCGCAGGTGCTCGACGACCGTGTCGTGCAGCCGCTGCCGCTCCAGTTTCGGCAGTGCCGGCGCGCCGCCGGCCTGCTCCAGATCATTCAAATCTTGCATGCAAAATCCTTCCTTCTTGCTTCACGCGATTCTACTTCAACTCGCCCGACCCGAATATCTCCCCGCCAACGCCGGGTAAACACCGGCATTTTCGGCGAAATCAGTCCTTGGGTTTGCCGTGGCCACTCTGCTAAAGTATTTTGCATGCAAAATTCAAAATGCAACCAAGGAGACAGAACAATCATGCTGCAACTCGACTTTCATCCGTCCGGCCGCCATTTCCTGCAGATTCCGGGGCCGAGCCCGGTACCCGACCGCATCCTGCGGGCGATGAGCTATCCGACCATCGACCACCGTGGCCCCGAATTCGGCGCGCTCGGCCTCAAGGTGCTCGCCGGCATCAGGAAGATCTTCAAGACCACGCAGCCGGTGATCATCTATCCGGCGTCGGGTACCGGCGCATGGGAGGCCGCGCTGACCAACACGCTGAGCGCCGGCGACACCGTGCTGATGTACGAGACCGGCCACTTCGCGACGCTGTGGAAGAAGATGGCCGACGCGCTCGGCCTGAAGCCCGAATTCCTCGGGCTGCCGGGCATCGAAGGCTGGCGCCGCGGCGTGCAGCCCGACATGATCGAGGCGCGCCTGCGCGCCGATACCACGCACGCCATCAAGGCGGTGTGCGTGGTGCACAACGAAACCTCCACCGGCGTCACCTCCGACATCGCGGCCGTGCGCCGCGCGATCGACGCGGCCGGCCACCCGGCGCTGCTGATGGTCGACACGATCTCGGGGCTCGCGTCCGCCGACTACCGCCATGACGAATGGGGCGTCGACGTGACGGTGTCGGGTTCGCAGAAAGGGCTGATGCTGCCGCCCGGCATCAGCTTCAACGCGGTGTCGCCGAAGGCGCTCGCGGCGAGCGGGCACGCGACGCTGCCGCGCGCGTTCTGGGGCTGGCACGAGATCATCGAGGCGAACAGGAACGGCTACTGGCCGTACACGCCGAACACCAACCTGCTGTACGGGCTCGCCGAAGCGCTCGACATGATCCTCGGCGAAGGGCTCGACGCGGTGTTCGCGCGCCACCAGCGGCTCGCGGAAGCCACGCGCCGCGCGGTGCGCGCGTGGGGCCTCGAGATCCAGTGCGCGGACCCGGCCGTCTACAGCCCCGTGCTGACCGGCGTGATGATGCCCGACGGCGTCGACGCGGACGCCGTGCGCAAGCTGATCTACGAACGCTTCGACATGTCGCTCGGGCAGGCGCTCGGCAAGATGCGCGGCAAGATGTTCCGCATCGGCCATCTCGGCGACTGCAACGACCTCACGCTGATGGCCACGCTCGCCGGCTGCGAGATGGGGCTGAAGCTCGCCGGCGTGCCGGTTGCCGCGAGCGGCGTCGTCGCGGCGATGGACACCCTCGCATCGAACACGCACGCCCCCGCGCTGCGCGCGGCGGCCTGAGCGCCGGCGGGCGGCGCGCATGTTTCCCGCACGCCGCCTGACGCGCCCTTTCCGCTTCACGGGCGGCCGCGCGCGGTCGTCGCGACACGCACCGGCCGCTGCCGGCGCCCGCCCCGCTTCATCGGCACGACCCATCTCGATGCCGGCCTCGACGCCGGCACGGGCAGCAAGCCAGACAACATCCAGGAGACGAAACATGAAGCTGTTCCGAGCGACCGGCATCGTGCTGGTGATGCTGTGCGTGATGTACTTCATCACGTACCTCGATCGCGTGAACGTGAGCACGGCCGCTGCCGGGTTCGGCAAGGAATTCGGGCTGAACAGGACGGAGATCGGCCTCGTGTTCTCCGCGTTCGCGTATCCGTATCTCGTATTCCAGATCATCGGCGGCTGGGTCAGCGACCGCTTCGGCGCGCGCCGCACGCTGCTCGCCTGCGGGCTGCTGTGGGCCGTCGCGACGCTGCTCACCGGGATGGCCGGCGGCCTCGCGTCGCTGCTCGCCGCGCGCCTGCTGCTCGGGCTCGGCGAAGGCGCGACGTTCCCGGCGGCCACGTCGGCGATGTCGCGCTGGGTGCCGCGCGAGAAACGCGGCTTCGCGCAGGGCATCACGCATGCGTTCTCGCGCGTCGGCAACGCGGTCGCGCCGGCCGCCGTCGTCGCGGTGATGGCCGTGTACGGGTGGCGCGAATCGTTCTACATCTGCGGCGTGATCAGCATCGTGTGGGTCGCGGTGTGGGCGCTCGTCTATACCGAACACCCGAAGGACCACCCGCGCATCACGCAGGCCGAACTCGACGCGCTGCCGCAACCGAAGCCGAAACCCGCCGCCGTGCCCTGGGGCCCGTTGTTCCGCCGGATGATGCCCGTCACGATCGTGTACTTCTGCTACGGCTGGACGCTGTGGCTGTTCCTGAGCTGGATTCCGCAGTATTTCCTGCACAGCTACGACCTCGACCTGAAGAAATCGGCGGTGTTCGCGTCGGCGGTGTTCTTCGCGGGCGTGATCGGCGACACGCTCGGCGGGATCGTCACCGACCGCATCCTCGCGCGCACCGGCAGCCTCAAGCGCGCACGCAGCCGGATGGTGTCGATCTGCATGCTGCTCACGCTGCTGTCGCTGTTGCCGCTGCTGTTCACGCATCACCTGTACGTGTCGATGGCGTGCCTCGCGGCCGGCTTCTTCTTCGCCGAAATGACGATCGGCCCGATGTGGGCCGTGCCGATGGACATCGCGCCGGAATACTCGGGCACCGCGAGCGGGATGATGAATTCCGGCTCCGCGCTCGCGGCGATCCTGTCGCCCGTGATCTCCGGCTTCGTGATCGACCGCTTCGGCAGCTGGGAGCTGCCGTTCATCGGCAGCATGGTGCTGATGGGCGTGGGCGTGCTGCTCGCGTTCCGCATGCAGCCGGAAAGCCGCTTCGCCGACGCACCCGCCGAACAACCGGCCGCCAATCGCTCGCCGGCCTGATGCCAACGGGGCGCTGCCGCCCGCGGCGCCCGCCTTTTCCCCGACTGCAACGATGACCCAGGCTACTCACGACCTCGCCGTCCGGCTCGCCGCCGGCTGGCAACACGGCATCGCGTTCGCCGCGCTGCCTTCGGCCCTCGTCCCCGCCGATGCCGACGCCGCCTATGCGGTGCAGGCGCAACTGCTCGCCGAGCGCCGCGCCGCGATCGGCGCGTGGAAGGTCGGCGCGAAACAGCCCGACGGGCCGATCCAGGGCGCACCGCTGCCGGACGACTGCTGCCATGCGAGCGGCGTCACGCTGCCGCGCGGCGCGTTCCGGCCGCTCGGCCTCGAACTGGAGATCGCGTTCCGCTTCGGCCGCGACTTCGCGCCGCATGCGCCCGCCTATGCCGACGATGAAGTGTTCGACGGTATCGCGCAGATGGGCGCCGCGATCGAGATCGTCGCGAGCCGCTTCCGCGAATGGCCGGACGTCGCGCCTGCCGCCCAGCTCGCCGACCTGCAGAACCACGGTGCGCTCGTGCTGGGCGAGATGACCGGCTATCGCGCCGATTTCCCGTTCGCCGCGCCGGCCCCGGCGTTCACGTTCGACGGGCACGACATCGCCGGCACAGCACCTGGCACCAACCCGGCCGGCGACCCGCGCCGCCTGCTGCCGTGGCTCGTGAATCACGCGGCGCGACGCGGCATCGCGCTGCCGGCCGGCACCGTCGTCACGACCGGCTCGTACACGGGCATGCATTTTCCGCAGGCCGCGGGCACGGCCGTCGGCCGCATCGCGGGGCTGCCGCCCGTCAGCGTCACGCTCGCCTGATCCCTCATCCGATCCTCGCCCGATCCGTTCCCATCCGATACCGACCGCCGCCATGACATCCGCCGTCTCGCCTTCGCTGGTTCGCCCTGTCCATCTCGTGCCCTCGCAAGGCGCCGCGCTGTCGCCGCTGTTCGAGCGGCTGCGGCGCGAAATGCGCGGCGACGTCTACGCCGATCGCGCGAGCCGCGGTCGTTATGCGACCGACGCGTCGATCTACCAGATCATGCCGCTCGGCGTGGTCGTGCCGCGCGACCAGGACGACCTGCGGATCGCGCTCGACATCGCGCGCGACCGCAAGATTCCCGTGCTCGCGCGCGGCGCCGGCACCAGCCAGTGCGGGCAGACGGTCGGCGAGGCGCTCGTCGTCGACACCAGCAAATGGCTGAACCGGATCGTCGCATTCGATGCGCAGGCGCGCACCGTCACCGTCGAGCCCGGCATCGTGCTCGATCACCTGAACGCGTGGCTGAAGCCGCACGGGCTGTGGTTTCCGGTCGACGTGTCGACGGCCGCGCAATGCACGATCGGCGGGATGGCCGGCAACAACTCGTGCGGGTCGCGCTCGATCGAGTACGGCAACATGGTGCACAACGTGCTCGCGATCGACGCGATCCTTGCCGACGGCAGCGAATGCCGGTTCGGTTCGCTCGCGCAGCCCGTCACCGATCGCCGCACGCTCGACCTGCTGCACGGCGTCGAACGCATCGCGAAGCGCGAGCGCGACGAGATCGTCGAGCGCGTGCCGAAGGTGCTGCGCCGCGTGGCCGGCTACAACCTCGACCTGTTCGACTGCCAGAACCCGCGCGCTTACACCGACGACGGTCACGCGAATCTCGCGCACCTGCTCGTCGGCTCGGAAGGCACGCTCGCCTACAGCCGGCAGATCACGCTGAAGCTCGCGCCGCTGCCCGCGCACAAGACGCTCGGCGTCGTGAACTTCCCGACCTTCTACCAGGCGATGGACACCGCGCAGCACATCGTGAAGCTGAAGCCGGTGGCCGTCGAGCTGGTCGATCGCACGATGATCGACCTGTCGATGGAGAACCCGGCGTTCCGGCCCGTGATCGAACGGGCGCTGGTCGGCCGGCCGCAGGCGATCCTGCTCGTCGAGTTCGCGGGCGAATCGCGCGACGCGCAACACGCGCAGCTCGACCGGCTCGCCGAACTGATGGCCGATCTCGGCCTGCCCGGCAGCGTCGTGAAGATGACCGATGCCGGCGCGCAGAAGGCGCTGTGGGAGGTGCGCAAGGCCGGGCTGAACATCATGATGAGCATGAAGGGCGACGGCAAACCGGTGTCGTTCATCGAGGATTGCGCGGTGCCGCTCGAACATCTCGCCGAATACACGCGCCGCCTGACCGACGTGTTCCACAGGCACGAGACCGAAGGCACGTGGTACGCGCACGCGAGCGTCGGCACGCTGCACGTGCGGCCGATCCTCGACATGCGGCGCGACGGCGCGACGCGCATGCGCGAGATCGCCGAAGAGGCGGCGGCACTCGTGCGCGAGTACAAGGGCGCGTATTCGGGCGAACACGGCGACGGGCTGTGCCGCGGCGAATGGGTCGCGTGGCAGTACGGCCCGCGCCTGAATGCGGCGTTCGCGGAGATCAAGAAGCTGTTCGATCCCGACAACCGCTTCAACCCGGACAAGATCGTCAATCCGCCGAAGATGGATGCGCGCGAGCATTTCCGTTTCGCGCCCGGCTATGCGGCGCTGCCGCTGCGGCCCGCGCTCGACTGGTCGGCATGGAACGTCGCGCGCAATCCGCTGACCGGCGAAGAAACCGCCCCCGGCTCGGGCACCGACATCACGCACGGGCTCGCATCGGCCGTCGAGATGTGCAACAACAACGGCCACTGCCGCAAGTTCGACGCGGGCACGATGTGCCCGAGCTACCGCGTGACGCGCGACGAACAGCACGTGACGCGCGGCCGGGCGAACACGCTGCGGCTCGCGGTGACGGGCCAGCTCGGCGCCGACGGCCTCGCCGGCGACGACGTGAAGGCCGCGCTCGACCTGTGCGTGTCGTGCAAGGGCTGCAAACGCGACTGTCCGACGGGCGTCGACATGGCGCGCTTCAAGATCGAGGCGCGGCATGCGTGGAACCGCAAGCACGGCACGACGCTGCGTGAACGGCTCGTCGCGTATCTGCCGCGTTATGCGCCGTGGGCCGCGCGCATGCGCGGCGCGATCGCGTTCGTCAATGGCGTGCCGGTCGTCGCGTCGTCGATCAAGCGATGGATCGGCCTCGCGCCGCAGCGTGCGCTGCCCGGGTTCGCGCGGCCGTTTCTGGCGGATACGGGTGCGGGTGCATCAACGCCCACGCAAACCGGATCAGCCACCCGCGAAGTGCTGCTGTTCGTCGATACGTTCAGCAACTACCAGGAGCCGGACAACGCGCGCGCCGCGCAGGCCGTGCTCGAAGCGGCCGGCTACACCGTGCATTTCAACGTGCGCGCAGGCGCGCGGCCACTGTGCTGCGGCCGCACGTTCCTCGCGGCCGGGCTCGTCGACGAAGCGAAGTCCGAGGCCAGGCGCACGCTCGATGCGCTGCGGCCATACCTCGAACGCGGTATCGCAATCGTCGGGCTGGAGCCTTCGTGCCTGCTGTCGATGCGCGACGAGTTTCTTGCCTACGGTTACGGCGACGAAGCCACACGGCTCGCGAGCCACGCGTTCCTGTTCGAGGAGTTTCTCGTGCGCGAACACGAGGCCGGCCGGTTGTCGCTGCCGCTGCACGCGATCGATGCGAACGAAGCGCTCGTGCACGGCCACTGCCATCAGAAGGCGTTCGGCGCGTTCACGCCGGTGCAGACGGTGCTGCGCTGGATCCCGGGGCTGAAGATAACGCCGGTCGAATCGTCGTGCTGCGGGATGGCCGGCAGCTTCGGCTATGAAGCCGAGCATTACGCCGCGTCGCAGGCCATGGCCGAGCTGTCGCTGCTGCCGGCCGTGCGTGCGCGGGCGGAAGGCGCGATCGTCGTCGCGGACGGCACGAGTTGCCGGCATCAGATTCAGGACGGCGCGCAAGTGCAGGCCGTGCATGTGGCGAAGGTGCTGGCGCGGGCATTGCGAAGCTGACCGTCGCCGCGTGCGCATCACCGCGGTTCGCCGATCCCGCCCATCAGCGTCACCAGTTGCTCGCGCAGCCACCGGCTGCCCTGATCCTGATCCGCGCTGCGATGCCAGTAGCAGAAGTATTCGAGCGCCGGCATCTCGAACGGCAGTTCGAGAATCCGCGCCGGATAACGCTGCAGCAGCCGCAGCGGTGCCGTCAGCGCCAGGTCGCCGCGCATCGCGATCAGCGGCGCGACCATGTAGTGCTGCACGCGCATCTGGATGGTGCGGCGCAACCCGAGGCGCGTCAGCTCCGCGTCGACGTGCCCGCTGCCCTTGCGGCGGCTCGACACGTGGATGTGCCCCATCGACAGGTAGTCGTCCATGGTGAGCGTGTCGCCCTTGAACGGGTGATCGTCGCGGATCATGCACGCATAGCGGTCGCGCACGAGCAGCGCCTGATGCAGGTGCGGATCGCCGATCAGCGGCGCGTCGATCGCGATGTCGACGGAGCCGTTCGCGAGCGCGGTCGCGACTTCACGGCGATCCATCGTGTAGCTGCGCACGTGCATGCCGGGCGCATGCTTCTGCAGCAGTTCGCCGAGCGCGGGCAGCAGCAGCGCTTCGGTCAGGTCGCTCATGCTCATCCGGAACACGCGCGTCGACGACGCCGGATCGAACACGTCGCCTTCGTGCGCGCTCGAATCGAGCAGCTGCATCGCCTCGCGCACACGGCCGACGATGTTCTCGGCCAGCGGCGTCGGCATCATCCCGGCCGGCGTGCTGACGAACAGCGGATCGTTCAGGGTCTTGCGCAGCCGCGCCAGCGCGTTGCTGACGGCCGGCTGCGTGAGATTCAGCACCTCGGCCGCGCGCGTCAGGTTGCGCTTGGTGTAGATCGCGTCGAATACGACGAACAGGTTCAGGTCAATCTTCGAAAGGCGCATCGCCGGATCTCCTTGCCGGCATCTTACGGCGTGCGCCACCCGCTCGTCCACGGCCCTGCGCATCCCGGCGCGACGCTCAGGCGCGCAGCGGCGGCGTCAGGTACGGCGCCGTCGAACCCGGCTCGCCGTCCTTGATTTCCATCCGCGCGATCGCCTGCAGGTGCACCTCGTCCGGGCCGTCGGCGAAGCGCAGCGCGCGGCCCCAGGTCCAGAGGTCGGCGAGCGGCGTATCGGGGCTCAACCCCGCCGCGCCGAACACCTGCATCGCGCGGTCGCAGACGTTCGCGTACACGGTCGGCACCAGCGCCTTGATCATCGCGATTTCCTTGCGCGCGGCCTTCGCGCCGACCTTGTCGATCATCCACGCGGCCTTCAGCACGAGCAGGCGCGCCTGCTCGATCTCGATGCGCGAGCGCGCGATCCATTCGCCGACCGTGCCGTGCCGGTTCAGCGGCTTGCCGAACGCGACGCGCGACTGCGCGCGGTCGACCATCAGCTCCAGCGCGAGCTCGGCCGCGCCGATCGACCGCATGCAGTGGTGGATGCGGCCCGGCCCGAGGCGGGCCTGCGCGAGCGCGAAGCCGCTGCCTTCCTCGCCGAGCAGGTTGCTCGCCGGCACGCGCACGTTGTCGAACGTGATCTCGCAGTGCCCTTCCGGTGCGTAGTGATTGACCACCGTAATGTTGCGCACGACCGTCACGCCCGGCGTGTCGCGCGGCACGAGAATCATGCTCTGCTGCCGGTGCGACTCGGCCTCGGGATCGGTCTTGCCCATCACGATGAAGATCTTGCAGTTCGGATGCGCGGCGTTGGTGATGAACCACTTGCGGCCGTTGATCACGTACTCGTCGCCCACGCGCTCGATGCGCGTCGTGATGTTCGTCGCATCCGACGATGCGACATCGGGCTCCGTCATCGCGAACGCCGAACGGATCTCGCCGCGCAGCAGCGGCTTCAGCCACTGCTCGCGCTGCCCGGGCGTCGCGAACATGTGCAGCAGCTCCATGTTGCCGGTGTCCGGCGCGTTGCAGTTGAACACTTCAGATGCCCAGCCCACGCGGCCCATGATCTCGGCGAGCGGTGCGTATTCGAGGTTCGTCAGGCCCGTGCCGGGCTCGTCGTCCTTCAGGTGCGGCAGGAACAGGTTCCACAGCCCTTCCGCCTTCGCGCGCTCCTTCAGTTCCTCCATGAACGACACGGGATACTGGCCCGCGTGCACTTCCTCGTTCCACTGGCGGATGCGCGGCACGATGTGTGCATCCATGAATGCGCGCACGCGGCTGCGCAGTTCTTCCACTTTCGGGGTGTAGCCAAAGTCCATGATCGACTCCTCGATTCCGTTCGTTCGGTTCCGTCAGAAGGCCGAGACACCGCCGTCGACGGCGACGGCCTGCCCGGTCAGATAAGTGTTTTCCTTCGCGCACAGCGTCAGCATCGTCGCGACGATTTCCTCGGGCCGGCCGAGCCGCTTCATCGGCGAGCCCTGCGCGAGAAAATCCTGGCGGTCGCCGATATCGCTGTCGGTGACCATCGGCGTCGTGCTGTAGAACGGGCACACCGCATTCACGCGAATGCCGTGGCGCGCGTATTCGATGGCCGCCGTCTTCGTGAGCCCGACCACCGCATGCTTCGACGCCGCGTAGGCGGCCAGCTTCGGCGCGCCGCCGAGCCCGGCCATCGACGCGACGTTCAGGATCACGCCTTCGCGCTGCGCGAGCATCTGGCGGATCTGGTGCTTCATCCCGAAGAACACGCCCTTCGCGTTCACCGCGAAGCTCAGGTCGAGATCGGCTTCGTCGGTGTCGATCAGCGCCTTCATCGGCGGCGCGATGCCCGCGTTGTTGATGCCCACGTCGAGCCGGCCGAAACGCTCGGCCGCCGCATGCACCAGCGCGGCGACGTCCGCTTCGACACGCACGTCGCAGCGCCGCGCGATCACGTCGGCGCCGGCCGCGCGCAGCGGCGCGGCCACGCGTTCGAGCGCCTCGCCGTTCAGGTCGCCGAGCGCCAGCCGCGCGCCCATCGCGGCGAGCTCGCTCGCGAGCAACGCGCCGAAGCCGCTCGCGGCGCCGGTGATCATCACGGCCTGCCCGGCGTAGCTGTCGATCTTCATCGCGCGCTCAGATCGTCAGGCCGCCGTCGACGACGATGCATTCGCCGTTCGTGTAGCTCGCCGCGTCCGACACGAGGTACAGCACGGTGCCGGCCATTTCGCGCGGTTCCGCGTGGCGGCGCAGCGGGATCTTCGCCTTCCACATCTCGTAGATGTCCTTGTCGGCGAACAGCGCGCCCGCGAACTTCGTCTTCGTGAGCCCCGGCAGCAGCGCGTTCACGCGGATGCCGAACGGCCCGCATTCCTTCGCGAACGCCTTCGTCATGTTGACGACGGCCGCCTTCGTGATCGAGTAGATGCCCTGCCGGTCGCCCGGCTGCAGCGCATTCACCGACGCCGTGTTGACGATCGCGCCGCCGCCGTGTTCCTTCATCAGCTTGCCGGCCTCGACCGACATGAAGAAGTAGCCGCGGATGTTCACGTCGACCGTCTTGTCGTAAGCGGCGAGATCGGTATCGAGGATGTGCCCGAAATACGGGTTCGCGGCCGCGTTGTTCACGAGGATGTCGAGCCGCCCGTGCTTGCCGCGGATATGCTCGAACGTCGCGGCGATGTCTTCCAGGCGCCCGACGTGGCAGGCCAGCGCCTCTGCGCGGCCGCCCGCCGCGACGATCGCGTCGGCCACGGCCTGGCAGTCGTCGAGCTTGCGGCTCGACACGATCACGTGCGCGCCCTGCTCCGCGAGCAGTTTCGCGATTTCCTCGCCGATGCCGCGGCTCGCGCCCGTCACCAGTGCGATCTTGCCCGTCAGGTCGAACAGATTCGTTGCCATGTTGCTGTGCTCCTCCATTGATGTGGTGTCGTGCCCGGCGATGTCAGCGCTGCGCGTCGATCACGCCGACGGCCATCTCGGCGAGACGCCCGGCCATCGCGCCGACGCGCAGCGCCTGCTCGCTCGATGCGTTGCCCTGCAGCGCGCGCGCCTTCACGCCCTGCGCGATCGCCGCGAGCCGGAAGAAACTGAATGCGAGGTAGAAATGCCAGTCGCGGATCGGCTCGATGCCGCGCAGCTCGCAATAGCGCGCAACGATCGCCGCTTCGTCGGGAATACCGAGTTCCGCGCGGTCCTGGCCCGCGAGCCCGCGCACCTGCCCGCCCGACGGCAGCCGCAGGCACATGCAGAAGTACGCGAGATCGGCGAGCGGGTTGCCAAGCGTCGACAGTTCCCAGTCGAGCACGGCCTGCACGCGATAGCTGTCGCGCGCGAACATCAGGTTGTCGATCCGGAAATCGCCATGCACCAGCGTCGGCCGGCCCGTGTCGGCCGGGCACGCCTTCGGCAGCCAGTCGATCAGCGTTTCCATCGCGTCGAGGCGCTCCGTTTCCGCCGCGCGGTACTGCTTCGTCCAGACGCCGATCTGGCGCTCGAAGTAGTTGCCGGGGCGGCCGTAGTCGGCGAGGCCCACCGCGTCGACATCGACGTCGTGCAACGCGGCCATCGTCTGCAGCAAGGCGTCGTAGCACACCGCGCGATCGGCCTTCGGCAGTTCCGGCAGCGCGGGATCCCAGAAGATCCGGCCGTCCTCGAAGCTCATCACGTAGAACAGGCTGCCGATCACGTCGCGGTCTTCGCAGAGGTGATACGGATGCGCGACCGGCACCGCGGTGCCCGACAGCGCGCTCAGCACGCGGAATTCGCGGTCGACCGCGTGCGCGGATTTCAGCAGTTCGCCCGGCGGCTGGCGGCGCAGCACGTAGCGGCCGCTCTTCGCATGCAGCAGGAAAGTCGGATTCGACTGGCCGCCGGCAAACTTCTCCGTGTCGACCGGGCCTTCGAAACCCGGCACGTGCGCTTCCAGATAGCGCGTGAGGCGGGCTACGTCGAGTTGCTGGGTAGGATTCGTCATCGTCGCGATCGTTCGTGGGTCAGCCGTAGGTTCGCAGCGCGTGTCGTTCGGGATCCTCCAGATGCGGGATGCCGTTGAACGACGCGAGGTGGAATGCATCGGCGTTGAAAAAAAACTGCGAAAGGCTGCTGTTGCGGATCTGCAGGTTCAGCGCGATCGCGCTCGACGGCGGGGCGGCCAGCACCTGCTGCACGGTGACCGCGATCGGGCCGCCGGAGCTCACCGTCAGCACGCGCTGGCCGCCGCCGTGGCGGATGGCCGCGCGGGCATCGGCCACGCGCTGCTGGAAGTGCGACCAGGTCTCGGGGGCCGAATCGCCGAGCTTGTCTTCCGACCAGAGCTGCAGCACCTGCCGCAGCGCGCGGAAATGCTCCTTCATCGAGCCGGCCGCGAGGCGGGCGATGTCCGGGTAGTCGTGCGCGGCGGCGGCGAACAGGCCGTGGAAGTCGTATTCGTTCAGGCCGGGATGGCGGTCGATCTCCGCGCCCTCGCGGCCCATCCCGCGCAGGATCGCGTCGACCGTCTGCGCGTGGCGGTTCATCGTGCCGCAGATCACGCGGTCGAACGCCAGGCCTTGCTGCGCAAAGTATTCGCCGAGCCAGACGCCCTGCCGCTCGCCCGCCGGGGAAAGCCGGTCGTAGTCGTCCGTGCCGAAGGACGCCTGCCCGTGCCGTACCAGAAAAAGTTCAGCCATCGCATGCCCGCCAGATCAGAAGGATTCAGCATAGGGGGCGGGGATGCATTTTCAAACTTTATTTTCTGAATCGGCGGGTATTCATCGGGTGAATTTCAGGCATTCCAACCGTGCGCTTGCGCCGGCTTTCGCCCGCCCTCGCCGCGGCACACGAATTGCGGCGGGAGGCACCGTCCATTCACGACGTCAGGAGGGGTGCGATGCTCGGTACGATCCTCATCATCATTCTGATTCTGCTGCTCATCGGGGCATTTCCGGCGTGGCCGCACAGCCGAAGCTGGGGCTACTGGCCGTCGGGCTCGGTCGGGTTGATCGTCGTCATCGTCGTGATACTCGTGCTGCTGGGTCATATCTGAGTCCGGCGACGCGTGCCGGACCGGCACGCGTCGCTGGATGCCGGCGCCGTAGCTTCTTTACAAACGCAGGCAAGGGCGGGACATCCGTCGGCCGGGCAAATTGGCGAGGGTACAGCCACGTGTCTTGCGTCGCCCGAGATCCGGGCGCGGATCGCGCATCCCCCGGAAGCGGCGTAAGCGTTCGTCACGGCGCCATCCGCCCCATCCTGCGCGCCATCGCCGGGCTGACCGCATGCACCGGATCGAACCCGAAGAATTCGAGCACGTGGCGCGCGACGTCGTCGCGATCGTTGTCCGCGCAGATCATGTGGTAGCTGTTCTCGAGCACGATCCCGCGCGCGTCGGGCATCTTCGCGAGCAGGAAATCCGCCGAGCGCAGGCTCGTCAGTTCGTCCTCGCGCGCATGCAGCACGAGCGTCGCGCACGGCGTGCCGGCTGCCGCCTCGAGCGCCCAGTTACGCATCCGGTCGACCTGGCGCACGCACGCGAGCGGCACCCACGCATAGTGGAAACTGTCCTCGCGCTCGAACTTCTTCTTCACGATCGCGCGGATCGTCGCGTTCTTGATGCCGAACGGATCGCCTTCCTCGACGCGCATCCGCTCCGCGACACCCGGCACGCGATACAGCACATGCCGCAACGCCCGATACCACGGCGTCGACCAGCCGTCAATGAACACCGGCGTGGCCAGCAGCGCGAGCCGGCCGCGCGCATGCTGCACGCGGTGGCACAGCAGCAGCGCGACCAGCGCGCCCATGCACATGCCCGCGACATGCACGGTGTCGTACTCGTTCTCCAGCGCGCGATACTGCTCGGTCACCGCGTCGAGCCATGCCTCCGCGCGCACGCCGACCAGATCCTCGGGGCGCGTGCCGTGCCCCGGCAGCGTGATCATGTGCGTATCGCCGCCCGCGCGCCGCACCGCCTTGTGCAGCGAACCGAGATCGTATTGCGTGCCGCCGAGCCCGTGGATCAGCAGGACGCCCGTGCGGCCCGTCATGACGCGTCCCCGCTCATTCGTCCGCCGGCCACACGCGCTCGAGCTGCCAGACGCCTGCCACCACCGTCACGTCGACATTCGAGTCGAGCAACGGTGCGCCGTGATCGGTGATCGTCTGCGTGCCGCCGTCGCGCTGCACGATACGCAGCGACAGCGACGCACGATCCTCGCCGGCGATCTCCGCGTTCCAGTAGTCGCTCAACGCATCGCGGTCGCCCGGCTGCACACGTTCGAGCACGAGCGACACGCTTGCGATCTGCGCCGCGTCGACGCCGACACCAAACACGCGCTCGACGTCGCCGCTCCACTCGATCCGCCCCGATTCCGGATCGAGCACGTACGCGATCTGGCCGGCGCTCGCGAGCGCGAGCTCCATGTTGTTCTGCAGGACCGCCGCATGCTCGTGCACGCGCTCGCGCGTCGTCTTCAGCGTGCTCACCGTCAGCACCAGCAGCGACGCGACCGCCAGGTAAAGCTGCGCCTCGAGCAGCGAACTGCCGTAGTGCTCATGGAACGACGCGAACGGGCCGTCGCCCTGCGCGGTCTGCTCGATCACGATCAGCGCGAGCACCAGCACCGACGACGAACCCGCACGGCCGCCGAGCAGCAGCGTCACGGCGACGGTCAGGAACAGCGGGATATACGTCAGCGCAAAGCCGGCGCCCGTGCCGAATTTCTTCGACGTGTCGCCGTCGAAGATCACGAGTGCGCCGATCACGAGCAGCGCGAACGCGACGATGCCGAGTACCAGGTCGAAGCGCTCGTGGTCGCCCGAGCGGTGCGCGCGAAAGCGCGACCATGACGCGAGCACCGGCGTGACCAGCAGCACGCCGACGAAATCGGACGCGGCCCACACCGACCACACGTCGAGGAACGGCGCGCCCTTGACCGCCGTGTACCACGCCGCGCCGCCGATCGCGCCGATCACGCCCGCGATCAGGCCGGCGAGGATCACCGAGCGCAGGAAATACAGCCCTTCCAGCGAGAACCGCACGCGCTGGACGAGCCACACCGCGAGCGCGGCGGCGCCGACCTCGTCGACCGTGAACAGCACCGCGTTGACCAGACTGCCGTGTTCGATGCCGGTCAGCGCGAGCTGCCCGGCCAGGAACGCGCCGGCCAGCGTCAGCCATTCGCGCATCGGCCGCAGCATGAACGCGCCGACCGTCACGCCGGCCGGCAGCCAGATGTAGCCCGTCAGCCGGACGGGGCCGTTGAACTCGTGCGAGATATAGCCGGTCGCGAGATACAGCGCCGCCCAGAGCAGCGCGGCGACGAGGCCCGGCCGCGATCGTTTGGTGTCCATCGAGAATCCCTGTGTGCTGCGCCGTGCAGGCAGACGCACCGCCGCGTCGGAAGCGGCGGCGCCTGCGGCCGGCAGGTGCGCGATGTGCGCATGATATGCGGACAGGGCTGACGGAGGAATACCGGTGGGGGAGGCACGGGAAGCCGCGGCCTCTGATCCGGCTCGCCGGGCCGGCGGCTGCGGCTTGCGCGGGCCGGCGGAAACGGCGTGTGGCGCCGGCTACCCGGCGCGTGCCGGAACGGCCGCGATCACGGCCTCACGGCCGCATGCGTCACGTATCGAACGGCCTCCCGGTTCAATCCTTTCGCCGCCACACCGAGATCGGAATGTCGCCGTTGGCACGCGGCGGAACGCGGTAGCTCAGCTCGCCGTCCTTCAATTGATAGGTGCGCGTCTGCGTTTGCCCGGCCCAGTTCGGGTACGACGCATTGCTGATGTGAAACGCCAGCGTGTGGTTCGCGGGATCGACGCTCAGCGTGCCGTAGTGGGTACTCGAGCCGAGCACGGCGTCACGGAATTCCTCCGGCGTGCCGGTCGCCTTGTCGTTCGACGCGAAGCGCGGGCGTTCCGACTTGAAGATCTGCAGCGAGTAGTTCCCGTGCGCGTCGATCAGCAGCAGGCCCGTCGGATCGGCACCGTAGTCGCGGCCGATCGTGCCGTCGGGATGTTGTACGTCCGCCGCGACCAGCGTCCACGTCCCCGCGAGCGACGGCGCGGCCGATGCGTCACCGGGAATCATCGACGCGGCCAGCAGCATGCCGGGAAAGCCTAGGCGGAATATCGAGCCGATTTTCATTCAATGTCCTTGTCGGAAAGAAGGGAAGCAATCTCACGGACATCCGCAGCCGCGTATCGCGCGCATCCCCGTGAACCGAATCGACCGGTTCACTTGATGGTAGCGACGGGAATCTGCAATAAATACGATAATTCGAAACTAACTTATAAGAAAAACCGAATCATGACGCTTCCGAATCTCGACATGGATGCGCTGCGCACGCTGATTGCCGCGGATCGGCTCGGCAGCCTCAACCGCGCCGCCGACCGGATCGGCCGCTCGCAGTCGGCGGTCAGCCAGCAGATGCGCAAGCTCGAAACGCAGATCGGCCAGCCGCTGTTTCGCCGCCAGGGGCGCGGCCTCGTGCCGACCGAAGCCGGCGAGCTGATGCTGTCCTATGCGCGCCGCATTCTCGAACTGAACGACGAGGCGGTCGGCGCGATCCGCGGCGCGGCGATCGACGGCGCCGTGCGATTCGGGTTGCCCGGCGATTTCGCCGAATCGTGGCTGCCGGTCGCGCTCGGCCGGTTCAAGCGCACGCATCCGGGCGTGCGCGTCGACATCGTCGTCGACGGCAACGGCGCGTTGCTCGACCGGCTCGATGGCGGCGAACTCGACATCGTGCTCGCGATGGGTCGCGGGCATCGCGCCGACGCCGAACACCTGGTCACGCTGCCGATGGCGTGGATCGGGCCGCAAGGCATCGACGTGCGTCCGCGTGCCGGCGCACCGCTCGATCTTGCGCTGTACAAGCCGCCGTGCCTGTTCCGCAAGGCGGGTACCGACGCGCTCGACAAGGCCGGCATCCCGTGGCGGCTCGCCTACACGACCGGCAGCCTGCAAAGCCTGTGGGCCGGCGTCGCCGGCGGCCTGGGCATTACATCGAGAACGATGGCGGGTGTGCCGCCGGCGCTGCGGCAGCTCGGCGAGCGCGACGGCCTGCCGCCGCTGCCGTCCGTCGACGTGTGCCTTCATGCGGGCGGAGGCGATGCGCCTTCGGCGCTCGTGAGCCTGAAGCGCGTCGTGATCGACACGCTGATCGCCAATCTCGCCGATGTGCGCCCGCACTCGGGCCGGCGCGCCGGATGATCGGCCACGCATGCGCGCCGGATTCGGCGTTGCGTCCTTTGACCGGCTTCCCGCCATCGCGGATGATGCGCTGCGGGGTTCGACCTTTCCGTCGGCGCTCCCGTCCCGAACGAACGTACGAGTCCGCACGATGACACACGCAATCCGCCTGCGCCCGGCATGCGCCGCCGACCTGCCGTTCCTGCTGACCCTGCGTCGGCTCACGATGACCGTGCACCTGCAACGCGTCGGCGCGCCCACCGACGACGCAGCGCACGACCGTCGCATTCGCGCGAACTTCGACGATGCGATGATCGTCTGCGACGCCGACGACGCAATCGGCTTGCTGAAGGTGACACGCGCCGCCGACGAGTGGCACGTTCACCAGATCCAGATCCTCCCCGATCACCAGGGCCGGGGCATCGGCGAAGCCGTGCTGAACGCGTTGCTGGCCGACGCGGCGCGCGCGCACGTGCCGGTATCGCTCAGCGTGCTGCACGGCAACCCGGCGCGGCGGCTCTACGAACGGCTCGGCTTTCGCGTCGCGTCGGAAACCGACACGAGCGCGAGCATGATCTGGCGCGCGTGACGCGCGGCGTTTCGACGCCGCCGCGTTACTGCGTGATCTTCGCGTCCTTCAGCAGGTTGCCGATCATCTGCGCGCTCGCCTTCTCCACGGCGGCCGCCTGCAGTTGCTGCTGCAGCGCCGGCTTCGCGGTCGCGAAACCCGGCACCTGCGTCGGCCGCTTCGCATCCAGCTTCACGATCGCCCGCACGCCGTCGACCGGGATCGAATCCTTCGTCGCGGCACCGACCGTCAGTTTCTCGAGCGCCTGCGCGACCGGCAGCGGCAAGCCGGACGTCTTGCCTTCCGCCGCCGGCGTGTGGAAGCTCACCCACGGCAACTCGCCGCCGCTGTCGCGGCTCGGCGCGATGCTGTACTGGCGCGCCAGCCCGTCGAACGACTTGCCCGCCTTCAGTTCGCTCAGCACTGTCGCGGCCGTCACCGGATCCTGGACGATGATCAGGCGCGGCTTGTACTCGTTCTTGCCGAGCGACGCCACGAGCTCGTCGTAGCGCGCCTTGACCTGCTCGTCGGTCACCGGCTCGGGCTTCACGTTGTCGCGCAGGTAAAGCTGCACTTCGGCATTCGCTTTCGCCTGCTGCACCGCCGCCTTGACCTCGGGCTTGTCGGCGTAGTTCGCCTTCTCGGCGGCCTGCTGGACCAGCACGCGCGTAATCAGCTGATTCTTGATCGCCTGGCGGACCTGCGGCGAGTCGGGTTGCCCGGACGCGCGCAGCAACGTGTCGACGTCGGCCTGCGTGATCGGCGTGCCGTTGACCGTCGCAACGGTCGCGGCGGCCGCCGGCGTCTCTGCGTGGACTGGGCCGCTCATCGCGCCGGCCAGGGCGGCGATCAGAAACAGGCGGTTCGGTGTCGTTTTCATCTTCATTGTTTCGTCACTTCGGCATAAAAAACGCGGCATGGGGCATGCCGCGCGAGTTCACCGGCGCTGCAATGCGCCGGCGCAACCCGTCAGTCGATCCGGTTCATCGTCGTGGGCACGCGCAGTGCCTGCCGGTGCCGCTGTCATTGTGCCCGGAACCGCTTTTCCGCGTCGTGAGGTTTGGAACGGCCGCCCGGCGGGCGGTGAGGCGCGCGTTGCGCACGCCGCTCATTACGAACGCGTGATGTGGAAATTGCGTGGATGCGCGGTGGAAATCCCGCGAAATCGCGACGAATACGATGAGGCGTTCGCGAGCCCGGCCGCCGGTCGAGGCGGCCGCGCGTTCATCAAGGCGTCCACCGGTACACGGTGATGCTGTTGCCTTTCACGTTGTTCTTCATCACCACGTACTCGCCGTTCGACCGGCGGTATGCGCGAATGCTGTACATCGCATCGATCGCGCTGCTGGTATCCACGGTCGCGGGGCTCGCGTTGACCAGCGTCGTATCGAGAGTGCCGGTCGTCAGGTTGAACGCGTCGACGTTCGGCCACAGCGGCCCGCTGCTGCTGAACCAGTAGCCGACGAACAGATGGTTGCCCACCGCGTCGATCGATTTCGCGCCGCTGTGCGGCAGCGTGATCACCGGGTCCGGCTTCGTCGTATTGCCCGCGCTCCAGCCGTGATACACCTCGATGCGCGTGCCGATCGACGTCCAGTCGTTGGTCCCGATCGCGCCTTGCGCGAGCACCATCGTGTCGCTGTCCGCGAGATAGACGATGCGCGTGAGCGGCTGGATGCTGTCGGGCACGCGGGTCGCGACACCCGGCCCCCACGACGGCTTGCCGCTCGCATCGAAGCCGGTCAGCGGGTAGTGGGTAATCGCGCCGGTCTTGTCGAGACCGGCCCACACGCCGCCCTTGCTGTCGACGCTGAAACCGCCCGTCACGCGCCGCGTCGTGTTGAACGCGGGGCCCGGGATCGAGCCGTCCGGAATCGCGACATAGCCGTTCGCCGCGTTGAAGTGGAAGAAGTAGAAGACCGGCGGGTTCTGGCCGGCCGCGACGAGAATCCGGTTCGCGCCCACCGACGTGAGCAGACCGAAATGCTCGTCGCGCTGCGTGTCGTTCATGTCGATGCGCGGATCGGCCGGGTACGTGAACGGATCGACCGTGTTCGCGATGAACCTGCCGCCCGCGCTGCCGCCGTACACGTGCGTGCCGCCGTAGAACAGCGCACCGTCCGTGACCGGGTCCGGCGCGGCGATGCCTTCGAAGTTCAGCGACTGCAGCGTCCACCGCAGGCTGCCGGTGCTGCTGTACGCATGAATGTCGGTCGCGCCGTTGCGGCCGAGATCCCAGCTGCCGCCCCATGGATTGTTGAGCACGTAGAGATTGCCGCCGGTGTCCTTGCCGATCCCGACGATGCGCGTGAAGCGCTGCGCACCGACCTGCCCCTTGATGCCCGTCGTCGTGTCGAGATAGCCGCCGCGCACGCCGAAGGTGCCGGCCAGCGCGGGCCGGCCCGACACCGTATAGCGCTTGATGTTCTGGTCCGGGCCTTCGTCGCCCACCAGCAGCTGCCCGGCCGCCGCATCGAAATACAGCGCCGACGGCTGCGACCCGGACGGCATCCGGATCGTGTTCAGCAGCGCACCGGCCGGGCTGAAGCCGACGATCGAGCCTGCGCGCTTCTGCGCCACCCACACGTTGCCCGCTGCGTCCAGCGCGAGCGCGCCCGGCTCCGATACGCCGATATCCCGCTGCCACACGCCGTCGGTGGTGAACACGCGCACGCGATTGCCGTAGAAGTCGCTCGCATAAAGCAGCGAGCCGGCCGTCGCGAGCCCGGTGACGACGTCGATGCGCGGCTGGTTGGTGGCCGCGCTGACCTGGATCACGCGGTCGCGATACTTCGTCGAACGGATGTAGCGCCCCACCGCGCCGCTGCCGTACGTCTTGCCGGGCTGCAGCGCGACGAACAGCGAGGTCGCGTTGCCCGTGATCGCGCTGCCCTGGAACTCCGAGTGCGTGCCGATCGAGCCGACGCTCTTGCCGTTCTGGTAAATCGCGACACCGCCTTCGTCCTCGTCCCACATCGACGCCGTATAGATCACGCCTTCAGGCGCGACCCACATCGCACGCGCGACGTTGCCGACGTGGGCCGCAAGCGTGCCGTACGTGTTTGCCAGCCAGTCGGTGGTGTTGCGTGCGTGAACGGGCGGGGTAATCGCGGCGATCGCCGCGGCGAGCAGCGCGGCCTGAAACCGTTGTCTGGCGACCATGACGGATGCGCTCCTGAATGGTGCGAACACTCATATGAAGGGCCGGCCGGATGGCTTGAAAGCCGCAATACGTCAATTCTTCCGCTGAAGCATCCGGCGCAGTCGGTATTACGTACGGCATGCGTTCGATCATGCGCAGCGCGAGAATAGCGTTATATAAATCGAAAAAAATTGCGGATCGCGCGCGTCATTGCGCTTTTCGCGGGAACGGCTTCGACGGCATCGCCCGTGGCGCCCCTGCGCGCCGGCGGCAAGCATGACTGCGCGACAGTGAATGGTCACTTGCGCATCGAATCGGGGATCGGGAAATTCAGGCTCGTGCCTGCGGGAATATCGCCGCGGGTTCAGCGACGATCGATTGAAACGGCGAGTGCCTGTTTCGGAGAATCGGGAAAAGCCACGGCATTCAACGCGGATTCATTGCACCCGACAAATCGCCGGCCTGAATCCATTGCGAATCCAGGCCGGCGATCGTCCGTTACCGCGGGGCAGGCAACGCGCCACTAACGCCGCACTGCTGCACTGCCGCACCGCCACGCATCAAGCCGATGCCGAGGTCTCCGGCACCTTCACCTTCATGACGCGTCCGTTGTCCGGATCGTCGTCGTCGCGCGGGGCATCGAGCTGCCCTTCCCACTTCGCGACCACGGCAGCCGCGATCGAGTTGCCGACGGCGTTGGTGGCCGAGCGCCCCATGTCGAGGAACATGTCGACGCCCATGATCAGCAGCAACCCGGCTTCGGGCATGTTGAACTGGTTGAGCGTCGCCGCGATCACGACCAGCGACGCGCGCGGCACGCCCGCCATCCCCTTCGACGTGACCATCAGCATCAGCAGCATCGTGATCTGCGTGCCCAGCGGCAGATGGATGCCGTACACCTGCGCGATGAACAGCACCGCGAACGTGCAGTACATCATCGAGCCGTCGAGGTTGAACGAATAGCCGATCGGCAGCACGAAGCTCGAGATCTTGCGGTTTACGCCGAAGCGGTCGAGCGCATCCAGCAGCTTCGGGTAGGCGGCCTCGGAACTCGCCGTCGCGAACGACAGCAGGAACGGCTCGCGGATCAGCCGGATCAGCGTGAACGCGCGCTTGCCGAGGAACGTCACGCCGGCGAGCGTCAGCACGCCCCACAGCAACGCCAGTGCCAGGTAGAAGCTCGCCATGAACTTCGCGAACGTGAGCAGGATGCCGAGCCCCTGGGTGGTGATCGTCGACGCCAGCGCCGCGAACACCGCGACCGGCGCGAACCACATCACGGCGCCCGTGACCTTCAGCATCACCTGCGCGAGATCGTCGATCACGCCGGTCAGGCGCTTGCCCGATTCGCCGAGCGCCGACAGCGCGGTGCCGAAGAAGATCGAGAAGATGACGATCTGCAGGATTTCGTTGTTCGCCATTGCTTCCGCGATCGACTTCGGCACCAGGTGGACCACGAAATCCTTCAGCGTGAAGGCGCCCGTCTTCAGGTTGAGGGCTGCATCGGATGCCGGCAGCGGCAGGCTCAGGTGGCTGCCCGGTTGCAGGATCGTTGCGGTCAGCAGGCCGAGCAGCAACGACGTAAACGAAGCGATGAAGAACCAGCCGAACGCCTTGACGCCGACGCGGCCTACCGCGCTGCCGTCGCCCATCTGCGCGATGCCGACGGTCAGCGTCGCAAATACCAGCGGCGCGATGATCATCTTGATCAGGCGCAGGAACACGTCGGACAGCAACGACACGTACCCGGCGACCTCCTTCGCCATGGCCGGGTCGGGAAATGCGCTATGGCAGGCGTAACCCACGGCGATACCAAGAATCATCGCGACAACGATGTACTTGGTGATGTTGTGCTTCTTCTTCATTAGTAATCCAAATCACAAAGCGTATGTTGCTAACGGCTGGCTAACTTTCGCGCCCGGCTACGAATCGAAACCCACGTCTCTCTGGGTGCGACGAGTCCGCCTTTGGCGGTCGCCATGGCGGACAGGGGGGGCATTCTAACGCAAATGGCCCCCCGGCTTTCAAATCTGAAAGTCGGACGGGTTGATTTGCGTCCGGATGTCGTCGAAAAACCGGGTTTTGTCGCGATCCTGCCCGCTTCCTGATTGCTTCCTGCTCGCTTCGGGCCTGTTTTTCCGGCCCGGTCGGCGAGGGTAATCGGGCCACGCCACTGTTCGCGCCGGAATCGCCACGGTTCACATGCCGTCGGCAGGAAACCGCGCCGCCGGGATTCCCCCCTCCCCCACCGCGGCATCGCACGATGTGACGACACTGCAATCGATCGCGACACATCCTCACAAAGATGCGCAGACCTCGACACTACGGCACGTAATGCGTCTGTAATATTTCGAAACGTTTCGCGGTGCCCCCATCCGGGCATCGGTGCGCAATCACGCATCGGCAATGCGGAACCGGGTTCGAGTCATTGCTTTCAACACGTTGAGGCATTCATTTTCTCAGCAGTCCTGCCAAATGAATGATCGAGGAAAGGCAGCATCGTGATGAACATTCTGTATACCAACTTCCACGGCGACTACGGCGGCGGCCAGGACACCTACGTCCGCGACCTCGCCGCCGCGATGAGCCGGCACCATCGCGTGACCGTCGCGTCGCCGGAAGGCAGCCGCCTGTCGCGACTGCTGAAGGACAGTCCCGACGTGGCGATCTTCGACATGGAATTCAAGCCGCGCTGGAACCGGCTGTGCCAGGAAATCGTCCGGCTGCGCCAGCGGATCCGCGCCGAGCGCTTCGACATCATCCACGTCAACGGGTCCGCCGATCACCGGCAGGTGATGCTCGCGCTGCTCGGCTGCCGGTACCGGCCCGCGGTCGTGCTCACCAAGCACAACACCTATCGCGCCGACAGCTTCGGCAACGTGCTGCGCGCCCGGCTGGCAACCGACCACACCATCGCGGTCAGCGACTACGTGGCGAGCATGCTTGCGCTCCGGTCGCCGTACGGCAACGTCACGGTCGTCAAGCACGGCGTGCGCCGGCAGGCCGCGGAACAGCTGGCCGGCGACGAAATCCGCCGCCGCAAGATCGCGCTGTTCGGGCCGTCCGGCGCGGATGCGATCGTGCTGGGCAGCAGCGCCGGCACCGCGCCGGAGAAAGGCTGGATGGACCTGATCGCGGCGCTGGGCCGCCTGCCCGAACACGAGCGCGAGCGGTTTCGCGTGCTGCTGGTCGGCGCGGAACCGTCCGGCGAGCAACGCGAGCAGATCGAGCGGCACCACATGGCGTCGCGCACCGCTTTCACTGGGCGCGTCGACGATGTGCGCGCGCCGTTCTCGATCATCGACGTGTCGTTCGTGCTGTCGTACCACGAGAGCCTGTCGTATGCGTGCCGCGAGGCGATGTCGCTCGGCTGCCCCGCGATCGTGACGCGCGTGGGCGGGCTGCCCGAGAACGTCGAGCCGGGCGTGGACGGCTGGGTCGTCCCGCCGCGCGAGCCCGAGGCGATCGAGGCCATCCTGCGCGCGATCGTGCGCGAGCCCGCGTGCGTGCGGGCGATGGGACGCAGCGCGCGGCTGAAGGGCAAGCGCGAGTTCTCGTTCGACCGGTTCGTCGATGCGACGTTGTCCGTCTATCAGAAATCGATTCGACACAACCCCTATCGTTGGGTGACATCCATGAGGTCCGTTTAATGGCAATGAACATCTGGAAGAAGTACTGGGACCTGCGCACGCAGGAGTGCCCGTGCGACGTGCACTTCGTCGAATGGCTGGAATCCGCTCGTCTCAACGGCATCCGCATCTATCACTTCGGCACCGGCGGCCACCACCACGTCGGCGTGGAATGCGCCCGGCCGCACCTGAACAACACCGTCTTCGGCGTGACGGCGTCGCCGAAGGAATACAAGTCGTACGTCGATCTCGTCACGCGGCAACCGGAGGTGAGCAAGACCTACCTGGCCTATTTCGGCGACATCTATACGAGCAATACGGACCTGCTGCCGGCGTTCGACGTCGTCACGCTGTTCCATCTGTGCGAATTCCGCGACGAAACGAACAGCCGCTACGGCGCGAAGACCGACGCCGAAGTGCTCGACCTGTTCGCACGCCATACCGCGCGCGACGGCCACCTGCTGTTCTACAAGGGCTCGTCGGCGTACCGGAAGGCCGAGCCGATCATCGAGCAATGGGCAGCGAATGCCGATTTCACCGAAGTCGGCGACTTCAAGACCTTGCGGATTTTCCGCAAGGCCGCGTAATTCCCCGTTCCCGCGACCCGCTCATGCTGCTGTCCGCCACGCGCTACCCGATCCTGATGTATCACCAGATCCGCACGCTGCCGCCGCCGTCCGACCGGCTGCGCAGCCTGAGCGTCGCCCCCGACGCGTTCCGCCGCCAGATGATGCTGTTCAGGCGGCTCGGCTACCGCGGCCTGAGCGTGCGCGAACTGCAGCCGTACCTGCGCGGCGAGCGCAGCGGGAAGGTCTTCGGCATTTCGTTCGACGACGGCTTTCTCAACGTGCTCACGCATGCGATGCCCGTGCTGGACGCGCTCGGCTTCACCGCGACCTGCTACTTCGTCGCCGGCCGGTTCGGCGGCGAGAACGACTGGGATGCGGGGGCCGATACGGCGCGCTCGCCACTCATGACGTGCGCGGACATGCTCGCTTGGCGCGATCGCGGCCACGAAATCGGCTCGCATACGCTCGATCACGTCGCGCTGTCGCACGTGCCGGCCCACGTGTCGGAAGTCCAGATCATCGAATCGAAGCGGCGGCTCGAAGCGTTGAGCGGCCAGCCTGTCGAATCGTTCTGCTACCCGTACGGCGATCTCGACCCGCGCGTGCGCGACCAGGTCGCCGCCGCCGGCTACCGCAACGCGACGACGACCCGGCGCGGCTGCGCCGGGGCGTCCGACGATGCGTTCCTGTTGCCGCGAGTTCCGGTGGCGGGCGGGGTCGGTGCGATGCGGCTTTGGTTCAAGTGTGTGAAGGCGCGGGTTCGGAGGCGCGGGTAGGTCGCGCTGGTCGACTGCATTGATGGCTATTGTGGCCACCGGCTGCGGAAGGCGAGCAGGCCGGTCAGTGCGATCACCATGAACATGACCCATCCCGGCGCGAGCGCCGTCCAGCGTGCGGCTGCGCTGCCGATGAAGTTGCCCAGCACCCCGCCGATCGCCCACGAAATCGCCGACGCACCGAAATAACGGCCGGCGTTGCCGTCCGTCGTCAGGCCTGCGAGCGCGATGTTCGACGCGGGAAGAATCAGGCTTTCGCCAAACGTGAATACGATCGCGAACACGATCAGGATCGCGAGCGACGCATCTGCGCCCCGATCGCGGGCGACCAGCCATGCCGCAAGCGCAAAACAGCCGCACAACGACGCATGCCCGATCACCATCATCGATCGCCAGCCCGTACGCTGAAACCAGCCCATGCCGAGCCAGGCGGTGGCGATTCCCATCAGCGCATTCGTGATGTAGAACGGCCTCACGCCGTTGTAGCCGTGTGCGCCATGCGAAAAGGTCAACGGGATGAATACGTAAATCTGCGTATACACGGTCCAGAACGGGACAAGCGACCAACATAGCCGGCGAAACCGCCGGTCGCCAAACGCGACCAGCACGCCACGCAGCGGATGCGCGTCGACTATGTCGTGCCTGCTTCGCCCCGCGATCCACGGTGCAACCAGCGCGAGCGCCGTGAAGACCGCACCGCTCACCAGAAACGGCAGCGCCCCGTTCGTGTTCGGCACGACAATCAGCAGCGCCGGACCGATCAACGCACCGAGATTCAGCGCCAGGTTGTTCAGCGCGAACACCTTGGGACGCATGGCGCCATCGAGCGAGCCGAAGATCGAATACGCGGTCGTTTCGTAAAGCGCGGCGCCAAGCCCGGACAGACACGCCCACATCAACAGGCCCGGAAGCGATCGCGCAAATGCGAATCCTGCAAACCCGGCCGCACGGCAAAGCAGACCGAGCGTGGTCAGCACGCGGCTGCTGAAGCGATCCGCCGACGCACCCAGCAGCAGCGGCAACAGCCGGCTCGCCAGCAGATTCACCGTCAGCACGCTGGCGACGCTGCTCGCGTCCAGATGGCGCTCCATGTCCAGGAACGCGGCAAGCAGCGGCAGCGACCCGAACACCGACAGATTCACCAGGAACTGGAAGACCAGCAGGATCCGCGTCGACGCCGGCACGCCTTCCACGAATCCGGTGAGCCATGCGGCCGGGCTGTTGTCCTTCTGGCGAAACGGGTCGACTCTGTCGCCGGACACTCGGCGATCGCAATCATCCATCATGTTCTCCGCTGACGTTCGATGCCGGCCAGACGGAGCATGAAAAAAGCCCCGTCCGTTTCCGGCGGGGCTTGGGGTGGGTTCGACACACCGACCTACGACGCGCAACCTCCTCCCGGCCCGCCATTGGCGGTCGTGGTGGTGGTCGTAGTCGTGACGAAAAGTGCCTTCATGCGAAGAATCTAGTCAACCTGCTGTCGGCCGTCAATACGGCAGCCGTGTGACCGATCAAACAGGCAATCCGTCGAAACCACAGAAATCACTCAACCATTCCCGATATCGCGCGGCCGCCGAACCCTACAACCCTCCACGCACCTCGCGCCGCCCCCTTCGGCCATACGCTCACCGCTGGAAAGCCTTGCGCATCTGCGCGCCGGCCACGTCGAACACCTGGCGGGCTGCCGACGTCACGCCGGCCATATGGATGCACGCATGGATCATCCCCGGCAGCACGACGAAATCGGCCGCCACACTGGCCTCCCGCAATCGCTCCGCATACGCGTGCGCGTCGTCGCGCACCGGATCGTACTCGCAGGCCAGCAACGTGGCCGGTGGCAAACCCTCGAGCGAAACCGCCTGCAGCGGCGACACGCAGGGTGACCGGCCGTCGGCCGGATCGGTCAGGTACATGTCGAAGCAATACCGCATGACATCTTGCGTCAGGTAGTAGCCCTGCCCGCAAGTCCGATAGGACGTCGTGCTCATCGACGCATCCAGCGGCGGATACAGCAACAGCTGATGCGCGATCGACGGGCCGCCCCGCCCACGTGCGACCAGACACGCAGCCGCCGCAAGGTTTCCTCCCGCACTGTCGCCGCCGACGGCGATGCGCGCCGGGTCCAGCCCCAGGCCGGCCGCCTCGCGCACCACCCAGTCCAGCGCATCGCAGAAATCCTCCAGCGGCACCGGAAACCGGTGCTCCGGCGCAAGCCGGTAATCGACAGACAGCACGACGCATTGCGTCGCATTGGCCAGCGCGCGGCATGGACTGTCGTATAGCTCGAGCGTGCCGAGGCACCACCCGCCGCCGTGCGCATAAACGAGCGCCGGCCGGCGTGCCGCGCTTTCCGAAGCGACCGATGGCCAATAAGCCCGCACGCGAATCTGCTGCCCGTCGCGCGTGGGCACCGCGAAGGTTTCCGTATGGTCGACCGCTTCCAGCGGTCCATGCCAGCCCCGCAGTGTCGTATCGGTCGCCCGTCGCAACGCGTCCAGCGACGCGGGCGCCTCGGTCACGGCCAGTCGCTCCAGCAGTGATGCGATGTCGGTGTCGATCGGCATGATCAGCGGCTCCGCTCCAGGAAAGGCAGCAGATGGCCGATGAATGCGTCGGGTGCCTCTTCCATGATGAAGTGGCCGCAAGCCGGGACCACCGCGCCCTGCAGATCGGTCGCGTTGTCGCGCATCGTAACCAGCGGCGCATCGCCGGTGGCATGTTCGGCACCGATGGCGAGCACCGGCATCGTCAGCTTGCGCTGCGCCCGCGCCTGGTTCTGCCGGATCGTCTCCGGAATCGCACGGTAATAGGAGAAGCCGCCGCGCAAGCCGCCCGGTGCCGCATAGGCATCGATATACACATCGACGGCCACACGATCGCGCCGGAACGACCAGCGGTTGAACATGAACTCCAGATACGCCCGCTCACGGCCCGCAATCAGCGTCTCGGGCAGGTCGGCCAGCTGGTTGAACATGAAATGCCACAGGAAGATGTTTTCTTCCGGCGGGGCGAAGATCGACGGCGCGGGCGCCAGCCCGGGGATCACCGCCTCCGTGAGCGCCAGCGACTTCACGGCGTCGGGCCGGTCGCTCGCCAGCGCATAGGCCACCCACATGCCGACGTCGTGGCCGGCCACCTGGTAAACATCGAAGCCGAGCTGCGCAATCACGCGATGCAACGTCGCCGCCGTGTGCCCCGTGTCGTAACCCGCATGCGGCCGATCGGAATAGCCGGTACCTGGCGGATCGACCGCGACGGCCATGAAGCCGCGCGCGGCGAGCGCCTGCATCACGTGACGCCACGCGTACCAGGTTTGCGGCCATCCCGGAATCAGCAGGACCGGGGTACCGGCGCCGGCCGTGACGCAATGGATACGCTGGCCGTCGATGCGTACGTATTGGTGAGCAAAGCCTTGAGCGTCGGCAGACGACGACTGAAGTTGAGCGGACATATCGATGATTCCTGGCAGTGGGGGGAAACGGCTCAAGCGATGCCGAGCATGTCGTGGATTTGCCGTTGATCGACCGCGGCACCGGCGAAGTCGTCGAAGATGCGCTCCGTCACCCGGATGATGTGGTCATTGATGAACGCGACGCCTTCGCGCGCGCCGTCCTCCTGATTCTTCAGGCAGCACTCCCATTCGAGGGTGGCCCATCCTGTGTAGTCATACTGAGCAAATTTCGAAAAAATCGCCTTGAAGTCGACCTGACCGTCGCCAAGCGAACGGAAACGGCCGGCGCGCTCCAGCCACGAACTGTAGCCGCCGTAGATGCCCTGGCGCCCCGAAGGCAGGAACTCCGCGTCCTTCACATGGAACATGCGGATGTGGTCGCGGTAGATATCGATGTACGCCAGATAGTCCAGTTGCTGCAGCACGAAATGGCTGGGATCGAACAGCATCTTGCAGCGCGCGTGCTGGCCGACCAGCGCATGGAAGCGCTCGAAACTGACGCCGTCGTGCAGGTCTTCGCTGGGGTGAATCTCGTAGCAGAGGTTGACGCCGTTTTCGTCGCACGCGTCGAGAATCGGCCGCCAGCGACGCGCCAGCTCGTCGAAGGCCGTCTCGATCAGGCCGGCGGGCCGTTGCGGGAACGGAAACAGGTAAGGCCACGCGAACGAGCCCGAAAAGGTGCCCATGTCGGTCAGCCCCAGGCGGCGTGAAGCCCGTGCCGCCAGCTCGAGCCGATCCAGCGCCCATGCGGTGCGCGCGACCGGGTTGCCGCGCACGGCCTCGGGCGCGAAGTTGTCGCACATGGCGTCGTAAGCCGGATGCACGGCAACCAGCTGCCCGAAGATATGCGTGGTCAGTTCGCTGATCTCCAGCCCATGTTCGGCCAGCATGCCCTTCATGTCATCGCAATAGGCCTGGCTGTCCGCGGCGGTCTCCACGTCGAACAGCCGACCGTCCCACGCGGGAATCTGCAGCGCCTTGAAGCCGACGCCGGCCGCCCATCGCGCGATATTCGGCAGGCTGTCGAACGGCGCCGCATCGTCGGCGAACTGCGCGAGATGAAGACTGGGGCCCTTGAGAGTACGCATGATCGATCCCAATTGTTTGTCGATTGACAAAGAATAGAGTGCTGGAACGGCGCGTGTCAACACGGCGCGCGATAAAATCCGTGCACGATGTGACGACGGGCGAAAGGGATATGGCGGGACGACCGAGAGAATTTGATCGCGACATGGCGCTGAAACGCGCGATGCTTGCGTTCTGGCGGCGCGGCTACGAAGGCACGTCGATGTCCGACCTGGTCGAAGCGATGGGCATCGCGTCAGCGCGCATCTATGCCGCGTTCGGCAGCAAGGAAGCCCTGTTCCACGAGGCCGTGGCACTCTACGAGCAAGGCGAAGGCGGCTTCGCCGATCGTGCGCTCGGCGAGGAAACCGATGTCCGCGCGGCCGTCGAACGGATGCTGCGCGATGCCGTCGCCGCTTATACCAGGCGCGGCCAGCCGCACGGCTGCATGGTGGTGTCCGCCGCGACCAACTACTCGGCCGAAAACGAAGGTGTCATGGAATGGCTGGCCGCCCACCGGCGCGCACGCACGCAATCGATCGCCGAACGCTTGCAGCTCGCGGCCGAGCAGGGGCAGCTCGCGCGAGGCACCGACATCAAGGCGCTGGCCGATTTCTATGCGACGCAGTTGCACGGCATTTCCGTTCAATCCCGCGACGGGGTATCGAAAGAGCGCCTGCTCGCGTCCATCGGGCCGGCGATGATGCCGCTCGTGACGGCTGTGCGTGACGGCGCGTAACCCGGCCCGGTCAACCGACAGGACGGCCGTTTCAAGCTCGGGCAGATCGACCGGAAAAGCAACTCGACGGACGACGCGACGCCCGTCGACAATCCGGTGCATGACCGCACCGAACTATGAGCTCGTCGTCTTCAGGACAGATCTCCCCGACGATGCGCTCCCTGTCGGCAAAGGACAGGGGATGGAGCACACCCTGAAAACAATCGGGGAAGCGGAAGATATCGCGCCTGGCCACGACGCGCTGATCTGCAACAAGCCGGCCCGCTCTATGAAGCGGGGATGCAGACGGCACTTGTCGTGACGCCGTAGATCGTTCCGCCGGACTGAAATCCGGCCCGAAGCACCCGGGCGTCGTCCACCTCGTTCCGCATTACGCGATCACCCATCCCACGCTCACCCGAGCGAGGCGCGGCGCTTTCCTGGCGCGCCTCGTGCGAGCGGCTACCTGCCGGGAGGGCGTACGGGACTACACGCGATCGTTCAAATAAATTTTGTAGAAACAGCAACTGAGACGTAGACTTCGCTACATGAAATCTATTTCTACATGGTCGCTGCTTGTTCTGACCCTTCCGACGGAAAACGCGACGGCCCGCATGCGGTTCTGGCGCGCGCTCAAGGCGAAAGGCTGTGCGGTGCTGCGCGACGGCGTTTACCTGCTGCCCCACACCGAAGCGCATGAAGAGACGCTGCGTGAACTCGCGGGCGCGATTGCCGAAAGCGGCGGCGCAGCTCACCTGTTGCGCGCACCGAGTCTCGACCGGTCCCAGGAACAGGAATTCCGGGCGCTGTTCGACCGGGCCGACGATTACGCCACCTTCACACGCGCGCTCGCCGACGTGCGCAAGACGCTTGACGGGCAATCAGCCGCCGAGCTCACTCGCCTGTTGCGTCGCGCGCGCAAGGATCTCGACGCCATCCGGGCGATCGACTATTTCCCGGGCGATTCGGCCACCCGCGCCGAAGTCGCCCTGCAGGATTTCGGTGCGCTGGTCGACACGGTGCTGTCGCCGGGCGAGCCGCATGCCGCGGACCGCGTCATTCGTCCGCTCGCGATCGGCGAGTACCAGGGCCGCGCCTGGGCGACGCGGCAGCGGATGTGGGTCGATCGCGTCGCCAGTGCGTGGCTGATCCGCCGGTTCATCGACGCGCAAGCGCGCTTCATCTGGCTCGCGTCGCCGGCGGATTGCCCGGCTGACGCGCTGGGCTTCGATTTCGACGGCGCGACTTTTACGCACGTGGGCGAGCGCGTGACATTCGAAGTTCTGCTGGCCAGCTTCGGACTCGACAAGGACCCGGCCCTGATGCGTCTCGGCGAGATCGTGCACGCGCTCGATGTGGGCGGTTCCGCCGCGCCTGAAGCAGTGGGCTTCGAGGCCGTGATGGCCGGCACGCGCCAACGGACGGAGAACGACGATCAGTTGCTCGAGCAGATGGGCGCCGTACTCGACTCCCTGTATGCGCACTTCACATCGGACGGCAAGAGCGAAACCCCGGCCAAATCATGACGACAACCATCGCCACGACCGAACCGACCTACTCGCTTGGCGAGCTGGTCGCCTACATGCTGCGTCTCGGTACGTTCGGTTTCGGCGGACCGGTCGCGCTCGCAGGCTATATGCGTCGCGACCTGGTCGAGCGACGCGGCTGGATAACCGAGGCCGACTACAAGGAAGGGCTCACGCTGGCCCAGCTCGCACCGGGGCCGATGGCGGCCCAGCTCGCGATCTATCTCGGGTTCGTCCACTACCGCCTTCTCGGGGCGACACTCGTCGGGATCGCGTTCGTGCTGCCGTCGTTCCTGATGGTGCTCGCGCTCGGGTTCGCTTACGCGCATTTTGGCGGGCTGTCGTGGATGCAGGCCGTCTTCTACGGCGTCGGTGCCGCGGTGGTCGGCATCATCGCGATGAGCGCTTACAAGCTCACGACCAAGACCGTCGGCAACGACAAGCTCCTCTGGGCGATCTTCCTGACGCTGGCTGCCGTGACCTTCGTCACGGAATCGGAAATCGCATGGCTTTTCGTTGCCGCAGGCCTGATCGGCTGGCTGTGGCGCGCGCCGCCCAGGTGGCTGCAACGGGGCGGGCTGAATGCGGTTGCCGCCGCCAACTTGCCGGCAGCCAGCGGGCTATTGAGTGGCATCGACCTGCCGCAGCTCGTCCAGATCGGTGCGTTCTTCATGAAGGCCGGCGCGTTCGTGTTCGGCTCCGGACTCGCGATCGTGCCGTTCCTCTATGGCGGCGTCGTTACCGAACATCACTGGCTGAACGACAAGCAGTTCGTGGATGCCGTCGCGGTCGCGATGATCACGCCCGGCCCGGTCGTGATCACCGTCGGCTTTATCGGGTACCTCGTGGCGGGCCTGCCTGGCGCATGCGTCGCCGCGCTCGGCACATTCCTGCCGTGTTACCTGTTCACGGTCATTCCCGCGCCCTACGTGAAGAAGTATGGGCACCGTCCAGGCGTCAAGGCATTCGTCGATGGCATTACGGCTGCGGCAGTCGGCGCGATCACGGGCTCCGTCCTCGTCATCGCGAAGCGATCGATCGTCGACGTCCCGACCGCCCTGCTCGCCGTCACGACCGTGCTGCTGCTGTGGCGCTTCAAGAAGCTCCAGGAACCGGTGATCGTGACGGCGGCCGCCGTCATCGGACTCGTGGTTTTCCCGCTTCTCCGCCACTGACTCGCGTCACCGGGAAACGAACATGACGTACCAGGCCAGGACGTTGCCGTGCGATCGTCGTTCTCATGTTCGAGAGGACGACGCGAGCGACCGGGCAAGGAGCAAGCGATGCGAACGTGTTGCGTGGATTGCGCTGGCGATCGCGCTGTCCGTCGCGCTGCCCGGTTGCGACAAGACTGCGCCCGATCAGGTGGCCGGCGAGATCGTGACGCTCGAGCACGCGCCGGAGGCGGTGAGAGCAATGATCGAGCGTCAACGGCAAGGCGGCAATGTCGGCGTGATTCAGCGGCGTGTGAAGAACGGCAAGGCACGTTATGTCGTCACCATCGTGCAGGGTGGCCAGGAGCAACGCCTGAGCCTGACCGAGGACGGCCGGCTCATCAGCAGCCGCCCCGCTGGCGACGACGAAGAGGACGACGACTGACCTCGACGCGGCCAAGCACCGTACCTTGTTCGCGCATCATGCCCACGATGCTGCGGCTGCCGGCCGGCTTCGGCCTTCAATGAACCACGCGTGCACGCGACTGCGTAGTGCCATCCGCTCACGGTCGACATGCGTTGCATTTCATCGGTGACCTGCTCACCTTGCGTCGAAGTGAGCGTGCGGGTCAGCGGAAATGGCCTTGTCCGATTCCTGCAACGCCAGTTCCGCCGCAACGGCATTCGCCCCGGCCTTGATGAACACGTCGAGATCGGCCGTGGGCAGGAAGCGCTTCATGATCGCCTCCAGTTCGGCCTTTCCGGCATCGTCCAGGCTGCGAGTGCCGTTGGCGAGGCGGGCCACCGCCGCGCGATAGCACCCGATATAAGCACGCTGTGCGGCAATCATGTCGAGCGGCTTGCCCGCCTGACCGTGGCCCGTATAGAACAGTGCGATGTCGCCGGACCGACGTTCGAGCGCATCGAGGCTGCGCAGCCAGTCCGCCGTATGGCCGTCGTTCATGAAGGAATGGACGCCGTTGAACACCATGTCGCCGACGAAGGCGACACGCTGGTGGTTTCCCACGGCCCAGACCAGATCCCAGTTCGATTCGCCAGGGCCGAACTCTCTTGCCTCGAACGGCACGCCATCGAAATGCAGCACGTCGCCGTCATGCACGAGGCGATTCGGGAAGGTGCGCCGTGCCGGCCAATCGTCGCCGAACACCGACTGCCACTGGACTGCCTTGGCATCGTCGACACGGCGCATCGCCTCGTCGACGCCCCGCGTCGTGATGACCGGCACATCATCAAGATCGCGGATCAGCTCGCCGATGCCGTTATAGTGATCGGGATTCCCGTGCGTGATCAGCACCGCGAGCAAGGGTTTGCGCAATGCATCCAGCCGGTGACGCACCTCGCGCGCATCCGATACGGTCATCATGGCGTCGATGGCCACGACCCCGTTCGGCAATTCGACCAGAAAGGCGTTGGTGAGAAAGGTGCGTGCACCGGACGTGCACGTCACCACATTGATTTCAGGCCCGTTGAAATCGATCATTTGAAAGTGCTCTCGTCAAGAAGCTTTTGCTTTGTATTGGTCGGCCGCTCCGGCCCATACCGCGTATGCGGTTCCCAAAGGCAGGATCTTCAATGTGACGCTCATTCGCCACACGCTCGGCACGGCCGCCGCGATGGATATCGCGCCAGACAGTATCTTTGTGTCGCGCCCGGAACACAACTCCCGGTAATCCGGAAGCAAGAGCGATCGATCACGCCGCAAGCGGACTGGAGATGGCAAGCATGCGCGTTGCCTTCATTGGAAGCAGGCTGCAACGCTTACGCTTCGGTCGATTCGTGAGGATTGGAGCGCATATTCCAGGGTAGTAGCCTGGTGTAACCGTCGACCGTCTGCGCGAGCGGGAGACATTGAGGCAACCGGATCAGATGGTTGCACGGGCCGATCCCGTTCGCCTTGCAGGTCTCGACGAGCGAGCAGAGGTTGGCGCTGGTGTGCCGATGCTGCGCCTGGTCAGAAAGTGGATGCGTGACACACGCGACCGGAGCGGGTCGGGCGTAACGCCGGTCGACCGCGGTGAAGCCCGGAATCCGGATACGCCGTCGTCTCGGCATCGAGCGACGTCGCATCAATTGCCGGAATCCTCGATCGCCTCTTCGAATACGGCCTTGAACCAATCGATGAAAGTACGCAGCTTGTTCGGCATATGGCGGCTCGGGTAATACACGATGCTCACCGGCTTCGCTTCCGCAACGCTGCCTCGCATGATCTCCGTGAGCGACCCGTCGTCAAGATACGAACGGAGCGCAAAGCGGTAGCCCGAGATGATGCCCAGCCCCGCTAAAGCGCATGAAATGACCGCATCCGCGTCGTTCGCCATGACCCGGTTCCTCATCGCGACCGGCGCGGCCTTGCCGCCGACATGGATCTCCCAGGGTTTCAGTCCGGTCCCGTCATCCCATGCGGCTGCCACGGTCACATGGCCTTTCAGTTCTGCGAGCGTATGGGGTTCGCCGTAGCGTGCCAGATAGGCGGGCGACGCAACCATGATTCGATCGATCCACCCCACGCCCTTTGCGATCACGCTGTTCTCCCGCACGGTACCGATGTGGATCGTGCAATCAACCGCGTCCTTTGCGAAATCGAACGGGTTGTCGGAGATCGCCATCTCCACATCGAGTTTCGGGAATGCATCAAGCAACGACGGCAGCGCGGGAATCAGCACGCTCCGCGCAATCGCGGAGGACAGCCCGACCTTGATCCGCCCCTCCGGCGCGCGCCCGGCGCTCGCTGCCTCCGCGTTCATGTTGTCGATCTGTTCCAGCACGCGAACGCAGGCATCGTAGTAGGCACGACCCTCTTCAGTCGGACTGACGGTGCGCGTGCTTCGATTCAGCAGGCGCACGTTGGCCTGCTTCTCGAGGTACTGAACGAGGCGCGACACGGTGGCGGGCGCGAGATGCAGATGCCTGGCCGCTGCGGTGAAGCTCAAACAGTCGACCACGCGAACAAAGGCCTTCATCGCCACCAGGCGGTCCATAACGTCATCCTTTTACGATTGCATCGCCCGGTGGATGGACGGTACCTTCATCGCGTCATGGTCCCGTGCCACGCCTGCTTGTCGTCGATAGCCTGGGCAGACTGTGCGACGTCGGCCCGATAGCCGCGTTCATCGCGGCAAATTGAGGCAAGGCACAGTCGAAGCCAGTGACACGTTCGCTGCCCCGGATTGTCCCGATGCAGCCGCCTTCACGAATCGAATCCGCGATGCCTCCATCGCCTCGACACCTCCCGTGATCTGGCTCGCCAGTTCGGCAAGTGCGCGCCGGTGGCCGACCACGAGCGCGTCGTAGCCGTCGGCGACCGGTTCGGCGACGCTCGTGCGGCAGGTCATCAGTGCCTGCGTGCCGAGCGCGCGCACGCTCCACACGGCATCGACCGCCGCGCGTTTGCCCGGCCATGACTCGAAGCGCTGCACGTTCACGCTGATGCGATACACGGGCACGCCGGGCGGATAGGCGGAATTCGCGACGTCGATCGTGCCGAGCCGCGCGGTGAGATCGTCCGACAGCGCACGGCGGATCTCGTCGGCGGGCGGCGACGCCCAGCGTTCCTGCTCGAGCACGTCGACCTGCGCGGCGTTCTTCTGCACGACCAGCTGGTTCCTCGAGACCTGCTCGGGCACGCCGACCGACGGCACCTCGATCAGGAACGCCGGGTTGGCCGGCGCGGTGCGCAGCGGCGCCGCGGCGTCGGCCGGGCTGAGCGTGTAGAACCGCGCGGGCGGCGAACTGCACGCGGCGAGCGCGAGCGCGGCGAAGGCAGCCGCAGCACCGCTCGCGAAACCGTTCACGCGTGTCGTCATGGTTGATCTCCTGGCTTGCCCTTGAGCAGCGATTCGGGGTGACGCTCGAGATAGTCGGCGAGCATGTTGAGCGACTGCAGCGTGTGCGTCAGCTCCTTCAACGCGCCGCGCACGTCGGACTGCAGCGGCGAATCCTGCTGCAGCGTCGCTTCGGCGGCGGTGAAGGTCTGCTTCGCCGCCGACAAGGTGTCGCGCGCCTGTGGCGCGACCTGCGTGTCGAGCTGCTTGAACAGCTTGTCGGCATTCGACAGCGCGCTGTTCAGGTTCGCGCCGATCTGGTCGAACGGCACCTTGTCGAGTTTCTTCGCGATGTCGGCCACCTGGGACTGCAGCTCGTCGAGCGTGTTCGGCACGGTCGGCAGTTCAACCGTCTCATGACTGACATCGAGTTTCACTACCGGCGCCGTCGGGAAGAAATCGAGTGCGACGTAGAGCTGACTCGTCAGCAGGTTTCCGGTGCGCAACTGGCCGCGCAGCCCGTGCTCGACGAGTCGCTGCAGGATCTGTCGACGCTCCGGTTCGCCCTTGCTGCGAATCGCGTCCCGGAAACTCTTGCCGAGCCGTTCCGGATACAGATTCATCGTCACCGGCATCTTGAAGTTCTTCGCCTTCGCGTCGTAGTCGATGCCGATGTTGGTCACTTCGCCGAGCACGATGCCGCGGAAGTCGACCGGCGCACCCACGGCGAGTCCGCGCAGCGTGGCGCAAAACTTGTGAATCCTTCCCCCAAGACGCCTAGAATTCAATCATGGCTGCATTCCACATCCACAAGGAGGCTGTCATGACTCAGTCGATGATTGGTTGGGTGGTTGGTCTTGCGGTGGTCGCGGTGGTTGCAGTCGCGTTGGCGCGCCGTTACCAGAGCGAACATTCAAGTAAGGAAGTCGTTCAGTGGCTGGACTCCCATCACTTGGGGTGGATGCACCGCAAACATTGACCTCTCGGCGCTGGCGGCGATAAACCCCGCCTTGCCGAAGTTTACCGAGGGCCAAACACACGGATGCAGGCAGGCGGGTGAAGTCTGCCATGTCGTTGTCTCGCCAGGGGTCCTGGCAAGGAAGGCATCATGGATGATGAAGTGTGTACGACCCACACGCACGTGGCACGCCTTCGCGTAATGCAGACCACGTCTGGGCGCTACCGCGGAATCGTCCACTTGCACCGCATCGGAGAGGATCCCGGCACCTCTGAGCAACACGATACCGAAGGGGATTTTGCATCGGACGTGGAGGCGCGTGACGCCGCACGAACGCTCGCCCGCCGATTGCTCGAAGAGCAAATCCAGGGGCACGAAAAGGCGCGAGGCATCGATCGAATCTGCGTCGGCGGCCTGGTCGTTACGCAACGTTGATCGGCAACGCGACGTCCATCAGCGCGTAGCGCGCCAGTCGCACGATGCGGCCGCTCGTCCGTTGATCTGCCTTGAGAACACGGGACAGAAAGGAATGTCGGTGTTACGACGCGAGTTTCCCGCTGACCGGCAGCATGGCTTCGGCTCGCGCAATTTCAGATCGGGACGCGTGTCTCCGATTGATGCGCGCTCCGATGCGTTGCTGTTCAACAGCGAGCCGTGTCAAAGAACTGCGCCGAACATCCCATGTTCGCCTCGGTTCTGATCGATGATGTCTTCTGCGTAACGTTGCGAAGCCCGGCGTGCGTCACCGGCACTGGCAAACGGCGAACCGTCGACAAGCTTGAAGGTCTGGCTCCGGGTCAGCGTGGCGTCAGTGCCGCGCAGGCAAACCTTGACCGCCGCGTCGAAACCGGCTTCGTAGTTGTGAGCACGGCCAGAGCCTGTGTGAAAGTGAGGATAAATCAGCGGATATATTTCGAATCCGCGATAGGTACGCATGCTCATGATGAACTCCTGGTGATTGATGGCGACGAATTGCGTAGACGAGCGCAATCAATCCTGTATCGGCGCTACATGGTTAACGTCGAACAAATCGGTTCCGAGGCACACCGGGCGAAGCCCGTTCGTCTTTGTGCCGAAAATTGATACGTCCTTTGGTGAGGTCATAGACCGACAATTCCAGCTTGACCCGGTCGCCGGCGAGAATACGGATGCGGTGTTTGCGCATGCGGCCCGATGCGTACGCCGCAACGACCGCGCCGTTTTCCAGGGTGACGCGAAACCTGCTGTCCGGAAGCACCTCATCCACGACGCCGTCCAATTCCAGCAATTCTTCCTTTGCCAAATCAATTTCTCCAATCAATGTGACGCGCCGCAATCGCAGCGGCGTGCGGATATCCGGTCCCCGACAGGGAGCGGTTTCCGTGCAAATATCGAAAACGCCCATGCGTGGGGGGCGCGTGCCAACGCGACATGCGGGCCGCGCCTCGTCCGGGCGTTAACGTGTCGCGTTATCGCGTCTCGGTGGAGCGCTTCTTGCCGCTCGATTTGATGGGCGCAGAGGGTGCATTCGGCGGCACCCAGTTCAGCGCCGTGCCGAGCACCGGCAAATCCCTGGCGCGCCGTGGTCTCGCGAGTGATCTTTTGTTGCGCGATTGACTCTTGGTCAAAGTTACCTCTGTATGCGTCGATCGCGATCTCACGATGAATGAGCCGTCCGATCGTTCGCCACTGGATGCGCGGCATCCCCCACTTTCTTCCTTGGGGTGTACGTCTCGAGGCGAAACGGTAGCCTCAGCAGGACTGTGGGCGCCTGCGCGCGGATGCGAAAGATCCCCGACGTTGACTGCGCGGCCAATCCTGCACACGGGACCGACGAATGATGTGGATTACTGAGGAACGATGTTCGAGGCCTGCAGCCCCTTGGGCCCGTTCTTCGTCTCGTAGCTGACCTTTTGACCTTCGGCCAGCGTCTTGAAGCCGTCGCCGCGAATCTCCGAGAAGTGCGCGAACAGGTCATCGCCGCCGCTGTCAGGCGTGATGAAGCCAAAACCCTTGTTGTCGTTGAACCACTTGACGGTACCGGTATCCATGGAAATTCTCCTGATATTGGACAAATGTATGCGCCCCGATAGGGGAGCACGAAAAAGGATCAAGGAGGGAGAGGACAACGAATACCGCGTTCCGCGGTCAGTGATGAGCAGCAATCGCGCTTCTTGAAGGCTTCGGACACCCACCCTACGCGGGGCCCAACACCGTGTCAAGCTGTTTCAGTCGGAGCATTTCGGGTGGCGTCGCAAGAACACGCCGCGACCGGCAAGGCTCGCCCCGGTTGTATACCCTTGGCGCCGTGGCTTCGATTTGCTTCGAATGTCTAATTGAAATTTCGATGATACCGTCGTGGCCCCATCTCCCCGCGTATCGGCGATTGTTCACACGCAGCTGAGCCGGTCCGTCCCGCGCCCGATCGGGGCGGCATGCCAAGCGGCGGTTCGCGCAGAACTTTCGCTGTACAAGTTCGCCAATGGGCGTAGGATGGGGTCGTTGACTGACTCACTACCGATTCCCGCGCCACTCAAGGCGCCCTCCCTCCGAACGTGATTGGGCCTCTCATCTAAACCGCGCAATGCGGACGAGCGCGCCGCGTATCGGCTGCGTATGCGAAGCGCCTGATCGATGCCTGTCTACAGGACACGAGCGTGTTGGATAACGCGTCCTGATCCCTTCCTCGGTCCATCCTGTTTCTGCGTCCGCGGCGCCGCCACAGACTCAAACACGCCTGGCGCATGGTGCGCCGGCAACGTCGGGAGGCTGGATATGAACAGGAATGACCTGCTGAAGTGGATTCGGCGCGATGGTTCCGGTGTCATCGAACAGTTCCTGCCGTATGACGCTCGCGCCGAGATGGATGGCGTCATTCTCGATCATCGTCATGAAATCGATGAGGATGCCTTCCCGATGTTTTTCTCGATCCGCGCGCTGTTGCGCAAAGGCGGAACGGTGAGCCGCGAACCGGACCAGAAAGCAGGCCGGATCATGGCACGCCTCAAGCTTTGACTGTTCTGGTCGCGACGATACGCTTCGCGGTGGCCACGGGCCCCGCGGCAACTGAAGGAGGAAGGAAAATGCAACTCGACTCAACCCGATTCCATATCGACCCGACACCGCGCAGGGCCGACGGGGAATACATGGCACACGCGCGGATCAGCATCGATCGTGCAGACGGCAGTAAGTGCGACGTTCAACTGAGCGGAGATCTGGCTGGCTTCGACGTGCGCGAGGATGCGATTGCCTTCGCGAAAAACTGGGCGCACGAATGGCTCGACGCGCATTTGGCCGACGATCTCCCCGCGTTGACGAATTGAAATTCGGGTGGCACGCCAGCCGCCCGAGCAATCAGGGCGTCGCCGGGATCGAAGCCGACGGCAATACATGCTGCTGCCAAGGCAGGTTGACGCGGTGTCGAAGGTCGGTCGAGAGGATGGCCATCCCTGGAGGGCCGCAGACCAAGGCAGCAAGCACGCCCTCCAACGGATTCATCACCGCCAGATCGGGCCGCATGCGTTCCGCATCCTCGAAGTCCGCGACTCTCGTGAGCCGAACTTCCTCCCAAGTGCGGCACGTCGCGTCGGGATATCATTCCAGCCCGTCGAAGGCACCCGCTTCGAGATCTTTCCTGAAATGCTGTAGCCAGTCGCTTTCGTCGCCGATCACGTATTCCTTCGTAATCTGCGTCGAGAGCCTGGTGATGGTGACATAGCCCTGCAGACCGAGGTTCTCGTCACCCTTCGGGTCGGTCGTATCCGTTTCCTGAAGATCGAAATCGCCCTCTGCCAAGCCATGACGCTCCAAGGTCGCCAGAAAGTCTCTGTGTTCATCCGGTTCGATCAGCCGCATATCCGGCCCCCTCGTGTTCAGCGGAGATGCCGCGAGGCCGACGGCACGCGTTCGAGCGTCGAAATCATGCACACCGAACTCATGCGGAATACCTCACGATCCCCCACATACGGCGCTACCGGGAAACAGGCGTCATCGCCTGCAATTTTATCGTCTGGGTCCTTTCATGCTTTCCGACTCCATGGCCGCATTCCACTCCTCGCTCGCCTCGATAGGGTCCATCGCTTCGTCAACCGAAGCCGTTGCGCGCTCGGCGGCCGCTTTGGTTTCGTCCTCCGCGGAGTCGACATCGCTGTTGCCGTCACCCGGGGGTAGCAGCATGTCCTTGAGCATCGCGCTCAGCTCCGGCGTGTCCCATGGCAGGCCACGCCGGGTTCGGACCTTTATGTAGTGTTTCACTTCCGCGTCCTGCTCCGCGGTTAGCGGCAGGCCCCGGAAGGTGCTTTGGGGGTCGGAGTCTGTCATCGCTGTCTCCTACTGCTATAGCGTCTTCAGTGTAGTCCCATTGCGACCATGAGAGTCGTGGCCGAAGCGCTCATTCGTCGAATCAAATGCCGTGCGTCGCCGCGGCAGGCAACAGCCGGCCATCGGCTGTCGTTGGCTGCCTACGTCACCATGACATTTGACCGGTTGAATCCACCTCAGTCAAAGCACATTCCGCCCGTCCATGATCGACTTATCATGCAGGAATACGAATTGATATGACCATGCACTCGGAAGATATTGGAGCGGAGCTGACCAGCGACGGCCCATGGCTGCAACTGACCGACGCGGTTCACGGGATGCATCGGCGATGCGGGCGATGACATGGCGCACGCAGGCCTTAAACGATCCATACGTGCGTAGCATGTTGACGTCAACGGAACAGGACGCCAGGTCGAACCGCTACTGGCCAGCTTCAGCTCGTTGCTGCGGGCACGCCGGAGAGCGAACATCGAGCGTGCGAAGGAGTAAGGGCAGACGCCACCGATCGCCTATGCTGGAAGCTCACGAGGAGCCGACTATGACGCCACATGACGTGATGATGATTTTCGAGCGGAGGAGCGCAGAGGGAAAGGCGGCCGCCGATCTGGATCATGCTTGTGCCGGATTCGCCGGCTGGTTGGCGGAGGCATGGAGTCGATTGAGTGAGGATGAGATCGCAGTTCTGACGTCGATCGGCGCCTCGCTGTATCGCGAGGGGTATGCGAGGCGGTACTAGGCAGGCTCGGGGCCAGCGCGAATATATGGGCGGAGCGGACCGAAAGGGCGTATAAAGTTCGAATGACTATCCCCTCCGTTACCGCCGAGTCGGTCCTGGGCCTGTTCCGGCTCATTGCCGGGAGGGAGGAGCGCCGGACTTCCGGCGAATCGGCAAGGATGGCGGCGCTCCAGGCTCTTGCCGAGCAGCTTGCACGCAACCATCAGGCAATGACGGAAGACAGTTGGGATGCAGCCGTCCGTGTTGGCGGTCTGCTGTTGCGAGCGGAAATGATCAACAACGACGCTGACACGGTGGCGCTTGACCTGCTAAGCCGGCTGCGGCGGCGGAAATGAAAAGCTCGTTCGAGCGTATAGCAAGTCGCCCCCTGCGGAGTGGCCATCATGTCGACACACCTGCTTCTTCTCTACAAGGGGTACGAACTTCATCCCCTCGTCTTCGCCCGTACATTCAGTCGCTTTGACGGGCATTCCCGTTACGCCGAAGGGTATGACATCGCGGTACGGATATGCCGCCCGGGCGCGATAGCGACCTCCGCCGCGAGCCGTATTTTCAGGCTGGGCCAACCGCATACATACTCCGACTTTGGTATGGCAAGGCGTGCCGCCCGGCAGCAGGGAAAGGACATCATCGACGGAAAGGTGAGTGGAGCTTCGGTCATCGACATGTAGTTCGGTCAAACGCAGCGGTCGGCCACGACGACACGAGAAGCTGAACGCACGCATTCTTCCTCACCGGTATCGCCACCATGCAAAGTGATCGCAATGCGATTCCGTACTACCTCGTCTTACGGACTGACTGCCCACCGTATGTTCTGAACGCTGACCGCCTCGTGCTGCGCCGCGCGGCAAGCCCTCTCCTGCGAGCGTTCGCGAGAGCCCGCGGCGCGCCGACCTCGATCGCGGACGACGCATGGAGCGACTTTTCCGGCTCGGAATCCATTTCGCTCCTTGAGCGCACGGAGATGCGGGCCTACGCACTGGTTCGCGGGGCCGAAAGCGAACATCAACTCCGGATACTGGCTACTCTCTGACTGCACCAACGTGCGCATTCCTTGCAGACGGCGAGCTCAGCAGCCTATTCGAAACGAGGTCTGTTTGCGAAGGCATTCAGTCCGAAAAATCGTCGATGGCGGTGACATCGCTTTGCTCCGCGTAGCGGCACCAATTTTGCATCTGGAGGTTCATTGATATCGCCCGGCCGACGTCTTCGGTGCTGGTCTTGCCATGCCTCCCCAAGCAGCTCGTCGAAAAGATCGATGCAGTGGCGAAATCGCGCCATATGAGCCGCGAAGCGTTGGTGGCCGAGTGTACGGAAGGAATTGGCCACCCAGCGTTGCGGTCCTCCTGCCACGAACCTGTGTTGGCGTAGCTGCCGAACGCGACTCGGCGAATTCATCTGCCCGGGTTGCGTCGCTTCACCGATGCGGGACAGTGATGCATGCGCCGTTTGTCGTCACGAGCGACACGCCAAAGTAAAAAGCCGGCGCTTGGCCGGCTTCGAGTTCCGCCTTGCTGGGGCGGCTCCACGTTCTGTTTGAGAGCGGGGAGTTTTGCTACACATACGCTACAGGTTCGGCAGAAAACCCATGCCCAGACGCTTCCTTGCATCGGAAATACGCTGCCTGGGTGTAACGGCTTTCCACGAATGGGCACGGCTTCTCTGCCGCTCCGGGTGAACCACGGGCATGCCATCGTCGGTCGCGCGTGCCTCCGCCTGTTCTTGTTGCTCGTCCTTCGCGTTTTTTTCCCATTTCGGGCAATCGTTCATCAACATGCTCCCTCCACAACCCCGGTTTCGTCATTGATTGGCTCGCGCCGCCCGAGTCGAGATAAAACTGCGCAAGCGATACGGATCGCGACGGCCCACTTCGATCGCAGCGTTTACATCTCGATGAAGTCTGCGGCCGATCTGCAGTCCGTGCGTCATGTGTCAGCTTGCGCGTGCGAGCGTCCGAAGTCGGTACGCTGCCGTACGGGCGGGATGGCATGGATGCGGGTCCGGCAGGAGCGTAGAAGTCGAGACGGTGCTTGTTGCGTTCGTGATAATCAAGCAGCGCATCCTTCGACCGATCCATGCCCCCTCAGCCCCGGAATACCCGCACACGCGGCGAGTGCAGGTCAGAAAGAAGACGCACGTAGGGTACACGTGCAAACGGGGGCCGACCTCACGAGATCGTGTACCGGTTCTGGGGTCCCCCCTTGTAAAGGTCTCGGGCGAGTCCCAGAATCCGGTCGCGATTGCGGTCGAAGGCCGCAAGCAAGGCGGGCTCGCCAGAATCCATGTCGGAGTTCAGTTTCGCCAGCATCGCATCGTCGACCAGAAAGGTAATCTCGCGAGAATTGTCGTAGCCCCAGAAACACACACAGTGTCTGGAAGCGTCGTAGGAGCGACTGGGGTTCGGAAAGTTGAGCGTCACGGTGCTATTCGCCATCTAACTCTCCTGACAGATATAACGCCACTTGCTCGCGTTGACATCGATGCGGGCGTCATTTTCGCGCCGCTTCTCGGCACGCTCGCTGTCCGCGCGCTTCAGTGCCAAGGCACGCGCCTTTTTCACGTCAACGTAATCGCTGTGGCTGGCGGGCGTGGCTGGCTTCAGTGCGGTTTGCTTAGGCATGCCGGTTCCCAAAAGAGAATTTCAAATTTCAGGACCGTCGCGGTGACTGAATTTCATCGTCGGCCGCCCTATACGAGGACCGGACGACGACCCGCAGGCTTGCCGCCGACGGCATCTCTCGCGCACGGAACTGGCGGATCAGACCTCGGAGGGAGGCTCGGTTGACGCGCGAAGTTCGCAGCTTCGACGTTCGCGCGCAGGATCGTCGTGGTGAGCCTTCTGCTTAGCTGTGCGGACAGGGGGAAGCGTAAGGAGTCAGAGCAAAACCATCGGTCACGCACATCGAACGTCACGAGAATGCGCCCTATACCACGGCCATGCAAGCGCTATCTCGCGTCAGCGCACGGGCGATCAAATCCCGTACCGGCAATCGTCAATCAAACTGTACCGGTACTGTACAGAAAACCGTCGCTAAACTGACCTCCATCCCAGTCCAGAACAGAATGGAGAATCCGCGATGGAATTCCTCACCCTGAGCGCGCTGCCCGCCGGCATGCTGTTTGCGCTCGTCACGTCGATCACGCCCGGCCCGAACAACACGATGCTGCTCGCGTCCGGCGTCAATTTCGGTTTCCGCCGCACCGTGCCGCACCTGTTCGGCATCAGCACCGGCGTTGCGATCCTGATGCTCTGTGTCGGCTTCGGCCTCGGCGAAGCATTCAAGCGCCTGCCGCTGCTTTATACGATCCTCGAAGTCGCGAGCGTCGCGTACCTGCTGTACCTCGCGTGGCGCATCGGCACGTCGGGCGAAGTGAAGGCGCACGGCGGCAAGCCGCGGCCGATGACGTTCATCGAAGCCGCCGCTTTCCAGTGGATCAATCCGAAGGCATGGATGATGGTGCTGACCGCCGCGACGACGGTCCGCCTGTCCGGCGACTACGGGATGAACGCCGCGTGGATGGCCGTCGTATTCATTCTGATCGGCTTTCCGTGCATCAGCCTGTGGGCCGCGTTCGGGCTCGGCCTGCGCCGCTTCCTGTCGAATCCCCGCGCGCTGCGCCTCTTCAACGTGACGATGGCCGTGCTGCTGATCCTGTCGCTGTACCCCCTGATCGCGCACCTGCTGCCGCAGTGAGCGCTCACGGCGCGCCCGTTGAGATTCGTGCCATGCAGGCGTACCCTTTTGGTACGGGCGCGCGCAACCGCTTCGCCGGTTGCGCCGCTGCTGCCGGGAGAGTGCCGATGAAGCCACTGCTGAGGGCGGGTGAACACATCGAGGGGATGCACTGGATCGCCGAGTATCGCCCGCTCACGCACGAGATTCGTGTGTTGCGCGAAGACATCGAGATCGGCATCTATTGCGCGCCGCCGACGATGTTCGGCGAAGAGGAAGACATGGGCGCCGCGAACCTCTCCGATCATCGCAGCCGGGAGGCTGCGCTGCGCGCGTATCTGCGCAACTTCGTGAAGGAACACGACGCGGAAGAATAACCGACGGCCCGACGGCCGCCGTTCGGCGGGCCGGCGCATCGCACCGGCCCGCGCTTCGCTCAATGCCCGAGCGATTCGATCTTGCCTGCCGGCTGCGTCACGCCATGCGGCCGCGCCATCTGCTTGATCAGCAGCGCGACACACGCGAGCAAGCCCGCGACGGCGATCGTCGCGAACACGCCCGCGAACGAGAAATGCCGGCGCGTCAGCTCGGCGACGAGGAACGATCCCGCAATCCCGCCGAAGCGGCCGACGCCGAGCATCCACGCGACACCCGTGCCGCGCCCCTCGGTCGGATAGAACGCGGCGGCGAGCGCCGGCATCGACGATTGCGCGGTGTTCATCAGCACGCCGGCCACGAACACGACCAGCACGAGCAGCCCGACGTTGCCGGCCGCCTGCCCGATCGCATACACGCTGACGGCCGTCAGCGCGTAGCACACGGCGATCACGCGGTTCGCGTTGAAGCGGTCCATCAGCACGCCGCACAGCACGGCACCCACACCGCCGAGCGGGAACAGCGCGGAGATCAGCGTCGCGCTCTTCGGTGTCAGCCCGGCATCCTTCAGCAGGATCGGCATCCAGTTGATCGACGCGTAGAAGATCACGAGCCCCATGAAGTACGCGAGCCAGAGCATCACCGAGCCGACGATGTACGAGCGCGACAGCACGACGCCGAGGCCCTTGCTGCCGGTCTGCGGCGCGGCTTCGGTCATCGCGAACGAACCGGCGTTCAGCGCTTCGCGCGAAATGCGCGCAAGCGTTGCGCGGATCTTGTCGACATGCTGGCCGCTCGCGACCATGAAGCGCACCGATTCCGGCATCTTCAGCAGCAACAGCACGCCGAGCAGCAACGGCGTCACGCCGCCGAGGATCAGCACGCTGCGCCAGCCGAAATGCGGAATCATCCACGCGGCCAGGAAACCGCCGAACGCGGCGCCGAGCGGGAAGCCGCAGAACATCAGGTTGATCACGGTCGCGCGGCGCTTGTCCGGGCAGAACTCGCCCATCATCGTGACCGCGTTCGGCATCGCCGCGCCCAGCCCGACGCCGGTGATGAAACGCAGGATCGTCAGATGCCCGATGGTCGTCGAGAATGCGGACATCAGGCATGCAACGCCGAACAGGAATACCGAGCCGAGCAGCAGCGAACGGCGGCCGAGCCGGTCGGACAGCGGGCCCGACACGAGCGCGCCGCACGCGAGGCCGAACAGCGCGGCGCTGAGTACCGGTGCGAGATCGGGCTTGGTGAGGTTCCATTCGCCGAGCAGCGACGGCGCGATGAAGCCGATCGCGGCCGTATCGAAGCCGTCGAGCAGCACGATCACGAAACACATGAGGAACACGAGCCATTGAAAGCCGCCGAACGGCTGCTCGTTGATGAAGGTCTGGACATCGACCACGGGTGCGCGATTCATCGCTAGTCTCCTGTGTCGATCCAAGTTGGCGCCTTGGCGCCTACCTGGATCCCATGCGTCGTGGTCGACCGGCGTTGGCGCGTCAGCGCTTACTCCGGTCCCAAGCAACGCTAATAATGTATGAGCAATACGGCATGGCAGCCGCGCCCTTCCTTTGTTCGTCCACCAATCATCCGGTGTGCCGTGCGCCGATGCTCTGCCGGCGCGTTCATCGATCCCGTCGTCGACGGCCCGCTTGCGACAGCGGGCCACGCGATCGGTTGCGGCCGCCCTCAACCGGCCGCGCCTGACCGACCGTCTTACGCGGCCGCGTCCTGTTCCTTGAAGATCTTGTCCGCGAGATGGAACGCGGAATTCGCGGCCGGCACGCCGCAATAGATCGCGGTCTGCAGCAGCACTTCCTTGATCTCGTCGCGGGTCACGCCGTTGTTGCGCGCGGCGCGCAGATGGAGCGCAAGCTCCTCGCCGCGATTGAGCGCCACCATCATCGCGATGGTCAGCAGGCTGCGCGTATGGCGCGGCAGGCCGTCGCGCGTCCAGATCTCGCCCCATGCATAACGCGTGATCAGGTTCTGGAATTCGTCGGTCACCTCGGTACGGTTCTCGATCGAACGATCGACGTGCGCGTCGCCGAGCACCGCCCGACGCACCGTCATCCCTGCTTCGTAACGTTCCTGGTCATTCATCGCCGGTGCCTCACGCGGTCAGGAAATCGAGCAGCGCGCGGTTGAAGCCGTCGGTGCACTCGATGTTCGAAATATGCGCGGCGTCGAATTCGACGTGCTGCGCACCCGGAATCGCGGCGGCGAGCGCGCGGCCCTGGTCGGGCGGCGTCGACATGTCCTTCGCGCCGGTCACGACGAGCACCGGCAGCGCGATGCCTTTCACCTCTTCGCGCAGGTCGGCGGCATTCAGCGCGTCGCAGTTCGCCGCATAACCGTCCTTGTCGGTATGGACGAAGGTGTCGCGGATCGCATCGAACAGGCGCGGCTCACGCTCGACGAATGCGTCGGTGAACCAGCGCGGCAGCACGGCGTCGGCGAGCGCGGCCATCCCTTCGGCGCGTGCCTTCTGCGCGCGCGGCGCCCACACTTCCGGCGAACCGATCTTTGCCGCGGTGTTCGACAGCACCGCGCGCACGATGCGCGACGGGAAGCGTGCGGCCAGCGCCGCGCCCGTCAGCCCGCCCATCGAGATCCCGCAGAAATGCGCGCGATCGATGCCGACGTGGTCGAGCAGGCCGATCACGTCGCCGGCGAGCTGCTCGATCGTGTACGAACCGGCCGGTGCATCGGAATGGCCGTGGCCGCGCGTGTCGTAGCGCAGGATGTTGAAGTGCTGCGTGAGCGGACGGATCTGCGGTGCCCACATCTGCAGGTCGGCGCCGAGCGAATTCGAGAAGACGAGCCACGGCGCGTCGTCGCGCGCGGCACGGTCGATCCGGTAATGCAGTTTCACGCCGTTGACAGTGGCGAAAGGCATCGAGGTTCTCCTGGTTATTGCGTGCCCGCGTGCAGCGCGAGCACGGCGTCGACGCAGGCCTGCGCCTCGCCGACGTAATGAGCGGGATCAAGCAGCCGCGCGAGCGCGTCGCGCGACAGGTGCGCCGACACGGTCGCATCGGCGGCGAGCACATCGAACAGCGTCGAGCCCGTGCGCACGGCTTCCTTCGACGCATGCTCGACGACGTGATGCGCGTCGAGCCGGCCGATCTTGTCGCCGAGCGCGAGCATCACCGCTTCGCCGAGAATCAGCCCGCGCGTCAGTTCGAGATTCGCGGCAAGGCGTTCGGTGTTCACGTCGAGGCCCGCGACGATCTGGGCGATCTGCGCAAGCGCGCCGCCGGTCAGGCGCGCGAGATCGGGCAGCGCGTCCCATTCGGCCTGCCAGCCGCCGAGCGCACGTTCATGTTCCTGGACCATGCCCGCGAACACCGTCGCGACGAGGTTCGGTGCGCGCACCGCGGCGGTAAGCACCGCCGCGCAACCGACCGGGTTGCGCTTGTGCGGCATCGTCGACGAGCCGCCCTTGCCGGCGGCGGCCGGTTCGCCGAGCTCGCCGACTTCGGTCTGCATCTGCAGCGACACGTCGCGCGCGATCTTGCCGAGCGTACCCGTCAGCATCCCGAAGCAGGACGCGGCTTCCGCGATGCGGTCGCGCTGCGTGTGCCACGGCACGGCCGGTGCGGCGAGCTTCAGGTCCGCCGCCAGCGCGGCCGTGACGCCGGCCGCGTGCTCGCGCAGGCTCGCGAGCGTGCCGGCCGCGCCGCCGAACTGCAGCACGAGCGCGCGTTCGCGCAATTCGGCGAAACGCGCGCGATGGCGCAGCAGCGCGTCGAGCCATTGCGCGAATTTCAGGCCGAGCGTGATCGGCAGCGCCTGCTGCAGCCACGTGCGGCCGATCATCGGCGTCGCGCGATGCGTGCGCGCGAGCGACGCGAGCGACGCACACGCTTCGTCGAGCATCGGCTCGAGCACGTCGAGCGTGTCGCGCAGCTGCAGCACGGTGGCGGTATCGATGATGTCCTGGCTCGTCGCCCCCCAGTGCACGAACTTCGCGGCCTCGGGGTCGTCGGCCTTCACCTGCGCGGTGAGCTGCTTGACGAGCGGAATCGCGAGATTGCCGCCGAGCGCCGCGCCGTGCGCGAGCGCGTCGGCGTCGAGCCGGCTTGCGTCGCACGCGCGCTCGATCGGCGCGACCGCGGCGGCGGGAATCACCTGCTGCGCGGCGAGCGCACGCGCGAGCGCGGCCTCGACGTCGAGCATCCGCTGGATCGTCGCGCGGGGCGACCAGATCCGGTTGAGCGGCTCGGTGCCGCAGATGAGGGAGGTCAGGCGGGCGCTGTCTTCGAGCATGGCATCAGATTGGGGAAACGGCGTGCGCCTATTGTCCACCCAAGCGTGCCGGCATGCGCGCAAGCGCACGTGCCGGCACGCCTGCGGTTCAGGCAGCCGCCTTTTGCGTCGCGTCGATCAGCGGCACGCCGGTCAGCTTCTGCAGTTCGTCGAACGACAGGTCGGTGAAGATCTCGCTCACGGCCAGCCCGTCGGCCGTCACGTCGAGCACGGCGAGATCCGTATAGATGCGGCTCACGCACTGCACGCCGGTGACCGGATATGAGCACTGCGCGACGATCTTGCTCTCGCCCTGCTTCGTCAGGTGCTCCATCATCACGAACACCTGCTTCGCGCCGATCGCGAGGTCCATCGCGCCGCCGACCGCCGGAATCGCATCGGGCGCCCCCGTATGCCAGTTCGCGAGGTCGCCGTTCGCCGATACCTGGAACGCGCCGAGCACGCAGTAATCGAGGTGGCCGCCGCGCATCATCGCGAACGAATCCGAATGGTGGAAATATGCGCCGCCGGTGAGCAGCGTCACGTGCTGCTTGCCGGCGTTGATCAGTTCGTCGTCTTCCTCGCCCGGCGCGGGCGCGGGGCCCATGCCGAGCAGGCCGTTCTCGCTGTGCAGGAAGATTTCCTTGCTCGGGTCGAGGTGGTTCGCCACCAGCGTCGGCACGCCGATGCCGAGGTTCACGTACGCGCCTTCGGGGATGTCCTGGGCGACGCGCTTGGCCATTTCATCGCGGGTCAGTCGTTTCATCTGAATATCTCCCTCAAGCGGCTTGCGATGCAGCATGTTCGGCAGCCAGCTCGGCCGCATGCGCGGCCTGCGGCACCTCGACGACGCGCTGGACGAAAATGCCCGGCGTCACGATGTGTTCCGGGTTCAGCGCGCCGAGCGGCACGACTTCCGACACCTGCACGATCGCGACCTTCGCGGCGCTGGCCATGATCGGCCCGAAGTTGCGCGCGGTCTTGCGATAGACGAGATTGCCCCAGCGATCGCCCTTGTACGCCTTCACGAGCGCGAAATCGGCGTGGATCGGCGTCTCGAACACATACGGCTTGCCGTCGATCACGCGCGTTTCCTTGCCTTCCGCGAGCTTGGTGCCGTAACCCGTCGGCGTGAAGAAGCCGCCGATGCCGGCGCCCGCCGCGCGGATACGCTCCGCGAGGTTGCCCTGCGGCACGAGTTCCAGCTCGATCTCGCCGGCGCGGTACAGCCCGTCGAACACCTGCGAATCGCTCTGGCGCGGGAACGAGCAGATGATCTTGCGCACCTGCTTCGCCTTCAGCAGCGCCGCGAGGCCCGTCTCGCCGTTGCCCGCGTTGTTGTTGACGATCGTCAGGTCGCGCGCGCCCTGTTCGATCAGCGCGTCGATCAGCTCGGACGGCATGCCGGCCGTGCCGAAGCCGCCGATCATGATTGTCGCGCCGTCGTGGATGTCGGCCACCGCCGACTGAAGCGATTCGAAAATCTTGTTGACCATGTCTCTTCCTGATACGAACCCGCGGCTCGATGCGCGGCCTGTCGAGGGGACACGCGCGTGCCGCGTGTCGCGCCGGGGCCGATCTCGATCCCGGTATTTGTTCGCTAATCGAACCTAGATTCGATTAGCGAACGATGGGCCGATCATAGAGTCGCGCACAGCGCGTTGTCAAGGCGGGTTCCCTCGGGGGGCGTCGCGTCGTCGAACGGCAGCCCGACGTAGTTTTCGGCGAGCGACTGCGCGGCGGCCCGCGAGCGCGTCACGTATTTCAGCTCGGCAAACTTCAGGCGATTGACGAACGGCGAGTCTTCCGGCGACGAGTGCAGCATGTTCGTCATGAAGTACGAGAAGTGCTCGGCGCGCCACACGCGTTCGAGGCAGGTCGCCGAATACGTGTCGAGCAGCGTCGCGTCGCCGTTGCGGTAGCGCGCGCCGAGCGCGCGGGACAGCGCGCGGACGTCGGCCACCGCCAGGTTCATCCCCTTCGCACCGGTCGGCGGCACGATGTGCGCGGCGTCGCCGGCGAGGAAGAGGCGCCCGTGCTGCATCGTCTCCGACACGAAGCTGCGCATCGGGGTCACGCTTTTCTGCGTGATCCGGCCCTCGGTCGGCGTCCAGCCCGTGTCGTTCGAGAAGCGCGTGTGCAGTTCGTCCCAGATCCGCGCATCGGACCATTCGGTGAGGTCCTCGTCGGGCTTGCACTGCAGGTACAGGCGCGTGACCATCGGCGAGCGCATCGAGAACAGCGCGAAACCGTTGTCGTGATGCGCGTAGACGAGCTCGTCGAGCGACGGTGCCGCGTCGGCGAGGATGCCGAGCCACGCGAACGGATACACGCGTTCGAACGTGTTCAGCCGCTCGGCCGGGATCGTCTGGCGCGCGATGCCGTGGAAGCCGTCGCAGCCGGCGATGTAGTCGCAGTCGATGCGGTCTTCGCGGCCGTCCGCATGCTTGAACGTGACGAACGGGTGTTCGCCTTCGACGTCGTGCAGCGCGACGTCGCTGACTTCGAAATGCATCTGGTGGCCATGCTCGACGCCCGCCGCGATCAGGTCGCGCACGACTTCATGCTGGCTGTAGACGGTGATTGCGCGCCCGCCGGTCAATTCGGACAGGTCGATGCGATGGCGCTGGCCCGAGAACAGCAGCTCGATGCCGTGATGTTCGAGCCCCTCGCGGCGCATCCGGTCGCCGAGGCCGGCCTCGTTCAGCGTGTCGACCGTGCCCTGTTCCAGCACGCCGGCGCGGATGCGGTTCTCGCAGTATTCGCGCGAACGCGCTTCGACGAGGATGGAATCGACGCCTTGCAGGCGCAGCAGATGGGAAAGCAAAAGGCCGGACGGGCCGGCGCCGATGATGGCGACCTGGGTGCGCATTGTTCGTCTCCTGAACATTAATTCGAATCGTCGAACACATTTGAGCGCTTTCCCGACTATGCGGCAACGCGATTCAGGAGATATGTTGTATACGTTTTCAAGATACTGGCCCGGCGATGGAAGCGCTCGATCTGAACCTCATTCCCTACCTCGTCGCGCTCGACGACACGCGCAACGTGAGCCGTGCCGGCGACCTGCTCGGCGTCAGCCAGCCGCGCGTGAGCACGGCGCTCGGCCGGCTGCGCGAGTACTTCGGCGATCCGCTGTTCGTGCGCACGTCGCGCGGGATGGAACCGACGCCGCGCGCGCTCGCGCTGCTGCCGGCCGCCCGCGACGCGCTCGCGCAGATCGAGCGCGGCCTCGTCGCGCCGCACGACTTCGACCCGGCCGCGAGCACGCATACGTTCTCGATCGCGCTGTCGGACGTGGGCGAGATCGTGTTCCTGCCGAAGCTGCTGCAGGCGTTCGCGATGCGGGCGCCGCACGCGAACCTGCGCTCCGTCTCGCTCGCGCACGACGAAGTCGGTCGCGGCCTCGAAGCCGGGTCGATCGATCTCGCGGTCGGCTACTTCCCCGATCTCGACGGCAACAACTTCTTCCAGCAGCGGCTGTTCACGCACCGGTTCGTCTGCCTGATGCGGCGCGGCCATCCGTTCGAACAGGCGCCGCCGTTCACGGTCGAACAGTTCCTCACCTGCGGGCACGCGGTAGTGCGTGCCGAAGGGCGCAGCCAGGAGGTGCTCGAGAAATATCTCGCGAAGCAGCGCATGCAGCGCCGCGCGGTGCTCGAGACGCCGCATTTCATGAGCCTGCCGTTCATCCTGAGCCGCACCGACCTGATCGCGACGGTGCCGCATGCGATCGGCTATGCGTATGCAGCCGAGCACGCGTTCATCGTGCCCGTCGAGCCGCCGCTCGCCCTGCCGCGCTTCGACCTGAAGCAGCACTGGCATCGCAAGTACCACAACGATCCGCGCACGGCGTGGCTGCGCGGCGTCGTCGCGTCGCTGTTCAACGACGAGCAGGACGAATGGCCGAAGTGAGTGCCGGGCCGCGCACGCGACCTGCGAAAGCATGAAACAATGCCCGGATTCCGCGCCGCCCCGGCGGCGGCATTCGATGGAGCAGATAGATGGCTAAAAAGAAGTCCGCGCGGCCCGAGCCGGCCGCATCCCGTCCGAGCCGCGAAGAAGCGGAAGACGCCGTTCGCGTGCTGTTGCGCTGGGCCGGCGACGATCCCGCACGCGAAGGCCTGATCGACACGCCCGCGCGCGTCGTGCGCGCCTACGAGCAGTTCTTCGCCGGTTACGCGCTGGAGCCGCGCGACATCCTCGCGCGCACGTTCAGCGAAGTCGACGGCTACGACGAAATGATCGTGCTGAAGGACATCCGCTTCGAGAGCTACTGCGAGCACCACATGGTGCCGATCATCGGCCGCGCGCACGTCGCGTATCTGCCGAACCATCGTGTGGTCGGCATCTCGAAACTCGCGCGCCTCGTCGACGCGTTCGCGAAGCGCCTGCAGATCCAGGAAAAGATGACCGTGCAGATCGCCGACACGCTGTTCGACGTGCTGCAGCCGAAGGGCGTCGGCGTGATCCTCGAAGCCGCGCACCAGTGCATCTCGACGCGCGGCGTGCACAAGCCGGGCGTCGAGATGGTGACGTCGCGCATGCTCGGCACGTTCCGCACCGATCCGTCGACGCGGCGCGAATTCCTGTCGATCGTCGCGAATCCTTCTTCAGTCAACCTGACGAATACGTAATGGAGTCGACGAAGCAAACGGCGCACGCGCCCGTCGTGCTCGTGACCGGCGCCGCGCGCCGGGCCGGGCGCGCGTTCGCCGAGTATTTCGCCGCGCACGGCTATCGCACCGCGGTGCACTACGACCGTTCGGCCGATGCGGCGCAGGCCGCGTCCCGCGCGATCGCCGAACGCGGGCATGATTCGGTTGCGTTGCAGGCTGACCTGTCGGATGCCGAACAGATCACCGCGCTGATCGACCAGGTGTATGCGCGCTTCGGGCGCCTCGACGTGCTCGTCAACAACGCGTCGGTATTCTGGCAGGATCATTTCCCGAGCTTCGACCTCGCGGCGTTCGACCAGGCGTGGGCCGTCAACTGCCGCGCGCCGATCCTGCTCACGCGCGCGTTCTACGAACGGGCCCGCGCGGCCGGCACGCAGGGTGTCGTCGTGAACGTGGTCGACCAGAAGATCAAGGAAAACTTTCACCGCGACCATTTCAGCTATACGGTCGCGAAGGCCGCGCTCGGCAACCTCACGCAGATGCTCGCGCTGTCGTCCGCGCCGGTGCTGCGCGTGAACGCGGTGTTCCCCGGGCTGATGCTGCCGAGCGACGACCAGACGCAGGCCGACTTCGAACACGCGAGCCGCGCATCGACGCCGCTCGCGCGCATCGCGGGCCCCGACGACGTCGCGAGCGCGATCCTGATGCTGACGGGCAACGCGTACAACGGCGTGGATTTCGTCGTCGATGCGGGGCAGAACCTGATCCGCGTCGACCAGGACGTGCTGTACAAGCACCGCGCGCCCGACAGCAAGCACTGACCGACGCGCGCGGCGGCCGGCGCCCGCGCGCCGCGTTACGGCTTCTCGGTGCTCCCGCCCTCGCGAACCTTGCCCTGCGCGACGCTCGTGCCGGGCGGCACGCTGTGCGTGAGCCACACGTTGCCGCCGATCACCGAACCGCGCCCGATCGTCACGCGGCCGAGAATCGTCGCGCCCGCGTAGATCACCACGTCGTCCTCGACGATCGGGTGCCGTGCGTTGCCCTTGACCAGCGCACCGTCGCCATCGGCCGGGAAGCTTTTCGCGCCGAGCGTGACGGCCTGGTACACGCGCACGCGCTCGCCGATGATCGCCGTCTCGCCGATCACGACACCCGTGCCGTGGTCGATGAAGAAGCTCGGGCCGATCTGCGCACCCGGGTGGATGTCGATGCCGGTGGCCGAGTGCGCGATTTCATTGATGAATCGCGCAAGCAGCGGTACGCCAAGCTGGTGCAGCGCGTGTGCGAGCCGGTGGTGCATCATCGCCAGCACGCCGGGGTAGCACAGCAGGATCTCAGTGATGTGCTGCGCGGCAGGATCGCCCGCATAGGCGGCCTGGATATCGCTGACGAGCAGCGCGCGGACCGCCGGCAACTGCCGGCCAAATTCGCGCGCGATCTCGAACGCGCGTTCGTCGAGCTCGGCGAACGGCGTATCGGCATGCTCAGGCAGGAACGGCAGCGCGCGGCGGATCTGTTCGGACAGGATGCGCAGCGTGCTTTCGAGCGTGTGGCCGACGTAGAAATCGACGCTTTCGTCGGTCAGATCCGGTGCGCCGTAGTGCGTCGGAAACATCGACGCGCGCAGGCCGGTCACAATCTTGCAGATCGCATCGCGTGACGGCAGTTCGCGGATGCCGCGCGGATGGCGCGTGCGATGGAGTTCCTCGCGCGACTCACGCAAGCCGGCGACGATTTCTTCCAGGCCCCACTGACGGGCGGGTGATGTCGACATATATCAATGCAGGCGGCCGCGCTCGGTCGCACGGCCGCTAATAAAGTGACGGGTTCCGCAAGATTACCGCGTTTTGTGCCCGGCGGCGGCACGCCGGGGATCGGCCGGACGGCCGAGGGCACCGAATCGCGGCGGCGTCAGATCGTGATGCTGCTGGCGTCGATCCATCGCACGGCCCAGTCGCGCGCGTGCGCGATCGCGTCGCCTTCGTCGTTGAACTGGAGCTCGATCGGGAAAAAGCGGTTCGCAACGAGCTCCCCGTCGCTCGATCGGGAGATCACGACGTAGGGCTTGAACGAACCGTCGCTGGCACGCGCGGGCGCACAGTTCAACAGATAACCGCGGTGCGTGAAGGCAGTAGTCGCTTGCATGAATCCGCCACCTCTAGTCCCTTGCTTTGTTGTTCACTACCCGTCTTTAAGGGTGCTGCAGCGCCCCGGCGCGGGCAGAGGCGGCGCGACTCAATCCCCTGTCGCCGCTTCGCAGGAAAAGAATCATACTCTGTAGAAAACGCGTCTTCTAGCTGAAATAAATCACGACAAATCAGTGCGCGTCGCGCGACCGCGGCGATCGCCCGCGCGCCTTTTCCCGTCATGTCCGGAACGGGATTTGCTTCGATCCGGAACGCTTCGCCGCGAGGAGAGCCGCGATGGAATCATCCGGTCAAACCGAGCGCTTGCGCCCGCGCAGCATCGAGCTCGACAACGACGACACGCACGACAGCACGGTCGACACCGACGGCAAGAACCGCGAGGCGTCGCGTCTCGCCGGCGGCGGGCCGATCTCGCCCGACCAGATCACGCGCAGCAACGCGTCGCTCGTCAATGCGATGCCGGAAGCCGGCGACGGCTTCGCCGGGTTCGACAGCCGCCCCGGCGGCAACCATCCGGCGTTCGCGCTGCGTGCCGGATACATGGTGATCGAGAAAGGCTTCGACGCACCGCCGGCGATGAGCGATGCGCCGTTCGGCCCCGTCCACCGGATGTACGGCAGCACGTACTGGCCCGGCCACCAGCGGCGGCCGGAGCGCGTATTCGAGCTGACGGCCGTCCCGAGATAGCCGGCGCGGCGTTTGAATCGATCGTTCGTTTGCCAACCGGTATCGGCCGACAGCCGATGGCCGAGGATCGGCGCACGCGACAGTGCGCCGACCATGGGCCGGCAACCGCGCGATGCAGGAACGAACGATTCCGCGCGACGGCGCCGGCGGTCTCATGCACGCCGTGAATCGCGCCGATGCAGATGCGTTGATCGAGGTCATGTCGAAACGGCGCGATTGCGATTGAATGGCGATGCGGGCGATGCATCCGCGTGACCGTCGCGTCGTGTCGCTTTGATCGGCGCGCGTGGCGATGCACATGCATGCGCATGTGCCGCGCGCGACAACGCTGCCCGCGCATGCGTTTCCACCGACGATGCGGACGACGGCGGCGGCCACGCCGCACGACACGTCCCGCACGTCACTGCATGCACCCCGTGCATGGCATGCGCCGCAAATCGGAGGCGGCACCGCCGCGCGGCACGACCGGCACCTCGCTGCAAAGTCCCGGCCATTGGTTTACCCTGCCTCGCAGCATCGCGCATCGCCCAGCCCGATCGGCCATCCGGCCGACTTCGTTTCAACCCGCCACTCGGAGACACTATGTACAAGCGTATTCTGGTTGCCGTCGACGGCAGCGACACGTCCCGCCATGCGTTCGATGCCGCGCTGGCGCTCGCGAAATCGCACGGCGCCGAGCTGCAACCGTTCTACGTCGTCGAGAACGCCGCGATCTACTACAACGTCCCCGGCTACGATCCGTCCGTGCTGCGCGACCAGCTCGTCGCGCAGGGCGACGCACTCGCGAAGGATTTCGCGACGCTGATGCAGGCAGCGGGCGTGAAGGGCGAGACGCGTCGGAGCGAAGCGACGTCGCTCAACGACGTATCGTCGCTGATCCTGGACGGCGCGAAAGCGTTCGGCGCCGATCTGCTGGTGCTCGGCACGCACGGCCGCCGCGGGTTCCGCCGTCTCGTGCTCGGCAGCATCGCCGAGCAATGCGTGCGCCACGCGACGCTGCCCGTGCTGCTGATCCCGGCGGCCGCCAACGTCGACGAGCCGGCCGCGTGAACGGCGTTCGGCATACGCGGCCGGTCGCGACGTTTTGTCACCCGACAGCGGCAAGTTGCGGTGGGACAATGATTCCGTCGATTCAACGCCGGAGTAAACGATCATGCTGACGCCCGTCGCCACACGTCCCGCCGCCACGCCTCATGCCGGTAGCTGGGCGCCTCGCCAGGCCGCCCACTGCTCGACGTGCGCGATGCGGCACCTGTGCATGCCGCAGGGGCTGGCGCCCGAAGCGCTCAGTCGCCTCGAATCGGTCATCTGCGCGGCGCGTCCCGTCAAGCGCGGCGAAGCGTTGTTCCGCGAAGGCGACGCGTTCGACAACCTGTACGCGGTGCGCTCGGGTTCGCTGAAAACCGTCGCGACGCGCCACGACGGCCGCGAGCAGGTCACCGGCCTGCATCTCGCCGGCGAAGCGCTCGGCCTCGACGGCATCTGCGACGACACGCATCCGCGCACCGCAGTCGCGCTGGAAGACAGTTCCGTCTGCGTGATTCCGTACAGCGCGCTCAAGGCATTGTGCTCGGAAGCCGGTTCGATGCAGTTGCGCATGCACAAGCTGATGAGCGAACAGATCGTGCGCGAAACGTCGCAAACGATGCTGCTCGGTTCGCTGAACGCCGAAGAGCGCGTCGCCGCGTTCCTGCTCGACGTATCGTCGCGTTACCTGAAGCGCGGCTACTCGCCGTCGGAATTCAACCTGCGGATGACGCGCGAAGACATCGGCAGCTACCTCGGCATGACGCTCGAAACGGTCAGCCGCACGCTGTCGAAATTCCAGAAGCGCGGCCTGATCGAAATGCAGGGCCGCCACGTCCAGATCGTCGATTTCGACGGCCTGCACCACGTCTGACGTGATCCCGCACGGCGCGCATCTCGCGCGCCGCGCCGCCCGCGTCACGCGATCGGTCAATCGAGGAACAGCGCGGCGCGCGCCTTCAGCGCCGCGCTGAAATCGTCGAGCCAGCCGATCGACAAACGCCAGCTCTGCCAGTAAAGGTCGATATCGATCGTTCGCCCGCGCGACATGTCGACCAGTTCACCCGCCGCCAGCTGGCGATCGACCATCCGGTCCGGACACATCCCCCATCCCAATCCCGTCTCGCATGCGCGCAGATAGCCCGCGACGTGCGGTATCCAGTGCTGCGGCGGATCGAGATCCGCGCGCGTCACGCGCCGGATGAAACGCGCCTGCAGCCCGTCCTTCGGATTGAACATCACACACGGCGCGCGACGCAGCGCATCGCGGGTAATGCCCGCGCCGAAGTAGCGTTCGTAAAACGCCGGCGAGCATACCGCGCGATAGCGGATCCGCCCGAGCCGCTCCGATCGGCACCCCTGGATCGGTTCGGCCTGTGCGGTCACGGCGCCCTGCACGCTGCCGTCGCGAATACGCGAAGCCGTGTAATCCTGATCGTCGATCACGAGATCGAGCAACGTTTCGCGCTCCGTGCAGAACGGCCCGACCGCGTCGATGAACCACGTCGCGACGCTGTCGTCGTTGACGGCCACGCGCAACGTCGGCCATGTGCTCGCGATCTGGCCCGGCAGTGCCGGCATCCGCCCGCCCAGCTCGGCCTCGAGCAGCTGCACGCGCTCGGTGTGACGGCACAGCAGCGCACCCGACGTCGTCGCGACGCACGGCTGCCCGCGCTTGACGAGCACGCTGCCGACCCGCTCCTCCAGCAATTTCACGCGCTGCGACACGGCCGACGGCGTGACATTCAGCTCCTTGGCCGCACGCTCGAACGAACCGTGCCGGATCACCGCCGCGAGGGCATCGAGCAACGCGTAGTCGAGCATTAGATTTCCTTAATCTGCATTAGGTGATTTAGCTTCTCTTATTTTCATGCTGACCGCAGACTAGCGCTACCCGATTCATCCGTCTACTGCTTCTCCTGCTGTCATCCATCATGAACTGGCTCGTTTTTTCCCACGGCGCCGCGCTCTGCGGGTCGCTCATCGTCACCATCGGCGCACAGAACGCATTCGTGCTGCGGCAGGGCATCATGCGCTCGCATGTCGGCAAGATCGTGCTGCTGTGCGCACTGTCCGACATGATCCTGATCGGCGCAGGCGTCGGCGGCGCATCGGCGCTCGTCGAACGCTATCCGACCTTCGTCCATGCGGTGCTGTATGTGGGCCTCGCCTATCTCGCGTGGTTCGGCATCAACGCGCTGCGCCGCGCGTTCAAGCCGGGCCATGAAACGCTCGACGTGCGCGGCGATGCGGTCGCCCCGCCGCCGCAGAGCGGGCTCGCGATCGTGCTGATGACGCTCGCGTTCACGTGGCTCAACCCGCACGTGTATCTCGACACGTTCCTGCTGATCGGCACGGCCGGCGCGCGTGAACCGGAAGGCGCGCGGCTCGCGTTCGCGATCGGCGCGATGTCGGTCAGCGTCGTGTGGTTCCTCGGGCTCGGCTACGGGGCACGATTGCTCGCGCCGTGGTTCCGCAAGGCCGTTGCGTGGCGCGTGCTGGACGGCGCGATCGGCAGCATGGTGCTGTTTCTCGCGGCCGTGCAGTTGCGGTAGGGAGGGGAGCGTCGCGGCAGATGCGGTCTGCCGCGACGTGAGGTCAGCCGGTCGCGATCGGCGTCAGGCCGCCGATGTCGTGTCGGGCAGCGTGCCGCCGATGGGCTGGTTGCTGGCCAGTTGGGGTTCGTCGGCGGCCATCGGATCCTGCTGCTTGGCCGGATCGGCCTTGGCGAGTTGCGTGGCGGCCTGCTCGGCCTTGTCGCCCTCGTAGCGCCAGTACAGGAACTTCTTGCCGCGCTTGCCCATGAAGTACTGGCGGTTGACCGTCCAGCGGCTCAATTCCGCAGCGCCGACGTAGCCGTCTTCCATCTGCTTCTTGAAACCTGCAATCGAATCGTGCACATAGTGGTCGAAGAACTTGTCGAACGTCGCGCGCGTCGCTGGATCGAGGCTACCCAGCCAGTTGCCGGCAACCCGGACGGCCGCGTCGATGGCTTTTTCCTGTTCCGAAACAGAGACAGTCAGGTATCCGCCGTTTGCGTGACGCAAGCGATCCGTATCTTCATTCCACTCGCGATCGGTAATGACCATATGATCGTCCACGCCACCGGGTGGCTTCAGACGGCCGTCCTTCAGGCGTCGGCTTCTGCTGGCGCGCCACTGATAATAGCGGTTCATGTGCCAGATGACCTGCGCCTCGAGCCTGTCGCTGTTCGGCGCCACGCCCGCACCTTTGCCGCCCCCCTGACCCATGTAGACATTCCATGCGGCCTCCAGCTCCTTGGAAATCTCGAACTGTTGCCCGGCGTCCGCAAGCAGTTCCTTTGGTGAACGAAACGGGACGCCGGCCTTCCATGCTTCGATATAGAGATTGTTCAGCGCAACGTTGGCCAACTCGTTGGTTCGACCTTCCTGGTAGTTGTGCTCGTAACCACCGCCCACGTCCGAGTGCATGCCAGGGTAGTACACCTCGCGGCAGTTCGCGGGAATCTTCTGGTCTTCCCGCACCGAGTCACCGGGGAATTTTTCCCGCACCTCCTGCGATGCCACATAGTGAACACATTGCCGCACGTAGCCCGGAATGCGAATATCGTTCGCCCATTCCGCGTGACCGCCTTTGTCGATGTAGTAGAGGTAACCGCCGGCGAGCGGTCCGAAAAAAATGGTAGCGATGGCCGGTCCCGCAGCCTCGACGCGGCTGCCGCCGAAGCCCGTTGACGAAACCGTATCAAGAATTCCAAGGAAATAAACGACCACTTCGGGGCGATGCCCCTTCATGTTCTTCTTGTTCCACCAAAGCCTCCCGCCGATATTCTCGGCGAGTTGCTCGGTCAGCATGCGAACGAAGGCACGCGCTTCCGTCGCGCCCCGCGAGAAACCGAATACGGCCAGGTTGATCTGGCTCACAGCGGGCATGTGACCGGTGACATGCCTGTCGAGTTCGTTGAGCATCCATCGGATGCGCAACTCGCCTTTTCTCGCGGCAGCCATACCGAGTGCGTTGTCGAGACCTTTTCCGGTATCTCCTACTTTGTCGCACGGCGTGCCGACACCTTCGACATAGCGTGCAACAGTCCGGGGGAACGCGTTGTCTTCAGCATGCGCAAACCGCCAGAGCTTCGCGATATTGCTGTACTTGGTCAGCTTGACATCCTTCAAACCACGGCCGTCCAGGTCGAAGTTGTTGCCCGTTCCGTCGAAGAATGCCGTGAACCACACGGGCTTCGGGCACTCCTTGCATTGCTCGATCAGCAGCGGATCAAGAATTTCTCGCTGGGCACTGCGGATGGCGTCCTCGGCGGGGGTGAGATCCGAGATGCGTCTGACAATGGGGGGATTGCTCACGGCAGTTTCGCTCCTGTTTCGGCAATGTGCCCAGCGTCAGTTCCATTGGGCCGGCTTCTTGCGCCCATAGAACGGATTGGGAATTTCCTTCAGGCAGGCACGACCGGTCAGCTTGCGCTGCTCGTCGCGCATTGAAAGCGCCACCTTCGGGGCTGGGCCATCGACGTGGAAGTCCATATCACCTTCCACACGGCCATCGGGGAAGAAGTGCAACACGATACCGCCGCTCTTGCCCTTCACGGGCGGGCGCGTGATCGTGATCTCGCCTTCACACCATGCCATCCCGGGTCGGGTTTCTCGATGCGTGTACTCGTCGTAATCGGGGGACGAAGCTTCCAATGCGCGCTTGTCGACCACGCGCTCCCACCACACTTTGAACTTGCGAGGCGTGGTCCATCGCAAATCCCATGCGAGGCTCGGTCTTTGCCCGCCGCCGCCTGTCCAGCGTGTCGCGCTCCGCGGCGTGGCGCTCTTCCCATCGGCGCTCGCCGCATCGTCGAGGCTGTTCTTGTCCGGCGGCAGGAGGTAAACGCCGTAGATATCGTAATCCGTATAGTTGAAAGACCCCGCCGTTATGACGTCGTAATTCGGGTCATTCCACTTGCTCGCGTCGCCGGGGGCCAGGCTTTCCTTTTCAGCATCGCCCGTGGTTTTGCTGCACGCAGCCGTGGAAAAGACCATCACGGACAGCAAGCTGATCCAGCAGCGGTTCATATTGAACTTCCTTCTCTTCCAGTCGATTTCATTCGAGTCGCGTCGCGCACGCGCCATCACGCGGCCGCTTCCTGCATGCGCCGCCAGTCTTCCGCCGGCACCAGCGCCAGCGCCTCCGGAAACGCCTGCCCCTGCGCCACCGCGTCGAACACGGCGGCCATCGCCGGATCCTCGTCGAAGCGCGCGCCGTACCGCAACGCCAGTTCGCAATAGATCAGCAGCGACGCCGCGCTGTCGGCGCCGTGCGCGCGGCAGCGCGCCAGTTGATCGCGCACGAAGCCGTAGTGCTGTGCGGCCGGCAACGACGCGAGCAGCGCGGGCTTTTCGGTACGCAGCCGCTCGAGCATCGTGTACGGATAGCAGGCGGCGAGCAGATCGTCTTCCTGAGCCTGGGTCAACTGCAGCGGAAATTCGGCGGCCTGCCTGACGTTGGCGGGCGCGGCGATGTCCGCCGTCCGGAGCTGCAGCGAGGTATCGCGGTGAATCCAGTGCCGCACGCCCTGCGCCAGATACGCGCGATGCGCGGCGGGCAGCATGTCGAGCCAGAACGGCAGCACGCGCGGATCGAAGAAGCGCATCAGCATCACGCTCTCCATCTGCTCGAGCTGGACGTCCACCATCGGCGCCAGATGCGCGGCCAGTCGCTCGAGCGACAGCGGCGACACGAGCACGCTCGCTGCCGGCCACGGAATGCTGCGCGGCTCGATCGCGTCCGCGGCATCGGCACCGTCGGCGCCGGGCTGCCATTCGAACAGCAGCGGCCCGACGATTCTCGCCTCGTCGTCGGCGTCGTCGAGCAGCGAGGCCGCGACGAACGCGGGCCACGACGCCTTGTCATCGTCCGGCAAGGTATCGAGCAATGCGCCATCGATCAGAACGTAAGCGCGCAGCCCGTCCTGCGACGACAGCGCCGCCTGCAGCGCGTCGGCCGCCTGCGCGGCAATCAGGTCATTCGTCATGCGCTGCCCTGCCTCACGCCTTGGCCGCGAACGGCGACGCCATCGATGCCGCGTTGACCATGCACGGCGCGCACGCCGTGCCCGGGAACGCGCGCGCGGGCACCGGCAGGCTGTCCGGCCCCATGAACGTATGCGACGCGGCATGCGCGGTGAATTCGCCCTTGGTCCCGTGCACGATGCCGCTGCCGTTCCAGCGCGTATAGCTGGTGCCGCCGTTGATCAGGACTTCTTCCTTCGCGGTGATGGTGATGCGGTTCGCATCGACCTTCACGTCCAGCTTGGCCAGCACGTTGATGCTGTCCTTCAGCGCCTGGATGTCGATGTCGGCGGCGGCGGCCACGAGCCGGATGCCTTTTTCGAACGCGGCGACGCGCACGGCCTCCTGCGCGCTGACCAGCATGCTCTTGCCCGCGCCGATGCTCGTATGGGCGCCGCTCGTCAACGCGACGTGCTGGTCGCTCGCGACATGGGTCGACCCCGTCGTCGTGGCCAGGATCCCGGCCGGGCTGGCGAGCGCGAGAAACGGCTGCGCGAACTCCGGAAACTCGCCTTGCTGAGGATTGCCGCCGGTGCCTCTCAGGCCGTCGTTCTGCGTGCGGAGCGCCTGATGGACGGCATCCTGGTCGCCGGACTCCTGCGCCTTCACGTCGTGCGCGGAACCCGACAACGATTCGTGCAGGTCGTGCGCCTTGTCGAGGCGCGCGACGGTTTCGTCGATGTCCGTCGCATGGGCGCGCGCGTCGTAGCGCGCTTCGCTGGTCACCAACAGGCCCTTGGCCGCCCGAACCGCACCGTGCGCGTCGGTCCGCAACTCGAACCCGCGCGCGCGCTGATCGGTGCGCCCCTGCGTATTGTCGATGCGGACGTTGTGTCCCAGGGTCAGTTCGCTGGCGTCGGTATCGCTGCGCAGCTTCAACTGGAGCTGCTGCGGCGTGTCGTCGAGCAGCACGTGGTTCGAGCGGCCGCCCGCCGCGTTACCGGCGTCGCCCGACAGCTCGCGGCTGCGCAGCCCCGTCAACACCTGCTGGTCGGGCAGCGCCCATGGCGGCATCCGTTCCGCGTTGTATGTGGTACCCGCCACGATCGGCCGGTCGGGATTGCCGTCGAGGCACATCACGACCACCTCGCTGCCCACGCGGGGATGCGCGATCATGCCCTTCTCGCCGCCGGCCCAGCCGGCAGCCACGCGAATCCGTGCGCTGGTCTGCGCTGCACGATCCCAGTGGTAGACGATGCAGACCCGACCGTATTCGTCGACGTCAACGCTGCCGGAGCCCTTCGCGCCCGCGACGGTCGCGGTTTGCGGCGCCAGCACGCGCACGGGCTCGCTGTTGAAGCCACGGCCCGGGCGCCAGGGCGTATGCCGATGGCCCGCGACGAAGCGGTTGCGATACTCGGGCTTGCCGTCCGCCTGCAGGTAGTTGTTCGCTGCTTCGTGACGGGCTTCGAGAATCAGGTACTCGTGATCCTGCGGGCTGCCCGACGCCGCGCTGAAGTGATCGGACAGCTGGAACCAGCGTCCGGGCAGGATGCCGTGATGGTTGCCGGCCGCGTCGAAACGCGTCGCGGCCGCCTCGATCTCCTCCATCCGCACGCGTGCGAGCGCATCGCCGGCGCGCGTCTGTTTCGCGAAACCGTAGTGCCCCACGTATTCGTGATGCTCGACCTGCGGCGCGACGCCCGGCGGATGCAGCGTCGGAATCTGCGCATTGGCCGCATGCGGCGCCTTGAAATCGAACGCGGTCGCGCTGTAACTGCCGGCGGACAGCAACCGCACCGCGGACCATTGCGAAATGGCGTCGGCGGCCATCGGACCGTCGTGCGTCTGGAAACGGATCACGGGCGAGCGACCGTCGACGGCCGGGCACTGCACCGTGCTGTCGTCGCCGACGATCAGCTTCAGGCCTTTCTCGTCGTGCTCCCACCAGTACAGGCACCCGACGGCTTCCAGATGGCGGACGATGTAGTTCCAGTCGCTTTCGCCGAGCCCACCGCCCTGGACGTTCATCGTGCGCGCGGGATCGTCGCCGCGCACGCGCCACTCCCACGACGGCGCGAGCCCCTGGTAATCGGCGAGCAGCGTGCCGATCTGCTGCTGAAGCGATTGGCCGAGGAACAGGCGGTTGTTCACGCGGGTCCGCAGGAAATGGCTCCACGGACGCAGCACCGCGCGATATTCCGCAACCGAATCGTCGTTGCGGACCAGCGAAAACTCGGTGCAGTAACCGGTGAAATAACGCAGGCCGCCATCGGGGCGCACCATCGACACCGCGAGCAGCTTGCCCAGCATGTCGTCCAGCGTGACGCCGGCCTCGCCGGACAGCAGCGTCAGTTCGAACGTGAAGTCGATCCCGAGCCCCTCGTGCGCGACGAGCCGCTCCACAACCAGCCGCGCCGGACGATGCCGGCCGTACGAGTCGGTGACCGAAGGCGCGTCGTCGTGGGGGAAAGACAGCGTGAGCAAGCGCTTGTCTTGCAGGAAAAACGGAGGGCGAATAAATGCTGCAAGGTCAGCCATGACCGCCTCAGAATGATCTTTCGTTCGAATGGCAGCGGCGCGCTGCCTCCCTATTTTTGGGATGAAAGGATATCGTAGAGCGCGACCAGCGACAACGCTGACACGACCCGGTAATTTCTTCGCCTCTCGCAAGAAATCGGTAACAAATACAATATCTTGCGGCGTACCGGGCGACGCTCGAACGGATGGCGCATCCATGATGATGCCGCTTGATCCGGCATCCCGACACACGGCCTCCGAACACGTCGATTTGCGTGCTGCAGGAGGAACCTCGTGCTGCGCTTCGCCGTCTCAACGCGACCGGCTTCATCTCCCGCAGTCCAATCCCCTGATCCCGCAGCACCCGGAGAGAAACATGGCACACCGCCCCCTCGGCACATCGAACATCCAGGTTTCGCCGCTCGCGTTCGGCGGCAACGTCTTCGGCTGGACCGTCGACGAGAACACGTCGTTTGCGCTGCTCGACGCGCTCGCCGACACCGGCATCAACTTCATCGACACGGCCGATGTCTACTCGGCCTGGGCCCCCGGCAACAGCGGCGGCGAGTCGGAAACGATCATCGGCAAGTGGCTCAAGCGCTCCGGCAAGCGCGAACAGGTCGTGATCTCGACCAAGGTCGGCCTGCTGGCCGCGCGCGCGGGGCTGACGAAAGACAACATCCTGAAAGCCGCCGACGATTCGCTGCGCCGCCTGCAGACCGACTACATCGACCTGTATTTCTCGCACAGGGATCTCGCCGACACGGCCCCGCTCGAGGAAACGCTCGGCGCGTATCAAACGCTGATCGAAGCGGGCAAGGTGCGGATCATCGGCGCATCGAACTACAGCGGCGCGCGGCTGCGCGAAGCCGCCGACATCAGCCAGCGCGACGGCCTGCCCGCGTACCAGGTCATCCAGCCCGAATACAACCTGCTCGACCGCGCCGACTACGAACGCGATCTCGAACCGGTCGTGCGCGACCTGAAGCTCGGTGTCGTCAATTACTACGCGCTCGCGAGCGGCTTCCTGTCGGGCAAGTACCGCAGCGAGGCCGACCTGAAGAAGAGCGTGCGCGGCGACCGCGTCGCCGGCTACCTGAATGAACGCGGGCTGCGCATCCTCGCGGCACTCGATGCGGTAGCCGCGAAACACGGCACGCAGCCGGCCGCGATCGCGCTCGCCTGGCAGATCGCGCGGCCGACGATCACCGCACCGATCGCAAGCGCGACGTCGCTGGCGCAGCTGGAATCGCTCGGCGACGCAATCCGCGTCACGCTCGATCAGGACGACATCCGCCGGATCGACGAGGCCAGCGCGGCCTGAAGTCGTCGGCAGCAGGCCGGTCGACCGGATCGCGCGGCCTGCGCGGTTCCGCGACCGGCCCGTGTCGCGTGCGCGTCCTTGTCACCGCATGCGCGGAGGCGGGGCATTCGGGTGAGGCGGATGGATACAATGGCGGCGCACGGGCGGCCCGCCGCACGGCTCGACACGGCCGGACCGATATCCGTGACGCCCGGACCCACACCACGCACAAAAAGCGCCCATGCCCCGGAACACCCGTCGCGCCCGCTACGCCTGCCCGTTCGCCGCCATGCTCGCCGTGCCGTTCGCCTGCGCGCCGGCCGCGTCTTATGCAGGCTGGTACGAAGTCGTCAACTACACCGGCACGATCGGCACCGCGCCGGTCCACGTGTCGCTGCAGACCTACGACGCAATCAACCGCAACGACGCGGGCCGCTGGCGCGTCGACGGCAGCTACTACTACGATGCGCATCGCAAGCCGATCCCGTTGCAGGGCCGCCGTGAGCCCGATGGCCGCATGACGCTGTGCGAAGCATCGCCGCCGGCATCGAACGCCGACTCGCCGGTCGTGCCCGCCGCATCGCCGTCGCGGCCGAAGCCCTGCCCGATCGCGCTGAACGTCGCCGGTCAAACGGCAACCGGCACCTGGGACGACGGCCGCAAGACATTGCCGATCACGCTGAATGAAGTCGGGCGACTGAACGACAACGATAAGGATCACATCCGGCTCGACGGCACCGTCGATATTCCGATGTGGTATCGCACGAAGACGCACATGCTGGTCGGCGTCTATGCGCTGTCCGACAAGTGCGGCCTCGCGATGCAGTCGCTGCGGGCCGTGAACATCGCGACGGGCCGCATCGACCGCACGATCGCGCTCGACTGCGACGCCGGAATGGTGATGACGTCGATCTACGCGAACGTCACCGACGCGCGGCGGGCCGGCTACGTCAGTGTCGAGTACCGCGGCGGCAAGATGGGCTACGAGCAGGACGTGTCGCTCGGGCTGCCGTCGTCTTCGTCGAAGTAACCCGGCACGACCTAACCCGAAATCGCACACGTGTCTTGACTCACGCGGCCGCTTCCCTTGACTCGGCCGGACATCGATCGCGCCTGCGCCCGCCATGCCCCGCTGCAAGGGCGTCACAGGCGTGTCCCGGGTCTTTCACGGATTGACCACGCGCTCCGACGTACCCGAGACTGCGCCGCTCAGGCGGTCATCGGGAGAACGTCATGCCGGACACCAGCACGGAGATCGCCACGATCTCGACGCGCGCCGTGCGCGGCCACGAACGCGTCGACTTCTGGGTCGACCATGTCGCGCGCACGCTCGTGCGGATCGAATGCAGCGGCAAGTCGTCCGAAGGCATCGACGCGACGCTGCGCAAGCGCGATCTCGGGCTGTTCGGCGCCTGCGACATCGTCGCGAACCGGCACGCGGTCGTGCGCACGCCGCACAACATCCATGCGGACCAGCGCGATGCCGTGTTCATCTGCCTGATGCACGCAGGGCAAGGCTATACGTTCCAGGACGTCGACTGCATGCAGCACGGGCCCGGCGACCTCGTGCTCTACGACACGTCGATGCCGTACGGCCACGGTTTTCCCGCCGACATGGCGATGACCGTGCTCGACGTGCCGCGCGACGTGTTCGAGGCGCGCGTCGGCCCGTGGCGCTACCGCAGCCTCGTCAAGATCGACCGTGACGACGGCGTCGCATCGTGGGCCGTGCGGCAGGTGTATGCGCTGCTCGCCGCGCCGCAGGAGCCGACGCCCGGCGCGCGCGAACGGCGCGCCGCCGCGATCCTCGATCTCGTGCAGTCGATGCTGCGGCTGCGCGACGGCGACGCGTCGCCGACCAAGTCGACCGTCCACACGCTGTCGCGCGCAAAAGCGTTCATCGACAGCCATCTCGCCGACGACGATCTCGACAGCCAGTCGGTGAGCCGCGCGATCAACCTGTCGCCGCGCCAGCTCGCGCGCGTCTTCGAGATCGAAGGAACGCCGCTCACGCGCTACATCCTTGCGCGGCGGCTCGAACGCTGCCGCGCCGACTTGCGCGACCGGTCGCTGAAGCACCTGACGGTCAGCGAAATCGCGTTCCGCTGGGGCTTCAACAACAGCGCGCACTTCAGCCGCAGCTATCGCGCGCGCTTCGGCGAGACGCCGAGCGAGTCGCGCGCGTCGGCACCGGCGCCGGCCGACGCGCGGTAGCCCGCCACCGTCCACCCGCCGCCGCGTCCCTGCGAGGCAAACACCCCGTCCGTCCCGGTCAAACGGGGCCGCATGGCGGCCGCTAAGCTGGCTTCCTGCGCGGCGGCACTCGTTTCGCCGCCCGACAGCAAGGAGAAGAAGCAGGATGGAGACGTACGACCATATCGTCGTCGGCGGCGGCTCGGCCGGCTGCACGGTCGCGCACCGGCTGGTGAAGGCCGGCAGGCGCGTGCTGCTGCTCGAGGACGGCCCGAAGGACGACAGCCTGTTCATCCGGATACCGGCGACGTTCATCCGCGTACTCGGCACGCGCCGCACGGTCACGTTCGAGAGCGAGCCGCAAGCCGGTGCGGCGGGACGCAGGACCTACGTGCCGCAGGGCCGCACGCTCGGGGGCGGCAGTTCGGTCAACGCGATGCTGTACGTGCGCGGCACGCGCGACGACTACGACGACTGGGCCGCGCTCGGCTGCACGGGCTGGGGCTGGGACGACGTGCTGCCCGTGTTCAGGCGCGCCGAATCGCACCTGCGCCTCTCCGAGCCGTTTCACGGCACCGACGGGCCGCTGAAGGTCGGCGACACGCGCTTCAGGCATCCGTTGAGCCTCGCCTTCGTGAAAGCCGCGCAGGAAACCGGCATCGCCTACAACGACGATTTCAACGGCGCCGCGCAACAGGGCGTCGGGTTCTACCACACGACGATCTTCGACGGCCGGCGCGGCAGTACCGCGGCCACCTATCTCGCCGACGCGCTGCGGCATCCGAACCTGCGCGTGCTGACCGGCTGCCGCGTGACGCGCATCCTGTTCGACGGCCGGCGTGCGACCGGCGTCGAATGGCGGACGGCAAGCGGCGCGACGGGTTCGGCCGCCTCGCGCGCCGACGTCGTGCTCGCAGCCGGTGCGCTGAGCACGCCGAAGCTGCTGATGCTGTCGGGCATCGGGCTCGGCGCGCACCTGCACGCGCACGGCATCGACGTGCTGCACGACAGCCGCGACGTCGGCGCGAATTACCAGGATCATCTCGAAGTCTCGATCTACGGCCGCAGCCACGCACCCGTGAGCCTGCTGGGCGAGGATCGCGGGCTGAAGGCATTGCGGCACGGGCTGCAGTGGATGCTGTGCCGCACGGGCCTGCTGACGTCGAACGTCGTCGAATCCGGCGCGTTCGTCGACACGACCGGCAGCGGCCGCCCGGACATCCAGTTCCACGTGCTGCCGACGCTCGTCGGCGACGTCGATCGCGAGCCGCTGCCCGGCCACGGCCTGTCGATCAACCCGTGCCTGCTCAGGCCGCGCTCGCGCGGCTCGGTGCAACTGCGCGGCAACGATCCGGCCGCGCCGATCCTGTTCGACAGCGGCGCGCTGTCCGACCCGGCCGATGTCGACGGTCTCGTGCGCGGCGTCGCGCTCGCGCGGCAAATCATCCGCGCGCCGTCGCTCGCGCGCATCGTGCGCGAAGCCGAGACGCTGGCCGATACGGCACTCGCCGACTACGTGCGGCGCCGCGCGAAAACCGTCTATCACCCGGCCGGCACCTGCCGCATGGGCAACGACGAACACGCGGTCGTGACGCCGCGCCTCTCGGTGCAGGGCGTCGACGGCCTGCGGATCTGCGATGCGTCGGTGATGCCGCGAATCGTGTCCGGCAACACGAACGCGCCGACGATCATGATCGCGGAGCGCTGCGCCGAATTCATGCTGGCGGAATGACACGGCGCGGCGCATCTGCGCCGTCGTTCGCTGCACGAAAAAACGGCGCGTGGGACACGCGCCGCCGCTCCATCCGTATCGGCTGCCGGTATCAGCGGCCGGCCGCGTGCGCCGCGTCGCGCAATGCCATCGGCGACGCGCCGTAGCGCTCGCGAATCGCCCGGCTGAAATGCGCCTGGCTCGAGAAACCCCAGCGAAACGCGATCTCGCCGATGCTCGTCTTGCGCAGCCGCGCATCGGTCAGCTCGCGATGCGCGTGCGCCAGCCGCTCCGACCAGATGTGCTGCGTGATCGACTCGCCTTCGGCCGCAAAGAGCCGGCTCAGGTGGCGCAGCGACAGCCCGACCGCGTCGGCAACCGCCTGCGGCCCGAGTTCCGGGTCGCCCAGGTGCGTCGCGACGTACTGCTTCGCGGTCAGCAGGTACGACAGCGACGCGCGCGACGCGCCCGCGCCGTTCACTTCCGCGTCGACGAGTTCCGCGATCAGCGTGCGCGTGTGCTCGGCGAATCGCGCGGCATCGCGCTCGACCGGGTCCTTCATGAACCGCTCGACGCTCGCGCGCAACGTTGCGCCGAGCATCGCGCCCGCGCCCGGCTTCGGCGCGATCCGCAGCGGCAGCGCCGCCAGTTCCGCGTCGAGCCGGTCGTCGAGCGTCGTGACCGGGATATCGATCAGCAACTGCCGCATCGGTGTCAGGAATCCGAACAGATAAGGCACACGCGTGTCGTAGACGACGACATCGCCGGCTTCCGCGAGCAGGCACCGGTCGTGCTGGATGAAATACGCACGCCCGCTCAGGATCTGGCACGCGAACAACGACTCCTTCGGCAACTGGCGCACCAGCGCGGGGCTGCGTTCGATCACGTGATCCTGGCCGCTGATGTCGGCGATGCCGAGGCCCGGCAGCGCGATGTCGGTCTTCTCGACCTCGAGCCCGGCCGGCGACAGCGACGAGCAGCGCAGGCCGACCAGCGTCTCTGCGTTGAACGCGTCCCAGTACGCCATCCGGTCGCGCACCGGCACGTCGGCCGTCGAGCCTCGCGTGCGTGAAAAAACGGTCGAATTCGTCACGTCGCCTCCTGCTGGCGCCCGTCGTGCGGAGCGCCATGCAATGCGAAATTGGGGGATGGATCGTTTAAACGTCGTGCGGTGCGATGTCCGGCCCGATCAAGCAATTCGTCCAGCCCAGTCAAGAGCGGCGCGCACCTGCTGGCTAAAGTCGAGCCCACGACATCCAAACACAAGGAGACGAACCGTGGTCGACCAAGCCGTAGCCGAATTCTGGCAAAACATCCCGCCGATTGCCAATCCGTTCAAGCCCGATGCGCTTCCGGAAGCCTACATCGCGAACGCGGCCACCGACGACGAGCGCTATTACGTTCCGTTCACCGAAACGGTTTCGTCGCGGCCGCTGTGGATCTCGCCGTCGCAGAACAAATGGTGCGACATCCTGATGGCGAAGGAAGCCGGGCTCGTGAACCGGCACTATCACCCGCACGAGGTGTTCGCTTACACGCTGTCGGGCAAGTGGGGTTACCTGGAACACGAATGGACCGCGACGCGCGGCGATTTCGTCTACGAGACGCCGGGCGAGGGCCACACGCTCGTCGCATTCGATCACCCCGAGCCGATGCGCGCGTTCTTCATCGTCAAGGGGCCGCTGATCTGGCTCGACGACGAAGGCCAACCCGACGGCTACTTCGACGTGCACTCGTACATCGCGATGTGCAAGGCGCACTACGAGAAGGTCGGCCTCGGCGCGCAAGCGATCGAGAAGCTGTTCCGCTGACGCGCGGCGAGGCTCACCATGACATCCCCTTCCTCCTCCAGGCCCGCCTGGACGTACGAGAACAGGCTGCTGCTGATCCTGTTCATGACGTTCGGCTTCGTGTTCTTCGACCGCCTCGCGCTGTCGTTCCTGTTCCCGTTCATGTCCGCCGAGCTGCACCTGACGAATGCGCAGCTCGGCATGGTGTCGTCCGCGCTCGCGCTCACGTGGGCGCTGTCGGGCGCCGCGACCGGCGCGTGGTCCGATGCGCGCGGCACGCGCAAGCCGCTGCTGATCGCCGCCGTGATCGGCTTTTCCGTGTGCTCGGCACTGTCGGGGCTCGTCGGCGGTTTCGCGAGCCTGATCGCGTTCCGCGCGCTGATGGGCATCGCCGAAGGCCCGGTGCTGCCGCTCTCGCAGTCGCTGATGGTCGAGAGTTCGACGCCGAGCCGCCGCGGGCTGAACATGGGCCTGCTGCAAGGCTCCGCCGCCGGCCTGCTCGGCGCGATGATCGGCCCGCCGGTCGTGATCGGCATCGCGACCGCGCACGGCTGGCGCCACGCGTTCTTCGTATCGTGCATTCCCGGCTTCCTGATCGCGTTCTGCATCTGGCGCTGGGTGCGCGAGGTGCCGCCCGGCGGCGCACGGCATGCGCAGGCCGACACCGTCGGCGCACCGGCCGCGGGCGGCGCGGAGATCAGCCGCTGGGCGCTGCTGAAGGAACGCAACATCCTGCTTTGCGTGCTGATCAGCTGCTTCTTCCTCACGTGGTTCATCGTGATCATCTCGTTCGCGCCGGTGTTCCTCGTCGACAGCCGCCACCTGTCCCCTGCCGACATGGGCGTCGTGATGACCTGCCTCGGCGCCGCGTGGGTGTTCTGGGGTTTCGCGGTGCCCGCGATCTCCGACCGGATCGGCCGCAAGCCGACGATGATCGTGTTCGCGCTGGTCGCCGCCGCGTGCCCCGTCGCGATGATTCACGCGAATTCGCTGTGGGCGCTCTGCGCGCTCGTGCTCGCGACCTACACGGGCCTCGGCTGTTTCACGCTGTTCATGGCGACGATCCCGGCGGAAACGGTGCCGCCGCGCGCGATCGCCAGCGCGCTCGGGCTGATCATGGGCGCCGGCGAGCTGATCGGCGGCTTCGTCGCGCCGACCGTCGCCGGCTTCGCCGCGGACAAGTACGGCCTGCAGTTCGCGATGTGGACGTCGGCCACCGGCGCGATCCTCGCGTGCGTGCTGTCGTTCGGCCTCGTCGAAACCGCGCCCGCCGTGCTGCGCAAGCGCGCGCTCGCCGGCACGGGCGCGACCCGTCTCGATACACAGAACCTCGGAGGACGCTGACATGCGTGCACTTCAATGGCATGGCCCGCGCGACGTCCGTCTCGTGGAAATCGATACGCCGCGCCCCGGGCCGGGCGAGGTGCGCATCGCGGTCGCGTATTGCGGCATCTGCGGCAGCGACCTGCACGAATACGCGGACGGCCCGCACGCGATTCCGGTCGACACGCCGCATCCGCTGTCGCGCCGTACCGCGCCGCTGACGCTCGGCCACGAATTCTGCGGCACCGTCGTCGAAGTCGGCGAAGGCGTGACGACGCTGAATCCGGGCGATTGTGTCGCCGTCGAGCCCGAATATCGCTGCCACCAGTGCGCGTACTGCCGCTCGGGGTCGTACAACCTGTGCGTGTCGATGGGCTTTGCCGGGCTGATGGGCGACGGCGGGATGGCCGACTTCGCGGTCGTGCCCGCCTACATGCTGCACCGGCTGCCCGACGGCGTGAGTCTCGAGCAGGCCGCCGTGATGGAACCCGCGGCCGTCGCGCTGCACGCGCTGCGCCGCGCCGAGCTCCGGCTCGGCGACACGTGCGCGGTATTCGGGCTCGGGCCGATCGGCCTGCTGCTGATCCAGCTCGCGAAGCTGCAGGGTGCGACGACCCTCGTCGCGGTCGACGTGTCGACCGAGCGTCTCGCGGCCGCCGCGCGCTTCGGCGCGACGCACACGTTCAATGCGCGCACGCTCGACGCGTCCGTGCTGCGCGATGCGATCCACGAGGCATCGGGCGGGCTCGGCGTCGACGCGAGCTTCGAGGCGGCCGGCTTGCCGGCCACGTTCGAGGCGGCGATGCAGGCGCTGCGCAAGGGCGGCCGCGTCGTGATGGTCGGCCTGATGCCGCAGGCGGGCTTCGACGCGTTCCGCGCGGTCAACGACGAGCTGACCTTCACGGCGAGCGTCGGCTACCGGCATGCGTACGAGGACCTGCTGCGCATCGTCGCGTCGGGCGCGCTCGATCTCACGTCGATCGTCACGCGTACCGTGTCGCTGGAGGACGCCGTCGCCGACGGCTTCGACGCGCTGCTCGCCGATCGTACGCAGATCAAGATCCTGGTTTCCCCCGCGCAGCGGCATGCGCGCTCCACCCACGCCGTCGAGAGTGTCGAACATGAGTCGCCAGTGGTTATTTGAGGGAAGGACCGTCGCGGTAACCGGCGGCACATCGGGCATCGGCGCAAGCACGGCGTGGCGTTTCGCGGAAGCCGGCGCATCGGTCGTTGCGCTCGGGCTCGAAGCTACCGGCCCGCACGCGCCGGTGCATCCGCGCGTCCGGTGCATGGAACTGGACGTGACCGACAGCGACGCACTGACGCGCACGATCGCCGCATTGCCGCGGCTCGACGTGCTCGTCAACGGCGTCGGCATCAGCCGGCACGCGGACGAATACCGGATGGACCAGTTCGAACTCGTGCTGAACGTGAACCTGACGTCGGTGATGCGCGCCTCCGACGCCGCGTTGCCGGCGCTGTCCGTACAAGGCGGCAGCATCGTCAACGTCGCATCGATGTACACGTACTTCGGCAGCAAGGACCGCCCCGCGTACAGCGCGAGCAAGGGCGGCATCGCACAGCTCACGCGCTCGCTCGCGCAGGCGTGGGCCGATCGCGGCATCCGCGTGAACGCGGTCGCGCCCGGCTGGATCGACACGCCGCTCAGCAGCGGCCTGATGGCCGACACGCAGGCGTCACGACGCATCCTCGAACGCACGCCGCTCGGGCGCTGGGGCACGGCCAACGAAGTCGCGGACGTGATCCTGTTCCTGTGCTCGCCCGCCGCGTCGTTCGTGACAGGTGCGGTCGTGCCGGTCGACGGCGGGTATTCGACGGTCTAGCGCGCGCTCGACAGGCATCGGCCGGCATCGGCGGGCACGCGGTTCCAGCCGATGCCGGCCGATGCCCGCCACACACCGGTTCGCTCCGGTTGCCACCGAACCGGCAATCGCCCGGCTCGGGTTTTTTCATATCAATCAGTAGTCCAATTAAAAATATCCGGCCTGACCGGAAACATGTGAGGAGCACATTGGAGATGACGAAAAAGACCCTTCTGGCGCTCGCGGCATGCGCCCTTCCCGCCGTGTCGTTCGCGCAGAGCAGCGTGACGATGTTCGGGCTGATGGATGCCGGCATCAGCTACGTCAGCAACGAAGGCGGCCACGGCAACGCGAAGTTCGACGACAACATCTTCTTTCCGAACCTGCTCGGTTTCGAAGGCAAGGAGGATCTCGGCGCGGGCACGCGCGCGATCTTCCGGCTCGTGAACCAGTATTCGCTCGGCAACGGCTCGATCATCGGCGGCGGGCTGTTCGCTCGGCAGGCCTACGTCGGGCTGGAGAACGACCGTTACGGCAAGCTCACGCTCGGCAACCAGTACGAGTTCATGGTCGATGCGCTCGCCGCCGGCGGCAACGAGATCGCGCAGGATCTCGTCGGCCTGTACGGCTTTCGCAACGGGCCGTTCGACAAGCTCGCCTTGCCGAACAACCCCACCGGCGCGTTCGACTGGGATCGCGTCGCGGGCAGCAATCGCGTCGCGAATTCCGTCAAGTACACGAGCCCGTCGCTGTCGGGCCTGACCTTCGGCGCGCTGTACGGCTTCGGGAACGTCGCGGGGTCGGTCGGTGCGAACAACACGGTCAGCGTCGGCGCGAGCTACGACAACGGCCCGTTCGGCGCGGGCGCGGCCTATACGAACCAGAAATACGGCGCGTCGGCGGGGCTCCCGCCGACCAGCGCGCGCAACTGGGGCGCAGGGGTGCACTACACGCTCGGCACGGTCACGGGGAAGGCGCTCGTGACGACCGTACGGAACTCGGCGAACGGCGCGGGCGCGTGGTCGGCGGAAGCCGGCGCGTCGTGGCATCCGTCGCCTGCGTGGGTGGTCGGCGCGAGCTACACCTACATGAAAGGCAACGACACGCTCGACAATGCGCACGCGCACCAGTTCCTGGCGGCCGTCCAGTACTGGCTGTCGAAGCGCACGATGGTGTACGTGGCGGGCGTGCATCAGCGCGCGAACCACGGCAGCAACGCGCAGATCAACGGCGTGATGGACGCGAACGGTGCGTCGAGCGGCGCACTGCAGTCGATCGCGCGGGTCGGATTCAGTACGCGGTTCTGACACGCGCGGCGGCCGGCCGCGCGACCCGCGTGGCCGGCCCGAAGCTTTCGTTGCGGCACACGCTCGGCTGCAACGACTTCGGTACGACGGGCTTCACGTAGAAACCGTCGCGCGCATCACGGCCGCGCCCCCGGCCTGTCGCCCGACCGGCCGGCAAGCGCATCGAACGTATCGAGGCGCACGCGCCGCAACCGACCATACGCCGCAGAACCGGATCCGGGAATGCCGGCTGCAAGCAAATGTGAGCGGGCGCGCCGCAACCGGGCCGGCGGCCGCGCCTCGTCGCGCGTCCCGTCAGTCGCCGTCCTTCTCGAGCACGTTCTGCGTGAGCGCGACCGACGGAATCGTCGGCTTGAGCGACGCGCGGTGCGCGCGTCCGCTCAGCCACTTCCAGCCGGCCACGAGCAGCAGCGCGACGAGCGGGATCGACGCGATCGTCCACGTGCCGTTCGGATAGTCGAATGCCATCAGGACCAGCACGCCGAGCAGGAACAGCAGCGTCAGCCATGACGTCACGGGCGCGCCGGGCATCCTGAACGACACGTCGTCCACCTCGCCGCGCGCGACCGCCGCGCGGAACTTCATCTGGCACACGACGATGAATGCCCACGTACTGATGATGCCGAGCGACGCGATGTTCAGCACGATCTCGAACACGCTCGACGGCACCAGGTAGTTGAGCAGCACGCCGACCACGTAGATCGCGACCGTCACGAGAATGCCCGCGTACGGCACGGATTGCCCGCTCATCCTCCCGAGGAACGCCGGTGCCGAGCCGCCCATTGCGAGCGAACGCAGCACGCGCCCGGTCGAATACAGTCCCGAGTTGAGACTCGACAGTGCCGCGGTCAACACCACCAGGTTCATCACCGAACCGATGCCGGGCACGCCGAGCGCGCCGAAAAACGTGACGAACGGGCTCTGGCCCGCCTTGTACGCGCTCCACGGCAGCAGGCAGACCAGCAGGACGACCGACGCGACGTAGAAGATCGCGATGCGCCAGATCACGTTGTTGATCGCGCGCGGCAGCACCTTGCGCGCGTCCTTGCATTCGCCGGCGGCGGTGCCGACCAGTTCGACGCCCGCGAACGCGAACACCACGCCCTGCACCAGCACCAGCGCCGGCATCAGCCCGTGCGGGAAGAACCCGCCGTTGTCGGTGATCAGGTGCATGCCCGTGTCATGGCCAGCGACGTGCCCGCCGGTGCCGAGGATCACGCTGCCGATCACGAGAAACAGCACGATCGCGGCGACCTTGATCAACGCAAACCAGAATTCCATCTCGGCGAACCACTTCACGCCGATCAGGTTCATCGTCGCGACGATGCACAGCGCGGCGAGCGCGAAGATCCACTGCGGCACGCCCGAAAACGGCGCCCAGTAATGCATGTAGAGCGCGACCGCGGTGATGTCGACGATGCCGGTCATCGCCCAGTTCAGGAAATACATCCATCCGGCGACGAACGACGCTTTCTCGCCCAGGAATTCGCGCGCATACGACACGAAGCTGCCGCTGCTCGGGCGATGCATCACGAGCTCGCCGAGCGCGCGCAGGATCAGGAAGGAAAACACGCCGCACACGAGATAGACGATCGCGAGCGACGGCCCGGCGGCCTGCAGGCGCGCGCCCGCGCCGAGGAACAGGCCGGTACCGATGGCGCCGCCGATCGCGATCATCTGCACCTGTCGATTGCCGAGGGTCTTGTGATAGCCGGCCTCGTGGGATTCGAGCCAGTTCCGTTTGCTGGTGTCGCCGGTCGGCGCGGGTTCGGGAATCGATGCCATGACTGCATCCTCGTGTGCTTGCGTGATCTCGTTCGGACCGTACCGCGATCCGGGCCCGTCGGCGCCTGCGGCCGCGCGACGCGCCATCACGCCGCGCATCGAGGCCGCTGCGCGCCGGACATGGCGCGCGGCACCGTCAACCGCGAACGTATGCAGCCGTAATTCCGTTCACAAACGCTATGCAAATTTCGACTGTCCCGGCATCGAATCGCGCATGCGACATGGATGGAAAGCATTTTGAAATACGTCAGGATTTCGAAAGACGAAAGCGGGAGCACGAGATGAAACTACGCCTCGACCGACGTCGCGCCCGGAACCCGGCGCCACTGGCGGACGAGCGGCCAAGTCACGGAAACAGCCGTGCCGGATTCAACTCGGCTTCGCTGCGTGGCCGGGCGCACTACCCAAGATCCACCGGCACCGGGTAAAGCCGTCGTGCACCAAAACGCGGCCAGAGATGACACAGCGCCCCTGCGCCTCGACATCGAACAACTGATTGACTTCGGTCAGCGCGCGCTGCACCGCGATTCGGCCATCCGGACGGGAGCCGAAGCCGATCGAAAAGCGCCCGTCCTGCGGATTTTCCGTCGGCGCGGCTACCGTCGGCACCCCGGGATCGGTGGTGATGTCGAGCGCCCGCAAACGCCCCCCGCGCACTCGCGCGCGCGAAGTGCTCCGCGACGCCAGACGCATGCGCACCGGCGCCGCGACCGGCTTACGCCACCCGCGCGCGGCCGACGCGTGCCTGGTTGCCGCGCCGCAGCTCGGGCGGCATCGACTCATACGCTGCATCGCGAATCAACGCATGGCGGAACGAATAGACCACGCGATCGCGCCGATGTTGCGCGTACAGGATCCGTTCCTCGAGCAGCAACTGCAGGTGCGCGTCGAGCGTCGCGCGATCATGCGGCGAAGCCGCGACGAGCAGTTGCGCATCCACCTCGAGCCCGATCGTCGCGGCGAGCTGCGCGGTGTCGCGCGCGTCGTCGATCCGGTCGAACGCTCGACCGAGCATCCCGCCGAGACTGAGCGGAAGCGGACGGGGATCCGTCGTCAGCAGCCCGGCGAGCGTGCCGTCCGCGCCGCCCATCGTCAGCTCGCGCGCGACGGCCTCGATGAACAGCGGAATGCCCGCCGTGCGCCGGGCGAGCGGGTCGAGCCAGAGCGGATCGAGCTCGCCCGGGCCCAGGCATGCCGACATCAGGCGCTGCGCATCGTCGCGCGGCAGGCGGCGCAACACCAGGCGTTCGGTCGCGCCGCGCCAGCGCGCGAGCTGGTCGGGGCGCGACGTGAGCACGATGCCGAGCGCCGCCGCGCGCGGCGAACGCCGCAGGTACGCAAGAAAATCCTCGGTCGAGCGGTCGATCCACTGGACATCCTCGACGACGAACAACACCGGCGCGCCATTGCCGAGCGACACGATCAGCTGCTCGAGGACGTCGAACAATGCATGTCGTTCGCGCGCACTCGACCATGGGACCCTCGTCCCTTCGCAGGGCACCCCCAGCCAGGTCGCGAGTGCGACACGGGCCGCCGCGTGATCGCATTCGAGCGGCGCGATCATGGTGTCGATCGCCGCGAGCGCGAGATCCGCCGGGTCGTCGGCGTCGATATGCCAATGCGCGGCGATGAATCGCAGGATCGGAAACAGTGCGTGATTCTCCCGCTCGGGCAGGCACCCGCAATACGCGCAGGCAGAACCCTCGCCCCGGACGACCTCGCACAACTCGTGGACGAGGCGCGATTTGCCGAGCCCCGCGTCGCCGACGACCAGCCGCGGCACACCGTGCGGCACAGGCTCGCCGCGCATCACGCGACGATGTCGTGCGAGCGTCTCCTGCCACGCGCGCAAGAGTACGCCGAGTTCGCGCGCGCGGCCGATCATCGGTGCCCACATGCCGGCGTCGAGCGAATCGAACGGCGTATCGGCGCGCCGCTCGCCGAGCAATTCGTGAACCGGCTGCGGCACGAGGCCCGCCCGCGCGAGCCGCAACGGGGTCGGCCGACAGTCCGCATGCCGTTCGAGCGCCAGCCGCGCATCGTCACTGATCAGAATCTGTCCGGGCCCGGCAAGCCGCAGCAGCCGCGCAGCCGCGGCAGGCGTCGATACGCCCGACATATGCGACGCATGGGCGAGAACCTGCCCGACGTGAATCGCGGCGGCCACTTCAACGCGCCAGCTTGCGCCACCGGCGTCGCCGCCGGCCGCCGCAGGCACCGGCAGTCTTGCGCGCCCGGCCACCCGCACCATGTCGAGTGCCGCGCGCGCCGCGCGGCGCGCCGGCCAATCGATGTCGCCTTGCAGGCCGAAATGGAACAGCAGCGTGTCGCCGAGCCGTGCGTCGACCTGCGCGCCGTAACCGACGGCGATATCCGCGCACTTCGTCTGCCATTGCTCCTCGTAGTCGTCGAGCAGGACGTCGTGATCGACTCCGGCGTGGCGTCGCCGGCCTTCTCCGGTGATCGTCACACAACAGCACAGCGTGGTGATCTGACGGTACCCGCCCGCCGTTGCGATCGGCTCGCCGTACGGCGCGAACGGGCGCGGATGCGTCGGCCCGCTTGCGCGGCCGGCATCGAAACGGCCGACGAGCGACGCGAAGTTGAGCGTGCGGAACGCTTCCGCGAGTTCGTCGGCCGACGCAGCGCGCTGCTCCGGATTCTTGCTCAGCGCGCGCCGCAATACCGCGCCGAGCGGATGCGATGCGATCGGCGGAGGGAACGCGACATTCGCCGGGCTGAGCTGCTGATAGAGAATGTCGGCCACGCTCGCACCGCGCATGACGACCTCGCCCGTCAGGCATTCGATCACGACCAGGCCCCACGCATACAGGTCGCTTCCTGGCGTCGGCGGCTCGTTGCGCAATTGCTCGGGCGCGCAATAGGACGCCGAACCAAGCACCTCGGTCGCCAGCGTCAGGGTCTGGCGCCCGATGTCTTCCGCGCCGGGCAGCAACGCACCGATGCCGAAATCGAGGAGCTTCGCATGCGGCCCGTCGTCGGCCATCGCGATCACGATGTTCTGCGGCTTCAGGTCCCGATGCACGATGCCCCGGCGATGCGCGGCCGCGAGCGCGTCGAGCACCTCCGCCATCAGCCGGCCCGTGTCGACGGCCGACAGCGGCCCCTGTGCCGCGAGCCGGTCGCGCAAGGTCGGGCCCTGCACCAGCTCGAATACGGCGAACAGCCGGCCGTCGGGCGCTTCCCCCTTGTCCAGCAAGGCCACGATGTTCGGGTGCCGCAGCGCCTCGCACAGGCTCGTCTCGCGCTGGAAGCGCGCACGCTGGCGCGCGCGCTCCGTCGCCGTCCGCGCGGCGTGATCCCGCATCAGCTTGATCGCGACGGCTTGTCCCGTTTCGCAGCAGGTCGCGCGAAACACCACGCCATTGCCGCCTTCGCCGAGCAACGAACCGAGCCGGTAACGCCGCTTGCCGGCCAGTTCCGCAAATGGCGCGCCGGACGCGCGGGGCACGGCCGGCACCGAGACCGGTTCTCTCGAGTTCATGAGCAATGGACTACCGGGGCCGGCGCCGGACGATGCACGCCGATACGCGGCTGAGCGGGCGGCACCGACTGGCATTCGAGATGCGCGCCGCGCATGACGCGGAACGGGAAATCGCCGAACCTGACGCTGCCGCGCCGGCGCTCGACGAGCTGGCTCGCGCCCAGCCCCGGCAGGGCCGCGAACTGGCTCCGGGCGCGGTGAATCTGCACGTTGACATGGGACGTATCGATGCCGAGCATGCGCGCCAGCCGGTCGAGTTCGATCCAGCCTTGCGTGGCGGCGTCGTAGCCGGCCTGCATGTCGGCCGAGCGCGCGCGGGCAAGCGTGACGAGACTGTAGTGATGCGCGCGCTCGCCGAGGTCGACCACGCCGCCGCGAACATGCAGCAGCATGCGCACATGCTCTTCGTCCCGGCTGACGAGAAATTCGAGCAGTTGTGCCGGCACGGCCGGATCGGCGGGGGCGGCGAGCCTCATCGTCGAACCATTGCGCGCGAGTGCCAGGCGCCACGTGGCGTCGCCGGTCGATACTTCGTCGCCGTCATGGAGCGCGCGCGGCGGCAACGTGTCGTCGCACAGCCATTCGCCGGCCGGCGACCGGACGATCGTGACCGGCTGCGCGGCGCGGGCGGCCAGGATCTGGCGCGGCGCGAGCACGATCGGATGCGCAGCGCCTCGTATCGGCCACAGCGTATCGGCCGGATCGTCGAGCGCATCGACGCGCCACGGCGCGATGCCTGCCCTGCCGAACCGGATCATGTCACCCGGCTGCAGTACCGCGTGATCGCCGTGGCGTAACGGCACGCCGGACAGCGACGTGCCGTTGCTGCTGTGATCGTGGAGTTCCCACAGCCCGCCCACCCAGCGGATATGGGCGTGAACACGGGACACCGACGCATCCCGGATGACCGTATCGCAACGCGCGGCATCCCGGCCGAACACGTGATACGCGCGGAGCAGGCACGCTTCCCCGGAAGAATCGTTCATGAGTATCGCCATGGCTGCCCCGTATCGAATCCGCCCGGGTCGCTCGAGTGACGCATCGACGCCCAGGCAAACGATTGCTTCAATGAACGCGAACGATGTCGCCCGTTCGCCGCCTCGTTATCCGTTTCTTCGTCAGCTTCCTTTCGGATCGTTGCTCATCCGGCACGTGTTGTTTCGACTGATTGAATGGCCGGCTGTATTGTTGCCTTGAAATCGAGCAACCTGATGAAAATCCTGCCAAATAAAATCATGCATCGCAATCGGAATACTCAACTCTCTCCTTGATATTGCAATGCTTTACATTTTCGGCCGATTTTTAGATCGCATATAAAGGGTCGCAAATGCGAATCGCCCCCAGAGCCCTGACAGGCTTACCTGAAGCGGACGCAGCCACATTGAATGACGAGGCGAACTTAAATACCTTTGCCGGCGCGGATGTTTTGTTTGATTAAAAGGAAATAAATTAAATAGTTTCGGCGATTTAAATAATTATCCTCGATGTTTTGGCGAATTGCATTACAAGAGTTACTGCGGGATTAAGGTGTCGCATCCGATGTTTCGGGGGTGTCGGCGGGCAAGCGGGTACCGGCACGCCGCCGCGTCACGATCGATTGCCGGCAACGGCTGGACGCAGGCAAGGCGTCGACGATCCGATCGCCGTGATCGCCTCGCCAGGAGGCCGATGGAACGCATCGGCAACAACCACCGCCGCAAGCGGCAGGCGCGCAAAGAAATGGGGCCGCTATGGCCCATGCCACTCACGGCTTGATCATCTGGCCTGCGCGTAGCGACACCTTGCCGGGGAGAGGTCGCGCGGCAACTCCGATTCTTGCGAGGGAACGAGAATGCGCCGTCGTGAGGGCCGGTCCGTTTTATGAGCGCACGGCACTGCCTCACGCCCGATCCAGGTTCCCGATCACCTTGAAGTCAAGCGCATACCGCGTTCCGTGAGGTTGGCGGGACCGAACCGCGCAATCATTTTCTGCCGTCCCGGATGCTCGAGATGCCCGATGTTTGGCGGCGCAAAGCCGACAGACCACATGTCCGAAAATGGCGCACGTCGTGGGCGCGCGGGATATACGATGTCACCCATGCCTACCCCCATCGACACCCCCGACAGCGACGCCTGCTACCTGGCGCTGAAGGCGCACGACGCGCGCTTCGACGGCTCCTTTTTCGCGGCCGTCACCAGCACCGGCATCTACTGTCGTCCGGTGTGTCGCGTGAAGACACCGCGTCGCGAGAACCTCCGCTTCTACCGTCACGCGGCAGAGGCAGAAGCGGCCGGTTTCAGGCCCTGCTTGCGTTGCCGCCCCGAATTGGCTCCGCGCGCGGCATCCTGGAGCACGGAGGACGCTTCGCGCATCCTGGCCCTGCAGGCCGCAAGATTGATGGATGAACCCGACGCATGGCGGCACATGACCTCCGCGCCCCCGACCTTCGGGCAGTCGAGCGGCGGCTTGATGCCGCGCATTGCGCAACGGCTGGGTGTGACCGACCGCCATTTGCGCCGCATTTTCGACGCACACTTTGGCGTGTCGCCGCTTCAGTACCTTCAAACACGCCGGCTGTTGGCGGCCAAGCAGTTGATTGCCGACACCCGATTGCCGATGAGCCAGGTCGCGGCGTCCAGCGGCTTTTCCAGCGTCCGACGCTTCAACGATGCCTTCTCGCGCCACTACGGCCTGAATCCCAGCGCCTTGCGCCGGGCCAGATCCGCGTCCGATGGACAAGGCGTGACCGTGCGACTCGGCTGGCGGCCTCCCTATGACGTACAGGCAATGGTGGGCTTTTTGCGCCTGCGCGCGTTGCCCGGCGTCGAGCAGGTCGCGGGCCTGGAATACACGCGAACGCTGCGGCTTGTGCAAGGTGCGCAGGCGCGTAGCGGCTGGTTGCGCGCTCGCTTCGACGAAGATCGCGCGCAGGCCGTGCTGACGATCAGCGATTCATTGGCCGCCGCCCTGCCGGCGCTGATCAACCGTGTGCGCGCCGCGTTCGATCTGGACGCCGACCCGATCGCCATCCACGCGGCTCTGCACGCCGCGTTCCCGTTGGGCGAGGGCTTGCGCGTGCCGGGCACACTGGACGGCTTCGAGCTAGCGGTGCGCGCCGTGCTGGGCCAGCAGGTCACCGTGGCCGCTGCACGCACACTGGGCGCGCGACTGGTTGCGGCCTTCGGCGATCCGATCGAAACGCCTGTCGCGGGTCTGCATCGTCTCTTTCCCACGCCTGCTGCCCTGGCGGCCGCCACCGGCGATGAGCTCGGCCGCCTGGGCATCACGCGGCAACGCCAGACCGCGCTGCATGCGCTGGCGCACGCCGTGCTGGACGGGCGCATCGCTTTGCACCCCGGCGTAGACGTCGCTGCGACTTGCGCCGAATTGTGCGCGCTGCCCGGCATCGGCGACTGGACGGCGCAGTACATCGCCATGCGCGCGCTGCGTTGGCCCGACGCCTTTCCCGCCGGCGACGTCGCGTTGCAAAAGGCCCTGGGTGTGGGTAGCGCCCGTGCCGCAGCACAAGCCGCCGAGAAATGGCGGCCCTGGCGCGGCTATTCGGTGCTGCGTGCGTGGCATGCGATGAATCACGGTGCTTCGGCCTGACTACGACTCATATCGACACCTTTCCCGGCCGCGTGACTCGTCACCACCTGAAGCGATCAACTTGCACGATGAATTCAATCACACGGATCCCGAGCACGGTACCTGCACAGAGCGATTTGTTCGGAAGCAGCGACGCCGAATTCTCGATAGACGAGTCCTTTCGATCGGCAAGGCGTTTCGATCTCGACGCTCATTCCTGGATCGAAATCGTGCCCGGATGGATTTCAGGGGCGTCGCAGCTCTATGAGCAGTTGCGCAACAGCGTTCCGTGGCTGGAGCACGATCGGCGCATGTTCAACCAGGTGTTTCGCGAGCCGCGCATGACGGCGGTCTACAAGCATGTCGCCGATGTGCCCGACGCGCGCCTGCTGCAGGCCGTCCGTGCGCTGTCGCGTCACTACGGCGTGGAATACGACGGCCTGTGGATGAACCTCTATCGCAACGGGCAAGACAGTACAGGCTGGCATCGCGACCACGGCTCGTGCCGGAAGCACGACTGCATCGTGCCCGTCCTGACGCTCGGCACGATACGCCGGTTCCTGATCAAGCCGATCAAGGGCGGCCGCTCCATGACCTTCAAACCGTCTTCCGGAGACTTGGTGGTGATGGGAGGGCGCGCGCAGCAAGACTGGGTGCACTGCGTGCCCAAGGAACCGGAAATCGAGGGCACGCGGATCAGCGTCAACTTCATGAGCTCGGCGCAGGGCGTGAGGGATTAGCACGCGAAGCCGCCGAGGTCTGGCGGCATGACGTCTCTCGACACGAAGACAATCCGCATGGATATTCATCCGGGCCGAGTGCGCGTGGATGCCGACTGACCGCTGCGCATTGGTGTGGGGTTGACCCTGTCGTTCCGGACAAAGCCTCGCACTGCGGTTGATGAATCCACGGCGTGTCAAGACAATGATGGCGTGGCGTCGATTGACCGTCCCACTCTCGCCCCATGCGCCCCCTCGCCGTTGAGCAAAAGCCGCACGATACTTGCGCATCATATCGTTCGGGTCGCGCGCCAGCTCATCCAGCAAATACCGCTCGCTCCACACCGAACGGCTGAACGGCCGGCCGAGGCCCGCTTGCAGCTTGTCGGCGACCTCCCCGTAAACCAGCCCTCGGTATTGAGCGACATCGATTCCGCTACGCGTACTTGTCGCCGACCGTACTCCGAATCGGATGGGTGTCGTAGACGATGATCATCCGTTCGATGAGCCCCGCGATGTCGAACTCGAACACGTCGACGCACTCGAAGCGCACCGCCGATCCGTCTTTCAGGCCCCAGTCGTAGATAAAGTAACCTGTCGCACGTCGAGCCCCACTCGCGCTGACGCAGATATCGATCGGTGTAATCTTGCTTTCTCCCGACGCGGCAGCGACCTTCGAAAAAAAGGCCTCAGGATGCATCCAGCCGAGAAATGGCGAGAAAATCTGCGCGTCCGGCGTAAATAGCGCGCAGATGGCACCGACATCGCCTCGCTCCAGTTCCCGAAGGTACGCGCGAACCTGTTCCGTATATAGTGATCCCGACGTTGAGTCCAAAATTATCCTCCGATCATTCGTTGACAACCCCGTTCATTCGCAAGAACAGGGCATCCGGTAGACGCACGATAGCGACGCACCGATGACCGAACAATCGAAAAATGTGCAATCCGGGTATGCAGCGCATGCATATCCGCTGGCTGACCTGACGCGGCCCCTCCCACCGTTGGCAGCGATTCAGTCATTCGTCGCCGCGGCGCAGCTTGGCAGCGTCAGCAAGGCGGCGGCTCATCTATGCCGTACGCAAGGCGCGGTGAGCCGCCAGATACAGCAGTTGGAAACGCATTATCGATGCGCGCTCTTTGTGCGCCACGTATCGGGTCTGACGTTGACAGCAGAAGGAAATGGACTGCTGACGGTCGCGGTCAACGTGCTCACGCAGTTGGTTCAGCACGCAGACTTCCATGCGCGGACGACTTCAGTTCTCACCTTGAAGTTGCCGTCCACGTTCGCCATTCGCTGGTTGCTCCCGCGGCTGCCGGACATTCATCGCGCCATGAGCGGGACGGAGCTTCGTATTTCGACATCCGCGGACGATACGCCGGATTTCACTACGTCCGACGTCGATGCCGTCATTGTGCGAGGCACAGGACAGTGGACCGGTATGGAAGCGGTACCGCTGTTTTCCGAGACGCTCACGCCGATGTGCGCGCCCACATTGGCAACATCACTGCGATCCGTTGCCGACCTTGCGCATGTCGATTTGCTCCATCCCGGGCCCAGCCACGCGGAGTGGAGATGCTGGCTCGATCATGTTGGGGCGCTCCAGATCGATGCAGAACGTGGACTTGTATTCGATACCCTCGAATTGACGCTCGCGGCATCGATGGATGGACACGGAATTGCAATCGGCGACCCACGAATGGCACGAGACCGGCTCCGTGCCGGATCGCTGGTGACGCCGTTTGAGAACGTGGTTCAGGACGGTCTTTCCTACTTCCTCGTATATCCGTCCCAACGTGCGGCACAACCGAAAATTCGAGCCCTCGCCGACATCTTGCTGCGGCTTGCGCGAGAAGACTGATCGATAGGCGAGAGTCCGATACCCGGGCAGGGCCGACAGTCGGAAGTTGCAGCCGAAGTACAGGCGAATGACAGGATCGGGTCATGATCGGCAAGCTACCCCACCTGCTCCTTTCCCGTCGCGCCAGTTTGGTCAACGCTTGTGGACAACCGAATCGAGCACGAAGCTGGTCGTCATGTTCTGCACACCGTCCATCGCACTGATCGTCGCCCAGATGTCGCTGACGCGCTCGTGTGTGGCGGCCTCTATCTGTACGAGCAAATCGACCTCGCCGCTGAGCACCGCGCAATCGCGCACCTCGGCGATCCGCTCGAGTGCGGCAAGCACGTCTGCACCGCGCATCCGGTCCTTGCGGTAAACCAGCATCACGGCGCGCACCGGCACGACCTCATCGGGCAATGCGAGCCGCACCGTATAGCCTGCAATGATGTTCAGTGCTTCGAGCCGGTCGATCCGGTTCCGGACCGCTTGCCTGGACAAACCGATCCTGTCGGCCAGCACCGCGAGCGGAATCCGCGCATCGGCACACAACGCGTCGATTATCTTCTGGTCCAGGCCGTCGATCTTCATTCGCCGAGCCCGGTGTGCCGGGCACCGCGTGCATCGACCGCGTCGCGCAATGCCGCGATGTGGCCGGGGCCGATTCCGCAGCATCCGCCGACGATCCGCGCGCCCAGCGCAAGCCACTGCTCCGCCCATCTTGCATAGCCGGGCGGATCGATGTCGCCGCGCAAACCGTGGAGTTCCTCGTTCGCACGCGCATCGGCGCGCTGAGGCGGAAACGCGTTCGCATAGGCGCCGATCACGAGCGACGTTCCCGTTCGCGCAAGCCCGCGCTGCACCGTCTCGATCGCCGCACCCATCGCCTCCGGTTGGCTGCAATTGAACAGCAGCGCGGTCGCGCGCGCGGACACGGCGGCGTCGATCGCTTCGCCGAGCGTCTGCCCCGATCGCAATACCGGCGTGGCGCCTGCTTCGACGTCATCGCGCAGCGTGAACGAGACCCAGAGCGGCTTCGGATTCTCACCCAGCGCTCGCCGGACCGCGCCGATCTCGTCGGTCAGGCTCTGCGTCTCGGCCAGCCACAGGTCGACGTAGGGATCGAGCCCATCGACGAGCGTCGCCAAGATGGCATCGGCGCGCGCCGCGTCGAACAGGTCGGGGCGGTAGGAACCGCCAGTCGGCGGAAGCGATCCTGCGACGCGCACGGGCCGCCCTGCGCGGTCCGCCGCTTGCCGCGCGAGTTGCCCGGCAAGGGCCGCGAGCGCGACTCCGTCGCGACGGAACCGCTCCTCGCCGATATGGAACGGCACGACCTCATAGCTGTTTGCGGTAATCACGTCGGCACCCGCCGCGACGAATGCGTCGTGCGCAAGGCCGACGTAATGCGGCGCTTCCATCAGCGCGAGTGCCGACCACTCCGGCTGCCTGAACGGCGCCCCCATCCGCGCCAGTTCGCGCCCCATGCCGCCGTCGAGTACTGTGATGTCATGCATAGTCCGTGCTCCGTCGTTGCAATCCGCGCATCTCGTGCCCGAATCGATTCAAAGGTCGGCGCGACGCACACGAGACGTCGATCGAGCGTGCGCACCGGTCCGTGTCAGATCTGCTCCAATGCTTGCGCGATATCGCTTTTCAGGTCGTCGATGTGCTCGATGCCGACCGAATAGCGGATGAAATTGAGCGGAATGTCGGCAGCGCGCATTTGCTCCGCCGACATCGTGCCCGCCCACATGGATGCCGTATGGATCGCGAGCGAATCGACGCCGCCGAGATTGCCTGCATTCAGCGGCAAGCGCAGCGCCTCGACAAAGCGCTGCGCTTCGCCGTAGCCTCCCCGCACGCCGAACGCCACCACACCGCCGAAGCCGCGCATCTGCCGGCATGCGAGTCCGTGCTGCGGATGGCTGCGCAGGCCCGGATAAAACACGCGTTCGATCTTCGCGTGCGCTTCGAGGAATTCGGCGAGCGCCTGAGCGTTCGCGTTGATCCGCTCGACGCGCATCGGCAGCGTGCGCAGCCCGCGCAGCAGCAGCCACGCGTCCATCGGGGACAGCACCGAGCCGAGCGTGATGTGCGTATGCCAGATCTGCTCTGCGAGCACGCGGCTCGTACAGATCACGCCGCCGGTCAGGTCGTGATGACCGCCCAGATACTTGGTCGCGCTGTGCACGACGATGTCGACACCGAGCCGGTGCGGCTGCTGATTGACCGGCGACGCGAACGTGTTGTCCGCGAGCGTCAGGATGCCGCGTGCCCTTGCGATTTCAGTCACCGCGGCGATGTCGGTCACGAGCAGCAGCGGATTGACCGGCGACTCGAGCACGATCAGCCGCGTATTCGGCCGGATCGCACGATCGAACGCGACCACGTCGGTCTGGTCGACGAACGTCACCTCGACACCGAACCGGCGCAGCATGTCGTCGAGCATTTTCGTGGTGCTCATGTAATGACGCGTCTGTCCGACGACGTGATCGCCGGCCTTCACGACACTGAGGATCGCGGTCGCGATCGCGCCCATTCCGGATGCGGTGACGAGCGCGGTCTCGGTGCCCTCGAGCTCCGCCATGACCGCCTTTACGCGCTCGTGAACGGGATTGCCGTAGCGGGTGTAGTTGCGCGGATGCTGCGGCACGCTCGACATCTCCGCGAATTCCTCGCTGCCGGCTGCCTTGAACACCGCCGAATAGTGGATCGCCGGCGCGACCGACTTCTCGTCGGTCACGTCGCGGTCCGCAGCCAGCGCCAGCGTTTCAAGCTTGTATCCCATGTCGTCCTCGGATCGTTGGTTGTGTCGCGTTCATTCGGCGCCTGTCAAGCACGCGCGCTGTCCAGATGGCGATTCAGCAGGCCTTCGATGCGTTTGAGCACGGTCGAAAGCACCGCCGTGATGCCGACGTACACGATGCCGGCCAGCATCAGCGCATCGGTCGTATAGGTTTCGATCGCGATGCGGCGTGCGACACCGGTCAGGTCGAGCACGGTGATCGTGCTGGCAAGCGCGGTCGACTTCAGCTGCAGCACGATCTCGTTGCCGAGCGTCGGCGCGACGATGCCGATCGCGCGCGGCACGATCACGAACCAGGTGAGCATGAAGCGGCTCATCCCGAACGCGAGCGCGGCTTCCTTCTCGCCGGCGGGGACGCCGGCGATCCCGCCCCGGATGTCTTCCGCCATGTACGCCGCGAGATTGAGCGTCAGCGCGCACAACGCACACGAGAACGATCCGCCGACCAGCAGCCACAGAGGCGACGCACGCACGATGGAGAACTGCGCGAGCCCGTAATACAGCACGAAAATCTGCACCAGCAGCGGCGTGCCGCGAAACACCGACATGAACAGGCGGCTCGGTGTCGACAGCCACCGGCACGCCGACGTGCGCGCGACCGCCAGCGGCACCGCGAGCGCGAACGCAAGCGTGCAGGACAGCACCAGCAGCTCGAGCGTGATCCATATGCCGCGCGCGACGTCCGGGCCGGACTGCACGATGAGGGAAAGAAAGTCGTTCATCACGTGGCCCCGTCAGGTGCGTTTTGCGTAACCGCGGCCCGCGATGCGCTCGAGCCACGCGAACACGGGGTTGGATACGGCGAGAAAGCCGAAATAGACGATGCCGACCGTCACGTAGAAGACGAATGGCTGCTTGGTGAACTGCGCGGCGATGTTGGCCTTGCGCAGCATGTCCTCGAGCCCGACGATCGACACCAGCGACGTGTCCTTCAGCAAGTTCTGCCACATGTTGTTCAGGCTCGGCAGGCAGATGCGCCACGCCTGCGGCAGACGCACGTGCCACAGTGTCTGCAGGCGTGTCATCCCGTACGCGCGCGCGGCCTCGATCTGTCCGGCCGGCACCGCGATGAACGCGCCGCGGAACATCTCCGACGAGTAGGCGCCGAACACCACGGCGAGCGCGATCACGCCGGCCGAGAACGGGCTGATGACGATGGCGCCATCGAATTGCGCGTTGAGCAGATGCGACAGCCCGAAGTAGCAGATCAACAGGATCAGGAACTCGGGAATGCCGCGCAGGAAATTGGTCAGCGCATAGGTCGCATGTCTGAGCCACCCCAGGCTCGACAGCTTTGCCGATGCGCCGGCGATGCCGAGCAACATGCCGACGCACAGCGCGGCGACCGCGAGCTCCAGCGTGACGAGCGCGCCAGCCGCGATCTGCGCGCCGTAGTTCACCAAGATGTCCATCGTAATATCGCTCCTTGTGAGCCCGATTCGCGCAGGCCGCCGTCCGGCGACCGCGCGGTCCCGATACGCGGTTATTGCGGCGCGATGCTGAACGGGAAATAGCGCTTGTTGGCTGCGGCGAACGTGCCATCCGCCTGCACCTGCGCGATGCCCTTGTCGAACAGCGCCTTCAGCGGCGCGTCGCCCTTGCGTACCGCGATCGCCGTACCGTCGCCGAAGATCTCCGCATCGGCGATCGGCTTGCCGACGAAGTCGAAGCCTTCCTTCCTGCCGGCCTTCGTCAGCCAGTCGTACGCGACCGTGTTGTCGGCGAACACCGCATCGACGCGCCCTGCCTCGAGATCGAGCCAGGCCTCGTCGAGTGTCTGATAGACCTTCACGTTGATCCCCGACTTGCTCGCCGGCAGGCGGCGGCGCAGATAGGATTCGTGCGTCGAGGCCGTCTGAACGCCGATCGTCTTGCCACGCAGCGTGGCGGCGTTGTCCGTGATGCCCGAGCCCTGCTTCGCGACGAGCTGCACGGGCGCCGTCGTGAAAATGCGCGAGAAGTCCACCGACTGCTCGCGCTCCGGCGTCTTCGACATCTGCGCGAGCACCGCATCGATCTGCTTCGCCTTGAGCGCCGGAATCAGCGCGTCGAAATCCATCGTCACCCACTGGCACTTGACCTTCATCGTGTCGCACATCTTCTTGCCGACGTCGATCTCCATGCCCTGCAGCTTGCCGGATGCATCCTTGTATTCGAACGGCGCGTAATCGGCGAGCGTGCCGATCCGCACGACCTGCTCGGCGTGCGCGACCGAGCCGAGCAATGCCGCGCCCACGCACAGCGACTGAAGCAGCTTCTTCATGGTTTCCTCTCCGGTTGACAATGAATCCGCATCAGATGATGCTGGACAGAAACTTCTGGAAACGCGGCGACTTCTGGCTCGCGAACACCTCATCGGGACTGCCGTCTTCCTCGATTCTTCCCTGATGGACGAACACGACCCGGTTCGCGACTTCACGTGCAAACCCCATCTCGTGCGTGACGACGAGCATCGTGCGTCCCTCGTCGGCCAGCGAGCGCATCACTTTCAACACTTCACCGACGAGCTCGGGATCGAGCGCGGACGTCGGCTCGTCGAACAGCATCACGTCGGGGTCGGTCGCGAGTGCACGTGCAATTGCGACGCGCTGCTGCTGGCCGCCCGACAGCTGGTTCGGATAGTGTTCGCACTTGCCGGCGAGCCCGACCCGTTCGAGCATCGCGATCGCCTTGTCGCGGGCGTCGCGCTTCGGCACGCCGAGCACGCGCACCGGCACGAACATCACGTTCTGCAGCACGGTCATGTGCGCCCAGAGATTGAACTGCTGGAACACCATCGCGAGCTTGCGGCGCACGCGCATCACCTGCTGCGCATCGGCCGCGACGAGCGCGCCGTCGCGTCCCGCCGGCTTCAGCGCGAGCGTTTCGCCGTTCACGCAGATCCGGCCGCGGTCGGGCATTTCCAGCAGGTTGATGCATCTGAGGAACGTACTCTTGCCTGACCCGCTGCTGCCGAGGATCGACACGACCTCGTGATTCCTCGCGGTCAGCGAGATGCCCTTCAGCACCTCGACACCGCCGAACGACTTGTGAATATCCTCGACCACCAGCGCGTCCGCCGCCGGTTTGCATGCAGGAATTGCTGCTGGCATCCTCGACTCCTTCTTCGATACGTTGCTCACCACACCGCTCCGGTTCGCGCCGCGCCGGCCCGCCAGGTGCCGGCGCGGCGCATCAGCTCGACAGAAGCCGG